>JAAUSR010000135.1 GCA_012032555.1 Thioploca sp.
GTCTCCGTGTCAGCCGGACTGGTTTCTTGAGTAACTGAATCCTCAGGAGTTGATGGTTCGGCAGGTTCACTAGCTGGTGAAGGTGAAACCGTTGCTTCCTTTGCTGAATCTTGAACCGGCTCTGAATCTTTATCCACTGTTGGTGTTGCCTCCGTAGTGGAGTTTTCAGTAGCTGGAACGGTTGCTGAATCTTCAGTCGATGGTGCCGCTTTTTCATCAATTGATTTAGGCATAAATAAGCCAAAAACCGAATCGGTTACCGATTTAATTTGGGGATGTCTTTCTAAGAAGGTTTTAGTTAATACCTCCTGAGTAGCTGAAGGAATTTGCAGCGCTAGTTGAGTATGGGTAGCAACATTGATAAAATAAACCAGTGTAGCAGCAAATAACTCGACATTGTCTGCAGATAATTGCGATAAAACAATATCATTCTTCTCATCTTCATTAAGCCGTAATTTCCAACCACTTATCGAAGCTAACCCAATTTCATGAATTAAACTGATGTGAGTTATTTTCTCAAAAGATAATTGATTGGCAGAACCGGTTATATTTTCCCAGCTTACTGAAGAACCTAATAAATTTTTCCAAATAATGGCTTTATTAGTCAGCGCAATTCCTCTAGAATCAGCCGCTACTTTGCCGGTGTCAAAGTAAAAATAGTAAGGATCACCAGCCGTATTGGCTTCTTTAAATAGTTCAGCTTGTCGTTGGGGATCAAAATTATCTTTAAAATTCAACTTTAAATCACTAAAAAAGTGAGTTGCTAATATCGCTTGAAAATGACTGTATCCGGCTTCGAGGTCGAGGTTAGTTTGGCTTAAAATCTGGCCAGTGAGTTGGTGGACTAGTTCATTATCAGTTTGTGATAACTTAAAATCTTTACCATAATTAACTAAACAAGTATCCAGTGTTTGTAAATCCTTGAGGGGATCAGCCTGACTAGTGTATTTGTCACGACAAAGTGTTACCCAACCCGCTAGAATAGCAATTTCTCTGTCAGCTACTTCCAAACGGATCATTTCTTTTGCTGGCGTGGTTTTGTTGGCATTGATAAAGTAAATTATTGCCGATACCAAAGGTTGTATGACATTATCAGGTACACCAGATAGACGAATATCATTAGCTTCGTCCTGATTTACCCGGATTTCCCAACCAGTTAAGGACAAGCCCAGTTCATAAACCAACGTCATATGGTTAATGTCATCAAATCCTAACCGCTGTGGCTCACCCGTTAAATTTTTCCAAAATAAGGCTTTGTCTGTCAGTGCAATCCCACGAGAATGTGATACGACACGACCAGTATCATAGTAGAAATAGTATTTCTCATCAGGTTGACGAATTTCAGCAAATAATTTGCTGTCTTCTTTAGGATTGGTTTTAAAATAGTCTGCAAATTCAAACCCTAAAGTACCTAGTAAGTGCGTTTTTAACACACTTTGGAAATTACGATAACTTTCTTCTAGTGAAGTTGCGGTATTGGGTGCGAGAACTTGTTTAAGTAATTGGTTAAATAAGTCAATATCCTGATTAGAAAACGATTGTTGAGCACTTAAGCAATTGTCTAATTCTTGTAAGGCACTGCGATAATCACCTTTATCTTGCCAGGTTTTTAAAGCTTCAGCCTCACTACAAGTTGCTGCCCACGAAACATGGATTGCAGCATAACCTAATATAAAACTGCTAACACCATATTTACCCCATTTTTTCAAAAATGAATAGCCCATATTTCCCTCCGTAAAAGTTTATACTATAAAAGTAATAACAAAATTGATCAACCTTATATGCGCAATATCATGACTCGTTATCGTTATACTACCAAAGCTCACCCTGACCGACGTGACCGTAAAAATTTACCCAATATGTTACCCTATATTTGGGATTATCGGGGACGGGTACTCTTGGCACTGCTGTTTTTAGTTTTGGCTAAAATGGCCAATGTCAGCGTCCCAATCGTGTTGAAATATATTGTTGATGTGCTTGATAAAACTCAACAAACCACCCCCGCTTTACCAATTACTTTACTGACGGCTTATGGCATTTTACGGTTGTCAAGTTCGCTGTTTAACGAGTTACGTGATGCGGTTTTTGCTAAAGTTCGTTATCGCGCCATGCGACATCTCTCTAATCAGGTATTAACCCATTTACATAATTTATCTCTTCGATTTCACCTTGAACGACAAATTGGCGCTATTTCTCGTGACTTAGAACGTGGTACCCGTAGTATCAGCTCTATTCTAAATTACATGATTTTTCAGATTATTCCAACCTTAGCTGAATTTTTATTTATCGCGCTGATTTTATTTTCTCAATATGATATCCAATTCGCGCTGATTACTTTTCTAACCGTTATTATCTACGTCATATTTACTTTTGCCGTCACAGAATGGCGTATGGAATTTCGTCATATTATGAATGCTAAAGAGTCAGAAGCGAATAATCAAGCTATTGATAGTTTAGTGAATTATGAAACTGTCAAAGTCTTTAACAACGAAGCTTTTGAAGTACAGCGTTATGATAACACCTTATCTCAATGGGAACTAGCGGCAGTCAAAAGTCAAACTTCTATGTCAGCACTTAACTTTGGACAATCTGCCATTATTGCGATAGGCGTAACTTTAATTATGTTGTTGGCTAGCCGGGGGGTGATTACGGGTCAGATGAGTTTAGGGGATTTAGTTTTAGTTAATGCCTTTTTATTACAATTATTTATTCCTTTGAATTTCTTGGGTGTGGTTTATCGTTCTATTAAATATGCCTTAGCTGATATGGATTTAATGTTCAAATTACTCGATAATCAACCTGAAATTCAAGATCATCCCCAAGCGCAGCCTTTGCAAGTTAATGGTGGAACAATTCGTTTTGAGGCGGTAAGTTTTCATTATCAACCGAATCGACCTATTTTATCTCCGCTGAGTTTTACCATCCCGGCTGGACATAAAGTCGCTATTGTGGGCGCAAGTGGTGCTGGCAAATCCACTGTTGCACGGTTGTTACTGCGTTTTTATGAGGTGACTACCGGCCGTATTTTAATCAACGGCCAAGATATTCGCTATGTTACTCAAGCTAGTCTACGTGCTGCTATTGGTGTAGTTCCCCAAGATACGGTATTATTTAATGATACGATTCGTTACAACATAGCCTATGCTCGATCGCAAGCAAGTCAAGCGGAAATAGTAACAGCTGCTCAATTAGCAAACATTCATTCCTTCATTGAATCTTTACCGCAAGGCTATGATACGACTGTAGGCGAACGGGGTTTAAAATTATCTGGTGGTGAAAAGCAACGAATAGCCATTGCGCGGGCCATGTTAAAACGTCCTCAGATTCTCATCTTTGATGAAGCGACTTCTTCATTAGATTCTCATTCTGAACAGATCATCCAAACTGCGTTATCCGAAGTGGCTATGAATCACACCACTTTAGTGATTGCTCACCGTCTCTCAACCATTGTGGATGCTCAACAGATTTTAGTTATGGAACAAGGACAAATTATTGAACGTGGTACTCATATTGAGTTATTAAATGCTAATGGAGTTTATGCAGCTATGTGGGCACGACAGCAAGAAGAAAAATAGCGGTTATTTTTGTTATACCCGCTCGAAGTGTTATACAATGTCATTGTATCTCGGATATTTTATCAATGAGTAATCATTTTATAGCTAGCTAATGTTTTGTACATAAAGCATTTATTTTCTGATTATTGATTCTAATCACTCAATATAAGGCTCTAAAAATAATGCGTTGTCACTTAATAACGGGATTTAGTTGGTTGAGTGTCGTTTCATTGGCTCATGGAGAGGTTGTCTTAGATGGAAGTTTAGGTACCATCGGTTCCTTACCGGGACCGAATTTTGTTATTGACGCGCCATTAGGACAACAAGTAGGAGATAATCTTTTTCACAGCTTTGAGCGCTTTAATCTCAACTCAACCGAAAGTGCTACCTTTACTGGTCCAGCGACGATTAATAATGTTATTAATCGAGTCACCGGTGGACAACCCTCTCATCTTAATGGTCTATTGCGTTCACAAATACCGCAGGCAAACCTCTACTTTATTAATCCGGCAGGTATTTTATTTGGTTCACAAGCTCAGATCGATGTGCCAGCGTCATTATATTTGAGTACAGCTGATTATTTGCGATTAGGAACTACCGGGCAGTTTAACGCCACCATGCCAAATAATTCTTTACTCTCAGTGGCTGCACCAACGACATTTGGTTTTTTAGATCAGCCTTCGCCAATCATAGTACAAAACAGCCAGTTAAATCTGATCAGTCCAACTGATATTGAACAGACTATTCAAAGAACAGCCAATCCTAATCACACCCTAGCATTTATCGGTGGCGATATAACGATTCAGGATAGTGTTGTAGATACTTTTGGTAGTCATATCAATATAATTAGTGTTGATTCTGCTGGAGAAGCGCCGGTTGATACCCAACAATTAACGGATAGTGCTTTTACCGATTATGGCACAGTGCGAATAAGTGATACAGACACAACTGGACAATTAGTCGGTAATTTACAAACGAGTGGTCGCGGTGGGGGTGCGGTTTTTATCCGTGCGGGGCAATTTTTTTTAGAGGGCGGTTGGATTTTTGCAGACACCTTGGGCGATCAGCCGGGACGCGGCATTACCATTCAGGTGGATAAGGAATTGTCCCTTACCCATGCTGCTCGTATTACCACCGAGGTGGCTGATAACAACTTATTTGGCCAAGCAACCGGTACTGCCGGTCCAATTGATATTCAAGCAGAACAATTACAATTAACCGCCGGTTCACAAATTGCCAGTACTAGTCATACGGCAAGTACCGCTGGTAACATCAATTTATCTTTAAAATCAGGTTTATTCCTCAGTGGCTTAGATCAACAGGGTTTATTTCCCATTCCTAGCGCCATATTAAGTAATAACACCAGCAGTGGTTCTGGTGGTCAAATTAATATCACTGCACCACAAGTTCGACTCGAACAGGACGCTCAATTAAATGCCAATACCCTCGGTGAAGGTGAAGCAGGTAACTTGTCTTTACAAGTCAATACTTTAGAGGTACGTAATGGTGCTCAAATTGCAGTTGGGGTAGGCGATCAACGCCATGTTCAAGGAGCAGGTAAAGGCGGACAATTGATGATAACAGCAGCGGATGCCATTCGGATTCAAGGTAAATCATCAACTGTGAATCAGTCCAGTGGCTTATTTAGCAATGTATTTACCCGGAATGGTGTTGGGGGAAAAATTAATCTGTGGACACCTCAATTGATTATAGAACAAAGCGGAACCATTCAAACACTGACTGTATTTGAAGGTCAAGCTGGCAATATCAATCTCCAGGTTGATACTTTAAAACTGGCTGAAGGTGGGACTATTCGGACGAATACCTTGATTGGTAGTGGTCTTGGGGGTCATATTGAAATTATGGCTCACCAAGCAATTAAAATTAAAGGTAATAACACTGGCATAACTGCCGCTACTGATAACAGCAGTTCTGGTCGAGGTGGTGATGTGGAAATAACAACGGGTCAACTCACTTTCGCTGATGGCGGTGCGCTTTCGGTTAGTAGTAACGGTACAGGTAATGCTGGTGATATTGAACTTACTCTAACTGATAAATTAAAAATGCAACAAGGTTCAATACGTGCTTCAACCGCTCGAGCGGATGGAGGAAATATTAAAATCACGGTACCCAATTACCTGCAATTAACCGACAGCAATATTACCACCAGTGTTCGTGCTGAAGCGGGCAATGGTGGTAACATTGCGTTAAAATCGGCGTTTATTATTTTTGACCACAGTCACATTTTTGCTCAAGCTGTCGGTGGTGAGGGTGGTAATATCAATATCACGACTACTGGGATTTATAATTTATCTTCCGAACCCTTAAAACAAGTTATCAATGCTTCTTCGCGATTTGGTATCGACGGCGTAGTGGAGATTTCTTCTCCAGATCAAGATGTCACTGAAGGACTTATAGTATTACCCACTACTTTTTTCGATGCGAGTAAATTACTTATCACTCAGTGTAATAAATTCCTGAAAGATACCGACAGCTTGTCAGTCAAGCAACTCGAAGGAAGCCCTCCTTCACCTGATGATTGGAAAGCAAACTATTTATGGAATCCTCAGAGCTATCGTACTACCATCAGTTCATTAAAGTGAACGGTTAGTATAATGTTATGCATCAAAATCTTAAAGGAGACCACGGTTGCCACCAGCGCTGAATACTTTCAAAACACCTTTTTCGGCGTGGGAAGACCCCGGTATCCCGGTTCACTATCAGTTCACCACCGAGATGACATTCGTGAATTGTTGCTAATTACTATTTGATAGAGCCTTTTGCAAAATGCCCAGAATAGGTCTGGTAACCCCCCCCATTCCCGCTAAAAAAACGAAAAATTGAGCGTTTTTAACGATAACGGTTTGAGCACAGCGCTCAAACCGTAACAAATTCTACTTATCAAGGCATAACTTGCCCTACCCTATCTCAACGGCTCACTCGTGCTTTTGAGGCGTATGGGTTGGTCTTAGGTGAGCCGGCGCAACAGTTGTTCAGCGGCGCTGCTCAAGATGCC
>JAAUSR010000136.1 GCA_012032555.1 Thioploca sp.
CGGTTGGTGGCGAGCCAGACAGATTGGGAAACTTATTATCCATCCTTAGCAGCTTTAACTCGATCTAAACGTAAACCACCAGCAGATCAAGAAGAATGACAGCGCCAGCTTTAGCAATTTTAAGCGTCGGTATGGTCAGTGGCGTAGGACTGACTGCCCCAGCGGCTGGTGCAGCAATTCGTTGTGCTATCGATAATTTTCAAGAAACTCGTTTTATTGATAGTGGCGGTGAATGGATTATGGGATGTAGCGTACCGTTAGAACAACCTTGGCGTGGTCGAACCAAACTACTAAAAATGTTAGCGTTAGCGTTACGAGAATGTGCCAATCAAGTACCAGCTTTGGATTTAAAGCGAGTGCCTTTATTGTTATGTGTCGCTGAAACGGAGCGACCGGGACGTTTAGCGGGTTTAGATCAGAGTTTGTTGACAGAATTACAAGTCGAAACTGGTTTAGCTTTTCATCCTAAGTCTAGCGTGATTGCAGAAGGACGAGTGAGTGGGGTAACGGCTTTGCGTCAAGCCCGTCAATTAATTACCGAAGAAAAATTGTCTTCAGTAATGATAGCCGGTGTAGATAGTTTATTAGTTGCAGCTACGTTACAAGGTTATGAAGAACAAGAAAAGTTACTTACCAGTCAAAATTCTGATGGATTTATTCCTGGAGAAGCTGCCGCAGCAATTTTAGTTGGTAAACCACTATCGAATGCTGTACCGCAATTATTATGTTTAGGGTTAGGTTTGGGAATGGAAAAGGCATTTGAAGGCTCAGAATTGCCTTTGCGGGCGGAAGGTTTAGTTGCAGCCATTCGGGAGGCTTTAGCTGAAGCCAGTTATGATATGGGGGATTTAGATTTTCGGATCACCGATGCGGCTGGTGGACAATATAATTTTAAAGAATCGGCTTTAGCATTGACAAGGTTGTTACGGAAACGTAAAGAAAAATTTGATATTTGGCATCCGGCTGATTGTATTGGCGAAGTGGGAGCAGCAACAGTGCCAGTGATTTTAATTGTGGCTTGGTTAGCGTGTCGTAAAGGATATGTGGATGGACCTAAAATACTTGGTCATGTAGGAAATGATGATGGTCAACGAGGCGCTTTAGTGTTGTCTTATCAATAAGTTGTGAGAGGTGTATGATGGCTAATAATGTGTTTGCGAATGGACGGGAAATTTCCTGTAAAAAGGCTGATGGTAAGTCAATTTGTGCCTTCCCTGATGTATGTTTTACACCACCTCAAACACCCGCTACGCCACCGGGAGTACCGATTCCTTACCCTAATACTGCTTTTGCAAAGGATACGACGAAGGGAAGCAAGACGGTCAAGATTAGTGGCAATGAAGTCATGCTCAAGAATCAATCTCACTTTAAGAAAAGTACGGGGGATGAAGCGGGGAATGCACCTAAGAAGGGAGTTGTAACGAGTAAAATTACCGGGAAGGTGTATTTTACGAGTTGGTCGCCGGATGTGAAGTTTGAGGGAAAAAATGTCGTGCGGCATTTGGATTTGACAACGCATAACCATGGATCTGATCCAGGAAATGCTCCTCCTTGGCCTTATACTGATGAACAAATTATGGTTATTGAAGAAGCGTGTCAAAATGAAATTTCTAATTTAGAAACATCTTGTAAGGGACAAACGGTAGATAATTGTACAGATAAATGTAAGAAGGCCCAGAAATGCCTTCTTCCTCCAAAGAGCGCAGATAAAGATTGGTGTTGTAAAAATGGTAATACTGGACATCATATGATTGAGGATCATTGGACAAAAGGTAATCCTAATTTTACGTGGAATGGAAATACATCAGGTTCTAATGCTTTTTATCAAAATGCTCCAACAGTTTGTGTTGATGGTGGGAGGTACGAGAAAGAACATGGAGAAATGCATGGTGTTCAGGCTTTAAGAGAAGAATCTTTTTTAACCGGTGGGGAAAATCAAGGTAAGGTATGGGATTATGATGCGGGAAAAAGTACTGCGATTATGGCGCATGATATGACCTTTCAAGATTCTAATTGTTGCCAACAATGCCTCGAAGCTCAGCTTGATGCTTTTTATGGAGAAGATGGGAAAAGAGAGTTAAATAAACCAAAACGACAAAGTTTGGCTAAAAATGATCCAACTAACGATGGAAGATTACTAAGGGGAGAAGCTGAATCTATTTTAAAAGGAAAGCTTGGTTACGGTTGAATTGGGAGGCATGGTTAATGACTCTAAGCGAAGTATTGGACACATACATCACTGATTTTGCTTTTACTGGTGTATATATATATTCTGATGATTTTGTTTATGTAAAAGCAATTATTAAATCTTTAGATAATCAAGAAGTGAACCATACTATTATGTTACGTTGGTATGCGGGTGAATGGGGACAATACATGATTCCAACGATTGTTCCTTCTCATTGTGTTATTAGCGAACCAAAACGTAAGGTACTTGCTCTTAGCCCAGATGGTGCAATACATGTCGCAACATCTCAAGGATTTAGTTGGGAATATCTGGATACCCAAGAGGACGGACCAAACTCATTAAGGGCTGTTCTTGAAATTAAAGAAATTTCTAATTCGGTGTATGCTGTTGGTATGGGGCGACAAGTATATAAACGAACTGCTCAAAATACTTGGGTGCGTTGGGATAATGGAATACGAGGAAATAGGAATATTGATAGTATAGGTGGATTTAAAAGCATAGATGGCTATAGTGAGAACGAATTATATGCAGTTGGGTTTAAAGGAGAAATTTGGAGGTTTGATGGAATAATATGGAGATTACTAGATAGCCCAACAAATATTAAACTTGAGAAAGTTAAATGTGTGTCACCTGATTCTACATTTATATGCGGTGGAAATGGTATTTTCATTAAAGGTAATATGGATTTATGGACAGTGATCGAACAAGATGTTATTAATTCTACTCTTTGGGGAATAGAATATTTTAAGGGTAAAGTTTATATGGCGGATAATTCGTCAATTTATACTTTTGATGGGAAAAAGATAGAAAAAGTAGATACTAGATTGGGTGAAAATCTAACGACAAGTTATTTACATGCTAATGATAATTTTTTGTGGTCCGTAGGAGAAAGGAATATTCTGATCTATGATGGTTATGAATGGAAGAAAGTTTTCTAACCCACGTAGCCAGCTAGCGTAGGGTCACTGCCATCAACGTAAGAAACCGGAACGAGCCAGGTAGGGTGGGCAACGTGTTGTTGTTGCCCACCATTGAAATCGACCAAAATGTTAAATATTGTTGTTTTATCTACGTTTCTATAAAAAATAATAAAATTTATTAAATTACGTCGTGATACTCTTTCTGGTGGGCAACGCTTCGCTTATGCCCACCCTACTGGAAATATCAAACTATCGACGAGCTAAAACGGGCGGAAATATTTATTTCTTCACGGTGGTTACTTACCGTCGGCGGTTGCTATTTCACGATGAAACTGGTCGCCTTTTCTTGAGAAACGCTATCATTAAAACGCAACAACATTACCCCTTCACGATTAATGCTTGGGTACTTTTGCCGGATCATCTGCATTGCATCTGGACACTACCCCAAAACGACAACGATTTTTTAATTCGTTGGAATCTAATCAAATCAGCCAGCCAGGTAGGGTCGGTGTAACGCAGTGAAACCGACCATTTGAAATATCAATCTACAGCTAGGTAGGCCGGATTAGTTCGGTACAGATGAATTAAGTGCTATGGAATTACTCAACGCTACTCAGATGCAAGCCGGTTATACCATGGGATTACGTCCGGATGGGCGTGAATTACTCGTGGTAGCGATTAAGGGTACCTTTAGCTTCCCCCAGCGATATGAACCACTGCAATTAGCTGAAAAGCAAGTACCGCTGGTTGAAGCCGATACGTTTACTGGGGACATGTGGGAAATGATGATGGTCAACGAGGCGCTTTAGTGTTGTCTTATCAATAAGTTGTGAGAGGTATATGATGGCTAATGACGTCTTTGCGAATGGGCGAGAAATTTCTTGTAAGAAGGCGGATGGCAAGTCTATCTGTGCGTTTCCTGATGTGTGTTTTACGCCACCTCAGACACCGGCAACACCGCCGGGAGTGCCTGTACCTTATCCAAATACAGCTTTTGCTAAGGATACGACGAAGGGAAGCAAGAATGTTAAGATTAGCGGTCAGGAGGTGATGCTTAAGAATAAGTCTTATTTTAAGAAGAGTACGGGGAATGAAGCAGGCAATGCTCCAAAGAAAGGAATTGTTACCAGCAAGATAAAAGGTAAAGTTTATTTTACCAGCTGGTCAGTGAATGTAAAATTTGAGGGAGAAAACGTTGTTCGACATCTTGATCTAACTACTCATAATCATGGTTCTTCCTCTAACGGTTCAATGACTTCTCATATTGACAATATGGCGGTAGATCAGGTACCTGATTGTGATTTGCTTAAAAGCAAACGCTCTGCTCTAAAGGGTAAGCTACCAAACTCCAAAAAAAAACAAGGCAACAATTGCTGTAGGTTCGACGATATTTAGAGGTAAAGCAACAACAAAGGCATCTGCGAGTTCGGTTAGAGTCGGCGATAAATACAATGGAACATACGGAAATTTTGCCAAGGGAATTAAAGAAGGAGAAAAGTCAAATGTAAAGACCTGCGATAAGTCTCCCAAAAAGTTTAAGTATGCTACAGGCCAAGCAAGACCAAAAGAAGGACATGCTGAGGCAAAACTAATTGAAGATTTCTTTCGAAATGGTGGCAAAGGAAAACTGCTTATCAGTGTAAGTAAAAAGCCTTGCCCTGACTGCCAAAGATTGATTAATGAAGTTAACAAAGGAGAGGGTGGCAAAGGGAAATGCAACAAGGTGGAAATATGCCCAAACGAATCATGGAATAATGGTAATTAATATGTCATTAGATTTATCTTTTTTTCCGTTAAGTCATCTTGGTGAACTGTCGATGTCATATGACTGGGATGACTGGGACCCTTATGAAGTAGTTGGTGAAGCTGATGATGAAATACTTGATCGACTTTCTAAATTATCCTTAGAGCTGTTGCAAGCTTTGCTATAGGCTGCACTGAATGGGTTGTGTGTCGATTTAATCGTATCTCAGAAGATCCTATACCGTTGCAATATCTGGAGGCATGTTGGACATATATTATGACAAATCAATTTAAAGCACCACCAGAGCTGGAAGATGAGAATTGGAAAGGAAATATACGAGGTGCGATTAATTTAGCACTCATGACTGTTCTTAACACACTCTATGGCATAGAGGATGAGAGTCCAGAAGCAGAAGCTGCGTTTGCCGACAAGGTGGCCTTGCATGTTTTAGATTCAGATGCAGAATATATTAAGTGGCGAGAAAAAATTTTAAAAAAACTTGAGAAAACTTACCGGAGAGATGAACAAGATCCTTTGGGTATGAAGATCCCACGTGAAATCATTAACCCTAATCTTGATATTCCCATAGAGGAACATAAGGTACTAATTGAGAGTTTTTTATCAAAGATTGACATCCAGGTTAATCCGTTCTTAATACCTTATGATATTGAAGCCAAGTAGCGAGCCTGCGTAGGGTGTATAAGCGAAGCGCCATACACCATTGTTTTTTATTCTGGTTGCTGGTGGATGACGGCCAAGGCCTTATCCACCCTACATTAAACTAATAAATTACTGAAACTGTCAATGTCTAATTATCGTCGTTATCGGGTACGGGGCGGCTGTTATTTCTTTACAGCTAGGTAGGGTGGGCAACGTGTTGTTGTCCACTATTATCAAGTCATAAGGGAAAAAATAAATGCCACCGGTATCACACCCCTTTAAAAAAGGAGCTATGATTTGCTATATTAATTATGCTGATCACGCTCCACCACATGTTCATGTTAAATATCAGCAAGATGTTAGCAGCTATCGCTTAGAAATTAGCTCCCGTCAATGGCTGTTACCCGGTCGTTCTTTGCCACCCAAATTAAAAAAATTAATTGAAGCTTGGGTAGCAGCTCATGAAGAAGAATTACTTAGAGAATGGGAAAACGCAAAACAGGGATTACCAGTCAGAATTGTTGGCTAAAAGGAGAATTTGAATCATGAATTGGAATGAATGGCTCGATTTCTCTAATAATCATAACTTTGCCTCAGAAAAAGGTATTTTAAAAGTAGATTACTTAGGGGAATATACTTTGAGAATCTGGTTTGAAGAAGAACTGGATGTTTCTATTTATGAATTAGATTTTGAACCACTCCTAAGTTCTTCTAAAGAGGGTACTGTTTTTCAAGTACTCAAAGACAAGGAAAGATTTGCTCTCGCACAGGGAAATCATTCCTTAAATTGGTACGATTCACAAACCAATGAATATAATGAAAATACCATTGATATTGCGCCAGAATGTATTCGTTTTTATTGTCAACGTTATGGTAAACCAATTAAGAAAGCAGCCTAATTGACTTAGCCAAGTAGCCAGGTAGGGTGGGCAACGTGTTTTTGTTGCCCACCATTGAAACCGACCAAAATGTTAAATATTGTTGTTTTATCTATGTTACTATAAAATAATGAAATTTATTAAAT
>JAAUSR010000065.1 GCA_012032555.1 Thioploca sp.
GTCAATGATGCCGTCCTGATTACGGTCGCAGCGGCATAATTCCTTTTCTTGCTCATCAATGATGCCGTCTTGATTACGGTCGCAGCGGCATAATTCCTTTTCATTGCCATCAATTACACCATCCTGATTGAAATCACAATGACATAATTTCTTTTCATCTTCGTCGATTAAACCATCGTGATTGAAATCACAATGACATAGTTCCTTTTCCTGAGCATCGATTATACCGTCTTGATTAAAATCGCAATGGCATAATTTCATTTCTTGTTCATCGATGATTCCATTCTGATCTAAATCGCAGTGGCATTGCAATGCTTCTGATTTATCAACTATTCCGTCATGATTAAAGTCGCAACGACACAATTTCCATTCTTCTTCACTCACCACACCATCATGGTTAAAATCACAATGGCATAATTTTTCTTCACTTTGGTCTATTATCCCGTCATGATTGAAATCACAATGACATAACTTCCATTCTTGATCATCAATTGTACCATCGTGATTTTGGTCACAATAACAACGTTCTTTTTCCTTGTCATCGATAACACCGTCATGATTCAGATCGCAAATGCAAAGACATTTCATTCTTTCCTGAAGACTCA
The DNA here is from genome assembly GCA_012032555.1 of Thioploca sp. GTDB lineage: Bacteria > Pseudomonadota > Gammaproteobacteria > Beggiatoales > Beggiatoaceae > Thioploca. The sequence continues at coordinate 606 of JAAUSR010000065.1, forward strand.
CTACGCCATCATGATTAAAGTCACAAAAACACTTCTTTCTTTCCCATTGGTCAATAGTGCCATCATGATTGAAATCACAAAGACACAAGAGATGTTCTTTGGCATCTACCATGCCATCGCCATTTTTGTCGCAAGGATGAACGGGTCTTATTCCACATTTTTTTGCTTCTGTTGGATCGACGAGTTCGTCTTGGTTAGTATCGCAAGGCATAATACCAACCGTTAGCAGTGTATTTGAACATTTTTCTGCTTCTTCATGACTAATAGCATTATCACTATCAAAATCACAAGCAATCGGTTGCAAAAATATTGGCAAAGAAGGGGGGGAACTTAGGGTGCAATTCGGATCAGCTGGTACCGCAGAATAAACTTGTAAAGCTGGTATGGTTTCTTCAAAAACCCAATCTACGTCATAATTGGCTATACCGAGCCAATCTACCTCAACTGGCAAATTACAAGTCCTCAGAATATTATTGGCTGGGAAACTCGGGGTGCTTTCTTGCAGGAAAATATTTATTTCTGCTATTGAAACGGTTGAGATGGAGCTAAGAAGCCATATTGGTAATAAGTACCACTTTAATATTTTTTGTAGCATAATTTAAACCTTTATAAGTTGATTGTTAAACATAATTCATGTTTTTTTACTTGGCTTTTTCAGAAAAAAAGCTATCTAAGCTATTAGGTTTAATTGTTAAAACAATAATAATGCTAAAAAAGTAGTGATTTTTATAAAAAAACTGTTTTGAAACTCCGTTGGATTTATATCACCACTAGATTAGTACTACTCAAAACAAGGTATCTAGATAATTGAATCTGACCTATACTTGATTAAGGTAGTACAGTTAATTTTCGTTTTCAAATAAAAATTTTAAAGTTCTGATGTTGAAATTGACTAGAATGCCAATTAAGTGCTCATATCTTTAACTCACTGAAAAATAAGTTTGTTGGGTTTCGCTACGCTCAACCCAACCTACATAGTTTACTGATTTATAAGCTAATATCTCGGCTCTTAATTCGCATTAGAGCACTGTACCAATTAGCGGCTTAACCAGTAACCGTAGTTGGCAAAACTCAAGTCGTTTCAAGTTATTGCAACACGCTACCCTTTATTAGCGATATTTATATTTCAATGGTTCGGACACTTTTTTATAAGTACTTGATTTTATATGATAGTGCGTCAATATCAACTCATTGATAAAACGGTATATCTTTAAAAACTGTCTGAAGTATTGATCTTTTCAATAGCCGGTGATTAATTAGTAATCCACTCTAGCACTTAACCTGAATTGTTTTATAATAAATTGGATTGTGTGTTTGAAAAAGGAAATTGTATGAAAGTAACTTGGTTATTACTACCACTTTTAGGTTTGGTTGCTACTCAGACTTATAGTGTGCAAATGTATCAATGTGAAGATGAGACTGGTCAAATCCAGTATACTCAAACACCTTCACCTAACTGTGTTGAGGTGAAACCGGGACCAGTTCAATCTATTTCAGTTCCGCCTTCAAAAAAAGCTCAAGATAACTCTCCAACGGAAGTGGATAATCGTGCTGAAACACCAATACCACCAACACCTCAAACAATTGAAGAAGGTTGTAAAATAGCGGTTGATACCTTACAAAAAATTGCGAGTAACTCTGCTTTAGCTAAACCAGATAAAAACGATCCCAAAAAGATGGTTGTCTTGAACAAAGATGAAATTGAACAAGAACGAATTAAAGCACAAGAATATTTTGATGCGGTTTGCCAGGAAAAAAAGTCAACCACAACAAATCAGCCTCAACAGCAACCGAACGAAACGCCAGCGGAAAATGAACCAGAATCAGAGAATAAATAATTCTTGCTCATTCAGTTGTTGTGGTTAAAAAATTTAGTTTGACTCTTCGAGATTGTTACAGTCCCGAAGAGTTTAAGGAAAAATCTTTTATAAGTCGCCATTAGCACCGGCTTCAATAATACTGATTAAATTATCACGTATCTTGGTGGCTAACTGATGCAAATGTGGTGGCAATTGAGCAGAACCAATGAAAACATCTAAATTCATCATCACTAACCAACCTTTACCCGGTTTTTCTTCAACCAGCGTAATTCGACAAGGCATATAAGCCGCATAGCTCATATCGTATTCAATCATTTCTTGGGCAATTTTAGCATCACAGAATTGAAAGATTTCAGTTCGTTTAATATTCGGTAACCCCAATGCTTGATATTCCTCAGATAAAGGTTGATGAGCCACCAACTTCATGTTCAAACTATTCGCACGTAATTTCATGGAATCAATCGCCTCATCAAAAGAAACACTCTCAGCAATTCGCTTTTTGATAACCGTTTTAGCGATATCAAAAGTGAGTTGGTCAGCGGCAAAAACGCTGGTAATCCATAACCAACCCAAGACAATTACCATAACCCGTTGTATCATATTTAATCTCCTTAAACTCAATGGAAAAAAACTATTTTACTCAATCAACCGTGATTAAAGAATACCATGCCTTTAGATCAAATGAGTTATGATGAATTACCCTATACTTGCAGTGCTATGCCCTATGCGCAGCCAGACCGCTTGGCTACGTTAGCTACTTTATTTGGGATGACACCGCCAGCAGTAGCAACATGCCGTGTGTTAGAATTGGGTTGCTGTGATGGCAGTAACATTATTGCGACAGCTCATCAATTACCACAAGCAGAATGTTGGGGAGTTGACTGGTCTGCACAACAAATTGCTAATGGACAAGCGCTTGTCAAAACCTTAGGTTTGCAAAATATCACGCTTAAACAACTTAATATTTTAGAAATTGAGGAAGACTTAGGCCAATTTGACTACATTATTGCACATGGTATTTATTCATGGGTTTCGGCACCAGTGCAAGCAAAAATATTCCAAATTTGCAAGCATCATTTAACGCCTCAAGGCGTGGCTTACATTAGTTACAATACTAAACCCGGTTGGAATGTTCGTGACATTTTACGTGATATGATGCGTTATTATGGTGCTGCTGTAGATACGCCTAAGCGGACTGAGCAATTAAAAACTTTACTTCAGTTAATTGCCAAGACGATTAATGCTGAACAAACTGCCTATAATCAGGTCGTTCATGAAGAGTTAACTCATTTTGCTCAGTTACCGGAGCATTTTATATTTAAAGAATTTCTTGAAGAAGAACACCAACCCGAGTATTTTCATCAATTCATCGCTAAAGCGCATTCTCATGGCTTAGAATACCTTGCTGATGCTTTTCTTTCGACGATGCTAGTGAGTAATTTCCCACCAACGGTTGCGGAAGAATTACAAGTTTTTCAAAGCCATCTGATTTATCAAGAACAAATGATGGATTTTTTGCGCAATCGCCGTTTTCGCCATACCTTACTATGCCATCAAGATACCCCACTTAATCGACACTTGTCACCGGCGGTATTGAACTATTTTTATATCGCCTCATCTTTGCAACCCGTCGCTAATATGGCAAAACCACTACAACAATTTGCTAATGCTCAAGGTTCAGTGTCTACCGAGCAACCCATTATTCAACTGGCTTTGCAGTATTTAAGTCAACAATGGCCAAAAGCAGTAGCCTTTACTGAATTAGTTGCTCAAATTAAATCTCATCAAGATGATCCGCCTTCTGTTCAAGAACAAGCGATTTTAGCTGATGCTTTATTCAACTGTTATGCTAAAGGTTTAATGGATTGGTATACCCAGCCACCACAGTTGATTAGCACCATAACTACTTATCCCCAAGCGAGTTCTCTGGCACGGTGGCAAGCACAACACAGCCACCGGGTGACTAATCAACGTAGTGAGGTTGTTACCATAGAAAATGGGATTTGTTTACGTTTATTACCTTATCTCGATGGCACGCATGATCAAACCGCTTTATTAAGGCAATTAAACGACTGGGTTGAACAGGGATTATTGACTATTCATATCAAACATCAAGAAACCGGCGAAGCGATTAACTTACCAGCAGAGAATAGACAGGAGATCTTGGAAAAATTGTTAGTTGATGCGTTGCAATTAATAGCTCAAACCGCTCTGTTAGTGGCGTAATAATCGTTATTGTGTATAGGGATCACCCCATTCAGTCGTGTATCTGATTTCAAAGTCGATGGTGGCACCGGCCAATTTCCAATTTAAAGGCAAATGAGCAATTTCTGACATTGATTCGGATAGGATTTCATTCAGTTTTCGATTAACCGGTACTTGAATAATTTCAGCCGCAATATCTTGAATATCATCAATAAACTCGTCTAAGCTCATATCACCCATAATAAGTGCTTTTTCTATATCACCTAATAATTCATTACTGACCTCTGCTGGTGGTTTATCACCGTTGACTTGAACTAAAGCTTCAACTCTAATCGTGAGTTGCCGGATCGTACCTCCATATTTATTACGTTCTCTGGTTTCAGCCAGTTCCCATACCGAAATCGCCGGTGTATTGGCTTGTTCCAGTACCGATTCCTGACGATAAACATGACCGACGCCAATATTGTTATGATAACCATTAGCTACTAGAATTGTTTCGAGTTGTGCAATGATTCGTTCAATGATTTGTTCACGTATTGTTTTCATCTTAACGCCTGTTGAAATTACCATTTTTAAATTAAGATTAAAATTAAGATGAGCTAACATGATAACTTGTTTATCAACATGATGGTTTATTTATGTTTGCTTCTTGTTCAGAGAAACCGGTTTTGGGTTTAATGTGAGTCATCTCATTCAGGGTAAATGATCTCGCTATGAAAAAATTCTTTCAACAATCTAACTAACCAGATTGACTATTTGCTACCCAGCTATTTTTTTTGCCAGTAAAATACCGCTCTCTTAAAAATAACGGGCCAAATATTATTCGGTATAAGTAGTGAGTGATATTAACACTGCCGCAACTCAGGATTTCAATCCTTTGTTACCCTAAAATCACTATCTCTTTAGCCTGACCGGTTTTTTAATACTGTGCTTTAATTTGTTACTTAGTCTTCTAATTGGTAAGAACACCTTCTGAATTGGCGAACAAGGGATATTCTGATCGTGTTTCTTATCGCTAATAATAGGGTAATAACTATGCTCCTGATGATAGACAACTATGACTCTTTTACCTATAATTTAGTTCAATATTTTGGTGAATTAAATTGTGAGGTACAAGTTTATCGTAATGATCAAATCACCTTAACTGAAATGGCCAACTTGTTACCACAATATCTAGTTATCTCTCCTGGTCCTTGTACCCCTAACCAAGCCGGAATTTCCTTATCTGCTATCCAAGCCTTTGCCGGTAAAATTCCTTTACTCGGTGTTTGCCTTGGACATCAAAGCATTGGTCAAGCCTTTGGTGGCAAAATTATTCACGCTAAATATATTATGCATGGTAAAACTTCAATGATATATCATACTGGTCGGGGCCTTTTCCAGGGAATACCAAATCCTTTTCAGGCAACCCGTTATCATTCTTTAGTGATAGATCAAGCAACTGTACCCGATTGTTTAGAAATCACTGCCTGGACTCAAACTGCCAATGGTGAAATAGAAGAGATTATGGGAGTCCAACACCAAGATCACCTTATTATTGGTGTCCAATTTCATCCTGAATCGATTCTGACTCATCATGGACATACTTTACTCAAGAATTTCTTGACCATGGCCGATTTTTCTCAGCTAACCAAGCCGATTTCCAATAGTTCTAGTGAGTTAGGATAATTCATTCCTCATAAGAAAAAGTCTTCTGCTAACAGCCCAAAAATGGCTTATTATTATCCTGGTTCAATTCATTTAATTTACTGGATTAACAAGACGGAATTAAGAGAATAACTCATTGAATTAAATTAATGTTTATGGTCTAATGACTTCACGCTTTAGATTTAACACTAAATGAATTGAACTTAAACGACCTAACTCGTTTAGCTAATTATTTCCAAATAGTCTATTATTTGATAAATATCTAACCACAACATTAATAACACCATGGCAGTCTTAAAACCTAAAATTGTCCTTCCAGGGCTGGCACGTAAATTAGTCGCTGAAGGACTGTTAAATGAAGCGGATGCAGAACAAGCATTCGAGAAATCGTTGGCAACACACATTCCCTTTGTCAGCTATGTGGTCAGCCAAAAACTGGTTAGCAGTCGCGATGTGGCCCTTGCTGCCGCTGAGGAATTTGGTGTTCCTTTAGTTGATATTGATAGTGTTAATCTCAATCCGGAAACAATCAAATTAATCGACCAGAAATTATTGGAAAAACACCACGCGCTACCGATTTTTAACCGTGGTAAACGTCTCTTTGTCGCTATTTCGGACCCGACTAACATCCATGCCTTAGATGAAATTAAGTTTCATACTAAAATGCATACCGAGGCAATTTTAGCGGAAGAAGATAGATTAGAAAAAGCGATAGAGCGTGCCCTAGAAGTCTTTGATACCAGTATGAAAGGCTTAGATGCGGAAATTGGGGATGTTGATCTGGTTGATGAAGAAGGAGGAAGTGATAAGGCTGAAGATGAGAAGAATGAAGCCGATGAAGCACCGATTGTTAAATTTGTTAACAAGATGTTGCTTGACGCTATTAAAATTGGTGCATCAGATTTACATTTTGAACCTTACGAAAAATTTTATCGGGTACGCTTCCGCATTGATGGTATGCTTAGAGTAGTCTCTAATCCCCCAGTGGGTCTGGCTAGAAAATTAGCGGCTCGTATTAAGGTCATGTCACGTTTAGATGTCTCCGAACGACGTGTGCCACAAGATGGTCGGATTAAACTGAAACTTTCGGCTAATAAATCGATTGATTTTCGAGTCAGTACTTGTCCTATTTTATGGGGCGAAAAAATTGTTATGCGAATTTTGGATTCTTCTGCTGCCAAGCTCAATATTGATATGCTCGGCTATGAGGAAGAACAAAAACGTCTTTATTTAGAAGCACTCGCTAATCCCTATGGAATGGTCTTAGTTACCGGACCAACCGGAAGTGGCAAGACGGTTTCTCTTTATACCGGAATTAATATTCTTAACAAAGAAGGGGTTAATATTTCTACCGCCGAAGATCCGGTTGAAATTAACTTACCGGGCGTTAACCAAGTCCAAATTGACGAGAAAACTGGGATGACTTTTGCCAAAGCCTTGAAAGCCTTTCTGCGACAAGATCCCGATATTATCTTGGTCGGTGAAATTCGTGATTTAGAAACCGGTGGGATTGCCATTAAAGCGGCTTCTACCGGTCATATGGTGATGTCCACTTTACATACTAATGACGCCCCTCAAACTTTAACACGTATGATTGATATGGGAATACCCGCCTTTGCGATAGCAACTTGTGTCAACTTAATTATGGCACAACGTCTATGCCGTCGCTTATGTAGTTGTAAGGTAGAACAGGATATACCAGAAAAAACCTTGCTGGAAGAAGGATTTAAAAAAGAAGAAATACCAAATATTAAACTTTATGCCCCTAGATTAGGTGGTTGTGAGAAATGTGGTGGTCTTGGTTATAAAGGTCGAGTGGGTATTTATCAGGTTATGCCCATTTCAGAAGAAATGAAACGGCTGATTATGGAAGGTAGTAATGCGATTGGCATAGCTGATCAGGCCCGTAGAGAAGGTATTCCGGATTTACGGGAGTCCGGCTTGAAAAAGGTCAAAGACGGATTAACTTCATTAGAAGAAGTCAATCGGGTGGTTAATAAAGAGTAGTATCCATAAGGTCATTTCCGGTTGCTAAGAGAAAACTAACCCATGGCTGTAACTGCACCAAAAAAAGAAATTAGGTTTGTCTATGTATGAAGGTAAGGATAAACAAGGAAAAAACCCGTCATTATTTGGTGTGCTTGGAAACAAACCCATTGAAACAGCCGATATTGTTCTGTTTGTTCGACGACTAGTCAGGATGATGAAGGAAGGTATCCCTTTACCACAATCACTTGAGATAATAGGACAAAATCATAAAAAATCGAATTTTCGGCGGTTAGTGATGGCTATTAAGTATCATATAGAGGTGGGTGAAACTATGGCAAATGCTTTTCGGTATTACCCTCAATACTTTGACCCACTGATTTGTAAGCTAGTCGATGCCGGTGAAGCCGCTGGTGATTTAAAATTGTTGTTAGTTACCTGGGCGGATTATTAAGAAAAAAATGAGCGTATTAATAAAAGAATCCAACAAACACTGAACTATCCCCTAGTTGCTCTGGTCGTTAGTGTTATTTTGTTAATAGTGGTTGTGCCGGTGTTTGTGGACCAGTTTCACCAATCCGGCGGTGGAGAATTACCCGATTTAACTCAAATGGTGTTTAACCTGCACGATTTTATGGTAAGAAACTGGGTGCAAATATTTGGTAACTTGATTGCGATTAAAATTGTCTTTGGACAAGCTAAAAAACGTTCGGTGAAATTCCAAGAATATTTGCAAAGATTGTCCTTAGTACTACCGTTGTTTGGCAAATTGCTGATTACATGGGTTTTAGCACGTTTTACCCGGATTTTAGCCACCCTAGTTGCCACCGGAACTTATTTATTAGAAGCACTGGATTTCGCCGCTATAGCGAGTAGTGGAAATAGCGTTTTTCATGAAGCGACGATGAAAATTAAAGAAGATATGGCGGATGGGATAACATTAGCAGAAAGTCTGCGCAATACGGGTATTTTTCCGAATGAATATATTCAAATGATTCAAATCGGTGAAGAATCCCGTAGCCTTGCCAAAAGATTAATTCAGTTGGCTGATGACTATGAAGCAAAAGTAGATGTCTTAGTAGAATCAGTGAATTCGAACATGATAGCGATAACGATGATATTTTTTGGTGTGGTTATGGGCGGTTTAATCCTCGCCATGAGTCCCATTATTTCTAAAATCGGTGGTATTTAGAGAGATCGGTCATGCCAATTAATGAATCGGCTGATTAATGAAACTCACTTGATTAGCAATTCAAATCCAACTAAACTCAAAATATAAATTTTCCCTTCCAAATTAGGCTTGAGCAAATTAAAATCGATTAGTTTCTGACTTAACATAATTAAGACTATCGGGTAGGCAAAACCCAAAGATTTAACTTCATGTCCTTAACATGAAAGGAATAGCATGACCAGAAGCAGTTCCATTATCACTCAATACAATAGAATCGAAAGTGAACCAATTTTATTCTTCTAAAGGAGAACTAAATTATGGCTGCAACTGCTGCAACCAAAGCGGCGCCACCCAAAGCCGCAACAAAAAAAGAACTTATATTTGTTTATGAGGGCAAAGATAAAAAGGGAGCTAAAAAAACCGGCGAACTGACTGGAGCAAGTGAAGCTGCTGTTAAAGCCATTCTACGGAAACAAGGAATACTTCCCACTAAAGTCAAGAAAAAACCGAAACCATTATTGGGCGGAATGGGTAAACCCATTGAAACAGCAGATATTGCTATATTTGCTCGGCAAATGGCAACCATGATGACTTCGGGCGTACCCTTACTACAATCATTTGATTTAGTGGGACAAGGGCATGAAAAGCCAGCTTTCCAAAAATTAGTGATGACTATTAAATCCAAAGTGGAAGCGGGTGGAACCATGGCAGATGCTTTGCGTGAGCATCCCCAATATTTTGATTCACTGTTCTGTAATTTAGTAGAAGCCGGTGAACAAGCGGGTATTCTAGAATCATTGTTAACTAAATTAGCTGTTTATAAAGAAAAAAGTGAAGCGATTAAGAAGAAAGTCAAGGGGGCACTGAGTTATCCCATATCCATTATGGTGGTTGCCATGATCGTCAGTGCGATTTTGCTTGTCTACGTGGTGCCAGTGTTTGCAGACATGTTCAAAAGCTTTGGTGGTGATTTACCGGGTTTAACTCAAATGGTGGTTAACATGTCAGATTTTATGGTACGTAACTATAATTGGGCAAAAATAGCGGGTGGCTTGGTCGCTGCTAAAATTGCGTTTGGACAGGCGAAAAAACGTTCTGTCGCTTTTCAACACTTTTTACAAAGGTTATCCTTAAAATTACCTCTCTTTGGAGAATTGTTGACTAAATCTGCGCTAGCACGTTTCACCCGTACTTTAGCTACTATGTTTGCGGCCGGAACGCCTTTAGTAGAAGCAATGGATTCGGTAGCCGGTGCAACGGGGAATATTGTTTTTTATGAAGCAACCATGAAAATTAAGGAAGAAGTGATGACCGGGACAACATTAGCAGAAAGTATGCGTAATACGGGTGTTTTTCCCAATATGTGTGTCCAAATGACCCAAATTGGTGAGGAATCTGGTAGTATTGATAAAATGTTAAATAAAGTAGCTGACTACTATGAAGAAGAAGTAGATGCATTAGTAGAATCATTGAGTTCGATGATGGAACCAATGATTATGGCCTTTCTAGGTGTTGTTATTGGCGGTTTGGTTCTAGCGATGTATTTACCCATTTTCAAAATGGGTGGTGCAATATAACACCTTTATTCAAAGCCGATTTAAAATAATAACTGATAACTGATAACTGAATAGATGGAAATATTTTCTTATTTGGCAAGTGATCCTAACGTATTGATTGTGGTAGTGGGTCTGCTCGGGTTAATAATGGGTAGTTTTCTTAATGTGATTATTTACCGCTTACCGATTATGATGCAGCAAGAAGCACGATTACAATGTGCTGAATTATTAAACGTACCCCTATCTCAATCGAACCAATCTTTTAATTTAATTCAGCCGCGATCACATTGTCCACATTGCGGCCATCAAGTGACTCTGTTAGAAAATATTCCCTTGGTGAGTTTTATTTGGCAACGGGGTCAATGTACCGCTTGTCACCAAGCGATATCACGGCGTTATCCTTTTGTTGAACTGCTCAGTGCCAGTTTAGCGATCATTCTAGCTTGGCAATTTGGATTTACTTGGCAACTCTTAGGTGCCTTGATGCTAACCTGGATTTTAATTGCACTAAGTATGATTGACTTTGACCAGCAATTATTACCAGATAGCTTAACTTTACCGGGTTTGTGGCTGGGGTTAGGTGTTAATTTATTTAACCTCTATACCAATATTGAGGCGAGTGTCATAGGTGCCATCGCCGGCTATTTATTTTTATGGTCGGTTTATTGGGTTTTTAAACTGTTCACTGGCAAAGAGGGAATGGGTTATGGTGATTTTAAATTATTAGCCTTGTTAGGTGCCTGGTTAGGTTGGCAACCACTACCGAGCATTATTTTAATTTCTTCTTTTTTGGGTGCGTTAGTTGGTATTAGTCTCATTATCATCAGGCAACACGATAAGAACGTACCGATTCCTTTTGGTCCCTACCTCGCTTTGGCGGGTTGGATTTATCTGCTCTGGGGAGAAAAGTTAACTCAAACCTATTTTACATGGCTGGTTTACCCTTAAAAGTCGGACTCACTGGGGGTATCGCTTGTGGCAAAACGACAGTCTCTCAATTATTTGCTCAATTGGGTGTCCCTATTATTGATGCGGACACCATTGCTCATGCTCTGGTTGCGCCTGGGCAACCGATTTTAGAAGTCATTAGCCAAACTTTTGGTGCGGATATTATTTTACCTAATGGGCAACTTAATCGAACTCAGTTACGTCAACGGGTTTTTGCCGATGCTAAACAACGCCAATCTCTTGAAGCGATTGTTCATCCGCGGGTTTTCCAAGTGATGCAACAACAAGTAGTCCAATTAGTGGGGGTTCCTTATTGTGTGTTGAGTATTCCATTACTATTAGAAACACGACAACTCGACTTGGTTGAACGAATATTAGTCGTGGATTGTCCACTCGAGGTGCAACGCCAGCGACTTCTGGAACATCGTGGGCTATCTGCTGAAGAAATAGAATCCATTATTTCTGCACAGGTGAGTAGAGAAGTACGGCTTGCTATCGCTAATGATGTGATTTACAATGAATCCAGTATAGATGACTTACGACAACAAATTGGAAAATTACACCAACAATACCTTAACCAGCAACCTTGTTCATGTCAATAATTGGTTATTAATTAATAGGTGGTAGGGCATTCATAATACTTTATATTATTAATTAATCGGGTTTCCTGATAATTTAAATAAAAGAAATAGCTAGGTACAACATAATGAGATCGCTATTTCCCCATTTTAACAGGAATGAAACTCTGTGAAGAAAAAAATCGTCTACGAACAACCTCTCAATGAACGCATGAGGACTTTATTACGATTGGAACATCTATTAATTGGCATGATGTACCACTTTAAAGGTCCGGCGGAGTGGGATAGTCGCGCTGGGATAGAAGCATTGATTAATATTTTAGATTTTATGGGGCGCATTGATTTTAGAACAGAGTTAATAAAAGACTTAGAACATCACGTGGCTGGGTTAGAACGGTGGCAACGTACTCCTCAAGTGGATACCGAACGCGTGTCAGCACTGGTCAAACAAGTGGTTCAAGTATTAGAAAAATTAAGAGCTGTCAGAGAATTTTCAATAGAAAATTTATCTCAAAATCAGTTAATCAATCAAATTCGACAACGAAGTAGCATTCCGGGAGGAAACTGTCGCTGTGATTTACCCCATTACTATCATTGGTTGCAAAAAAATCCTAAACAGCGCCAAAGTGACCTAAGTGAATGGTTAATGCCGCTGGAGTTATTACGTGAAGCACTAGAATTAGATCTGTACCTTATCCGTAACAATGCGATTCCTTCTCAAGAAATTGCACTAACCGGTTTTTATCAGTCTAAACTCGATGCTCAAGCCAGTTATCAACTCATTCAAGTGATGTTACCTATCGAACATCCCAATTATCCGGAAATTAATGGCGGTAAACAACGTTTCACCATTCGATTTTTTGAATGGATTCGTTCGGAAGGAAAACCAGTACAAACTCAACAAGATATTCATTTTGATCTGAATTGTTGCATGATATAACGACTTTAATAACTCCAAAATAATAACCCTAGATTAAAGTTGTATAACCATCGTCAAAAGAAGCAAAATAGGAATAATATCAATGGATAAAGTTTTTAAGATTGGCATATTTGGGCTAGCCAGTAATGAACAAAATACCCTCGGTAGTATTTTTAAATTAGCTGCTTCAAGGAGCCGACAATATATTTTAATCGGTTCTGATAAACGTCCAGAAGCAGAAATTATCTTGGTCGATGCGGATGATCAAAATGCCATTAATGAGTGGCGTAGTTTTAGTGTCCATCATAGTGCGATTCCGGTAGTTAAAGTAACCAAAAACCTTCCCACAGAATCCGCTAGTGACATCTATTTACGTCGTCCCTTAACTTTAAAAAGGGTACTTGAAACCCTTGATAAAGTAACCATAGAAGCACATAAGTACGTTCCGGAATTAGTGATTGGTGGTGAGGATAAAGTTCTTGATGAAGAAGCTAATGCAGCATTATTGGGCGCTGTACAAGGTGCTGAAAAAGCCTCTCGTAGCGGTTTTAAAGCTTTAGTCGTTGATGATAGCTTACCAGTGCGTAAATCCATGGAAATCCAGTTAGGGTTATTTGGTATGGAAATTGACTTCGCTGAAACCGGTGAAGAAGCACTTGAATATATAAAGAAAAGTGTTTATGACATCATTTTCTTAGATTTAATGTTACCCGGTATTGATGGCTATAAAGTCTGTAAAGAAATAAAATCTTATAAAATGTCTAAAAATACCCCGGTAGTTATGTTAACGGGTAAGGGTTCACGTTTTGATAAATTGAGAGGAACCATGGCCGGTGCTAACGTTTACTTAACCAAACCGGTAGAACAAGAAAAATTAAAAGAAGTCATAAAACAATATTTACCCAATACCACCACAGCCGGTACCTAAGTTGCCTGATAACGGTCAAGTTATTTAATGACGAAGTCAACCAACAATAATAATCATGATAAAATAAAAAATGGTCAGGGGAAGGGTATAAAATACAATTTTATTAATTGATAGCCTATTCAATTTTTCACCAACGGGATTACTCACTTGATAAAATTATTTATTAATACCTAACGGTGACACTGATCAAATCAATATTGAAATTAACTTTCAACAAATTTTAAGGAGAATTTTTCCATGCCCATTAATAAAATTATGGTGGTTGATGATTCGACAGTTGATCGAATGAATATTCAAAATATTATTTCTGATGCTGGTTACGCGGTAATTGCAGCCAGTTCCGGACAAGAGGCTATCGAAAAAGCCGCTATAGAAAAACCCGATTTAATTTTTATGGATGTGGTTATGCAACAAATGGATGGTTATCAAGCCTGTCGAGAAATTACTCACAATGAATCCACTAAAAATATTCCGATTGTGTTTGTGACAAGTAAAGGTCAAAAAGCTGATCGGATGTGGGCGGAAATGCAGGGAGGTAAGGCCTTGGTACAAAAGCCTTATACCCCGGAACAAATTATTCAACAAATCAATAATTTCAAATAATTGAGAGAATAAGTTGCTGATTATTATGCGGACCATCCTCAAATTTTCCCTTAAATAGAAAAAAGGTCGAGTGGAATATTTATTTAATAAGCCATTTTTAATGAACCGTTAGAAAATTCAGCGTGACCTTGACATTTTAGCTGAGTAAATGTCAATACCAAGGTAGTTAGATTGCCTAAATTCCGGTTGCAAAAGAAATATCCTTGATAGAAACACATCATAATAATAGTTTGGTCAGGGTGACTTGTTAATCTTAACACTCAAATCGAGCAGATTATAATCACCTTCCTTCTAATCTTCTTTCTGAATTGACTACTTAGTTCGGTTTGGAATAGAAAATTTGACCTGGATTGTTCTCCTCTCCATTTAGGGTTAACATGGATGTGATTGATTAGCTATTTCATTAGTATAGTCTATCAAGCCGTCCTCAATAACGTTCAAAAATAAATGTCGGTCGGTAATACTTTGCTGACTGATATAGTGGGGAAGGATTCCGCCCGGTGGAATGAAACGCTTCTTAGAAGCCACTGAGTCTCATTGGAGTTACTTAATAAGGTACATTAAGATCACTTTGTAACTTGTTATTTGATAAATTTTTTACTATTATATTTGTAATTTACAAGAACCTGAGGTGTAGACAATGAAACAAGCAGAATACCTCTCAGTTTTAATATCGAAAAAGAATAAAAGGAGTTACTATGTCTAAACAGGTCAATAAATAACTCAGTCTCTACCTGAGAGGGATATTAACAAATGCCGTTTTATTACACGATCCGTACAACGATATTATTACTGGCAATTCTAAGTTTAACCGGTTGTAATTATTGGGAAAATATTCAAAAATGGCTAAAGAAACCAGCTGAAAATGTTGAAATTTCTCAATTAACTTTAGCAGTAGCACCACAAATTGCCTGGATGCCTTGGTATTTAGCTGATGAAGAAGGAACCTTTAAAGAGCATGCTAGCGCTTATAATTTAGAAGTGCAATTTATTTCTGATAACTACCAAGATACGATTGAGAAATTTATTAATGAAGAAATAGAAGCCATTGCAATCACGAATATTGATGCGATTGCTCAGTTAGTTAGACGAGATATTGAGGCAGATGTTATCTTAATAACGAATTATAGTAATGGTAATGAAGCGATTTTACTCCCGAGTAATGCGGATACTAATGTACGTAATATTCGCGGGAAAAAATTTGCAGTTGTTCAAAATTCCTCGCGTCATTATTTACTTGATCGTTATTTAGTCAGAAATCAAATTCCATTTGAAGATATCAATGTTCTTAATACTTCAGAAGTGGATATTCCGTCGGCGTTTGTCAATAAAGATGTTTACGGTGTCGTGACCAGCAATCCTAATGTCCATAAATTAATTAAAGAAGCGGATGCGAAAATATTATTTGATAGTCGTGAAATTCCAACCGAAATTTTCGATATGATAGTCGTTCGTCGCGATACGCTGCTTGATCATCCTAGATTTGCTCAAGTTTTATTAGCAACTTGGTTCGCTATGATGGAAAGGTTACAAGGTAATAAAAAGGGACCAACTTTAGATGCTATGGCACGCTTAGCTAATTTATCCCGTGAGGAATATGATGAAGAACTCGCTATGACACCACTCAATGATACTTCAACTAAAGCGTTGTCAGCTATTCGGGCACATCGGCGCATGCGAAAGGGTATGCGTCATATCCGTTACTTTGTAGAGCGACATGAACTCAGTGGTAATGAGATTTATACTGGTTGGGTATCGTATCCGGGACGGACACCAGCTTTACTTCACTTTAATGGTGAACCGCTACAAGATTTTGTTGCACCACCAGAAACCTAGGCAAGAATACTCATGAAAACACCTTGGTTGATACCAAGCGAAGCGCTCAATCGACCACTCAATCGACAAACGGATGATCTGATTCTAGTCAGTGAAGAAGCGACTGAAACTATCCGTCGACTTGGATTTCATATCGGCAATATTGGTCTCTTGATTGCGCAACATGCGACCAGTGAACTGACTGAAATGAAACAAGTTTGTACTATTCCGTTTACTGCACCGTGGTTAGTCGGGTTAATTAACCTGAGGGGTAATTTGGTACCGGTGTTTGATCTCAATATGTTGATGCAACTACCCAGACGAACGGAACAAAAACAGATGTTATTAATTTTAGGACAAGGCGAATTAGCCGGCGCCATTGTGATTGAAGATTTACCTATTCATCTCACTTTTACTACCGCAGATAAATTAGAAACTTTACCACCTTTACCCCCAGTACTGAAACCTTTTGCTACTAATGGTTATGAAAAAAAGGGGGAAGTTTGGTTTAATTTTGATCATCTCGGTTTTTTTGAGTCATTAACCACTAAAATTGCAGTTTGATATGGGAAATAAGCTAATGGGTAACACAATGGTAATGAGGCCATCAGCATTGAATTAAACTACCCCCCCCCTGATTTTGGGAACGTTTTCATAATTGCCTGATTGCCTGATGGGTTCGAACCGAAATAATTAATTGCGTTGACTAAACTTTTAGTAAGTTGTTTGCTAGATTAACAACTGAATCAGCTAATAAATAACAGCTAACCACTTAACAACCACTCAAATTCAACCTAACAAATGTAGCTGACTAATATGAAACTTCGGCAAAAAATGTTCATTGGTTCGGCTTTCCTCGCCGTGATACCTGTTGTTATTACTGCCTTCTCCACAAGCCAAATCGCCGGTACCTTAGGACAGAATGCACTGACTCAAAGTGCTCAAAGCCATATTATTTCCATCCGGGATACCAAAAAGGCCCAAATTGAGGATTACTTTAATTTGGTTTTCAACCAACTCCAAGTTTATGCTAATGCTCGTACCACGATTGATGCGATGCGAGCATTTAAAGAAGCTTATCCCAAATTTAAAGATGAAGCGGCACTTCATACTGAATTTGAAATCGGTGGAGACGAAGGCGCTATTGAAGGACCACCCGTACCTTTATCTTTACCGATAGAAGAATATAAATCGGCAGTACGTGATTATTATACGAATGATTTTTCCCAAGAATATGGTACTTTGAATGTCAACGAAGCACCTGACATGATGGAAATTCTCGATCAATTAGATGATAACAGTGTTGCTTTACAGTACTATTACATTGCTAATAATCCTAATCCTTTGGGTACTAAAGAGGAATTTTTTTCTGCCAGTGACGCTTCTAGCTATACTCAACTGCATCGTCATTACCACCCTTATATTCATGATATTCAGCGACGTTTTGTCTTTGAAGATATTTTCTTAGTGGATCATGAAACCGGTCATATTATTTATTCAGTACTCAAACAACTTGATTTTGCGACTTCACTCATTGATGGTCCTTATGCTAAAACCGGCTTAGGTCAAGTTTTTGACCAAGCCAAGCAAAGCTTACATAACAGTGTTGTCTTGGTTGATTTTTCAACTTATTTGCCTTCTTATGACAGCCAAGCCGCCTTTATTGGAACACCAATTTATGATGGCGAGCAGAAATTAGGCGTATTAATTTTCCAACTTTCTATTGATCCGATTAATGATATTATGACTTATGATCGGGCTTGGCGAGTGGATGAATCGGGTCGCACCGGTGAAACTTATATTGTGGCTAATGACGGAACTATGCGGAATGACAGCCGTATGTTAGTGGAAGATAAGGAAGACTATTTGCTCGCTGTTCAACAAGCGGAGTTACCAGATGATGTGATTTCCAATATTGAATTAAAAGATACGAGTGTTGGTTTACAAAAAGTTGATAGTCCCGGGACTCGAGCGGCTTTTTCCGGCGTAACAGGTTTTGATCTCTATGAAGATTATCGTGGTGAATTTGTGTTATCGGCTTACGCTCCCATTAATGTACCGGGTTTACAGTGGGCGGTTTTTTCTAACTTACAGGAAGATGAATCGTTAGAACGCTTAGAAGCTTTAACCACTAAAATTGCGACGGGGATTTTACCTATAGCTGCGGCTATTCTAGTTTTAGGTGGGATAGCTGGGTTTTTCTTCTTTGGTCGCATTGCAGCACCGATTGGACATCTGGAATCAACAGTGACTAAGGTTGCGGAAGGTGATTTTACTGCTCGAGCTAATATTAAAACTGGGGATGAGTTAGAAACCCTAAGTAACGCTTTTAATGGTCTGTTAGATGATCGGCTTTCAGCCTTAGCTAAGGCTGAAAAAGAAAATGAAATGCTCAATAATTCCATTATTGAGTTATTGAAGGCTTCTTTCCAATTAAGTCAACGTGATTTAACCGTACAAGTTCCAGTCACTGAAGATGTGACCGGGCCATTGGCTGATGCTATTAACCAAATGGCAACGGAAACTAGTAAAGTGCTACTTAATGTGCGGCGAATTACCGATGATGTTGAACACGCTTCTAATCAAGTTAAACGTCAAGGTGATAATGTGTGTAAAGTGGCTGAGGCTGAACGGGCAGTTGTGGATACCACCATGGCAGAACTCTCTGCAGCGGCGGAAGCCATGAATAAAATTGCGGAAGTTGCTCAATCTTGTAATGAGATTGCCACGCAAGCGACTCGTTCTACTCAAACTGCATTAGCTACAGTAACGAGTACGGTTGATGGAATGGGTGAGATTCGGGAGACGATTCATGAAACTGAAAAACGTATCAAGCGCTTAGGTGAGCGTTCGCAAGAAATTAGTAGTATTGTCGATATCATTAATAACATTGCTGAACGGACTCACGTGCTTGCATTGAACGCCAGTATGCAAGCGGCAGCGGCAGGCGAGGCCGGTCGTGGTTTTTCGGTGGTTGCGGATGAAGTGCAACGCTTAGCAGAAAGTTCGCGGAATGCAACGTCCCAAATTTCAGCCTTGGTGAAAAACATCCAAGTGGAAACAAACGATACCATTGCGACTATGGATAAAACCATTGGCCAGGTGGTTGAAGGTTCACGGTTAGCCGAACGGGCTGGCGAACAAATGAAAGAAACTCAAAATACTACCGCTAACTTGGTACAAGTGGTTGAACAAATCGCGATGGCTTCACGACAACAAGCTCAAATTAGTAATGAACTACGCGAGCGTGCCAAAACGATTCAAATGAGCACTCAAGAAACCGGTAAACAATTAGAGGAACAAACTTTACAAACAGACCGCTTAGTTGAATATTCTAAACAGTTAATTGAATCTATTCGGGTATTTAAACTACCCTTAACCCACGATTAAATATGGCAGCGGTTGTTCAGTTACAAACTCAAGTTGCTACCGAATCTTACCGTTGGTACGAAGCGGTGGCAACCCTGGCACAAGGTGATGTCGATACGCTTGATCCCGCTCTAGCAACCCTTCATCATTATTTAACTGATTTGCAAAAGGCTGCGACTAATGCGCATTTACAAGGATTAGCTGAGATTTGCCAGTATTTAACCGCTTACTTTACTCAACTGCGTACCTTAGAAACTTCTCAACGTTGTCAACTCTGTACTGAAATAGAACCTTGGCCAAAACGTGTTATTAATTATCTCTACTCGCCGACAGATATCACGGTTTGTGAACAATTGCTCGCTTGTTTACCTCAAACCAGCGATGCTTTACCTCAACCGCGAGCATTTGAATCTTTGATTCAACTGTTATTACAATCGCCGCTTGATCATGAAGAAGAACAAGCAGCCTTACTGGCAACGGAAGTAACTGTAACAACTGCCCCAGTACTGACTACAACAACTCATGAGGTTCAATCCTTAACCACGACCCCGGTGAAGACGGAGGTCAAAACTGTGACTAACTATATTAGTTCTCGGGGAGAAAATATTTTTGTTCCCCAATTGTCTGACTTGTCCAAACAAATTATAGAACAGAATGACACCTTAGCCCAAGCACTTAATCAAATTCTGTCACACGACGAAGAAGACGAAGCCTTTTTTATCGGTATAGAACAATATACCAATACGGTCCAACAATTTTGGGAAACGGCTGAGAAAATTGGTCTGAAAAGTTTCCAAACCGTTTGCACTTTTATTAATGATAATTTTTTTGACTATAGTAATTTATCTAATGCAGACCGCTTAGAACGTTATGAGTCATTTGGTCAATGGACCCAATTAGCGGTTGATTATTTAAACCAACCCGCTGAAAGTGCTGCTGCTTTAGTTGAATATCTCAGTCGCGATACTTGGTTACTACCTTTAGTTGAACCTCAAGCTAAAACATTACTCACTCAGCTCATTCAAGAAGGTACATTTTTTCAGCGAAATAATTTACCTTCACCGGCGACTTCTCCCTCTCCAGAAGCCTCCCTTGGTCAAGATGATGACGCTACAACAGCACTGGTTGCTGATGATGGTAGTCCAACTGAGTCAATAACCGAAGTAAAATCACCTTCCTCAACTCAGGCTGAAACTGACGAAACTGACGAACCGGCTTTATTATCAGCAGATTCATCTGAACCGGATACGGATGATTTGGCTTTACCCATGGCATTAGATAATTTGCCAACCGAGGATTTGCTCTTAGTCGATTCAATGGATGAGGTTTCGATAGCCGATCTGGTTTTACCAGTGCCTTTAGAAAATCTGTCCGATGAGGTTAGTTTACCAGCTGATTTAGAAGCGATAGCGGAAAAGTCAGCAGCAGATTCGCCTTTACCACCACATTCACTCGATTCTACCTCAATAACTTCAGAATTGACTTTGTCGCAATCAGACAGCGAGTCATTCGAAGAAGACTTAGATAATTTACCGCCATTTCTAGAAGAACCTTCATTTTCACAACAGCCTGATTTAGAAATCGATAATTTTTCTAGTGCCACTAATTTACCTGACGTGATTACTGATGAAGGTTATTCTTCACCTACACTGATTACGCCAGCTATTCTGGATTTGCTTACTGTAGAAATGACGGAAGCTCAAAGTGATTTGTTAGCAGCTGTCAATAAGTTTGTTGTCGCTAAAGATGATAGCCCGACTTTATTAGAGGCGGTAGAGCAATATAATGATAATGTCCAGTCTATTTTGGAAGTTTCACAAAAGGTAGGATTATCTGGATTACAGTATATTTGTACTTTTATTCATGATAATGTCTTTGAACTCAGTACTCACCCACATGGTATTCGTCAAGCTGCCAAACCTTATATTGAAGCTTGGCCACGTTTAATTTTAGCTTACTTACATGATCCACTGCATGGTATTCAACCTTTAATTACACATCTGAGTCATCCAGCTTGGCCATTAGCACTCAATGAGAGTCAAGCGCAAATGTTAGTTGTGCGTTTATCTCAAGAGGCGTTAGGTAAAAAGATAGCGAGTGAGGTAGTCGTTGCTCGCTCCGATAGCAGCGCAGAAGAGGAATCTCAATTCATTGCAGTAGAAACTGCTACAGTTGATGAAGAAGAATCTCAATTTGCAGAAACCGCTACAGTTGATGAAGAGGAATCTCAATTTGTTGCAGCAGAGACGAGTATCATCCCGATAGAAGAAGCAACTGATATTGCTGATGAAGACATCGTCGAATTGCAAGCAGCGTTACTGGAAGCAACTGACTTAACTCTGGGAGGGGATACTACTCCCATTGAACCCGTTTCAGACTTTACTCAGGCTATCCCGATCATTAATTTACTTTATGAAATCACCACTGATTTAACAACCCGGTTAGACTCTCTTATCACAGCGGACAGTGATAGTGAAGCACTGTTAAATGCAATCGAATCTTATACTGAAAACATATTGACGGTGTGGAATGAAGCAGAAGTGGCTGGTTTAGCCGGGTTGCAAGCGGTTTGCGATTTTATTAATGATAATGTAATGGCACTGAGTGCACAAGAACCCGCTGAACGACAACGTAGTCGCGATGTATTGTTATGTTGGCCAGAACGGGTTATAGCTTACTTACAAACACCGGCAACAGCGACAGCCGCACTGGTAACCCATTTACAAAATTCAGATTGGCCACTACCTTTAGAGGATGAGGTTGCTTTACAATTACAACTATTAGCGCCAATTGAAAATCAAGTTACCGTAGAGTCAATTACCGATACCGGTTTATCGCCTTCAATTGAACCCGATGAACTCGAGTTTGAAACGCCAACTGAATTACCCCTAACGACCACAGAGGAAAACCAACCACTCGAATCATTTACTTTAGCTGCACCGGATGTGATTGAGTTGTTAATTAGCCAAATCACTGAGATAGCTGAGTCAATTGAACCCATACTTGTGGAGTTTATGGGTGCTGAAGAAAATAGTGAAGCATTATTAAATGCAGTTGAATCTTATACCGAAAATGTGCAAGTGGTATGGGATGCAGCAGAAATGGCCGGCTTAACCGGATTACAAACGGTTTGTAGTTTCATTAATGACAATGTCGTGGCAATGAGTGGTCAAGATCAAAGCCGTCGACAACAGAATCACTCAGCATTGTTAGCTTGGCCAACCTGGCTAATTACTTATTTGCAAGATCCGCTTAATGCTAGCCAAGTTTTAGTAACCCATTTACAAAATGAACAATGGTCACTACCGCTTGATAATACTACAGCATCTCAGCTACAACAACAATTAACCTCCAGTACACCGGCTATTATTGCTCAACCTGATGCGGCTGTCAGTTACCCGCTAGAAGAATCAGCAGAAACAATCGAATTAGCGGCACCGGATATTATTGCGGTGTTAGTTGGACAAGTAATTGATATTGCTGAATTACTTAACTCTCTGCTTGAAGCAATAACTGAAGAGGAAGACGGTAGCGAAGCCTTGCTCAGTGCAGTAGAATCCTATACCGACAACCTGCAAGCGATATGGGATGCAGCAGAAATGGCCAAACTCACCGGACTACAAACGGTTTGTAGTTTCATTAATGACAACGTGATAACCTTAAGTAGTCAAGATCAAGCCACTCGGCAAGCAGGACGAGCGGTATTGGCTAATTGGCCGGCGTTAGTCATAGCGTATTTACAAAATCCAGGGAAAGCGATAGCCTCCCTGATAAACCATTTGCAACAAAGCAATTGGTCAGTACCGCTGGACGGAGAAGCCGCTGCACAGCTACAACAACAGTTGCAAGCCGGTAGCCAATCACCGTTAGTGGCACCAGCAACCACTACATCAAAACCAACTGCAAGTATTATCCCTAGCAGTACGTCTACTGTGGACGCTCCATTTGACTTGGCAGCACCGGAAGTACTTGAGTTGGTTTGTAGCCAAATTAATGATGTCGCTGAAGGATTGTCAGCAGCCCTTGAGGTATGTATATCCATGGAAAACGGTAACCCAGCCTTACTAGAGGCCATTGAAAACTATACGAATCAAGTACAAGCCATTTGGGACGCGGCAGAGATGGCAGGCTTAAGCGGATTGCAAGAAGTTTGTACCTTTGTCAATGACAACCTAATGGCTTTTAGTATTCAAGAAACTGCTCAAAAGGCCACCGCGCAAACCTATTTTCTCCAATGGCCAATAAAAGTTTTAGCCTATTTACAGTCACCAGCCACTGAGGCGACTCACTTAGTGGCTTTTATGCAAGAGTTGGGATGGCCAACACCGCTAGAAACCGCTGCGGCAACTCAGCTATTGAGCTTACTGACTCAGCCAACCTCCTCAGTTCAAGAAAGCGATGCAGATAGAGCAAGAGCAGCGTCGGAAGAAATGGCTGCCACTGAAGAAGAAGTGAGTTCTATTGCTGAAGTAGCACCTATTGAAATCGAAGAAGGTGGTGCCGATATTTCTTTGGGCAGTGTTGAGGTGTTAGAAATTCTCAGCACCGAGTTAGAATCCGCTAAAGGTGATTTAGCGGCTGCTCTCAAGCAATTTACTACCTTACCTCATGCTGATCCACGTCTCAATGAAGTATTAGAAAATTATACCGACCAAGTTCAGCGATTATATGCCGCCGCTGAAATTATGGGGCTAGAGGGCTTAAAAACAGTCTGTACTTTTGTTACTGACAACATGAAAGTCCTAAGTACCAGCGAGGTTGCTGCTAGATCCCAAGCGAAATCCCGTCTAGAAAAGTGGCCAGACTTGGTATTAGCTTATTTGCAAACGCCCGTTCAAAGCGTAGCGGCTTTAATTAATCATTTTAGAGAACCACAATGGGCTAAGCCTTTAGATGATGAAGCCGCTCATGCTTTATTGGATCAACTCATGGCTGGTTCTACCAGTGAGGATGAAGCCGATTCAGCTGCAGCCTACACCCGGCAAACCGTTGCCAATCCAGAAGATGTGTTACTAACGATTCCCGAAGATATTAATCGAGAACTGCTGGAAGCCTATTTACAAGAAACTCCTCAACATGCCGCTGATTTCTCCGCCAGTATTCAAAGTTTGGTTCAAGTTCCGGATCCGGCCGAAATTGAAAAAGCGCAACGAATTGCTCATACTTTAAAAGGTTCTTCTAATATTATTGGTATTAAGGGAATTGCTAATATCGCCCACCATTTAGAAGACACTCTAGAATATCTTGCCAAGCATCGGGTAACGCCACCGCAAGAATTAACGGATACCCTAGTAGAAGCTGCTGATTGCCTAGAGATTATGGTAGATGCTTTATTGGGTAATGATGATCCACCACCACAAGCCCAACAAATATTACAAACCGTGCTCGACTGGGCCAATCGGATTGATAAGGGTAAATTAGATGCACCACCCAAGCCAACTCGTTCAGTCACGGCAGAAGCCGTAGCGGCTCCCGTCAAAGCCAAACCAGCAGCGGCAGAAACGAAAGCCGCTAAGCCAGCTCAAGGCGGTACTGACGTGGCTGCCGGTAGTCCAGAACAGTTTCTTAGAGTACCGACTAAAACCGTTGATGAATTAATGCGCTTGGTGGGTGAACTTTCTATTTCAGTCGGCCAAATTCAAGAGAAACTCAAACATGTCATTCAAAGTACTCGAACTTTAACGGAACAAGATTTAGTACTGCAAAAGAAAACCTTCGAATTGGAAAATTTAGTGGATGTTAGAGGGGTCACTGGAATAGAAAGTCACTATCGCCATATCACTGAAGAGGACGAGGATTTTGATCCACTGGAATTCGAAGAATATAACGAATTACATAGTGTAGCGCATAGTTTTATTGAATCTATTGCAGATAATCGCGAATTAGCCATGTCAATCCGTGATGATTTAGCGTTGTTGGAAACCATGTTTATTCACCAAGAGCGGTTGAATAAAGATTTCCAATCTAGCATTATGACTACCCGCATGGTACCAGTCAGTATGATTATTTCTAAGTTACAACGTAATGTTCGGCAAACTTGTCGAATGACTGGTAAAAAAGCCGAATTGGAAATGAGTGGTACTGAAATTCTAATCGATAGCGATGTATTGAATAATTTGGCGGATCCACTCCAACATATTTTGCGAAATGCGATTGACCACGGGATTGAAAATGCGGAAGAACGTACCCTTTTAGGTAAATCAGAAGAAGGTCATATCCAACTCAGCTTTTATAGAGAAGGAAATAATATCGTTGTTAAATGTCAAGATGATGGTCAAGGTCTCAATTATACTAATATTCGCTTTACAGCGATTCAACGGGGTTTGGTTACCGAAAATCAAGACTTAACGGAAGCCGAATTAGCACGTCTTATTTTAATGTCGGGTTTTTCGACTAAGTCTGGTGTTACCCAAGTTTCCGGGCGGGGTGTTGGAATGGATGTTGTTCATACCAATATTCGACAAATGAAGGGAACGCTGGATCTGATTTCAGAAACGGGTAAGGGAACCATTATCTTAATTAAATTACCCATGACTCTAGTGACAGTGCATGTATTATTAGTGCGAATTGGTAACCGCGTTTTTGGTATCACTAGCAATAACCTTGATCAAGCACTTGCGCCAGGGAGTGGTGAATTTCAACTCATCGGTGAGGAAATGACTTTCAAAATGGGTAAAAACATTTATGCGCTGAAATCATTAGCCAATTTACTCAACCTCCCCGGCGATCGTGAAGGTTTCGATGGTTGTGAATCTCGACCGATTGTATTGGCCCGTGAAGAAACTGGAATTACCGCCGTATTAGTTGATGAACTGATTGATACCCATGACTTGGTCATGAAAAGTATGGGTAAGTATGTTAAAAAAATTCATGGTGTCGCGGGTGCCGCTATTTTAGGTGATGGTAGTTTAATTCCGCTATTGGACTTACCTGAATTGTTACGCTCACCTATGCAAGCGAAAATGTCTTCTTACTTAGCGGAACAATCATCTGATAAAGAAAATATGCTAGGATCACCGGCAATACCCCGTATAATGGTAGTCGACGATTCTTTGAGTGTCAGAAAATCTTTATCGCTCTTATTAGAAGATGCTGGATTTGAAACCCTATTAGCTAAAGATGGATTAGAGGCGATTGAAATTATGAATCAACAGCGACCTCAGGTGATGTTAGTTGATATGGAAATGCCTCGCATGAATGGGTTAGAATTAACTGCTCACGTCCGAGCTAATCAAGCTACTCAAAAACTCCCCATTTTCATGATCACTTCGCGTACCACTGAAAAACATCGCGAACAAGCTCAACTCGCCGGCGTCAATGCTTATCTGACCAAACCTTATCAAGATGGTGAATTACTTGGTTTAATTGATAAAGCTTTGAGTGGGCAATTTTAGCGACGGTTAGTATTGATATGAAAACAGCAGCGAAGGTAACTACACCACAACACAATCTATACCGCTATGTCTTACTCCGCTTTGATGAGCGTTACCTATTTGTTCCCCAAGCGGATGTTCACGCCGTTGAAATCATTGCAGATGCTCATCTGACGCGCACCACGACCGGTTCAGTGGGTTGGTTCGGTCATGGTAGTGAATCGCCGCTGTTCTGCTTGGATAAAGCTTTAATGCTCCTACTTGAAGTCCCAGAAACCCGAGAGTATTTTGTATTATTTAAAGCCGCCAAACAGCCAATCGGGTTAACCTGTGATGAAGTGGAAAATATCAACTTACAGCGAGAACATCTCCATCGGCAAAAATTGCCGACTGTCATGAAAACCACTTATTCGCCTATCAGCCAGTTGGTTATTTATCAAAGTCAATTAGGTTGTGTTTGTCAAGGAACAGACTTAGTTCACTACTTAACTCAATTATCAAAGCAGTTTATGCAAAGTCGACGTTAAATTAAACCGAATATGGCCTTTCGGCATAGACTGGAAGGAAACTGAACTATGACTGAACCGACGATTAAAACGAGCCGCGCTTGGCTATTAGATTTTGGTTATCATTTGCAAGCAGCGGTTGGTTTACATGAAATGCGACAAGTTCTGATTGCACCAGAATTATTTGATGTTCCTTGCACCCCAGCTTATTGTAGTGAAGTCGTCCTCTTCCAACAACTTATCTTACCGATTTTTGATATTCCCCGGTTACTGGTCGGTCGTCAAATTATGACATCTCGTCATGTGATAGGAATAGCTGTTTATCAGGAAGATCCTAATCAACCACTTCATTATGGTGGATTACACTTAATTACTACTCCAACAAGCATTTATGTTAACGATGATCAGGTATGTGAACTTCCCGCTCAACAACAATATTGGGAACCCTTTGCCATATCTTGCTTTTTTCATCAAGGAATTGCTGTTCCGATCATTAACTTAAGTTACTTGTTCTCTGCGCAATTTAACCGCCGACAGCAAGAGAAAATTAATAACTAACAGGAATCCTGCCGATTAGAATGAATTAACAATCAAGACCTTATTAAGATTAGCCTATTCAAAAATAACCCCATTACATACAGACAGAATAAAGGAATTGATCGGCCATTCCATACGGAGAATCCTACCATCCTGAAAATCCTGATAAACCATTGAGAGGTGATAAAAAATTAACATGTATCTACTGGAACGCTACAGCGGTAGCCTGTTAGGATTAGCGACCGGAGATGCTTTAGGAACAACTTTAGAATTCCAAACCCCAGGAACTTTCACACCTTTAACAGATATGATGGGTGGTGGACCTTTCAACTTAAAACCGGGGCAATGGACCGACGACACCGCGATGGCATTGTGTCTAGCTGAAAGTTTAATCGAATGCCGTGAATTTAATTCACTTGATCAACTGACGCGTTATTGCCAATGGTACCGGCATGGCTATTTGAGCAGTACCGGTAAATGTTTTGATATAGGAATGACTATTCGAGCTGCTCTAGAACGGTTTGAACGAACTAAACAACCTAACTGTGGTTCAAAAGAAACTTACTCTGCCGGGAATGGATCACTCATGCGGTTAGCACCGGTACCGTTATTTTATGCTGACATTCCCAGACAAGCCATCGATAAATCCGGAAAAAGCTCGAAAACAACACATTGTACGCCCGCTGCCATTGACGCCTGTCGATACCTCGGCGCACTCATAGTGGGAGCCATCAAAGGGGTGGATAAACTCACCTTATTAGAAGAACGCTACAGCCCCGCAATCGGCTACTGGAAAGCATACCCGTTGGTACCAGAAATTGATGCCATCGCCTGTGGTTCATTTAAACAGAAACAACCCCCGGATATCAGCAGTACCGGTTACGTAGTAAACTCACTTGAAGCCGCTTTATGGGCATTTTATCACACCGAGACTTTTGAAGCCGGTGTCTTAACAGCGGTTAATTTAGGTAACGATGCTGATACGGTCGGTGCAATCTATGGACAATTAGCTGGGGCCTTTTATGGTGAAAGTGGCATACCAAATCATTGGTTAGAACGATTAGCCAAACGCTACTTAATCAAAACGTATGCTATCCAACTCGCTAAAATTGGTCGAAAAATGATGGCTTCATAGACCCTCACCCCTCATCAGTGGGAGAGAAAAAGTTCTCCTTAACGGAATGGCAATGAAGCGACAGTCGCGCCAGAACTGGCGAATAAATATCGGTTATGGCTCAACTAAAAAATTGTACAACTAACCTGAGTTCGACGTAATTTTTTAACATTTAAAATTAAATGGTTAAAATCATGAACACCCGGCTTCTAAATTATTAAATATAGGAATCAATAGTACTTGATAGAGGGCTTAAAGATGGGTCCCTTAAAGGTTTAGCTCAAAAACAGCGTGATGTGTTTAATCTCTTTGCCAATGAGTAAGGAAAACAAAGCCAAGTAGGTCGGGTTAGCGAGAGCGTAACCCAACATTTCACTTCATCCATAGCGACTTTTAATTCTTGATTAAGCTTAACGGGATGGTTAAAAGTGCGGCTATCTTTATCCATTTTGGGCGTATAACAGGTCCATTCCTATACGCTATCTAGCTCGGCGGCTTGTTTCCATATAAACCGGAAACCTTATTCTTAGCTCGTTCCCACACTTTGCGTCACTGCCATTAAGTTAAGCTCTAACTCCCACTTTGACAAAGGAGGGTAGGGGAGATTTCTTGGTAAGTCAATGGCTTAAAATCTTCCATTACACCTATTTTTAAAATAAATAATCTTTAACTTAATGGCAGTGACACAGAGCGTGGGAATACCTAATGCTCCAGCACCTATTAATTACACCGGTACAATACACATTCCCACGCCGGAGCGTGAACGAGTAAATCGGAAAGTTCCTCGAAAAAAATGTTCTGCTCGTCATTGGCTCAATGATACGAAACGGCGACTTAAAATATGCTGTTAGGCTTAGCTTAATGGCAGTGATGCGGGCTATGTTCTATCTACAGATCGTTCATCGTAGCGAGGCTGTTCATCACGACGAGGCCGTTGATCATGAGGAGTCTGTTTATAAGGATGAAGACGCTTGTGATAATGATACCGTTCATCTTTAGTAGCTTTTGGTTCTAACCGTTCAACTTTCTTAGCCTGTTTTTTGGCTTCATCGGCAAACACCACATAAGTGGACAACATGCCAACCAGCGTAACTACTGATAAAATTAACATAATTAATAAGTTTTTTTTCATAGTCTTTCTTTCCGGTTACTAGGGCAAATGAGTTATTTAAAATAATTTATCACTGTTTAAGTTAAACTAACTATCACAGTTACATATTAGCCCAGTAGGTTGAATTAGCAAGAGTGTAACCCAATATTTCACTGAGTAAAACCTAATCTTCAAAGTAACTAGTTGTATCTCCTAACAAATCAGGAATAATAATTTATTTAAATTTAAATCATTCTAAATTCGCTAGAAGATACTGAATGAATATAACGGAGATTTTTGCCGAACTTCGTGGACCAACACGACTAAGCCGAGCTTGATAGCGAACTCATGACATTTCCCACATGACTTGGGAGAAATGAGCACGAAGGAGCACGTAGGCTCACTGCCATTAAGTTAAGAACAATTTCTCCCCGCCTTATCAAGGCGGGGCTGGGGGTGGTTTGAAAAAGTTATTCTTATTCAACTCGTTAATTACCACCCCCTCACTCCCTCCTTGGTAAG
>JAAUSR010000137.1 GCA_012032555.1 Thioploca sp.
GCGAGTCTTAAAATATCCACTAAAATCAATCATTTTTCTCTGAAAAATCCGCTTTACGTTAAGGCCGTTCAGCCGGTTTTTGTTCAGTTGCAACGGCTACAAAATCTTCCTGGGTGCGTAACGTGAGTTGCAAAGTGATAATGACACTACCATGGCTTGGCGGATGCTGGAATATTATCTATTGATCACTAATGCTTTTAACCAAGCACCCTTTCAACAAATCTTGTATGTTGGCAAAGCGCCGTTAACCATACCACGCGGAATTATTGAAAGTAAACTACACTTTAGCTATGAATTAATTGATATTCAACAGTTAGACTGTCAACCGTTACTAGCCAGTGCCGCGATAGAAGACAACTTACTCGCGATTCTCTGCCGTATTGACAATCAACCACAAGCTATCAGAGCTATCTTGGAGAAGATCATACGGCTGGATGAAAATGCCAAACAAGATGCGTTGAAGAAATTAGGGATTCTAGCCGGTTTGAGAACCCTGGAATTACAGCAGTTAATTAATGTAGAGGAGGTGGAAAACATGCCGATAACGATTGATAAAGCGGACAATCTTTGGTTTCGAGAAGGTCAAATCGAAGGTGAACTCACGTTACTACGTCGTCCGATGGAACGGCGTTTTGGAACGCTCCCATTGTGGACATTGGAACGCCTTAACCACGCGACGTGTGAAGAGTTGGAAACATGGGGAATTCAATTACTTGAGGCCAAACGCTTAGAAGATAATTTTAATTGAGGTGCTATAACAACGCATGATTATGACTCATTTAAATCAAGCCTTACACAACTTTGTCGCCATCTACCACGCGACAGAAAAATTAGTGGCTGAACAAGCGGATTGGCAGTGTGCTATCCAATTACTCGCTACCGATACGCAAGAAATATTGACTTTACGCTTGGTAAATGGACGGGTAGTTGAGATAGGTCATGACTTGGGCCAAACTGATTTATTGGTGAAGGCAGAAATGGCTATTTTATTAGATATTTTGGAATTTCGCCGCGATCCGAATGAACCTTATTTGTTCGGTGAACTCACCATTCAAGGTGCGGAAACGCACTTCTTACGATTAGACTATGTGGTAACGCAATTATGTCAATAACTACTTCGCCACGACCCCAAACTTTGACGTTGATTGCTACCGGTAGCGGGACGGCGATGGCTTCGGTTTGTGCGGTGGGATTATTACAAATTGAACAGACCTTGGGTGGGATAGGAGCGGTTGCAGCGATCAGCGTTGCTGGGTTACTGTGTCTGGTATTAGCACGCGCTTTAGCTAGATTGACAACGGTTTTGCCTAGCGGTGCTGGCTTAATTGCCTTTTTATCTCGTGCTTTTGGTCGAGCTATCGGGATTATGATAGTCGTGCCCTACTTATTCCTGATGTTATTGTTAGTTGGATTTGAAGCGTTAATTGTTGGTGAATTAGTCGCTCGCTTATTACCCATTCCGGTTATCGTGACGGCAGTAGGATTTTTAGTGTTGACTTGGGCAGTGTGTCGTGCGGGGATTCAGATCGGCTATTTAGCGCAAGCGTTGACAACTTTGGCTTTATTGGCCGGCTTGACGGGTATTTCAGTCGTGACTTTGCTTGCTGCATATCAACAAGGCGACTTACTTACCCGTCTCTATCCTACTGTCCCAACTTTAACTGACTTCGTTGCTGGAATAGGACAAGCTTTATTTCTCTTTATGGGGTTTGAACTCCTGACCTCGCATGTTGAACTGGCTGATCAACAAGCGGTTAACAGCGCTTTGTCGGGTAGTGTTGGGGTACTGATGCTATTTTATGCCATCGCTGCATTAGGCTTGGCCTGTTTGCCGGCACTACCGCAAACTCACTCTGGATTTGTGTTACCGCAACTCTTGCTCGCTGAACAAACCGGTCGGTTGGAAGTGATTTTGTTAATCATTGTCACGGGCTTATTGGCTTCATTCTCTTCTTTCAATGGTGCGCTGTTAGCCTTATCCCGTTTTATTTATGCGCTAGCAAGTCAAGGGTTGTTACCACGGCCATTAGCTAAGCTAGAATCACGCACGCTGACAGCGAGACCGGCACTACAATTATTATTAGGCTTAACGGTTAGTTTCACCCTCATCATTTATCTCTTAGCTTGGTATCAAGCGGTTATTTTGGCCGCTGCGGTAGCCGCTGCTGGTGTTTATGCTGCCGTGCTGTGGGCACGAGAATGGTTCCCATTTCGGGAAAATGAACGCGCTTATTTTCAACAAGTTATGAGTATGGTTCTCGCACTTAGTTTGGTAGGATTGGGCATAGGCGTTATTGTCACGGCTGCTGGCGTTTGGCAATCGATCTTACTCTTGTTAGTGGTTGCCTACGGTACAGCAGCGTTACTTTTGATGAAACCGGCTCGACCGACATCTGTCCGCACAGGAGTAATTTAACTGCTACTTTAGATTTACCCAAACATACCTAAAATATCTCATTATGGGTAATAAATATAGACTACATGAATTTGCAAAAAAGCTAGGCGTATCAGTAAATACTTTAAGGAGATGGGATGCAAACGGTAAATTAAAAGCAAAACGTACCCTATCGAACCATTGTTATATGGACTGAGAAAATATAAAAAGGAATTGAATAAGGCAATAACAGATGAAAGCAACGAGAATAATAGAAAGCAAAAATATAAATCAAGGCAAATACAAACAACTGCAAAAACAAGCAGAACGATTAGGAAAGATACGCTCAAAGGTGTGGAATAGTTACAGTTCAATCAAAGGGGTATTACTGACAAGTGATAGAACCATTCGCGACCAATGGACAAAAGAAAAACGCCAGTTTCAAGTTCTAGCTAACGCTTGGAAAGAAACGTTACGAGACAGTTTTGGAGATATTAAAGCCTATTATGAAGCTTCGAAAAAACAAGTAAGAAAGAACCTTTACCAACAGATTAGAAACGAAGAACAACGCACAAGTTTTTACAAAAAGCTCAAGTCTGATGACTGGGTAACCAATAATTATCTAAGACGATTAATGCGCAAACACTGGAAACATGGGCGAAACCATACGCACAACCAAATCGTGGTACGTTCAGACGATTACACAACATTTCAACTAGGCGGTCGCGCTTGGATAAAGATACCCAGTCTCATTAAGGGCAGACGAATAGCGATACCATTAAACACAACGGTTGAGCCCAGTGGCACCTTAAGACTGATTTTGCATGAAGGGATAGGTGAAGTTCATTACACCATTGATGTAGAAGAAACCAAAAACTGTGGCCATGCGACGATTGGAATAGATAAAGGATATACAGAAGTTTTTGTCGATTCTGAGGGCGAACATCACGGAGAAGGATTAGGAAAAATTCTGTCTAAACACTCGGACAAGCTAAATAAAAAACACCAAGCTCGAAACAAACTCCGGGCGATTGCGAACAAAAAACCGCATAAGAAAAAGCATATCATAAAAAACAATTTGGGAAGAAAAAAACTCAATCGCCAAAAGCAAAAAGTTCAATTTCAAATAAAAGATACCATCTATCAAGCCGTACATAAACTAATTGGAAAAGCCAAAGTTATTGCGGCAGAAGATCTAACCTCACCCATAACGGGTTCAAAATTGGGTAAAAATATTAACAGAAGACTATCGGCGTGGACCAAAGGCGTGATAGCAACAGCGTTAGACAGTATATCTCGCCGAAGAGGTTCTTCGGTCATTCTGGTCAATAGCGCGTACACTTCGCAAATGGATAGTCGTTATGGAATCCTGTTAGGAAAACGTCACGGCGATTCATTTTACTGTTTCGACGGGGTCGTGTTACAAGCTGACGAGAATGCGGCGCGAAACGTTCTAGCCAGACTTTACGATTCGGAGATAGATCGTTGGACACCTTTTGAAAAGGTTAAATCCATTTTGCTAGAACGGACTGAGCGACAGCGGTTGGGACTGCTCAACCTGGACTCGAGTTGCCATTCTTAGGAATTATCAACCGAGAGCGAATTACCTAAAAATGGGTAATTTTGGATAACTTTTTAGGAACAGAAACTCAACGTGCCAATTGATACCAGTATTAAACATTGGGTTAACAAAGTACCCGCCCGCCAATGGCAAAAAGAAGATCAAGCCTTATTTCAAATGGGTGCGACTTTACCGCTAACGATTGCTGAATCACGACCGCTAGCGGAAGTTCATCGCTTAGATCTGTCGCTATTTGTGGTGTTTGAAGAAGCGGCTTTGCGCATTTCGGGTGCTTTGACGCGCCGAGCACCGACTGAGGAAGCACTGAATTTTTCAGCGCAACAAACTTTAGATGAAGCGCGTCATCGGGAAATTTTTTGGCAGCGCTTGGGCGATTCTTGTCAGGCTTCAGGCAAAACCCAAACCGAAATCAGCGAAGCAATTCTAACGCCGCCGTTACGACGTTTTTTAGAACGCTGTTATGAAGTGGTTGATGGGGGAGACTTTATCGAGGGTTTAGTGTTGATGAATTTGGTGTTCGAGGGCATGGCTTATCCGCTGTACGCTTATGAACGCCGCTACTGGCAACCGGTTGATCCTTATCTGGCTGCCTTAGTACACAGTGCTTTTATCGATGAATCACGGCATGTCGCCTATGGTGCGCACCTCGTTAACCAGTTATTGCAGGGTGATAGTGCTCACCAAGCGAAAGTTAAAAAGCTCTGTCAGGAAGCGAGTTTGGCGATGGGAGAAATATTTACTTACTACATTCATAAATTTGTGAAATTATTTGATAGTGTGGCGCGCTTGCACCAAGATTTATTTGCTACGGCTGAATTTGCCCCGGGTCACTTAATTGCGGCAACCCCTTATCAGAAACAAATCGAAATTATTCAAGCAAGTATTACTAAACAACATACCGAATTGTTAGCACGAGCGGGATTAACTTAGGCAGTTTACATGGATACTTATCATCGTTTTCATACCACAGGCAGTTACTGGCTGATGCGTGCGGAACATCTAGCCGTTGTGTTGATTGGCATTGTCCTCGTGTTTTGGCATTGGTCAGAATTGAATTGGCTACGTTTCATCGCGGTATTCGTTAGTGCTGATTTAATTGGCTATTTACCCGGCGCAATCGCTTACCGTCGCGCAGGCAGAAGTCAAATTGCGCCGATTTATCATTATCTTTACAACTTAACGCATTGTTACCTAACGTGGCTACTGATCACTGCGTGGTGGGTGTGGAGTATTGGCGGTTGGGAATGGGCGATGTTGGCGATACCCATTCATCTTTCCGGAGATCGGGGCGTATTTGGTAATGTATTTAAACCGGTTTCACTCCCTTTTGAACCAGAGCAATCGTGATGGAACTGGAACAATTTATTGATCATCCTTCCGGTTTTTTGGCGTTATCCCCTCACAACCAACGCTTTACGAGCACCGAATTACCTGGCTTTATTGCTTATCGTGAGCAAGGTAAACATTGGATACTTTTTGGTGGCGTCCATGCGCCAGTTGACGTTCAAAGTGAATTATTGCAACAGTTCTTAACCACGGCTCAACAACAACGCCGCCGGGTATTAGCGGTACAAGTCCGGCGAAATCAAGTACCGCTATTTCAACAATTTGCAGCGACTATCAATCAATTGGGTAGTAATTTCAGTCTCAATTTAACTAACTATAATTTAGCTGGAACACGCAAGATGAAACTTCGGCACAAAATCAAACAAGCCCAGCAAGCCGGTTTATACGTCGTGGAGGTAGGACAAGAATTACCCAGAAACGAAACTACTTTTGCACAATTATCGACTATCAGTCATCACTGGTTAGCAGCGAAGCAAAAAAAGAATTGAATTTCATGATTGGGGAAATCGGTACGCCAACAGACACGCAACGCCGTATTTTTGTGACGCTTGACGCCACCGATCAACCGCTAGGCTTTATCACTTATGTACCGGCTTGGGGAGAACGTCCCGGTTACTTGCACGATTTGACGCGCCGTTTGCCTGATGCGCCACCGGGAACGATGGAATTGTGTAATATTCAAGCTTTGCAACGTCTACAAGCGGAAGGCATTGCCTGGTTACATTTCGGTCTTACCCCTTTTATTGTCGAAGCACCCGAATTACCCAGTGCCAATCGCCTCATGGCACGGTTAGTTCGTTGGTTACGTCAATATGGTCAAGTCATTTATCCCGCCACTAATCAAGCCGCTTACAAACTAAAATGGGGCATCGATAGCATCGAACCAGAATATATTATCGGTTTTCCTTTATCCTTACGAGCGATCTGGGATTTGTTAGTGCTAACCCGATCTTTGTAAACGTGGAGTTAAATATGCGCACGCGGATTATCCTCAATCCCACTGCCGGTGCTGGTCGAGCCGCTAAACGGTTACAAGCGCTACGCCCAGTGTTAGAAAATCACTGGCATCATATTGATTGGCAACTCAGTCGCAGTGCTCAACATCTGACTGATCTCGCTGCTGAAGCTGACTCAAGCCAATTATGATCAAGTCATCGTTGCCGGTGGTGATGGCACCGTTCATTTTGTGGCCAATGGCTTAGTAG
>JAAUSR010000066.1 GCA_012032555.1 Thioploca sp.
CCTCAATTGAACCCGATTGAACCTAAATGGGCTCAAGCCAAAGCGATTCGCAAACAAAAACATTGTTCTATTTCCGAACTTTTCACTCTCTATGCAATTTAATCATTTTATACTAGTTTAGCTATAAAATGCCGCTATGACCTTGAATTTAACGGTGCTTCATATAAACTCTTTTTGTATATTTCACTTTAGAGAGATATTTTAAATGATGTTATCCGTAAAAGCGGTTTATAAAGATGGTCAAATTGAATTGATGGAAAAACCCGGTGATATCAAACCGGCTCAAGTGATAGTTACCTTTTTAGAAAATCCCAAGTTATCCCCAACCCAGTATGATTTTAGTGCGTTGATTGGCAAATTGAGATGGCAAGGTGATGCACTTGCCGAACAGAGAAGACTTCGGGATGAATGGTAATGCTTTTCTCCTCGACACCAACACCGTAATTGCTCTACTCAGAGGTGAGAGCGGTATTCGGAAAAGCATAGCGCCAGCAACTTGGTTAGGAATAGCTGTCATTACCGTCATTGAATTTAATTCTTTCCGGGCACTGATAGATGAAGATCGCCATCTATTTCAAACATTTTGCAGCCAAGCGCGGTAGGTTGGGTTTCGTTTTTCAACCCAGCCTACTCGTGCTTACTGACCATTTTTAAAATCTAAGCCAGTTTTTGATGATTACCCAAATTCTAAAAATAGTTTGGTGTTCTTGAGTTATTTGATGATGTTCCGCTAAAAGGGTTGCCAACATTTGAACATCTAATTGATCCTTTGGCCTTAATGAGTTTTGTTTTAGTTTAATCAGACCTTCGGCACTGAGATAAGGAATGGCAACCTCTTCTAATTCTTGATACTTGACGTATTGAATCAAATCGGGGTAAGTATATCCACGCATCACGGTGAATAAATCGAGAGGAAAATCTTCAACTATGCGAATACAACCTTCTTCTAAGTCAAAATCTTGATAAGATAGCTCTTGGGCGGAGCCTTGACCAAAATGTAACAGTCGGTTCAGCAATAATTCAAGGTTTGATTTGGAGTAATCCACGATAATATCAACATCTAGGGTCATGCGAGAATAACCACATAAATCAACCGCAAGTCCGCCGACTAAAATATATTTTACGCCATTACGACTGAGATCGGCCAACAATTCGGCGAAGGTGTTCATCGGCAGGTGCCCTTTTTCCCCTTAATTCTTCTAGCATCAGTTTCAATCGAAACGCGCGATCTAAAGGAGATTCTAATCGCTCCTGACCAACTATTTTTTTGATACGACCTATATCGTTATGATTCTTCATTACAAGTTCGGACCGTTGTTAAAATTTAGGCTTAGTTAAAATTATAACCAATTGAAATAAAGTACGCTAACTTGGCAACTTATCAAGTTTACTTTGAATAATCGGTTTTAATTCATTACTTTCATTTATAGCAAGCGTAGGTCGGCAATCCGTTGCCGACATTTCATTGAGCTACAATGTAGGCAAGCGGTGGGAAGGGATTTCCGCCCTACAATCTGTATTGTTCTTGGGGTTGATGCATTGACTTTTTACTCCTCGTTCCCGTGCGCTAGGGGCTGTAAAAGAACTCCAAAAATCGATCATTTTTACTCATAACTTATTGATTTTACGTCATCGAAAATGCAGCAATTGAGGTTCTTTTACAGCCTCGCTAGTGTGGGAACGAGATAATGTTAGTTTGAAGCACTAGTATTTGAGATAGCAGATATAAGTATAGGTACCAAAAGAATAATCACGTCTAAAAGCTTATCTACCAGTTTCTTTACAAGCTCTTCTTTTATTACTCTCTCATATTTCCTCCAGAATTCCCCTAAGAATTCTTCTGACTTATTATAAATTCCTTCAATAATTCTTCCTAATCCGTTCCATATCAAGATAATGTTATCTGCCATTTTCTTTGTTGCATTTGTTAATACTTCTACATACGTCAGTTGCTAGTTTTATCCACATTACTATCGCATCGCGGAACAAACGACCCATCATAATTATTGCCCTCCATCTTAAGATAAGATTTTTTTGTATCGAAGATAGTCCAGAAGAAAATATTGCTCTTTATGAGGATGCTTCTCTTACAGGATTCTTAACCATACATTGAATAAAATACTATGCTACACGTCGAGAACGAGAAGATATATCTCTTATCTCAAGTTGTTCACGCATTTCACTGGGGAGATTCTCAATAGATATCATTCCCCTTTCCCTAGAGTGAGATGCTGATGTATCACGACCATGGGATTTAAGTTCTTCTATCGCCTGTTGATATAAGTCTGAGGCTTTCTTATCAAGAGCTTCAATATCATCTTCTGTCACAGGTTTAACCTTGTTAATAGGTTCAGCAAGCATTTCTTTAGCAGCTTCTCTTCCTATCCCAGTCCCTAATAGATTGTTATCAACAAGATACTCCAACATTTTGTGTTTCAAATCTTCCTTTGATAGAGATTTATTCCGCTTATAGACACCTACCAAGTGTTCAATTATAGTCTCACTGGAGATATTTAACCTAAGTAGAGCAGAAAGCCTTTTCCATATAGAATCAATCAGTAGTAAAGCAGAAAGCCTTTTCCATATAGAATCAATCAGTTTTCTTGTTGCCATGACAACTTCCTTTTGAAGAGGTATAAATATTAACAT
This sequence comes from Thioploca sp., assembly GCA_012032555.1. Classification (GTDB taxonomy): domain Bacteria; phylum Pseudomonadota; class Gammaproteobacteria; order Beggiatoales; family Beggiatoaceae; genus Thioploca. The sequence goes on from JAAUSR010000066.1 coordinate 2,650, forward strand.
ACCAATCACTTACGAAATTTCATAAACGTTAGTTCAGTAAAAACATTCTTTTATTCCACTATCTATTTAAAGATTAGCAAATAAACCTATAATAATCTACTAAGTAACAGAGTTTCTATTACTGAATGGCGGTAAAAAAAATCTGAGCACAGCAAAAACATTGCTAAATCCAGGTAGGGTGGGGTGGGCAAAAGCAAAGCGTTGCCCATCATTTCCATCACACCGTGTCCCATTGATGGTAGGCAAAATGCCGTGAGAGTTTCGTACCCCTATTAAACCTTTTGGACAGCATTTCGCCCACCCTACTTGGCTAATCTATTGTATTTAATAATTTGGAAAAAATGACCAACTAAACCGCCACCACAAAACTTCAAATTGCCGCAAAACCGCTAGGCGGCAGAGCATCGGGCTGGAGCGCCATGTTAGGCGCTTCTGGCAAGCTTAGAGCCGGTTTGCCATACTTAAATTTTACGCCATACTTGGCTTCAACTTTTTTTATTTTAGCATGTGTATGCAACATATTGGGCAAGGTTGTGATTAGCTTTTTCATCCATTGCCTTTTGTACGCGGTATTTTTCGCGTAATAGTTCATTCATTATCATTGGTTGCCTCTTAAGTCGAGTGCGTTATATTGGTTCTTAAAATTTAAGCCCGCTCTAAAAACGCAGCAATCACCGGTCGAGTCAGGCTCACCGCTAATGGATTCGCTAAAATTTTTATCCCAGCGGTTTTTAACCAATGCCAGAATTGGCCACGTTTGGCATAAAGTAGCGCTAAGTGATGGGAAGAACGAACTAATTTTTGATTAACTGACCACTGCTGTTGTCCATATTGATTAAGGGCATTAGTCAAGGTCGTTTCACCCGCCGCTAACACGGGGCCAATTTGTTCTGCTAAGGCACCGGCGTCGCTTAATGCCATCGCCATACCTTGCCCAGCAGTTGGATTGGTTGTATGAGCCGCGTCACCGATGATGACGACACCTTCCAGCCAATAACGCTGTGCATGGCTGCGTACCAGCGAATAAACATGGGAACCTTCTCGGTACAGCGGCATCCCTTCGAGAATCGGGGCACGCTTGATTAGAATTTGGGCAAGTTCGGCATCTGGTAATTTTAACCAGTAATTGGCACTATTGGCCGCAACTAACACGCCTACACCCACGCGGTCGGGGCGAGGCATCAGTAATATTCCACCATCTGGATGTAAATGAACTCGCATGGCGTTTTCGTAGTGAGCGGGACGTTGGGCTTCTAAACCGAAATAGGCGTGATCATAGTGATAAGCCGCCACTTCAATACTCATTTGCTCACGAACCACTGATTTATAACCATCCGCACCGACAACAAGCGGTGCATAAGCTTCATGAGTACCCTGTTCGTCTTGATAACAAATTCCACTGATAGCATCTGGGCTACGACGAAGTAAATTTACCGCTTTCGCTGGCTGGATTAACTTAACCTTACCAGTAGCTAATGCCTGATCTAACAAAGTTCTTTCGATTTTAGCATGGGGTAATACCAAATAAGGTGAAGAACCGGGTGCTAATAACGGCGCACGATAAATACGTCCATAACGGTGATGATGTAATTCCATGTGAGTAATTGGTTCGGCACCGGCTTGGATGAAAGCCTCTAAAATTCCCCACTGAGCTAATAAAGCGGTATTTTTAGGGACTAAGCTATCGCCACGATGAATACTACCTAAGCGGCGGCGTTTTTCTAATAATAAAATCCGTAAATTATAACGTGTTAATGCGCAAGCTAGCCCCGAACCAGCAATGCCAGCACCCACAATAATAACATCGGCATCTTGAGTGTGATTCATAACGATTAACCTCTCGGGGTTCCACCTAAAATTGATAAAGCTTTGGGTAATACCTTAACTGTCAACGGGGTAGTTAAATTGGTTAATTCACCGTCTAGGGTAATGGGTAGGGGGGTGTCACTAGTCAATTGAAGGGTTCTACTAGGTTGAAATACCACTTCGGGCATTTGGACATGATTTGCCTTCATCAGACGAACAAAGCACCCTAAACTTTTCAGCAGCGGCATCTTGGGAATGATACAAACATCGAGATAACCATCATCCACTCGTGCGCCCGGGGCAATCGGAATGCCGCCGGCATAAGTTGCCGTATTCGCTACTGCCGCAAAAGTGATTCGATCCCTAAATTGAATACCATCGCCTTGCACCGTTAATCGTTGTGGTTGATAGTCGAGTAAGGTGCGCAGCGCATAGCCGCTGTACATTAAAATGCCTCGTGGTAAACGTGACGCATTGATTCGCTGTAAAGCCAGGGTGTCCATGCCTATTCCCAGTACACAGTAATAAAAACGGTTGCCCGCTTGAGCCACATCAAAGGAATGTAAACGTCCTTGCAGGAGTATTTTAGCCGCTGCCTCGATATTGCGTGGTAACCCAACATTTACCACAATATCATTACCTGTTCCCAACGGTAAAATACCCAATGCAGTACGACTGCCTACTAAGCCATTGGCCACAAAATGAACGGTGCCATCACCACCGGCAACGATGACTTGATCATAATTGGCTTGAGCAGCTTCAGCAGCGAGATCAGTCAGATGTTGAGCACTGCGACTGAGTTGCCAATCGATATGACGCCAGTGATTTTCTAACCAGGGGCGTAGCGCTTGTAACCGTTTAGCGGCTCGACCAGCACCAGCGGTGGGATTGAGAATAATCCGCGTGCGCATGTTTGACTCCACGTTTACAGAGATCGGGTTAGAAAAATTATTACCTCAATTGGTATCAATAATGGTCGGTTTCGCATTGCTGCACCGACCCTACAGCTACTACTACGCTATTGATTAGTTGCATGTTTATACCTATACTCACTCCGAATACGGGAAAATGATAGAGCATATGCGAATTATTGCAAAGCGCACTATTAAAAAATTCTGGGAACAACCCGCTTACAGTGATGCCCGCGGGCACTTGAGAGTTGGTATGCGGAAACATTAAAAGCCAATTGGTCATCGCCACAAGCGGTGAAAAACCAATATGCTAATGCCAGTATTTGTGCTAATAATCGAGTTGTTTTTAACATCGGTGGTAATAAATATCGCTTAGTTGTTGAAGTCCAGTACCAAGCAGGCATTGTTTGGGTAAAATTTCTTGGTACCCATGCACAATACGATAAAATCAATGTTGAGAATATCAATGAATATTAAACCCATCCGAAATGATGAAGATTTACGACAAGCTTTTTATCGTCTTGAAAGCCTATTTCAAGCACCAGAAGGGACACCAGAAGCAGATGAAAGGGAAATTTTAGTCACGCTGGTTGAAGCCTATGAAAACAAGCATTATCCAATTAGTCCTCCCGATCCCATCGAAGCGATTAAATTTAGAATGGAACAACAGGGATTAACGGCTAAAGATTTGGAAGTTTTCATCGGCAGTAGTGGCAGAGTATCAGAAGTATTAAATCGTAAACGTCCTTTAAGTTTAAGAATGATAAAGCGCCTTCATGATGGATTACGAATTCCTTATGAAAGCTTATTGGCTAATGTTACCTAAGTAATAAGGTAGCACGTAGATTGGAGTAAGCTTGCAAACTCCAACCTACACGGGCTACTCTTCAACCACACTCCACAGTTTACGTAGGATGTGCTGAGGAACGAGGCGCATCAATCGAATCTTTTAAAGATGCGCTTCCTATTGTCAGCGCATCCTACGCGGGCTAATAGAACAATAAATGTTGGAGTTCGCAAGCTCAATTCAACCTACACAGGCTGATTTGATGTTTATCTTGAATAAGCTTGGGTTCGTGCCTCAAGCCAGCCTACTCGTGCTACACCGGACAGCGAAAACGAAAGTTAACCTGAAGCCCAATTCTCAAGGCGTAATTGGCTCACCCTAGCAAATTCTTTAGTATTATTACTCACCAATGTTATCTCAAGACTGAGTGCATGTGCCGCGATCATTAAATCCAGTGGACCAATCGGGATTCCGGCTCGTTCTAAAGAAGCTCTCAAATCACCGTAATAAGAAGCGGCGCGTTGATCAAACGGCAAAACCACGAGAGGTAAAATGAATTCCTCTAAGGCTAGTTGATTTCTTTCTTGAGCTTGGCTTTTTTTAACGCCATATTCAAGCTCCGCCAGTGTCACAGTAGAAATCCCAACTTGGCCTAAAGATAATTCTTTAAATCGCGCAATGACTGATGGTGGATGTTTTTTTATCAGATATATGCAAATATTCGTATCTAATAAGTAATTCATTCAAATAGATGCTCTCTTACTTGTGGTTCGGGTTGTTCTCGTCGTTCCAGAAAATCTTCCGAAAATTTATCTAGGCTATCAAATAGCGACTGCCAAGGGTTTTCCACCGGAATTAACACTAAGCTTTGTCCCACTGGTTTAATAAAAACTTGTTGAGCATTTAAGTGAATTGATTCAGGAAGCTTGATCAGTTGATATTCGCCTTCTTGTACGACATGTGCTGTGCTCAGCATAAATCTGTCTCCGTATAATATTTTTGCTGGTTCGTAAGAGGGTTTGGTAAATACTCAAGGAAAGATTAAGAGGTATTATCCCGATTACCGATCATTTGATCCATAGCCATTCCCTTTGTTAACCGATAACCCACTGCTATTATGAAATCTCATCCATTCGGTGGATGATAGCGCAACCGGACGTATTTTATTCGCCTTACGAATTGGGTAGAATCGGTAAGAGCTTTACGTACACTACCGGGCTGGCGAATAAGGCAAAGCGGCTATCCGCCATCATAAAATCTTCCCATCCGACGAAAGTAATAAGCTGGTTTGAGGCACGAAACCCAGCCTACCGTGCTACAAATTTATCTTTTAAAGCCCCTCTGTTAAAACTTCTAAATTTCCTGACATTTTAATATCCTTTAAAGGTTTCAGAAATTTAAACGGGTTCTAAATCAATTTCATAGGCTTCAATTAAGTCTCCTACGACAGAAACCAATGAGTAAAGAGGGTGGGAATTATCATCTAGTACAATATCGAGTAAATTATTTAACAAGGCAGTCGCCCTTGCATAGTCCTCTTCAGATTCAATATGCGCTATAGGAGCAACTAATTCAAGTGTTTGCCAAGCTGGAATAAGTTTTTCAACATCAAGAACAACGTTCATCTTTTTCTCCAATTGTTTCTGTCATATTCTGCGTGAGTCATAACCTGCCGCACATAAAGCCGTTGTTTATCATAGTGAACAACGGCTGCAATTCGGTATTTATTTCCACCAACATCAAACACGGTGTAACCATCAACATAATCTGCGGTATTGAAATTATTTCGTAATTCCAAAAAATTGTTGATCGACAGTTGACTGACCTTATAAAACCATTCTTCCAAGGCTGATTTAGATTCAGGATGACATTGCCAAAACTCCCTGATTGGCTTTTTGGAAATAACACGCATAATTCATTTACCTAAAAATTGGACAGGCGATTTAAATATTGCGATTGAACGGTTGCTCCATAACAAATTCAACATAAAAGCCATTATTTCCATTGTCCGACCAGCGTATTGAAGTGACAGTCCAGCCTTTGCTTTCAAAGTCGCGGACCTAAGGGGACAGCATCCGTTGACTTGTTGCCGTTGGGAAAAACGCTTTTTGTTGCGTAAAGTCACGAGCCATAGTTGCCACCCGCTGTCCTTCAATCGTATCAGGAAAATCAATTTTAATATGTTCTCTTGTTACAAGCATTGTTTCATTCGAGCTGCTCTTCAACCACACTCCCCAGTTTATGTAGGATGTGCTGAGGAACGAGGCGCATCAATCGAATCTTTTAAAGATGCGCTTCCTATTGTCAGTGCATCCTACGCGGGTTGGGAGAGTCTCAGGGGAAAATTCCCTGGAGCTACTCAACCAAGTTAGAACGTCGCTATAATTACCCCTAGATAATTGTCTTGGAACGTTGTTAAAGTAGTATTTAGAGTTTGAATTGGAAAGCCCCATGTCCAATAATCAAAATTTACCTTGTTATTGGTTTCATCAATAGTAATGGAACTTTCTAAGGTGATCACATGGCCCGACTTTCTTTCATATCCAGGAAAGAGTGAAGCACGAATTAATAGTGCTATATGATTAATTTGTGTTTTGTTGATTGTCCTAATTTCTGTTGTCTCTTCGCTATAAATCACATTATTGTAAAAGCCAGTTTTTTCGTACCATTCACTCAATTCTTTTCCATCTGTTCTAATGGCCTTATCCTCATCAGGGCCTCCCTCATAATCTAGTATCCAATTCTCAGTGTCACGTAGTGATGAAATAAGCATCCAATCAGCTTGTGGTGGCATCTCGCCTTTGTACTTAGTGTTCAATCCATTATAGTCAGCCCTTCGTAGGTCGGAGCCTGCTTCCACCTTGAATTTGCCCAAATAACCAGTGCCATATTTGAGTAAGTGTTTAGCAAATAATTCAAATTCATCTGGTTCTTTCTGGATGACATGGTGGAAGAATGAAGCGGCCGTGCAGAGTCCAATATTACCTTGATTAAAGAGATTCGCATCGTTCCTAAGTTCTTTAATTCGTGTTAACACTGCCTTAGTATCAAGGTTAGGCCATGCGCTTATTTTTGAATAGTCTTCAGAATAAATATAAATGCTGTCTCTAAAATGCACAATTGGAAGAAGTAACTCTTTCGATGTATTATCAGTACCCATTTGTTCATAAGCACTGAGAAAATCTAAGAAAGACTCTGTTCGTTCAGTACCTGTGATGGGGTCATTAAAAGTAAAGTACGTACTTTCCCGATTACCTGTTCCAACTATTTTTGTGAGAACACGCGCATGCGCTGAAAAATACCCTTGGTAACGACAGCATCTGTTGTTATCCAAATAGGACCATAAGTATTCAACCAATATATATATTTTTCTAACGGATAATTTGCAAACTGCTCACTGACCATGTTAAGTGGTGAAATAAAGTCATGTAGTTCGCTATTTTTTAGTGCCTCAGGTTTATTAAATTTCTTAACGTATTTATCGCCTGCTCTAGCCAAAACATCTGGTATAGATAACATCTTCCTTCCATCCTGCAATTCTTTCCAACTTACCATCATTGTTGCTGCTGTAGCCCAGCACGCCTCATCATTGGGTTGTTTTAATATAGGTACCCCAGAGACTTCAGCCAATACTTTCGATGGGTTACCCCTAATTTCTACCGATTCAACATTGCCTTCATTGTCAGTTTTTTGCGCCTTAACTTCTTTTCCTTGATCTACAGCTTTTACCGCCGCATCTGTAAGCGTTGGTTTTACCGGTTTTGCACTTTCCAACTCTGCTTTTTTGCTTTCGCCACCATCAATTTGCTGTTGCAAATGTTCTTTTACCATCTTGCTGTAGTCATCTTGGCTAATTGCTCCACTGTCTTTCGCGCTTTTCAGCGAATCCATGATTTTATCTGAGTACGTGGTATTATGCCCTTGCATGGACATATTTTTTGCCATGTCAGCAAATACCTTGGCATTTTCTTGGTTAGATAAGTAGGTCTTAATCGCATTTTGCTGATTCGCATCTAATCCCGTAATATCTTTAAAAATACCACTCTTGCCCAACAACTCAGAAAGCCCTGCCAAACCTTCACCCGGTGCTGGAGCTGCCGGTGCATTTTGGATATTGACAATGGGTGGAGCAAAATCTTTAAAGGCTGCTTTCCAATCGGTAATAGTCGGTACGGGAGTTGTCACCGGCGCAATGGGGGTAGGTTCGTCTGTTGTGAACTTAGTCCAATCTTGCGAAGAATTTTCTTTCACTTTCTCACAAGCATCACATGCACCTTGTATGGATTCCATGAATGCGCCTCTTGAAGGGACGCTCACACGGTAAGGTGGGATAGGTGTCAATGGCTTATAGTGATCAAAGAGTGTCACCTTTTCTTCTACACCCTCTGTTGTTGTTTCTGTGATGTATGATTGGCTAACCCTATAACCTGCCGCTACCGGAAATACAAGGGAATTACCGACAACACAAATCAATTCATTTTTAACAACGGAAGCTAAACTCCTGAAACCTATTGGCTTTCCAAAATCGTCGAATACCTGTATAGTGAATCCATCTAATAACATGAATCTTCGGTTGGCATCTAAGTTAAGCCATAGCGCCCTATTATAGTATTCAATATTACTGTTTAAATGCTCGATCAATTTATCAACTAAGTAACGGTCTTCCGTTCTTGGATTTCGTTTTTCATCGGAATTCTCAGGAATATATAAATTTGTGTTGTCAAACAGGTCATCGCCCACATAGCCGCTGTACAGTATTCCTTGATAGTGAGGCGTTGCATAGAAAATTCTAATATTTCCAACTGTGAGAGTAACTAAATCCTTTAGGGCTTTAACTGTATCATCACAACCGCAGCCTAACGTAATAGTGAGAGGAAGGTCTTTTCTGGTCGAACTCATTGTACCATTTAGGTTAATCCGCATTAACTGTTCACCTCCTTTATATTTCCAACTACTCGTTAAATCTAAACTTATCCCTGCTAGTGTGATGCTGTCAAGAATTTTCTCAAACACAATAGGTGCAATGTCATTGTAATAAATCTCATCCCACTCTGCGATAAGCTTCCCTTTAAAATAGTAATTGAGCATATCGAGAACATTGGTATAGCCTAAAAGAGTTGCATAGGCCTTCCAGTGGTTTTCGTCATTAATACCATCCTTGAAAAAATCTTCTCCAGAAATAGTAATAACACTGGTAGTGTTAGGAATAATGCCATTGATAGTAATTGACTCTTTAATCTTAAAATTAGTGACTCTAATACAATAGGCTGGCAGTACACTTTCATAGTTAGCATCTAGTTGCATAAATGTATCAAATATCCGACTTCTAACTTTTATTTCTTTCTCTTCATATACTGTCTCTGTAGTATTTCCACCCCCAAAAAGTAAAGAAAGCCCTCCTGTAACCACAGCAATTGCTGCACTTTTAATAGTCTCACTAACACTAAACTGTTCATAAGCTGTAGTTATAGTCTTGGAAACAATTGGCAATGACTTAATCCTGTCATACCGAGTTTTTGGCCTTTGCAAATTTGTCCTGAGATAAATTTCGCCTTTTACAAAACTAATCTGTTCTTCATCATAGGCACCTGAAGGAAAATCAACATCTTTATAGTTCGTTCTGATGCGATCATTGGCATCAAAGGCTTTCAATAAAGGGTGGGAACGTTCTTGAGCGGTAGAGTGTGAAATCCCTTGAGCAGTGAAACTAACAGCACTAACAGACTGCAAATATGTGTTTGATGGCATAGGCAGCAAATATTTAGCTAACACATCTCGCCATTTATAAATATTTTCCGTAGAAAAGTCTGTCATCAATAAAGGTACAAATAGGCACTCTTCTACATTGGCTAATTCCTGGTAAATTGCGTAATGGCGTAACACTTCAAAGTACATCATAGTTACAGCATGGCAATGATTATGATTAGCAATCACTTCAGTGGTTGCCGCATAATGTTGCCCTTCTTGTACAGTTGTAACTACGGAGGCATTTTGTTGCCGATAACTGTCTGCATTTTGTATAATTAAATTGTGCATCTTTTCTGCAAAGTACTGTGAAATAGTCCTGGAACTACTCTGAGTAGCGAATGAACTGGCGGTTGAAGTTCCACCAGAGACTCCCAATACGGCACCCACCCCTGACCCTAAAGCACCGACACCCAGACCAGCGCTGACTCCGCTTGTAGAAGCGCTACTTCTTCCTTGCGATGTCTCATTGAAGCTCCCTCCTAATTGATCCACAATTGTTCTATCATTTAAAAGTGAATTGGTTAGCCGTTCTCCCTGTGAAAGAGTCTGGGATTCTGCTGCTTGTAAAGTGTGAGAGGAATCAAATATAACAATCTGTTTCTTTTGGCCTGGAGCTAGCGGCAGAGAATATAAAAGTTCCCCTAGGGAATATCCATCTGCTCTAAACTCTGATTTGTAATGTAATATATGGCCCGTTGCAACGGTCACTGATTGATAAAACGTCAAATTCTGATTGTCATCTGGGGTATCCTGCCATCGTATTGGATTAGCCAAGCCAACCGGTTCCCGTGTAATTATTTTGTTATCGCCGACTAATTGAAATTTCCCGTCATCCAACTTGTTTAGAGTATAGTTAACAGCATCAGGATCAGAGATACGCACAATTGCTTTATAATTGCGTTCATCCAATGTGCGATTAGGTGTAGATAAATTGATGCATGAACCTCCAATATCTTGTGAATATTCGTCAGAACCAACGAGATCAGCATGATCTGGGAGTCTTGACGCTTTTTTAGAGGAACCACGATTGCATCCTTCTTCACGTTCTGTCGCAACACAATCAGCATCTTTTATGAGCAAGTACAAAAAGTCATCAGAAATTGTTTGATCATTTTGGTTATCAGGATTGACAAGAATATCAGCAGGGCTGTCGGGAGTTAATGAGGTAATAGCTTGTGCTTTTTCGTAAGTGCCATAAGGGTAAGGTAAGGAAAAATTTCCAAAACTATCTGTTTGGCTTGCCCCTACAATACGCCAAACATTATCATTCTGCTTTTTGGCTTGAATAACCACAGTAACGTCTTTAAGTGAGCATTTATTACTGAGTTCTAAGAGTTTCCCTCTAAGCTTCTTGTTCTTGCCTAGTTTGGGTGCATTACTTAATGTAGTAGGACGTTGAAGTGGAACTTCTATCTTGAGTTTCTTGAGTAGAGGATCTTTAGGTTTAAAATCTTTAGACCATACTAACGCACCATCGAAAGTTTTTACCTTGATCGATACATCAGCATTGATATCATCCAAGGAAATTGATTCTGAAAAGGAAAAGGCAATACTGTTTTCTCTGATATCATTTGGATTTGTTGCCCAATCGAAATGAGTGGTATGAAAATCTATTTTGTCTTCTGAAGATATGCTAGACCATTCCAATAAAAGGTCGTAAAGTGAAAAATCATCTTTTGTAACTGTAGCGACATCCGAAGTTTTGAGGGTGAATGTACCAGCTACTTCAAGCATTTTTTCAACACAGGCAGATTTTTCTGTGGTTAACTTTAATCCTTCATCATTCTCAATTCTCGCAGAGAATCCCCATCGTTCATATGTATTTGCAACAGCAATCATTAGGATATTGCATCCACTTACTAAAAGGATATCACTGTTTGTTTCGGTTTTACTAATGCCTTGATCACCTTCAAACCTAAGTCTGTTGAGTTCGGTTCCATTTAACCAAACCCTAATAGAATCATCAGCCCTAACATAAAGCCTACTTGCCCTACATTCTGGAGACCAGATATAGACTAGGAAAAAAGCAAGAACATGCTCTTTTCTAAAGAAATCAGGATGTAATTTTTGACTAATGTTATCACTGATATCTTCAATGTTATCCCAATCAATATCGGAAAATTTTAGATTTCTCCAAGTGTAGGATGGAAATCTAGCTACCAGCCTTGAATCGGTTACAAAAACCTCATCTTCTTGTGGAGCAAATCTTGGCGATTTTGTAATCTTTTTGGGATCAATCTTAGTGTTAGAGTATACTTCATCGATGATTCTTATTATTGTTCTTGCATCAATTTCTTGATTATCAAACTCTATCGGCCCTAAAACTAACCAGCTAGAAATGTACTTTGACATGTTTTATTCCTCTCATTGAAAAAATAGACAATAAACCAAGCATTAAGATGCGTTAGGCACCAACCATCACGCATCTTCATTCCTTTAAAGTTTCCCCTCTTTCGCCCCCTCACGCCGTCCACTGACATGATGCCCCACTTTATTCTGTGGACGATATTGATTATCGGCGTTCAAACGAAAATTCACCGATTCATGAATGGCTTCAAAACGCTTGGATTGGGTGCCAATGTTACGATAGTACCGTTGATGTTCTTTCGCATAGACACCTTTTAGAAACTCGCCAAAAGAATCATAAATCTCAGCAAGATTGTCTGCTTGGGTGATGGTCACGAGTTGGTTGTCATCCAGTTCAAGCCCACATTGAATCGCTTTTTTTGCATCCACGCTAAAGCAATCTGACTTAACGGATAACCCGCCACCCCGCCACCCACATCGGTATGCGCCCCCGCAAACCAAACTTGTTCTATATGCTGGTGGGGTTTCTTGGCTGAATTCCACAACGTTGCTTCAAAGTCTTTGCGGTGTTCATCAATCGCTAAGGCATGAAAGGCATTTTCAACTAAAGCGCTTAAGTTCACGTCATGGAATTGCCTCGACTTGATTTCTTTAATCTCCTCATCCGGGTAACCCACTAATGAGAACGCACCAATCGGAATGCCCAAAGCACCAACCGTGTCCCAAACACCCAGAAATTTGATTTTGACCGGATTAGTGTCTAATGGTTCGCCGGTATTTTCCTTTGAGGCGTCATAATACGAATACTGTTTTCTAAATGCTTGAACGTCTTCAACATCGGGATTAGGGTTGCGGCGGCGATAAAGCGCATAAGCATCAGAGAGTAATCCTTTATTATCTAGGTCTGAAATTATCCAGCCGCTGCGCTTCAATTTTCGGGCGTGACAACAAGCCCACTTTACGGATAAGACCGACTAAACTCCTTGCGGTATAAGCCCCGCGACTAAAACCGACTAGGAAAATTTCATCACCCAATTCATACTGTTGCACGAGGTAACGATACCCTTCCTTAATATTGTCTGAAATGCCTTTTCCTAATAGACCGCCAGAGATTTTGTCATACCAATGAGTACCCACACCCTTGAAGTACTTCGCAATCTGCTTTTGACCATCATCTTTGACAGATTGGTAAAAGCGTTGCACATTGGTATTGTCATCGGGTTCATTCCAAGTGCCGTCAAAACCAAGCACGATTCTTTTCATCTAGTTTTTTGGTCCTAAAGTTTGGGTATAAAAATAAAGGTTAAATAGGGGTAAAATGGGTAAGTAGTTTCACCGCCTCTTCCGCATTTGCTTTTAGATTCGGGATAGAAATGAGTGGATTGGTCTCCAAGAAGGTTCCTCTGAAATGAGTTGTTATTTGCCCAGATACGCTGCCGGCTTAGGCAATTCGATTGCCAAAGTTATCTCTTTTGGCGTTGTCAGTGGGCAATTTAGTGATTATCAAGTGAAATTAGTTTTTTGAGGTTGCCAAAGTAGCGTATTTCTCATGGATGGTAAGTCAGGGGGTTAACTTTTTGGCGATGTCATTTTGGTAACAAGGTTGTCTAGGGGGTGACATAGAATGGGAAACCTAACTGGTCTTCAAGAGCGGTTAGCTTTAGAAAAATCGAAAGCACTCAGAATGAGCAATTATGGGAGGTAATATCCGGGGGCTGGGACGACGATATCTTGCTGGCTACACTTGTTTAGATGACCATGTGCTTAACTAAAAACTCAGGCATTTTGAGCAAGCATCTCCGATAAGATACCAAGAATTTTATCTGGATTTTCAATCAAATATTCATCTAGATCAATCACCACCTCTAGACCACTCATCTTCAGAAATTTCCAAGCAGTTCCCGTCGTGACCACGCCATATAATATCGTAATATCTTGATTATTCTCGACTTGATTAAAAATACTGGCGGCAACCATTTCTGCAATACATTGACCTAATCCGCCAATAATATTTTCATTTTTAGCCTCAACGATAGCGACGAGAGGACTGCTTAAAATTAATTGCTGCCGAGAGGCACTGAGGATAAAATCACAATAACCATTTAGTCCTTTTTCCTTATCAACATTAAATTCAATTCCAGAAAATAAACTGATTTGATGATTGAGCATTTTCCGTACTTCCACGAGAATTGTGGCAATGATCAGTTCTGAACGGGCTTTTTCGGTATTGATTGCACGCGCCAGCGGTACATTTTCTCTTAATATTTCAGCGAGAATAGCGCTAATTTCAATGGGTTTCACCGCAGCAAAAACTTGTTGCTGTTCAATTAATTTAACACCTAATTCGTTCCTAACTCGTTTCAAATCGAAATCACTATAGGACATATTAAATCTCAAATTTTGCTATACTTCTCTGCTAGCGACCAAAGATGATGATCTTCATATAGCGTCTCGTTAAACGGTATTTTGCCTATCCGGTTGGATTGTACTCAAAATTTCTTGTACCTGCTCTTCGGATAATTGGGTAATTTTGAGAATGGCTTCCAGGCTCAGTCCTTGCTGGAAAGCCAGTAAAACGGTTTCTCGTTTGGTTTGATAAATACCTTTCTCGATCCCTTTTTCCATCCCTTTCTCGATCCCGGTCTCAATTCCTTTCTCCATCCCCTCATCATAAGCGGAAGCAATCTGACTGTTGACATTCGCCCAGGACTGCATTCGCACTTCATAAATTTGACGCTCTTCTTCATTAAACATGCGGTCAATCGCTTCGATAGCTTTGACAATCGTAGGGTCTTGTTGTAATTCTCGGGGTAACTGGTTTTTGTCTAGTTCATGGGCACGGCTGAGAAACACTGACCACCGATCTAAGGCATTAGCCAACTCCGGATAGGTCTTGTTAAATTTCTTCAATTCCAGATAATGCAATTCAAAAATATCATGTAACTTGTCATCTTTGCCGGTATCCAAGTTGATAATTTTGTAGCGATTGTGAAACTGTTCGGTGGTGGTAATAAAATTGAAATCGAGGATATTGATGCTATAAGTTTTTTTCAACTCTTTAAACATCATGCCTTCGCTCAGTTGCTCGGTGACTAATTTTGCCCAGTAGTAAATGGCGCGCTTATCGAAATTCAGGTCTTGGCTGATCTGCATTTCGACATTGACCCAGCGTCCTTTCGTGTCACAGGCTTTGATGTCTAAAATGGATATTTTTCCGGCTTGGTAATCGGCGAGGTTGTAGGGATTTTTCAAGATCAAGTCTGTCAAAGGATTCTCTTCGCCAATGACGGCATTAATCAAAGACAGGAGTAAGTCTTTATTTTCTTCGCTACCAAATAGTTTCTTAAAGGCAAAGTCTACTTTCGGGTTGATTCGACACATTGAGTTTCTCTGGCATTGAAGTTAAGTGAATAGATGATAACCCGTTCATTTTGGGATGTGAAAAAATATAAATTCAATTTTATACCTCCACCTACCGCTGTCAACCCGCTTAATCCCATCTCAAGCACGGCTGGTACAATAATAGCAACTGCCGTGGCTTATTCTGCAAGGCGTACAAATTCCTACACAGGTGTGTAGAAACGAGAAAAAGGAAGCGACTAACCCAACCTACACCGGCTGATAAAGTTAACTTATATGCTTCCTTCTATAGCCTGCAATTCTTTTAACAATTCATTATCAATTTCCCATTGTTTTTGCCGATTTTCATAAGATGAACGGTTTTTAGTACATACCAGCGTCTGTGGAGAACCTTTTCTTTCGGTTTCGTGAGTCATGTCACAGTGGTGCTTATCAATTTGCTGGTGTAGATGTTGTCGTCGTTCTTTTCTGACCCGAAAACGATGTATCTGTTCGGTAGGATGTTTTAAAAACTGTTGTAATTCCTGACAATCCGGGCAGGTACATGATAACATAATGTCTTGTGTCCAATTTTGGGGCATAATGACTGGTACGGCAGTACGGGCTTTTAGTTCACCAATGCAGTATTGTAACAATTGTTGAAAAGGAGCACCGGAATGACTTTGACTGGCAAACCAAGTAGCTAGATTTTTCACTGCCGGAATCAAACCAGTATGCAAGGAATAATTGGTGGTAGTGAAGTGGGCAACTACCTCGGTCAATACTTGCGTTTCATCAATGTAATACAATGATTTAAATAAAGATTCCAGGGAACTAGCATGATGATCTGGTGTTTTCGTAGACTCACTGAACTGCCACGTGTTGGCACCATGGCGTTGCAGGGTTGCTAAAACTTTGGGGGCGAGTGTTTGACACAAGGTTAGTCGCTCAGTATCTTGCTGCTTTTCAAAAGTACACAGCTCTTCAAATAATTGTATATAAGCCCAAATATTTTTAGGTTGTTCAACCATTAAGCCCAATTCCGGTTGAAAGGTTAACCAACCATGTTGTTTACAGACAGTGACAATGGCTTCACCTTCCTGGCCTGATAATATTTGAGTTAAGATGGTTCTCATGAACTGTTGAAGTAATTCCACTTTGCCAATCTCGATGAGTAAATCCAGCATCGCTTGTGAATCCGCATAATCTTCAGTGTGAACATAATGGTGAGGTATTTGCCATTCTTTAATGATCTCGGTAGCAAATTGTTGACATGGTTGCCATTGTTGAGAATGAGTAGCTGGGCCTAAAACCTCTAAATCTTGCACCATTTCATTAAGTTGTGGTATAGCATGATGTTGTCCGGCTTGACAAAGTTGATAAAAATGTCGGTGTTGTGGCCAAATTACCAAGGCGGCTTGATGATACCAACGCTCCATACTGACACCTTCGTTGCCAGTCGCTTCTTGTACTTCCTGTTGTTCAGGGTCTCGATCCGCTAAATTGAATTCGGCAATAATGTCCTCTTCGTTGATATTCATTTCTCCAAAGGTTTTTTCTTGGCCATCAGAAGCGATCCAGTGATCTACGGATAAACTCCAGTCGTAAACCTCTGCCATTTCATAATCATCATCATTATGGCTATCGTAATAGCTATCATAATCCACTTCACCAGATTCCCAGCGTGTTACTATGGCTAAGTACGCTTCACAGTTAGCCTGTTTAGCGGCTGCTAGCAGTACATCGACTTTCATACGGTCGGCATTTTTTAAATTCTCAAAGGAAAGTCCAGCCTTCGTATATTGATGCTCTAGTAAAATCGCTATCTTTTCTGATGATTTTTGCTCAAACCGAGTTTTGATAAGTTTACTTAGTTGTTCAACCGGTATACTATTATCGGGTGCTAGCAGTTGTTGTTGGGTATTTTCTAGAGCCAAATTGTAAACCAGGCAACAACGGTAGCCACGGCTAATTGGCTTGACTTCGTGCTCGCAATCCGCATAAAAAGCGGCATATTGAATTTGATAATGTTTATTTTCACCACCAAAATAAATGCGTTCTTCCTGTCTATGATGACGTACCAACAATTCTCCTCCTTCATGCTCACAAGGTAAAGCAATCAGCAAGGTGGCAAACATATTATCAACTTTTTCGGTATCACGGTGGGCTGTAAAGAAATCGCCGGTTTCATACATCAATAGTTTGTATAAATAATAGGGAACACTACGGTTACCTAAACCAAGCTGTTGAGTAACTCGTTTTACCAAATCACGCATGATGATTTGCCATTGCGGGTTGTGAATATGTATGTTCTGTGGTTCCAATTGCCAAGTACGTCGTACCGATGTATCCAAAATAGTTGCTTCACCACGACCATAGGGTGCTTGATAACATTGTTTGATAATTGCTTGTGCTTGGTTTTCATTAATTGGTAATCCTATCAAACCAGCACTACTAATTTCTAATCCCAGAAAACAAGGTTCAACCACCCCAGAGGTTACAAAAGTACCAGGGCGTTCAATTGTCTTTAATGCGGTTAGAATAGCTTCCATTAGTTAATTCTCAAAGATAGAAAAGGCATTAAATTATATCTAACTCAGGTTAATAACGAAAAATACCTCACTTTTGCTGATGAAGTTTTTTAGCTTCCTTCATTTTCTTACTCCACAATCATTACATTACCTGAAAACACTTAAGATCGCACAATTTGGAACCTTATTCAAAGGCAACACCCCTTTGAAATATCAATAATGGTCGGTTTCGCGTTGCTGCACCGACCCTACAGCTACTTCGTTAGGAAAAATACATTGAAAATAGTTATTTCCATCACTGTCACGTGTTATTATAATAATTTCATGTGTTTTAGCTGTAGATTGGATTCCTTCAAAAGGTGAATCGGGTTTGGTAGCATGGTCCTTTTCAAGGGAATAAAGAACCAGTTTCTTCTGGGGAATACGGGAAAAGTCAAGCACAGCGTAGTATTTACCAATGTCATTCAGTCAATTTAAAAATATTGCTGAGGTTCAAAAAGCATACAACATCAGATATGCTGAGAGTTCATTTATGTCGGCAATTAATGTGACGGTTCCTCAGGTGTTGATAGAGGAATTTGAGTTTAATAAAGAAAACATCGATATTTTTGCATCCGAAGCCTCTCGCAGTGAATTAATAATATCTCCCTTGTTAAGGGCGATGTATAAAAATCACAGCAAAAATTATTCATTCTGGATACAAAAACCAATCGCTTTTGATAAAGTATTGTCCGGCACGCCGGATTATATTCTCTCCAAGCGCTCATCTCTGGGTAAAACCGTTCTGGAAACGCCTATTGTCATCGTTGTTGAAGCCAAAAAGAATGACTTTGAACAAGGGTGGGGACAGTGTTTAGCTGAACTAGTGGCATCACAAAAAATTAATAACAATGACAAGAAGTCAGTATATGGAATTGTTACTGATGGAAATTTATGGCAGTTTGGACGCTTGAATGCCGATTTATTTACTAAAGACGAAAAAAACTATACTATCGATAATATACAAGAGTTATATGGGGCACTGGAGTATCTGGCGGATTTAGTTGAACAAGAGCAATGAGGCTAACTTGGCGCCCAGCCATTCCCGCTCTATATACCTACAACAAGTTATGAAATTAGCTATATACAAAAAAGTAGGTCACATAAGTTTCAAGACAAACCCCCTTTCGAAAACTTGACTGACTTCAATTTTGTGCTTTTGATACAACACTTAAAATCAGAAATTAATCAAAGAACACGATATTAACAAAATTAAGAAGCCCGCGTAGGTTCACTGCCATTAAGTTAAGAACAATTTCTCCCCTCCTTCTCAAGGAGGGGCCGGGGTGGTTAAAAAAGTTGATTTTATTCAATTTCTTAGTCACACCCCCTAACCCCCTCCTTGGTAAGGAGGGGGAGAATCCAGCTTAACTTAATGGCAGTGCCGCGTAGGTTGGGCTGACGTAAGGAAGCCCAACATTGGGGAGCATCATCGACCCATGAATGTTGGGCTTCGTACCTCAGCTAGGTAGGGTCAAATGACCTAATTCGACTACCACCGCTGGCGGTACCAAAATTTCATGAAAGCATTGATTCAATAGCTCAAGTGCATCTATTTTAGACAAAAATAACCGGGGACTGGTGTTTGAAACCACCTTCATGGAGTTACCAACTGTTCGACGGTGGCAATGTCCTCTAAAATGACTTCATCAGCCATGAGGTAACTGAAATTAAAATGTTCTTTGAGGCGATAGAGAAACTCATCTTGGTTAAGTTCTGCCAAGGCAGCAGCCGTGGCAAAGCTGATTTTGTGAGCATGATATAAACTGGCCGCTAAGAAAAATACCGCCGCTTGTTGGCCTAGCGGGGCCAGGATTTCGTCAAAACGTTGCGGAAGTTGAGTTATCATAATTTAGATCTCCTTTGGTAGTTAATTTAAAAATTAAACTTAAGAAAACAAAAACATGCAAATCGTATTTAGCACGAGTAGGTTGGAATGAATCTGCGAACTCCAACCTCAAATCTATAGCCTTCTTCACCCAATCCAATGGTAAAATACAGTATATCAACATTGTAAGGTGCGTTTTACGCACTACCAACGATTCACCTTTATTGGTCATTCGTTTCCGGTCTAATGTCATGGCCCTATTCAACCGGGTTTATGGTGCATAGAATGCACCCTACTGGGCTGATAATAATACTGTTATGGCCTTATGAAGTCCTCACTAAATCTTAGAGGTGTATGAAGTGGCAGATCAAATAAACTCCGATATTCCGACAGAAGATCAGCTTGACGCATGGGCAAGCATCTACCGCTCGATGATGGTTCACGAAGACGAACTTCAGAACCACCACATGACGTGGCTCCTGGCTATCCAAGGATTCTTGATGACCGGCTTGGCATTTGCTTGGGACAAGCCGGACGCGCGGATTTTGATTTTTGTGTGGCCTTGGCGTTCTGATTTCGCTTACGTTTTGGGAAGGTTTGCGGATAAGCAAGCTCAGCGCGCTATGCGGAACAAATGGGGCGAAGAAAGAGACAAGTTGCAATCATACCGCAGCCCCGATATCGTCGGTTATAGGAGCCCGAAAGGAAGCATCTTGAAGTATTTTCGGCCTTGGCGATTTCTCCCGATCTTGTTCATCATTGCATGGGGATTAATCGCGGCTCTCAATCACTTTAGGCCCTAACAATTGCTTCCATCCGATGCTCGTACCTCGCGCCGGTGAAGGGCACGTTAGCAGAAAAATAATGTGTGTTCAAAAATATACGGTAAATAAAAAAGCCAAGTAGGGTGAGCAAAAGCGAAGCATTGCCCATCATTTCCACCACACCGTGTCCCATTGATAGCTGTAGGATCGGTGCAGCAACGCGAAACCGACCATTATTGATACCGATTGAGGTAATAGTTTTTCAAATGGTTGGTCTCACCGACCCTACCTAGCTAACGCCCCCTACTTGCTATTCCACAAAAATTGCTGATAAATCAATTTTTAATTCAGGAAACAGCTTAGGACTAGCGATCTCGTCGCCGGCATACATAGCCGCTAATTGATATTTTTCAGTTTGTGGATTCAAAACAAATTGGTAAATTGCTTCCTCATATGGATACACCAACCAATATTCAATCACATGACTTTCTTCATACAATTCATACTTTAAACGCATTTCTTTTTTAGAATTGCCTCTTGATAAAATTTCAATAATCCAATCCGGGGCACCGTTACACTCTTGCTCAGTTAATTTGCTGTTATCGCAAATCACACATAAATCCGGTTGTACTACGCTATACACCTCTTGATCAGCTAATTTGGACTTTCGACTGTCATAAAGCTTGACATCGAAAGGAGCAGTAAATAATTCACAAGGTTTTGGTAGAAAATTATCAATTCGACGAGATAATTTTCGAGAAATACGTTGATGCTTTACATTTGGCGCTGGAGACATCAACATGATTTTGCCTCTAATTAATTCAACCGCTTCGTCAAATTGCCAAGTTAAATAATCAGCATAACTATAGGTACCGTTTAGATCCAATTGTGAAAGTTGAGTGATCGTCGCCATGAGATTACCTTAATAATAAATCTTAACACATCATTTTTTGAATAATGATTTTCTCGCTACCAAGCGAAGAGACTGTAAAAGAACCCTAGTTATTGCATTTTCTAGAACGTAAAGCAAGCGTAGGTCGGCAATCCGTTGCCGACATTTCATTGAGCTACAACGTAGGCAAGCGGCGGGAAAGGATTCCCGCCCTACAATCTTTTTCATCCATTGCCTTTTGTACGCAGTATTTTGGGCTCGTTCCCAACGTCTCGTTGGGAATGCTTGTCAGCAAAGCTCTGCTTGGCAAATTGCCAGAGAAGCAGAGCTTCTCTAACAGGCATTACCAAGCTCTGCTTGGTAACGAGCTAAAGATGACCAACCCATCAGTAAAATGGTAGGGTGCGTTTTACGCACCACCAACGATTCACCTTCGTTGGTTATTCGTTTCAGGTCTAATGTCATGGCTATATTCAACCGGGTTTATGGTGCATGGAATGCACCCTACTTGGCTGGTATGACAATATCTGAGATGAATATAGCAAAGCTTGTATAAAATGATTAAATTTTGTAGAGAGTAAAAATGTCAGAAATAGAACAATGTTTTTGCTTACGAATCGCTTTAGCTTGTGCCCATTTATGTTCAATTGGGTTCAGTTTAGGCGAATAAGGTGGTAAGAAAAGCAGAATATGACCGGCACTACGTATCGCCTTCTGAATATCTAATCGTTTATGAAAACTCGCCTTATCCATAACCACAACACCTTGGTTAGGCAATTGAGGTAATAACTCTGGCGTTACCCAAGTAGAGAAAACCTCTGAATTCACATTGCTCGTTAACAGAGTGACAGTCAGTAGTAAACCGGATAATAAAGCTCCTATGACATTAGTACGTCCTTTGGCTCCCCAGTTGTGCCGACCATAGCATCTTTTTCCAATAGGTGAATAACCCTGTCGACGGGGCATATCATGAGCAAAACCACTTTCATCAACATAGACAATCGGTTGATTCATTTGATGATAATCGGCTATTTGAGCTTGGAAAACCGCTTGCGCCTCTGGATTGGCTTTGGGATGTTGGAAGGTTTTTTTTACGAGACAGTTTTAATTGTTTTAAGGCATAAGCAATGCCTTGTCGACTCACACCAAAACGTGCCGCACGCTCATACTGATAACTATCGGGGTGCTCGTCAACATCTTGAGCTAACGCTTCCCAATTGAGTTTGACTGTCGGTTTATTTCGGGTTCGTTTGGGTTCGATATGTTGAGACCATCTGACTACCGTTGCTTGACCAACACCAAATCGTTGGGAGACTTCTGAAAAAGTTAACTGATCTTGTTCTTTGATTGATAATACTTTTTTTCTGAAATCGATGGAATAAGTCATGAATTTGCTCCTAGATTTCCATTTATGGTTTGTTTCATAAAAATCACTCTAAATCTATTATATTCTTTTTATACTAGCTTTGCTATAACGCACTACATTGGTTCTTAAAATCTAAGCCTGCTCCAAAAACGCAGCAATCACCGGTCGAATCAAGCTCACCGCCAATGGATTAACTAAAACTTTTATCCCACCGGTTTAATAATCGGTTTTTGGTCCCGTTGCATCAATAATGAACATAGATTATGTCTATACTTTGAATAAGTGATGACTTGATTATTGTGTGATGCCGCTATTATTATTAATTTTGCACTGGCTATGATAATAGCTTAAATCCAACTTAAACGGGAAATAGAGCAATTGGATGATCGATATGTAGAATTAGTTTACAAAATTCTGCGCCAATTTCCACATTTGTCAGACACGACAGCGAATAATATATTAGATTTATAAGCAATAAATTAAGTTGAATAATTATTTATTTTTAAGGTTAACTTTTTATGGAACTGAGAGATATTGGTTGGAATGATTGGTTTGAAAATCAACGTGTGAATTTTTGTTCAACGGAACAAAAGCTTGCTCGAATAATAACAGTTAATCGCAATCGATACCTTGTCCGAAACGAATACCAGGAATTTCCGGCTACCTTAACTGGAAAATTTCGGCATTTAGCTAAATCAGCAGCCGAATATCCTTGTGTAGGCGATTGGGTTTGTATTCAGAATCGTGATTCCAACAATGAGGGTAGTATTCAAAGTGTATTACCTAGGAAATCATTTTTGTGTCGGAAATCTGCCGGGAAAGACATTGATTTTCAAATGATTGGAGCAAATATTGATGTTGCACTTATAGTTCAATCGTGCTATTTCGATTTCAATGTGCGTAGGCTTGAGCGTTATCTAGTGATGATTAGTGAAAGCCATATTGAACCATTGCTAATTTTGACTAAAATTGATTTGATTGAAACTGAGCAGCTTGAAAATTTAGTTTCGACAATTCGCAATAGTGGTATTAATATCAAGATAATTGCTATAAGTAATCTCACCGGAACTGGGTTAAACCAGATTCGTGAAATCCTAATCCCTGGAAAAACTTACTGTCTAATCGGTTCTTCCGGAGTAGGAAAAACCACGTTGATTAATCACCTTATCGGTCATTCTGAACTAGAAACGAAGACAGTTAGTAACACTGGAGAGGGGCGACATACAACAGTTCGTCGACAATTGGTGATGCTTGCAGAAGGTGCTTTACTAATAGATACTCCCGGCATGCGCGAACTAGGAATATTGAGTACCGATGAAGGCATTGATGGTGGCTATGCGGATATAGCAGAGCTTGCTAAAAATTGTCGTTTTACGAATTGTCGTCATACTAGCGAACCCGGCTGTGCTGTATTGAAAGCATTGGAAAATGGAATTCTTAATCAGGATCACTATCATAATTACCTGAAAATAAAGAAAGAATCAGAATTTTATGAGATGTCATATGCAGATAAACGAAAAAAAGATAAAGATTTTGGAAAATTTATTCATACCGTGATGAAACATAACAATAAGCGTAAGTAACTGACAGATCACCTCAGTGTAAAATTATGCTATTTCTTCTCCTTTCAACGATAAGGAATTACCTAAAATAAGCCCGCGTAGGTTGGAGTGAGCCTGCGAACTCCAACATTTATGGTTCTATTAATTGTTGGACTTCCTTCGCCAGCCATGTAGGGTAGAAGCATCGCCCATCATTTCCACCACACCGTGTCTCATTGATAGTGGGCAAAATGCCGTGTGAGTTTCGTACCCAGATTAAATATCTTGGACGGCATTTCGCCCATCCTACCTAGCTTGCTTGGTAATGGCAAACTTATCTAGTTGTAACAGCTTGTGTAGCCGAACAACTTTGTGTTATTTTCATTTTTTGGTCGAATGGGATAATAAGCCTATTTTTTGATTGATCATTTTTAATCGCTAAAGAAATATTATTCAAATTGTAAGTATTCCGCAACTCTACTTTCAAGAACTTATCAACAACCTCATATATTACATCTGCTTCATTTAGAGGGACAAAATCTACATTTTGTAACTTGATGCCGATAGCAGGCAATATTGTCATGATAAGTTGATTTGAATAAATACTAATTTTACCGTTCCCATCAGACTCTGCCATGATTGACATACCTAAACAAGTAACATCACCATTGTTTAAAGAAATAACTTGATTCCCTTCTACTTGTTCTGTTCCGTTTATGGTGATAACTTGGACACCCTTAACTGTTCCACTTTCCCCAGAAATACGAACATTCTTGGTATTTAAAGATTGATGTATCTTCAATTGCTCTTTAGCATTCATATTGTAACTAAAGAAAATACTGTATAACACTAAAATAAATAGAGAAGAAATTTTATAAGCGCTCATTCTATGCTCCAATAAAAAAATCTTACCCTCCAAATGGTTCAGAGAGTAAGACTTACATCGAGATAAACTTATTTATTTAGTTGTAACGACTTGTGCGCCTGTTACGCTATTTGTATTGCCACTAGAAGTTACTGAAACATCATCAGCCTTCAACATTTGGTTGGTTGCACCAGTGATATTCATGTCACCTCTGGAATGAATTACCTGTCCACCGGTAACATTACCTTGACCACCCTGTGCCCGAACTTCAAGAACATCCGTTTTCATTTCTTGAGTGATAACTCCTTGCAAATTTATCTCCCCTTCAGAAGAGACAACTTGTCCGCCGGTAACTGAACGCGTATCATTTTCTGACGCGATTTCTACATTTTCAGACCATTGCAGTTGATGTATGGCGCTTTGCACATTGATATTACCTTCGGCAGGTACTGTAGTCGTTGAGATTAACAGTGCACCTGCTCCTAGTGTAATGAGAGTTTTTTTCATACTAATTACCTTGCTGTTGAAGTAGAGTTCATGGGAAAAAAATCTTCCTATCCAAAGGATTAATTATTTTTCTATCGTCACCGGTGGTTCTTGTTGTTGCGTAGATTGTTGTTCTTGTAAAAATTGTCCTTTTTTCTGCCTTAATTTCCCTTCTTCTAACTCCTTTTCATTCATTTCAGATTCAACACCACCAAGTAAACGTAAACGCTGTAATACCGCTTCAAGTTGTCTCTGTTCATATTCTTCAGAGGTTAGCGCAGAATCACGAGGATCATCTTCTTCCTTAACTTCAATATCTTTAGTAACCTCGTTACTGGGATAAACTTTATCAATTATCTCTTTCTCAGACTCATGTTTTTCAAAATCCTTTTTCTTTGATATAGAAGAGTTTTCTCTCTCATCAGGAACTGCGTGTTTTGAATCTGTAGCGCAACTCACTATAAGAAGTGATAGGATAACTACACAATTGACTGAAAATACTTTAGGATAACTATCCACTTTTAGATTCCTTATTTACCCTGATCTGTAAGTAATATTAGATACAGTGCATCTAGTGTTTTCTCTATATGTGGAGTTTCATATCTGTTTTCGTTTATTTCTAACTGCCGTATAGCTTTTTTAGTTGCTTGATCTAATTTACCTGCTTCATATTCTTCACTAGGAAGTAACTCCTTTTTGACAAGCATTTCTTGTATTTTTATGATTTTTTCCGAAGTAGATAGACCGGCTAGTTTTGCTGCATGTTCTGCAATAACCATTGGATCAGAACTAGGCGAATTCAGACAAACGTTTAGTCTCGCGTCTTGACCAAAAGACATTCCCATAAACCACAATGCAGCAGCCTCAAGTAGTGAGTGTTGTGCTCCGTGAATACCTTCTGCTAAGACGAATTTTTTAGAAAAGCTGCCTCCTGTAAAACGGCTTACCTCTTCTAACCAGTTAAATTTAAACTGTAGTTCCGTGGATCTTTTGTTGACTCTCGCTTCGATGATAGTTGAAGCTATTGCTTCATTTGTATCAATCCTACCAAGGATAACGTTCATACCTACTACATTCGTATTTCTAGCATTTCCAAAACTGACTCCACCCGAAGCGTCTGTCCCCTTCGATTCTGCGGTAACTGCATAACCTGAGTCTTTTAACGGTATTTCTCCATCCATTTTATAGAACGAGCCTGTTAAACGGTAAATGTCATCAACCTTGTAAACTTTTTTTAAATATTCATAACGTTCCCTTTTTATGCCCCCAACTCCAAGAACTATAGAACCTGTATGTCCAAAAGGAGAAAGGAAAGGGATATCGTCAACAGTAATTACAACAGCATCTCGTGGAAACCAACTGGTAAATATTGCCTTTAATTGAAGGTAACCGACATCGAAAAATTTACCGTCCGATATACTCCCATTTTTGACTGTCCCATCTAAGAAATCCGATGGAGTAATAACGACTAAGAAACGTCGCAACCGTTCATTTTGATTAACCTTCCTTTGTATAGCTTTTCTTAGATTGTTGCAACCACATCGTAACAACGGTGTTATGCTAGTCATTGACATAACCGGTGTCTCAGTAGGGATAGGTGGTGGTGTATAGGTAACACTAGAGCAAGCTGAGATGGTTAAAAATGTTACCATCAATAAATATAATTTATATCGCATTAGCCAAGCTTCTCTTAACGGCAATTTAAGTTAATATTAGTTGCTGTTAGGTTTTGGTTAGCGTTATTACCTTGGTTATACTGTAGGTAAGCAACGCATTGTGGATTGTAGACGTTATCTACTATGGCTAACTCACCTCCGCTGATGCCACCTACACCTAGTGCGTTTGCAATGGTATCGACTAACTCATTTGCTGAACCCATTACATTCGGGTTGAATCCTAGGTTCTGGTATAGAAACGCTTGGTTAGAGACTATGGTGCTAGACGTTGTTACTCCTGAATAATCAGGGATTTGTGCATATTCAGTTTCTGCTTGACTATTGATAGATAAACTAAATACACTAACAACTACAATGAGTGTTTTCAAAGTATTCATTTGAGTTGATCCATTAGAAGGGTAGTTCATAAATAACCTACAACTTAAAAGTAAAGTATGGACAACAATTTATGGCGAAACCACAACCCCACAATGTCCATTTCACCCCTTAATAGGGTACTTCTAATGAAAGCACATGAAAAAATTAAATTTATTCGCCGATCCCAAAATTGGAGGCAGGAAGATATGGCAGAAAAGCTACATATGCACGTAAAAAGCTACGCCAAAATCGAACAAGGAAAAGTAGATATACCTTCCTCGCGTTTAAAGAAAATCGCCGAAGCACTCGGAGTAGAATTGGGGCAATTAGTGGATTCAAATGAAAAAAGTGTAATTAACTTCATTGAAAACTTCTATAATTCTATTAACAATGGTATCGTCGAACAACACGAATGCAAACACGAACTAGAAAAAGTCCACCTTATTATTGAACAAAAAGATAAAATCATCGAACAGAAAGACAAAGAAATTGCCTACCTGAAAGAAATCATTGAACTTATGAAAAAAGAATCCGCTTCGTGACCATGTTAAAAGCCCACGTAGGTTGGAGTGAGCTTGCGAACGCCAATAAATTTCTGTTGGATTTCCTTCGTCAGTCCAACCTACGGGCTGTGTTCTCACGTAGCATGAAGGAACACAGGGCCACCGCATTAAAATTTCTTGCCAAACACCAATTTGGCACGGTAGTTATCATTCCAACTCGCTTGACGGCGTTTTTTTGCAAGGCTACCTGGGATAGAGTCGAAATCAAAAAATCCTAGGCATAGATGCCGAACCGTAGTCATGATGGCGGGGGCATTGCCGATGCGGCTGGCATCTTCACGGACAATCACAT
>JAAUSR010000138.1 GCA_012032555.1 Thioploca sp.
GTCAGGGTAATATTAACGATAGCAAAATAGTTAAAGATCGTTCATTTAATGGTGATTTTGGTGGCCAGTTGAGTTAGGTGCGCCAACTCTTTCTGGAAGTCAAAATGATCTACTTTACGCCTACTTTGCTCATAAACAACGACTCGTTCTAGAAAAACAGGGAGAAATTTTCGTTTATGATACCCTCCATCATCAGATTAATGGTGTTTCTCAACAACAAGATTCATCCGGTCAGTTGCTCATTTTTACCAGTCCGGATGGAACGTTTGTGGTCACAGATCTACCACTGATTTCTTCTTTTACTCGCCATATTCATGAGCAACCAGTAAAAGAGAGTAATCAACACACCGACATTATTGCTAAAGCTGAGAAAATCAAAGAAATGTTACCTCGCGCCACCACTAAAGTTGAACCGCTAACTAAACCAGCGGATCAATCTCCGCAACAGGATATTTTTAGTACTATCAAGAAATTAGCCGAATTAAAACAGCAAGGTATCATTTCAGAGCAAGAATTCGAAGCTAAAAAAAATGAGTTACTGAGTCGGTTATGAGGGGATTAGTTTGTTAAGTGAAGGTAAGAAATGAGAATTTTTGCGCCACTCCGATGAGTGATCTCATCATTTAATTAATAACCGATGATATTCTAAGCCAACTTTATCTAGTAATTAGGCTAATGTTTTGGCATCACTTAAAACCACATTAAACAAGATGCTTACTTGCCGACTTTTATGCAGCACGGTTGTTAAAGTAGCGTGATATCAATATAATAACTTGATTTTAACTTGAGGTTTGTTTTGAGGATAACGAAACGATGACTACAACGCAACTGTTATTAACTCCGGTTCAACTCGGTGCTTATCAATTACCTAATCGCATCATTATGGCACCGCTAACCCGGACTCGTGCGCAAAATGAACACCAAGCGCCCACTGAATTACAAGCCCAATATTACGCTCAACGGGCTTCAGCCGGTTTGATTATTTCAGAAGGTTCACCGATTTCTAAACAAGGACAAGGTTATTTGGGTACGCCAGGTATTTATTCGGCTGAGCAGATAGCCGGGTGGCAACAAGTCACGGAAGCGGTACATGCTAAAGGCGGTCGAATTTTCATCCAACTTTGGCATTGTGGGCGAATTTCTCATGCTTTTTTTCAAAACGGTCAAGCGCCAGTAGCGCCATCAGCGATGAGTGTTAATGCGGATGTCTTTACTAACCAAGGTTTTGAGAAAGCGACTCCACCTCGGGCTTTGGAAATTCATGAAATTAAAGCCATTGTCCAAGATTTTAAGCAAGCTGCCGAGAATGCGAAAGCCGCTGGTTTTGATGGGGTGGAACTGCATGGTGCCAATGGTTATTTAATCGATCAATTTTTACAGGATTCCTCGAATAAACGCCACGATGAGTATGGTGGTAGCATCGCTAATCGCAGTCACTTTTTATTGGAAGTGTTAGATGCGGTTATTTCAGTTTGGGGTCAGGATAAAGTTGGAGTACGGTTATCTCCCAGTGGGTTATTTAATTTTGACGCGGTCGATTCAAATTCTGCCGCTACGTTTGGTTACGTCATTGAGCAACTCAATTCCTATCGGTTGGCCTTTTTGGAATTATTAGAACCCCTCTTGCCAATCGCAGATAAACCGAATATGGTTAAATTAGTCACCCAACACTTTCGCCCGATTTACCAAGGAACTTTAATTACCAATGCCGGTTATACTCAGAACACTGGAAACCAAGCAATTCAAACTGGCGTAGCGGATTTAGTTTCATTTGGTCGATTATTTATCGCTAATCCCGATTTACCGCAACGCTTTGCCTTAAATGCGCCACTAAATACCCCCGATGAGCGCACTTTCTATGGTAGTGGTCCCGAAGGTTATACCGATTATCCGAGTCTGAGTGTGTAGAATTCATGTCACCAAGTAAGACTGTGCCTCACTTGATGATAGTGGGGCCTTGATGAGTTGTATTGCCTTTTTTAACCTCACCAACTGGCTCCCATTTTTCCATTAACTTAATGAAATTAATCATCTTTTTGAGATAAACTATTTCTTCTTGGAGATGTGCAATTTCTTGTTTTTGTTGTTCATTAATGAGATGGGCCTTTTCTAATTCATGTTTCAGTTCAGTTTGCTCAATTGAAATGGAATTGATATGCGAGTAATGAAACTGATTATTGTTATTGTGAGTTCCTTTAAATACCGTCTTTTCATTTAAATCCAATAATTCGAGCAACTCCATTCCAAAAATATGCGCAATTCGCTCTAGCCGAGATAATTTCACATCCGTTTCACCACGTTCAATACTACCGTAGCCATTCACTGACATTTCCAGTTTATTAGCAATTTCTTCTTGGGACCAACCTTTTAATTGACGAATAAATCTAATCTTTTCATGAAGTTTCATAAAAACACTTATTTATGGGTTAAATAACCATTTAACTGGGTGGACGATTGAAATATTATTCTTTAATCTTGTTGTCGATTGAGTTAATTTAGCAATCTAGTTAATTTTTATTAATAGTTTAAGTAGATTGTGATATTAGCGCAAGTTGCTAGCGTAATTTTTGATTTTAACTTTCCTGTTATGAATATTGCGAGTTATTAACCAAAGTAATTATTAGACAGGAAGTTAAAGGTAAGTTACGGCAAAAGCGTTTTTACGGTAACTCGTCTGTTAGGTAACTTCTGACGAGTTATTTTTAATTAAGGGAATGGAAAAAATGAAATATTGGAATTCTCTCAGGAGACAAATAATTCTACTCTTCTGGCCATTATGTGTTTGCAATATAGCTTTTGCCGAAGGAACAGATTATCCTGCTGCTAAAACTCACCCGGTGATAGATGGTCAATTTACCTCTTCAGAAGAAGATGAGAATGCCAATCGAGTACGAGATGCTCTTGATGTAGGTGATTTTTTTTTACAAAACAAAAAAGATTGGACAGTCAAGGGAAAGAAGTATAAAGGTACAGTTACTCTTTTTACAACTCATTTTTTTGACGATCCAGCATACGGTCAGTTAGATGATTATGACCTAAATAGCTTTAAATATAATTATGGTAACATCAATGTAAAAGCATGGGCCTTCCTTCTTGGGGATGAAGTAGATGATTATATTTGGATGCCTATTGTTGGACTTGGTGATCACCCCTCTTCAACTATTAATGACAATGGTGGATTTCTAGTTAGACTCAATGATGATCCTTCTACAGATAAAATTTGGCTTCCAGGTGATCCAGAGCCAGGTGATCCAGATTGGAATTTTGCAGATTATTATGGTGTTTTTGCCATCGGAGGTATTAATAATTCTGCCGGTACAACTGGAATGAGTCCAATAATGGAGGACCGTGAAATATATGAATTCTCAATTACTCTAAATCAAGATGAAGCTAAAGGTGGTGGTGTATTTCTTCCCAGTGACTATCCGTTAAATAATCCAGACGATAATCCTACCGCTCCTAAGTTATGTGATCCTATATGGGAAGAGAGAACAAAGTGGAAAGAGGTAAAAGATTGGAAACCGAGTATGGGTGGACATGGTAAACTAGGAGGACTTGGTTGGGTTCCAGACGGGACAGAATGGGTATTCATGGGATTTTTTGGTGGTCCACATCCACTCCTAGTAGAGTTAAGCACTCCTACAGCTACACTTGAGCAAAAC
Source organism: Thioploca sp. (assembly GCA_012032555.1). Taxonomy (GTDB): domain Bacteria; phylum Pseudomonadota; class Gammaproteobacteria; order Beggiatoales; family Beggiatoaceae; genus Thioploca. The sequence continues at coordinate 3,663 of JAAUSR010000138.1, forward strand.
AAGGACCACATCATTATTAAGTGGAGTACCTTTGTTGAGAAAGAAACAGCCGGATTTAACGTTTGGACTTTTCGGCTTAATTCAGGTCAGCCTGAAGGAATTAACAAGCTTAACAGCAAGTTAATCAGTGCAAAAGGTAATTCTTCTAATGAATCACCTTATTATCAAAATGATTTGAATATTACATCCGGAATTAATTACTATGTTATAGAAGATTTATCTACAAATGCAGAAGGTGAACGAGGTACTGTACATTGTGATTCTATTGCAGCTATTGCTGTGGATGAAGAGGATTCAAAAATTAATATCGAGTTAGCAGAAAAGGTATGTGAAGAATATACCCGTGCTAAATCAATAACTTCAAGAATTAGGAAAAAGGATAGTCAGTGTAAAGGCTAAATAGCTCATGTGATGTAGGAAATAAGTATGCTTATTTTATTCAACAGATTAAGACTTTCTATTTTTTCTGCTTTTTTAATGTTGACTTCTATTGGTTATGCTGATCCTCCAGATTATCCGTGTGGATATTCTTTTACAGATGAAGAAAGCGGAATTACTTATGAAGTTGAATCTGAAGAAACAATTGATGGTAGTATTATTACCACAATTGTTATAACCAACACCGTTGGAAAAATTGATTTCATTTATGTGGAAAGACACTCTGATGGAACGGTAACTATAAGTTATCACTCACTACCAACAGCTGTAATCACAACCGAATATGATGCAAATGGAAATAAAATAAAAGTTACCTTTTGGCCTGATAAAAATGAACCGGATAATAAATTTGAGTATGAAGGAGATAAACTTAATAATCTTTCTAATTTCGTAAAAGAACGTGTAAGACGTGGTCAAGTTTTACTAAATAGAATGGACTTTTCAACATGTCCTCCTGTTGAAAGAGATGATTTTCCATTAGTAATCACTTTAAATCATTTTAACGCCATACCTATCTATGGAAAGATTATCATGGAATGGAAAACAAACTCTGAGTTTAACAATATAGGCTCTCGTATTTGGCGTGGTATTGAAGATAGTGTAGGTAATTATAAAGTTACTTTACTTAGAGAATCCAATCACTCTAAACAAATTAATCCAGAATCCAATAAGGGTTGCTCAACCAAAATCCAAGGCCAATTAGAAGCAGACAATTCTAGCCAACCTTCTAAACTCATTTCAGCCATTGGTAACTCAGCAGAAAGCACCTGCTACTCCTTCACGGATACCAGTGACCTTAGCGATGGAACTTATTACTATTTACTAGAAGATATTGGTGATAATGGAGATAGTACCTTCCATTGTGACCAGATTGATGCAGTAGCTATTGGTCAAGGTCCAGCTATCGATTTAGAATCGGCTATAAACTATTGTAAAGAAGTAACTGGTAGTAACAACTAAGAATAACTTGTTGGTTTTTTCTCGTTCCCACACTCTGGCGTCACGGCCATTAAGTTAAGGGCAGACACGCAGGTCTGCCCCTACCAAACATCATGTATGTAGGGGCGAACCTGCGTGTTCGCCCTAAATCACTTAACTTAATGGCCGTGACACCGGAGCGTGGGAATGCAATTGATCTTGTTAGCTCAACTCTTTTCCCGGCGCAGTTTTTCCAATTCCTGTTGCAATTCAATAATCTTAGCTTCAGCCAAGTTTGCCCGTTGAGTTTCAACATGAGCTTTTTGTTCTGCTAATTCGACTCGTCGAGCATATTCTTTAGAAGTTGCTAACATCTGTCCGGTATAAGAATCAACTAACCTTAATAAATCCCCTTGCGGTCGTAAAATTAAGCCCAACTCCCGACTAACTAACTCCCCTTCAGCAGATAAAGGCAAAGCCTGATAACGTCCTTTAACTAAAGTAAATCCTTGTAAATTAGGTTGTAAATATTCACCTAACGGGTCAAACAAAAAATACTCCTTGATACCCAGTCGTTCATACAATTGGTATTTAGTCGTTAAATCCGCTGAACCGGTTTGTTTGGAAGTAATTTCAAAAAGGGTACAAGGGACGACTTGTTCTTCCCAAAGCTTATAAATCCGACGTTTATGTTTAGAAACCCCTTTGACCACTAACACATCTGGGGCTTTAACGGCATGGGGATTACCTTGCTCATAGTAAAACATTAAATCACCAGCAACATAGACCGGTTGTTCGGCAAAATAATCTCGCAGTGCTTGAACCAGTAAAATAATCGTGGTGAAATGAAAATCTGTCTCGCCGATGGGTTGTCCGTCCGATTCTGGGTATTCGATTGCTGGAAATGCTAGTTCAACTAAACTGGCCATGATAAGTCACCTCGGTGAGGTTGATGAGTTTAGATTATCATATCATAAAATTCAAGGGCATTCCTCGCAACTTTTCTCTATAATAGCTTGATATAAAATTCTATTTTCTCGTTTTCTCGTTCCGGCGTCACTGCCATTAAGTTAAGAGATCATTCCCCCTCCTTGAGAAGAAGGGGCGAGGGGGTGGTTAAAAAAATGTTACCGAATTGAGTGATTTTAAAACACCCCCGACCCCCCTCCTTGGTATGGAGGGGAAAGTAAACTGCTTA
>JAAUSR010000139.1 GCA_012032555.1 Thioploca sp.
TTATACCAAATTTGTATTGAAAAAACACGTATATAATATAATATAATAAATATGAATAAGGAGAACCGGAATGTCCAGAGTAGGTCGTCTCTTAAATATAGAGAGAAAAGAAAGTGTTCAAGAGCTAAAAAAAAAGTTGATGCATAATCAATGTCAAGGTCGTCAACAAGAACGAATCTCGGCCTTATATCTGTTAAAAAGCCATCAAGCGGAAACCTCATTACAAGTCGCCAACTTAATAGGGCGAGACGATTCAACTATCAAAAGGTGGCTGAAGAACTATCGTCAAGGTGGAATCGCTCGACTGTTAAAAATCAAACACGGTGGTGGCAGAAGTTTATCGATACCGACAAGCGTATTAAAAGCACTCGAACAACGCTTAGAAGAACCACAGGGATTTGATAGTTATCAAGCGCTCCAAGTTTGGTTAAAAGACCATTATGGATTAGAGGTGAAGAATTCAACCCTTTATGGAATCGTTCACTATCGCTGGAATGCTCGGCCCAAAGTTGCACGTCCACAAAGTGCTCAACGTGATGAATCGAAAGCCATCGATTTTAATAAAAAAAAAGCACGGCGTTTAAGTGTGATGGCAACTCTCCTTCACGCTAATAACCAACGTATCCGCTACTGGTGTACCGATGAAAGTCGTTTTGGGCTCAAAACGATAACACGTCGTCGGATTACCAAACGAGGTGTGAAACCGGTTGGCAAAATTCAGTGGACTTTTCAGGCTTATTATCTTTATGGTCTAGTCGAACCATTAACTGGTGAGAGCTATTTTTTAGAATGTTCTCACCTCAATACGGATGGTTTTGAAGCCTATCTACGGGAGTTTTCCCAAACTTATCCGTTAGACTGTCATATTGTACAACTGGATAATGCTCGGTTCCATACCGCAAAACGTTTAGTCGTACCTGATAATCTGGTGTTATGGTTTCAACCACCTCATTCACCAGATGGTAATCCCATTGAGCGGCTTTGGGCTTGGCTTAAGAAACAGCTGGCTTGGAAACTGTTTGATAACTTAGAAGAATTGAAACCAAAGTTAGCGGCTATTTTGACTCCAATCTCCACCGACTTTTTCGCTTCTATCACCGCTCAATTGCTTTTAGGTACCGATTTAGATTATTTAAATTCAAATATTTTATATAAGGGTTAATTCAATTGATAGTTGGTATAAGAGTCCTTACCACTGCGAGATCCTAATCGAACAAAAGCACCCTCAGGAAAATGCAACAGAGCAGCTTTAATTTTTGTAACGATATTATCAATAGTACCAGCAGGGTTACCAAAGCACTGTTTGAAGTGCCAGATATAACTCCCTAAAGCACGTCCTTCTTCTAAGCTAAGAGGAATATCAATTTGTGGAATAGAAAGTTCACGAAGAGCATCAGGCCAATTTTCTAAATAAGTTGGAAAAACTTTTTCAGGATAATACATGATTCTATCTATGCTTCATAGTATTATTCAAATAGCGAATTAAGAAATTCATCAAAACTATTTGCAATTAGACAAACATTACTATATTCTGGGATTTCATCTTCTTCAACTTCAAAATCTTGTAGCCAGAAAAATACCTTGCCTCTATTTTTTCCATTTATACCCAATAAAATAAGATTACCTCCTGGATCTCTAGCTATTGCAATAGTATCTTGAGGAATGCGTCCTTGATAAGTCTTGAAAAAAGTTAAAAAATTCTCAGCTTTTCCCTCATAAATCGCTAAGAACCAAGCAACTAAACTCTTATTTTGATGATCCTCACAGATATATTTGAATTTTCCTGGTTGCGGATGACCTCCATTGTATAACAACAAGAAACGTTTATATTCTTCAGGAAGTTGGATATTTAGGGTCTCTTCTACTTCTTTGATTTCATGAAGTGCAAGTTTTTTTTCAGATTCAATTATTCTCATAGGTAACCTTTAAGTTAGCCAAAAATTATTTTAGTGGCTTAAATCAATTGAGAAATTTATTAAAGTGACTAGCCAATTTATTCAATTTTTCGGAGTAGTTAACTTTCTTGAATCAATAATATTCTTAATACCCCGGATCCCTGACCATTGAAGCGCCCCCTGTATGAGGTATATTATTGTTTAAATCGGAAGGAATAAGTTCCATAGTCACGCCGTCCTCTTTATGATGCCATGTCCAATCTTTGGGAGTCTCTTTTAATCCAGCAGCTTTATTCGCTGCAGGGAAATCAATAGAATTATCACCGGTCATTTCTATTTCTACTCGATGTAAAGCATGATCCGAAAAATCTGGGTAACCATCCTTAAATTCAATTGGTTTTCCACCGGTTGCATTCAGTACAGCTTGTCCTTTTTCAGTATTTGGATCCGGATGCCATGTTGAGTCTCCTCTTTCACCACCATGCCATGTCCCATTACTACCTTCTTTAGGTGATCGTGTTCCGAAGCGATTACCTGGTGGGGGCTTACAAGTTTTGCACTTCTGTTTTTTTGCTGCATTTTTAGCGGCATCTGCTGCTCTTTTAGCTCTTAACATTGCTGCGGCTTGCTTTCAAGCAGTCATTATATATTTTATAGCTGCGCGAGCTGCCTTTTTAGCTTTAATAATTGCGGTGACAGCACCTTCTATCTTTTTCTTAAGAGCAGCAATCTTTTGGGCTGCACGAGCCATTTTCGCGGATTTACCTAATGCGTCCCCCAAAAAAAAGGGAATCATTGAGATCAGCGATAATCCTGCTCCAAACCGATCGCCGCTGACCAGACTCAATCCCATCCCGATGGCATCAGAAGTTGGACTAGGATCAACAATACCGGTGGTATCTACACCTATCTGAGCTAATTCCCAGGCTAAGTCTTTATTTAATTGGCTAAGGATGCCGGTTGTTTTTGAAACTTCAGAGGAATTAGAAATAATAGATTCTAATTTAGCATCTTTAATTGCGCCCATGATGGTTACTCATTTTTTAACTCAGGAAACCACGCTTCATAATCATAATTTCTATCTGCTTCTTCCCAAGCTTCATCGGATACTTTTTCAAAAATCGAATCAAAGCGGTTATCAATGGGGATGTTTTTATCTTGTAAAACGTGATGAATTTCCGGCTGTTCATCAAAATTAGGTGCAATTTCAAACATAATAGCGACAAAAGCAGTGAGATCTTCTGGTGAATGAAAACCATATCCTCTTGCTTTTGCAATCCCGTTTCTTACCATCTCCCTTAAGGAGTCAAGAGGTAATCTATCAATCAGCTCAGGACTTTCTTCATTTAAATGTTCAACAATAAAGTCTACGAATGCTTGCTCATCATCGAGTAAAAAAGCATTCATTTGTTCTTCGCGGATGGTTAACATCATCGTTCTCCTTATTAAACTATCCTCCAACAAAAACTTATGACTACCTTCCAGCAATATTCCTACACCACTACAATGTTGAGTACTATCAGTTAAACGATGAGCCGGTTGGTTATTAATGAAAACGGTTGCGCTACCGGTCTTAGCAACCCAACTATTTGAACCACAACAGGCGGTATGGATTCCTCGATCATTGACTCGCAATGCGGCTTGATTATTAACAAACACATTAGGAGAACCTTGGGTAGCTGGGCCTTTCACAACATGCGGACAACAGGGTTTGCCATGGGCATCGATGGCAATAGCGTCGTCATTGAGGCGTCCTTGGGGTTTAAGGGGCATAATTCCTCCTTTATCATTTAACAATAGATTTAAGTATAGGTAATTGACCCATCTCAGTTAGCTGATGAATATCTTCCAACGCTTTACCGGTGATAATCTTCTCAACATATTCCTGGGTTTCTTTATCAACCGTGCTTGACGACTTCACGATACTGAGAAACTCTATTACTGTCTTGTTGGTATAGTTTTCTTGGAGTTTAATATTCCAATCATAAGGTGGAAAAACAGCAATACTGAAAACCTTTGCCGATATTTTATTTTCCTCTCTTAAGTTTAAAACCTGCTTGGCAAAAAATAAAAATTTTGGTAAAGATAGATTCTGAACGGATAAAGCCGCAATGGTTTTTTGCGTATCATTCACTTGCGCATTTGACAGCAAATTTATCACATCAGTTAAATAAACTTCAGGGTGTTCATAGAGATCTTTAAAGATTTCTGATCTAAAAACATCCCATATTGATGTTAAATCGACAATTTTTTCTTGGATTTGGGCAACTTTATTATTAATATCATCTTCATAAAATTTATTTTCATAAATAGATACCTCTTCTTTTCCAAGAATGATGAGCTTCCATATAGAAAAACAACTAAGGAGGACAAGCAAAAAACCAATGATGATTTTTTCTTCTCGTTTTAAGACAATTACAGTGAAGATCAGTAAAATACAGGCAGAAATAAGTGAAACATATAACATCATAGTGATAAATAAAAGAGTATCAGACTCAGATGATAGATAATAATTACTATGTTCACCGTTAGAGTACATCTGATTGATTAAATTATACTTATTTTTCTCATAAAGAAGAGATATCTCAGAAAAAAGGAGATGTCCTACTAAGATAGGATAAAATATAATTCTCTTCAGCATTTGCCCGCCAGTAAGTTATTCATATGTTGACTCACTACAACCAAGTTCAGCTTAGAATTATCAAGAATCTTTTTCTACTCCCTATTACTTTAATTTTTAGCATCAAAATATAAAATGTTGATATTAAAGTTAATCTGTATTTTCTTAGCAGTTATTTTTCTGGCAGGATCTTAACAAGATGTCATACCTCCCCTAAATAATGAGAAATCTTTGGTTAATTTCAGTCCATATTAGTGTACTAGAAGAACCAAACAGTATTCGTTTATCTGAACTTGATAAAGGAATATTCAAATCAAAAGAGCCGATTAAACCTTTTTTGGCTGGCGTGAGGTAGATTAATATTAGTAAATCTTCAGCAGTTCGTTTGACTTCAACCTTATCAACTGCTAAAGCGCTGTGAAATACTAACCCGTGTAACTTCAATGTACGTTCTCCATTTACTGTTACTACCTCTTTATCAAAGAAACGCATCTTTTTCTTCAACTATATTTGGTTTCATGCAACCACCACCTAATTAAAATTAATAAGATTAATATAAAAAAGTTGACTAGTCCTTCCACCATTTTTTATAAACTGTTACTACTTCTATTTTGATTATCTTTTTGACATGATTAAGGGGGACTCTGGCATTTCCTTCTTGAACTTTTAGACCTTTCAGGTGTTGTCTTATTTCCAGATGGAGCTGTTTTATTATTTGCATTAGCTGTAGGGTCGGTGCAGAAACCGACCATGATTGGTATTTCAAGTGGTCGGTTTCACTGCATTACACCGACTCTACCAGGCTTTATCAATGAGTTACTATTGAATGCCATCTTATAAAATCAATGACTTAAAAAAAAGTGTCCGAACTATTGAACAATGTCGGCAAAGGATTGCCGACCTACGCTCGCTATAATCTTAAGCTGGTATCGTTTCCAGATTCTTTAGCTTTTGCAACAGCGTCAAGCCATTCTTGCCAAATAGCAGGATCTGCGGGTTTACCATCAGGTAAGAGTGACATGCTTCCAAGGAATCCAGCTAAGTCATCTGAATTGGTTAGGCTATACAAATTTTCTAGATATTTGTACATAGCGCAATATGCTTCTTGGACAGTTAGTTTATCCATTTTTGTTATTTTCCCCCAGGTTTAATTGGTGATGAAAGACCCGTTTCAAGATTAAATGATCGAGGTGTTTGATTAACGCCACCGTTTATAATTTGTCCACTTCGAACTTGTACCCAAACTTGAGTACCATCAGGTTGCGTCTCAGCAAACCAAGTATTGCCCCATTTGTCCGGCTTCCCCTTCATTAAAATATTTTCTGAATTATTGGCCACATCCTCTAACATTTTCCGATTTGATGGTGTATCCTCTAAATGTCCTTCTGCTTTTCTGAAAATATGTTCTTTCCTTTTATCATCAATGGCTACCTTCTGAGAGTTGGAGCAATTTTTTTTTTGCACAGGGCTTCTCTTTAGGAAATTTCTGTCCTGCTTTTTTCGCTGGATTTGTTCGAGGTACCTTCTTGGGTACCCTTCGAAAGATCTTTGCAGCCAGCTTAACAATCAGTTTTATTAATGCACCCATGGTTAATCCAAATTATAGCTGCATAACTTCAAATAAATTAAGATAATTCAC
>JAAUSR010000140.1 GCA_012032555.1 Thioploca sp.
TAGGATTTTTTGATTTCGACTCTATCCCAGGTAGCCTTGCAAAAAAACGCCGCCAAGCGAGTTGGAATGATAACTACCGTGCCAAATTGGTGTTTGGCAAGAAATTTTAATGCGGTGGCCCTGCTCCTAATTTTGATCTATGGACTAAGTTATTATGCCGCTGTGCTACACTCAACCTCCCAGCCAGGAAATACCAGAACGGCTGGATGGCATTTTAATGCTCTGGCGAGCACTTTGGCTCTTTCGACGCCAAGGTTAATCTTGTCATGTTCAATAGCTGATAACGTTGATTGAGGAATCCCAGTCATTGTCGATAACTCATTTTGACTCAATTCTTGTAATTCCCGAATAATGCGAACCGATTCACCAACCGATACGCTGATTCTTTTCGGAGACTCTTGGACATTGTTCATACTATTTTTTCCTATAGTCATGTGCTGTTACTTCGACTACCTGTACCAACAACAGTTCATTTTCAATTTTATAAATAATACGATATTGAATATTAAGACGAGAAGAGCGATAGCCTTTCCATTTTCCTTGTAATGGTTCATCGTGAAAACCCTTAATCTGTTTTAATCCATTAGTATCAGATATCGCTACGATATCTTTCCATTTTTCATATCGCTTTAAGATTTCGGTTGGTAACGAATCGAGTTGCTTAACAGCATTATTGTGCTCATAAATCTTCCACATACTAAAAATAGTATAAATACCTTATTTAGTATGTCAAGTGTATTTCTCGTTCCCACGCGCCAGCGTCGCTGCCATTAAGTTAAGGATTCCACCCTTTGACAAAGGGGGGGCAAGGGTTACAAACCCCGTCCCGCTGGTAGGATTTCACCTTATGCGGGAACCGGTTTGCAACCGGTTCCCGAACGTTTGGTTGATCACCGCTGCCTACCCAAAACGTTTGGGACGAGGTTACAAACCCCGTCCCGCTGGTTTCATCTGATGAGCAAAATCCATCTACTGTAAATGATCGATTAACTGAGTGTAGTTATCGGTAAATGACGGATTCGTTTTTGATTAGCAGCAAACAGCGCATTGGTTACCGCTGGTGCAATGGGTGGGGTTCCCGGTTCACCGATACCACCTATCTTACCGCCTGATGTAACAATATGAACCTCAATTTGAGGCATATCAGCCATCGTTAAAAGTGGATAGTTAGGAAAATTATTTTGCTCAACACGCCCAGCTTTAATGGTAATGGCTTGTTTTAGAGCGTTTAATCCATAAACAATACTGCCTTGCATTTGTGCCTCAATCGTTGCGGGATTAACAGCTATACCACAATCAACCACACAAACAACGCGATGCGCTGTAAATCCTCCGGCCTTATCTACTGATATTTCAGCAACTTGTCCGACAATACTCCCAAAAGATTGGTGAATAGCCATACCGCGGAATCGATCCGGTGCAATGGGTTTTTCCCAAGCTGACTTTTCGGCTAAGGTATCCAGTACCTTAATAAATTCGGGTTTGTGATTTAAAAGAGTACGACGTAATTGATAGGGATCTTGCCTGGTCTCATGCGCAATTTCATCGATTAGACTTTCGATAAAAAACGCATTATGCGAATGTCCTACTGAACGCCAAAATCCCACCGGAATATGCGTATTTTTCATGACATAGTCAGTATGTTGATGGGGAATGTCATAACTCAGATCGGCAATACCTTCCACTGCGGTTCGATCGACACCATTTTTGACTTGCGCGGGATTAACACGATGAAAAATAGAAGGACCGACAATTCGACTGGTTAAGGCTATTGGCGTCCCTTTTTCATCTAAACCCACCATAAATTTGGCTAGCATGGCTGGACGGTAGACATCCTGTTGCATATCTTCTTCTCGTGACCAAATCACTTTAACGGGTTGACCAATTTGCTTAGAGATTAAAGCCGCTTGTGTGACAAAATCTACTTCAACGCGTCGTCCAAATCCACCACCTAAGTAAGTGGTATGAAGCGTAATTTGGTCTTCTGGTAAGCCAGTGATTTTCGCAACGGCTGCTCGACTCCATTCTTGCGCTTGAGTGGGTACCCAAATTTCAGCTGAATCTTTCTTGACATCCGCTGTACAATTCATCGGTTCCATCGTTGCGTGAGCTAGGAAAGGAACACTATATTCCATGGTCAATGTTTTGTTAGCAGTTTTCAGATTCGCTGCCGCATCACCACTTTGATAAGCAATTGCACCGGTCTCGGTTAAGCCTTTTTGAAATAATTGAGTAATCGTAGTACTGTCTTGTGAGTCGTGTTCGGTGGACTTAAATTTGACTTTCAGTTTTTCTAAGCCGTTTTTCGCCTCCCAATAGTTATTAGCTACTACCGCAATTCCGTTTGGTAGTTCAACGACTTTGAGTGCCTTCGCTGCCTCAGCATCATAACTCGCTACGCTACCGCCAAATACTGGCGCTTGTTGTACTGCGGCAATTTTCATATTGGTTAAGCGTACATCAATACCAAATATCGCACTACCATCTACCTTAGCCGGGGTATCTAAACGTCGTGTCGGTTTACCAATCAATTTAAATTGATCAACTGATTTCAATGGTGGATTTGGTGGCGGTGAGAGTTTAGCAGCCGCTTCGGCCAATTGCCCATAGGTTAGAACGCGATGACTTTCTAGATGGGTTACCTTACCTTGTTGAGCTTGACAGGTTTCTGGTTTAACTTGCCAACGTTCTGCGGCAGCTTGAATGAGCATGATTCGAGCGGTTGCGCCGGCTATCCGTAATGATTCCCAACGGCTTCGAATAGAACTACTACCACCAGTTAATTGTGCACCTATCAAAGGATTTTTATAAGGTTCAGCAATGGGTGCCATCACGATCTTAATTTTATCCCAATCGGCTTCTAGTTCTTCGGCGACTAACATGGGTAAGGCAGTATAAATTCCTTGTCCCATTTCCGAGTGGGCTATTAATACAGTAACACTGTCATCAGTATCAATGCGTAGCCAAGCATTCATCTCTATTGCTGACTTTGGTTCGGCTGCTTCAACCAAATGTAGTGAAGCGGGCCAATAGAAACCGATCACTAATCCGCTAGCGATAGCCGTGGATGAGGTTAAAAATTCTCGACGTGTTAAGGTATTCAAAGCAAAATCCTCCTACTAGTTTAATTTAATCAAACTCCGCTGCAATTTTAATTTTACAAATGTACTCCACTCCATTTAGTTAAACAACCGGTTTGATTCGTCAGCCATTCCCGCTAAAAAATAAAGTCTTTAAAAGTAATAGGTTATAAAAACCTGGAAAAATAGTTTTCGTAAACCAATTAATATGAGTTAACCCAATAACTGTCCCAAAATAGTGGTTGAGATGAGAACCAATTTCTTCCGTAAAAAACTGTCCATGCCCGGACTGTTGCAAGAATTGAAATCATTTTTCAAAACGATAAAGGAACCGGTGGTGCATAAAGGAGTTATCTCTTTAGTAGACTGCTTACTATCGGGATTGGCAATCTTCAGCCTCAAATACCCTCCCTGTTGCAGTTTGATAACAGTAGTCGAGAGACAGCGATAGCCTCTAACCTTAAAACACTATATGGAATTAAAAATATCCCAGGTGACACTTATTTACGAGAACGTTTAGATGAATTACCCGCTTCAGAACTACAAAGGGCTTTTACTACTTTGATTCAAACCGCCCAACGGGGGAAAGTACTGGAACAATTCACCTACTTTGAAAACTACTACCGGTTATCAATAGATGGCACCGGGTACTTTTCCTCGTCGGAAATTCATTGCCAGCAATGTGGTGAAAAGCATCACCGAAATGGTAATATGACTTACTATCACCAAATGTTAGGTGCGGTTTTAGTCCATCCTAACCATTCCCAAGTATTACCTCTCGCTCCAGAACCCATCATTAAGGCAGAGGGGAGTAAGAACAATGATTGTGAACGAAATGCCGCGAAACGCCTAATTGAACGTTGACGTCAAGCTCATCCCCGGATGAAATTCATTGTAGTTGAAGATGGATTAGCCTCTAATGGTCCACCTATCCGCAAATTACAATCCCTAAAGATGCGTTACATTTTAGGTGCCAAATCCCAAGACCACACTTACTTGTTTGATTGGATAGAAACCAGTCCCCAGACACAAACTTATCAAAGCCAAGATCCGGACGGTACCATTCACCATTATCGTTATCATAACCCAGTTCCCTTAAATGATGCCCATTCTGATTTAGAAGTCAACTTGATGATTTATGAAGAAATCAGTCCCAAAGGTCAGCGGAAAATTTTTAGCTGGGTAACGGATATTCCGTTATTCGAACACACACTATCCATAGTTATGAAAGGAGATCGCGCACGCTGGCGTATAGAAAATGAAACTTTTAACACCCTAACAAACCAAGGCTATCATTTTGAACCTAACTTTGGCCATGGCAATCAGCATCTCTCCAAGGTTTTTGCCTATTTGATGTGGTTAGCGTTTTGGATTGATCAACTTCAAGGGCTTGGTTGCAAGCTATTTCAGCAAGCACTAACGAAAATGGCAAGTCGGGTTCGTTTTTGGGAACGTTTCCGGGCTTACTTTTTAACCTTCAAGTTGCCAGATTGGGCGACCTTGTACCAAGCTATCTCTTCATTGCCAACCGTAGAATTACCTTGATTCGACACTTCCTAACCATTTCTGAGTGGGGTTAGGTTTCAATTTGGGTCCGTCTGGGTTGTTTCGGGTGTTATTTTTTGGTCATTCATTTCCATTTTTAAAAAAGAGCAATTTGTGCTAGGCATTTGCTTGTCTGAAGTTTTTGGGGCGGGTTGTTGGTCTTATTTGACCTGGTTACTTGGATTTTAGCGGGAGTGGCTGGTAAAAAGGGTTTGCAATTTATTTTTAAGTATGATTTAATTAGCTAACTCTAAATTGTAGTTATGAGTGTTTAGACTAAAATTTGAGAAAATAGTCCCATTTAAGCAAGCGAGTTAAAGTTGATTTCTAAAGTAGGTTAAAAAAGGTTTTCCTTTATAAAACAAAGTGATCAGCTAACTTTTCGGGGTTGTCCGGGAAGGGGGTGATAATTAAAAAATGAGTTATGTAACTCATTGTTATTTAAAAAGAAAAAATGCGCAAGAAAGATGCCGGTGCAGCTAACTTTTAACCACTTTTTTAGTATCAGAAATAAGGCTGGTAATCGATTGAAAAATTTAGAGAAATTTTTAGGGTTAGGGTCCTGATGATTTAACCGTTTATAGGTTATTGAGACACCGCATGCGCGAGATTCTATCGAGAAAGCGCGTCCTGATGATTTAACCGTTTATAGGTTATTGAGACTAACTAATACAGACCATTGCTGGCCACAAATCGAAGTCCTGATGATTTAACCGTTTATAGGTTATTGAGACTGTTTGTATTGGAACCGTGGTCACATGTCACCGAAGTGTCCTGATGATTTAACCGTTTATAGGTTATTGAGACCTCGATAACTCGAGGGTTGTTTGATGGTTTGCAGTCCTGATGATTTAACCGTTTATAGGTTATTGAGACGATACCAGCACTTGTTACAATAATGCATTTTCTTGTCCTGATGATTTAACCGTTTATAGGTTATTGAGACCTTTACCTGATGCTCCTCAGGCAAATCCGTCGTAAGTCCTGATGATTTAACCGTTTATAGGTTATTGAGACCGAGTTTTTCCATCGGCAAAGACAGCGACTAAGTCCTGATGATTTAACCGTTTATAGGTTATTGAGACTTCTTCTTGACTCAATTTTATGTGTCTCAAATTGTCCTGATGATTTAACCGTTTATAGGTTATTGAGACATTTGTCTGCAGTTGGTTGTTTCTCAGTGGTGCGAAGTCCTGATGATTTAACCGTTTATAGGTTATTGAGTAAAAGGTAGGGTGGGCAATGCCCACCCTACAAACTCAAGCGATTCGTCAACTCCACAAGTAAAAAGTAAAAAGTAGGGTGGGCAATGCCCACCCTACAAACTCAAGCGATTCGTCAACTCCACAAGTTCGATTGAGGAGCTATTTGCTCACGATGTCTAGTAAAGTAGGGTGGGCAATGCCCCACTGCCATTAAGTTAAGCGTAGTTTTCCCCCGCCTTACCAAGGAGGGGGTGAGGGGGTGGTAATTAACGAGTTGAATAAGATTAACTTTTTCAACCACCCCCAGCCCCGCCTTGACAAG
>JAAUSR010000067.1 GCA_012032555.1 Thioploca sp.
GAACACTTGTCAATAAAATTAGATTTCATACAATTGATTTATATGATGAAATAATTGGTGTCTGTGCTGGACTATGGAATTTTTACTTAGCTAATTGATTGGTTTTTAACGTGATACAACTCTATTCCATAGTTATTTACTTGACCCTGCTTATAATTTAAGAATTAAATCCTTTCACCTCAGGAAAGTATTTATCCATTAATTCTTTACAGTAGAAATTAGCTCTTTCTTCTAAAAAACTCTTATCTATCTTAGATAGAAAGTGGTATTTTTGTTTTTCGCGCCTCACATTCTCACGAACTTGATCCCGAAGACTACCTGGTGTTAGTTCTAAGAACTGCTCAATTTTTGGAATGTATTGATTAATTTCTTTAGTTTTTACAATGAGTAGCTTCTCTTTAGGTATGATAGCCATTACCTGCTGGTTATGTTCTCGCCAATACCTGAAATAACCATCTAAAGTGTAAAGTCCATTCTCTACTAAAATTTTTTCTTCCGACGTATGCTTAAATTCGTCAATACCAAAAATAATATCATATCTTTTCATCGGACAATTCTTTCTGAACGGATAATTAGCTCGAACATAAAGAATACCGAGGTAATGGTGATTTAGGAACGAATCAAGCCATGAATAACAATCTCGAATGGTCAAAATGAATTTGGCCTCACTAAATTCACTAACCAGGATATCAAGTAAAAAATAGTTATCATTATTAGAATCCATTTCTAAACTTAACCGTCTGTCTCGACGTCTAACAAATCGAGTCAACTCACTTTTACTAATTTTACCGGTTACATATGCCAAAATTCGATTACAAACAAGTCCTCCTTCTGGTTCATGTGCTGATCTATAATTTTGACTAAACATCGCATGTATACTGGTAGTTCCTGTTTTCGGCAATCCTACGCAATAAGCTTTAAATCTTAATTGATACTTTGGAAAACACCACAAAGGAAGATTATCTTTAATGCGAGGAATAGCCCAGGTATTAACCATTCTTATTAGATTGTTGACTTTCATTAACTTTCTTCTATTGGTCGTGATGGTAACTTAAACTGGCGTAATGCAGCGATAAGATTAAAAATCTGTTCCTGTAAAGCCTCTCAACATAACTTTTAGATGCTTAGGCATTCTTAATTCAAAGTAATTGCCCAGCTAAATTTTATCCGATAGCATTTTGGGGTAGGTATCACTTTAAAAAATTAAATCCTTTTACATCGGGAAAGTATTTATCCATTAATTCTTTGCAATGAAAATTAGCCTTAGCTTCTAAAAAATCCTTGTCTATCTGTGAAAGAATATTAAACTGTTTTTTCTTCACATTTTTACGAACCTTATGAGGAAGGGTACCTGAAGGAATACTTAAAAATTCTTCAATTCGCCTGATACTCTGATCAATTTCGTTTGTTTTCACTATGAGCAATTTTTCTCTTGGCACAATTGCCAGTACCCTACTATTATGTTCATTCCAATAAGAAAAGTAGCCATCTAGCGTATATAAACCTTTATCCGCTAAAATAGCTTCTTCTTTCGCATATTTTTCTCTGCTTCCGAAACGAAAATCCGCAAAATTTATCCATCGATGTCTAAACCAGTTATTTTGCCATTTCAATACTATTAGTTGATTAGATATCAATGATTCCAGCCACGAATAGCAATCTCGAATAGTCAAAATAAATTTAGCTTCACTAAATTCATTGACTAAGATATCTAATAAATAATAATTTAGATGAGATGAATCCATTTCTAAGCCTAACCGTCTGTCTCGATGTTTAATAATATATTGAACAAATTTACTTTTATCGATATTCCCATTGTGAAAAGCAAGAATCTTGGTAATAAGAAATCTAGCATCTGGTTCATGTGCTGATCGATATTGGTTACTAAAAATGGCATGCATAGTGGTTGTTCCTGTTTTTGAAGTACCCACACAGTAAGCTTTAAATCTTAAATGACGTTGAGGAAAACACCACGAAGGAAGGATATCATAGAAAGGAGTGGTTGCTTTTTTTAAGTCTGCTGTTCGTGCTATTGATATAGCAAAACTAGTATAAAATGATTAAGATAAAATTAGGACCTATTTTAATACCAATCAATTTTAATTGATAACTCCACCGAGTTAAAGGAATAATTATTCAATTATGACCTATTCAATTGATTTCAGGAAAAAAGTATTATCCATCAAAGCACAAGAAAATCTAACCTGGTCAGAAGTATCAACACGATTTGGTGTTGGTCAAGCGAGTGTAGTTAGATGGTCTAAAAATATCGAGCCCCAACGAACTCGAAATAAACCCACGACCAAACTCAACTGGGAGATTTTAGCTCAAGATGTCGATGAACATCCCGACAGTTATCAGTATGAACGTGCGGCCCGTTTTGGGGTGAGCCAACCAGGGATTGCTTATGCTTTAAAACAATTAAACCTCTCGCGGAAAAAAAACGTTTCAACACCCCCAAGCCGAACCCGAAGCTCAGCAGAACTTCCAAACTCAAATAGCCACTTTCCAGAAAATGAATCAACCAATTGTTTACCTTGATGAGAGTGGTTTTGCTCATGAGATGCCTCGTCGATACGGTTATTCACCTCGGGGCCACCGGTGTTTGGGTCAACCAGATTGGGGAGCGAAAGGACGTACTAACGTCATAGGTGCTTTATTAGCCGGTTTATTACTGACCGTAACCTGGTTAATGGGTAAGGTGAATTCAGATGTATTCTTTGCTTGGATAACACCAGAGTTATTACCCAAACTTCCTTCTCAGTGTGTCATCGTTATGGATAAGGCGAGTTTTCATAAACGCTTAGATATTCAAAATGCCATACGCCAAGCGGGTCATATTCTTCTCTTTTTACCACCTTACTCGCCTCAATTGAACCCGATTGAACCTAAATGGGCACAAGCTAAAGCGATTCGGAAACAAAAACACGGTTCTATTTCTGACATTTTTACTCGCTATGAAATTTAATCATTTTACACTAGTTTTGCTATATTATTATTATCCACATCGCTGTTAAAAGTAGCATGGATATCATCTTGAGCCGGTGCTAAATCAACTTCTGCAATTGAATTCGCTAATGCCTGGGGATACCACGTATTAGCCAGGGGTGTGTTGGCAAAGTTACGGTGTATGGTTGTAGTACCAGCACCACCTAACACACCTGATGTAGAACTACAAGGTAGTGGATCAAAGTGGGCGTTAACTCAAATGGTAACTCTACTATTCAAATGACTGCCCCATATGTGAGCTGCGTACTGAAAAGCGATAAGACGTGCCCTTCCAACCGTGAGGGCTGGATTACCACCCGCTGGGGTAAATGGGGTTGGATCATTAAATCCTTCGCCAGCTCCATCATTATTGGCAACAACAATTTGTACCACTGCCAGAGCTGGGTGAGTGAGAAACAATGCAACGGCGAAAGCCAGCATAAGGAAAAATGGGGTATTATTTTTATATAACATGATCTTACTCCTTAGCAGAAGTGACTTCGGGTTCGTTACCAGTAGAGAAAGTCACCAATTCCTGAAAACGACTCTGCAAATCTATCATATAACCATTACCAGTATTAATTTCTTCTAAACCTTCGGTAGAAGTACTGGTATATTCCATTAGTTGATCTGACAGGGCCGAAGGACTAGGGGCATCAGCCGGTGGTGGGCCAAATTTGCCAGTAACCGGATCTTTGTAGACCTGGAAAGTTGCAATATCTGAATTTTGATGAGACGAATTGGTTACTGTTGGTTCTTGTGGAACATCAGCAGTGATATTGCTCGCTGTTGTTTGACAGTTTACATTGATATTTAAGGTTGCTAGGGAAAGAAAACCTAGTACCTTAAAAAGAGAACCAGAATTATAGAACAACATAAATAACCTCCGTTAGATATTGAGTAATTGATATGAGTTATCTTTAGGACTACTACGAGCAGCTAGTTGGTGCTAAAGATTCGGTAATAGAATGGTAAGTTACATCATGGTGATATTATCACTTACCATAACTAGTGAAAAAAACTAATAAGTAATTGCGATAGGGCTTGTAGTGGGAATATTGGAATCTTTTTCATTGGATTAACCTACCTTATATTTATAAGTATGTTTCATAGTCGATATGTTGCATATAACAATGATTTTAGTAAATCTATATCAAGCATATAGAAAAAGCAATTAAAAATTGCTGGCCAATTACGGCATTGATCAAAGACAGAAGCAAGTCTTTGTTTTCTTCGCTACCAAATAATTTTTTAAAGGCAAAATCGACTTTGGGATTGATTCGACACATTGAGTTTCTCTGGCGTTGAAATTGAGTGAATGGGTAACTGCGCGTTCATTTTTGAACATGAAAAGATTGAAGTTTGATTTTACATTGCCACCCGCCGCTGTCAATCAACCTAAAAGAATAACAGAAAGAAATGATTTAATAACACGGGAAAAACAGCTATTTGCTTTTCGATGGGGTTGGCGTTGTGGTAGTCGAACTTTGTTCTGTTAATCGATGGAGAATAAGGATTTTTTGCCAGATTTTTTGGGATAAACCGGTAGTCAGGGTTTCAACATCATTAACCGCTTCTAGAACGATAGCATCTTGAAAACCTTGCACATAAAGTGCTGCTATTTTTCCCACCAAAGAGAGCATTTCACTACAATAAGTTAAATAACGGGTTAACTCAAAAGCGGTCATGGTTTCACGAGGTGAAGAAGAGGTCGACTGATTTCGATTGCGGACAATCCGTTCCGGATCCTTAGTTAATTGGTACATATCAATAACATGCGCTAGTACACGCAGTTGATGAATGGCTTTAATAGCACGTTGACGTTTTCTGCGAATTTCAACCGTGATAACAAATAACAGGGCAGCACTAATCAAGATAATACTATTCATGCCGGCGTCTAATATTTGTAAAAAATCAACTAACTTAAGGTCATAACTCGCTGAAAAACTGACTGTTGATCGAATAAGGATTAACAGGGTAAAGATCAAGAGGATGATAATAAAACCGATACCTATACGCAGTAACCAGTGTGGTTTTTCAATCCACTCACAACGCGAAGTAGATTCCTCGGCGATGGTACGCAATTCTAAGCAGAGGTTACTTAGTCCAGATTTGGGAAAACGCTCATTAATTCGTTTACAAAGAATAACAATTGTATCAATTATCCGCTGTGAATCTAAGTTATCCATTACTCCGCTCTATGAGAATAGAAGATGACTGATACTAGTCAATTATAATGAATCTATGTCTTTATACAACCAGAATCCTTAATGATTGTTCAATACTAACCAGAATCAAACCAAAAAATCGATTCCAATGAACTGAAATAGTAATTAAATGAGATAGTTACTGTTGTAGGGGGTTGAGATCATTGCCGGCGATACGATTTGAACGTACGACCTGCCGATTACGAATCGGCTGCTCTACCAACTAAGCTACGCCGGCATTTAGACGAGATATTTTACAATTATTCATGATAACAAGCAACGGAAAACTATCTTCATTCTGAGCTAAAACGAGGCGTGGGACGCACCCTCCTTTACATTAAGAGTATGAATCCCACGCTAATGAAAAAGTACCCGTACCCAGGTAAATGCAGTTGAACTCGATTTATTTAATTCGCATACCGGGTTGAGCACCTTCATCGGGACGAAGTAAAAGATATCTTTTTACCCGGACCAGCGGCTAATACCATTCCCTCTGATAGACCAAAACGCATTTTTCGCGGTGCGAGGTTAGCTACCATAACCGTTAAGCGACCCACTAGTTGCTCCGGCTGGTAAGCTTCTTTAATGCCGGCAAATACGTTACGTGGTTTATCTTCGCCGATATCTAAGGTTAAACGTAACAATTTATCAGCTCCCTCAACGGGATCAGCTTGAATAATTTTAGCAATTCGTAAATCAATTTTGGCGAAGTCATCATAATTGATTGTTTCAGCAAGCGCTTCGGTTAGCTGATTAGGTTGAACGGGGGGAGAGGGAGAGAGGGTTTTGAGACTGTCTTTAGCGGATTCTAACATGGCTTCAATTTGTGACGGTTCGACCCGTTGCATTAAAGGTTTAAACGGGTTAATCGTATGAGCGAGTAAAGGCTGCGGTTGCCAAATCACTGGGGCTGCCAAGAATTCAGTGACTTTCTCTGCCATTACCGGTAGAATCGGTGCTAAATATCCTATGAGTACCCGAAAAAGATTTAAACCTTGACTACAAACGGCCTGTAATTCAGTTTCTTGGCCAGCTTGTTTAGCTAATATCCATGGTTTATATTCATCAATATATTGATTGGCTCGATCAGCTAACGCCATAATATCACGTACAGCTTTGTTATATTCGCGTTGTTCATAAGCTTCGGCAATAGCCAGACCTGCTTCTATAAATTGTTGATAGAGCAGTGAATCTGCTAATTGGAGTGCCAGTTGACCATTAAAACGTTTACTAATAAATCCGGCACAGCGGCTCGCAATATTGACCACTTTCCCAACGAGATCAGCATTAACGCGGTGAAAAAAATCGTCTAGATTCAAATCAACATCATCTACACCACTCCCTAATTTAGCAGCAAAGTAATAACGTAAGTATTCGGGGTTCAAGTGATCTAAATAAGTTCGAGCATTAATGAAAGTACCGCGTGATTTAGACATTTTATGACCATCAACCGTTAAAAAACCATGCACAAAAACCGCTGTTGGTTTCCTAAAACCCCCGGCCGTTAACATAGCTGGCCAAAATAAAGTATGAAAATAGACGATATCTTTGCCAATAAAGTGATATACCTCTGCTTGGCTAGCTTTACCCCAAAAGGTTTCAAAATTAAGATTTTTTTTATCACAAAGCTGTTTAAAACTGGCCATATAACCAATGGGTGCATCTAACCAAACATAAAAATATTTGTTCGGTGCTTCCGGAATTTCAAAGCCAAAATAGGGGGCATCTCGGGAAATATCCCAAGCTTGTAAGCCGGCTTCAAAGAATTCGTTGACTTTATGTTGCGTTTCCGGTTGTAAACTACCGCTACTCGTCCATTCCTTGAGCATGGCTTCAAAATTAGCTAAGTTAACAAAGAAATGTTCCGAATCTTTTTCTATCGGGGTAGCACCCGAAATGGCTGAAACCGGATTTTTTAGTTCAGTGGGTGAATAAGTCGCTCCACAAGTTTCACAATGATCGCCGTATTGATCAGCTGCACCGCATTTAGGACATTCTCCACGAATAAATCGATCTGGTAAGAACATTTCTTTAACAGGGTCATAAGCTTGACGAATAATGCGTCGCTCAATGTGTCCTGCGGTTTTTAAACCTTGATAAATTAAATAAGCAAATTGGCGATTTTCTGGACTATGGGTGGAATAATAATTATCGAATCCAATCGCAAAAGCAGCAAAATCAGCTTGATGTTCAGCATGCATCCGTTTAATGAGTTCTTCAGGCTCAATACCTTCTTTCTGCGCACGTAACATGATGGGTGTACCATGCGCATCGTCGGCGCAAACATAATAACACTCATATCCACGCAGTCGGTGAAACCGTGCCCATATATCCGTTTGAATATATTCAACTAAATGTCCAATATGGATAGAACCATTAGCATAGGGTAATGCACTGGTTACTAAAATTTTTCTAGATGAGTTTGTCATGGTCAGTTATCAGTTACCCGTTATCAGTGAAAAAATAGGCGCATAAGGTAACATTAACGTCCTGATGTGCCTAGTTTTGAATAACATAATAATTTATAACTGGCTCTCTGCCGATAGCTGTTTGGAATAATCTTTAATTTTAGCATTGGTTTTGAATTCTGATACTAATTGACGAAATTCGCTTTCACCAATCGCTTGTTGCTGAGTTTGCTGTTCAGTTGCGGGTTTGTCTGTGTTAGTGGCAGTGGGTATTTTACCGGCTTTAACATCCAGTAAAGCGATCAAGGCATAATCACCATTACCTAAGGTTATTCCTTGATAAATCGCCTTATGATCAGCAGGATGTCCCATCTTAAAAGCCTCGCGAACAATATCCGGTTGTTTAAGGGTAGTTTCTTGTCGCTTGATCCATTGTGCGGGTGACCACTGAAGATCATAGCGGCTGACTAATTGGTCTGGATTCTGTTTGGCTTTAATTTGAGTCACTAAAGTTTTTCCCAAGGTTTGAACTTCTGCTTTAGCTTTTTCTTGAGTTAACGTTGCGGTAATTTCTGTTTTCACTGCTGCAAGTGGCTTCGGTTGAGCCGGTTGATGATCTTTTAAGCGTAATACGACAACATGTTGTTCACCAATATCAATGACATCACTGTTATAATGTTCTTTTAATACGGTATCACTAAATGCCGCATCAATAACTGGCTGATGAGATAGAATAGCATCAGCTTGAGTACTGACAATACGTTCAAATAGTTTGGTAGTTTTTAGGGGTAACTTAAGTGTTTCAGCCAGTATTTTTAGACTATTAGGATGTTCAAACGCGAGATTAGAAAATTGATCAACCTGGCCATAAAAAGCTGATTCTGCCAATTCTTTTTGCAATTCTTGGGCTAATTCTGTTTTGACTTCAGCGAAAGAACGCGTGACTTCGGGCTTACTATCTTCTAATTTAATAATATGGAAACCAAATTCGCTTTGGATTGGTTCACTGACTTCACCCACCTTCATTGATTTCACGGCTTCTTCAAAAGGTTTAACCATGGCATTGGGCCCAAACCACCCTAGATCACCACCTTGATTTTTGCTACCAGAATCGTTAGAGAAAGTTTTAGCTAATTCTTCAAAAGACTCGCCGGCTCTTATTCTAGTTAATACTTGTTGGGCTTTATTTTTAGCGGCATCAATTTCCGCTGCTGAAGCTGATTTACCCACTTCAAATAAAATGTGCCGGGCTTTCCATTGTGCTGGCGTGGTAAAGGCAGCTTGACGTTCTTGATAACGTTGTTTTAAGGTATCTTCATCTAATTCTTGGGGTTTAATTAAATTTTCTTGAGAAAGTTCTACATATTCGATACTCACCTTTTCCGGTGTCATATAGCGATTCAAGTTTTTTGGTAGTGATTTTCGATATCGCTATCACTAATTACGACGTTTTGTTGAAAGCGCTGAGCTGGAATAATTAAATAACTCACATAACGTTGTTGTTCTTCAAGTTGTTGCCGTTGTTGTTGGTCATAATCAGTCAATAAAGCTGAACGAAGTATCCCTTCACGGAGTTGGTCAGTGAGCAGAGAACGTCGCATTTCCATTTCAAAACCCCCTGGTAAAATCCCTTGATTTTTCAAGGCCTGTTCATAACGTGCTTGAGAAAAAGTACCATCTTCCTCTTGAAAACCCGGGATTTGCTTAATTCGTTGCTGTAATAATTCATCGCTGATTCGCATACCTGAATCAATAGCGGTTTGCATGAGTAAT
This sequence comes from Thioploca sp., assembly GCA_012032555.1. Lineage (GTDB taxonomy): Bacteria > Pseudomonadota > Gammaproteobacteria > Beggiatoales > Beggiatoaceae > Thioploca. The sequence continues at coordinate 9,377 of JAAUSR010000067.1, forward strand.
TCTTCTTCGATCATTTGAGATAAAGTACTTTCTCGAATTTGGGATTCCATAAACGATAAATCGACATTCTGATTGCGCAACATCGCTCGTAATTGTTGTTGTCGTTGATAAAGTTGTTGTTGAAAGCTGCGCTCTGGGATTTCAACACCATTAACTTCGGCAATAACACGTTTGGGGGTTGGACGTAAGTATTCTTGTATTCCCCACAAGGCAAACGGGATAATAATAAGAATGACAATAATCCAGGCTAACCAACCTTGAGCATTATCACGGATGCTTTGGAGCATAGTTTATTATTCCTATAGTGATTAAAGGTTAAGAAATGCCATTTTAACGGTTCAATTGGACAAAAAAAGGTGCATCTCAGTGCACCTTTATCTTAAAAACTGGCGGAGCGGACGGGACTCGAACCCGCGACCCCGGCCTTGACAGGGCCGTATTCTAACCAGCTGAACTACCGCTCCTGAAAATTGAGCCTCTGATTGTAACACCTTTTTTTAGTTTATTCTAGAGTAATTTTCTTTAAATCACGTAAAAAGGGGTAACACTTTGATTACTTTCGCTTAATTAATTTAATTGTTATAGATTTGTTCTGTTTTCCATTCATTAAATGGGTGTTGAGGGACTTGAACCCCCGACCCTCGCCTTGTAAGGGCGATGCTCTTCCAACTGAGCTAAACACCCACTGCCCAAAACGGCTATTAGTTTACCGCATCTTTAAGCGCTTTTCCAGGTTTAAATACCGGTACTTTAGCGGCTTTAATATTAATCGGCTTACCAGTACGCGGGTTACGTCCTACCCGAGCAGCACGATCACGTACTGTAAAAGTACCAAATCCAATTAAAGTTACTGTATCACCGTCTGCTAATGCTTTTTTAATACTATCGATTATAGCATCAACCGCTTTAGCTGCAGAAGCTTTAGGCATCTCAACAGATTCAGCAACGGATTGGATTAATTCTGATTTATTCATTTTTCCCCCATTTTACATGGTATTGAATAGGTAATACACCAAGAAAATAACTTAAAAATATTATTTTACTCTTCAGGGCTGCTAGCATAACCTATGCCACTATAGCCCTGATACGAGCCAACACGCTTATTGTAGCATGTCAATGAGTTTGTACACTCGGTTTTTTTTCCGCAGCGGCATTATTTTCTGCCGATTTGACTACAGGATCTTCTTCTCGTGGGGTTGGCATTTGTTGTAACGCCACGGCGAGTACTTCTTCTATCCATTTTACCGGTTTTATCGTTAAGTTTTTCTTAATATTTTCCGGTATTTCCTGTAGATCGCGTTTATTTTCATCTGGAATAAGTACCATGCGTATTCCGCCTCGTAAGGCTGCTAACAATTTTTCTTTTAAACCACCAATGGGTAAAATTTCTCCACGAAGGGTAATCTCTCCGGTCATAGCGACATCAGCACGTACTGGTATCTCAGTTAATACTGAAACAATAGCGGTGCACATGCCTACTCCCGCACTCGGGCCGTCTTTAGGTGTAGCACCTTCCGGTACATGGATATGAAGGTCATATTTTTGATAGAAATCATTTTCTACGCCCAACGCTTTCGCACGAGCTCGAACGACACTCATGGCCGCTTGAATAGATTCCTGCATCACATCACCTAACTGCCCAGTATAGGATAATTTACCTTTACCAGGCATGATGGTTGCCTCAATAGTGAGTAAGTCGCCACCGACTTCTGTCCAAGCTAAGCCCGTAACTTGACCAACCCGATCTTGTTCTTCCGCGCGACCATAACGGAAGCGTTGTACACCCAAATACTTCTCAATATTACGTGAAGTAATAATGACCTTTTTCGCACGGGGTTTAAGTAAAATTTCTTTAACCACCTTACGGCAAATTTTAGCAATTTCTCGTTCCAGATTGCGTACACCCGCTTCACGAGTATAAAAACGAATGATATCACGAATTGCGCTTTCGCCAATACTAATTTCGCTATTTTTCAATCCATTATTCTTAATTTGTTTGGGAACGAGATAATGGATGGCAATATTCAGTTTTTCTTCTTCAGTATACCCTGATAATCTAATGACTTCCATCCTATCCAGTAAAGGAGGAGGAATATTTAAGGTGTTAGCCGTGGCAACAAACATCACATCAGATAAATCATAATCAACTTCCAGGTAATGATCATTGAAAGTATGATTTTGTTCTGGATCAAGAACTTCTAAAAGTGCAGACGACGGATCTCCACGAAAATCCATCGCCATTTTATCGACTTCATCTAATAAAAATAGCGGATTACGAGTACCAATTTTCGATAAATTTTGGATAATTTTACCCGGCATTGAGCCAATGTAAGTACGACGGTGGCCTCGAATCTCCGCTTCATCACGAACACCACCCAGTGACATTCTCACAAATTTGCGATTAGTGGCTCGAGCGATAGATTGCCCTAAAGAAGTTTTACCAACCCCAGGCGGTCCAACCAAACATAGCACCGGTCCCTTGAGTTTATTGACTCTTAATTGTACCGCTAGGTATTCTAAAATCCGTTCTTTGACCTTCTCTAAACCATAGTGATCCGTTTCTAATACTTGTTCCGCTTGAGTAATATCTCGACTAATCTTAGTACGTTTTTTCCAAGGTACATTAACCATGACATCAATATAGTTACGCACAACGGTCGCTTCCGCTGACATAGGTGACATCATTTTAAGTTTATTCAGTTCTGAAATCGCCTTGGTTTTGGCTTCTTTAGACATCCCCGCCGTTTCAATTTTACGGGCTAATTCTTCAATTTCATTAGGAACATCTTCTAGTTCGCCTAATTCTTTTTGAATAGCTTTCATTTGCTCATTCAAATAGTATTCCCGCTGGCTCTTTTCCATTTGCCCTTTAACACGCTTACGGATGCGCTTTTCCACTTGGAGCAGATCAATCTCGGATTCAATTAACGCAATCAGGTGTTCCAACCGTTCTCGTATCTCTATGATTTCAAGTATTTTCTGTTTTTCCTCGATTTTAATAGCCATGTGAGCTGCTATGGTATCGGCTAGTCGAGTAGGATTATCAATACTTGATAGGGTACTAAGTATTTCTGGCGGAATTTTCTTATTGAGTTTAATATATTGATCAAATCGAGAGGTGATAGAACGTGCTAATACTTCAACTTCTTTTTCCTGAGTATCCGGTGCTATTAAGGGTACGACTTGAGCGACAAAGATTTCTTGTACTGACAAGAAATCAACGATTTTAGCACGTTGTCCACCTTCAACTAATACTTTTATCGTGCCATCGGGTAACTTGAGCAGTTGTAAAATACTCGAAATGGTGCCCACACGATGAATATCATCCACATTGGGATCATCTTCTGCTGCATTTTTTTGAGCCACGAGTAAAATCTGTTTATCCTCGGTCATGGCTTTTTCTAAGGCATGAATTGATTTTTCTCGACCCACAAACAAGGGAATAACCATATGTGGGTAAACAACCACATCCCGTAATGGCAGTACTGGCAAGACCAGACGGGGTTCTTCTATCACTTCTGAGGTCTTGTCATGTTGTGACATAGAGATTTCCTCTTAGTTCGGTTAGATGCGTTAAGCATCGAATTAAGGAGTGAATTTTATTAATAATAGTATTGTTGCCTCTTTCATATTTCAAGCATTTGAAATTTTAAATCGAGATCATAATGATAAATAGATAGCGATCAAATTGTTAGAAATTAATCTGCGGCGGCGCGTTGTTTCTCTATATTATGATATAATATCAATGGTTCAGATTTAAGCTCAATGACTGATTCATCGACGCTTACTTTAGCAACATTTGTCATAGAGGGTAATTCATACATCGTATCCAGTAAAGCATACTCAAGGATAGAACGCAAGCCACGTGCACCGGTATTTCTTTCCATCGCTTTATGCGCAATAGCGTGTAGGGCTTCCTCCCTGAATTCTAACTCAGTTCCTTCCATTTCAAACAAACGCATATATTGCTTCGTTAAAGCATTTCTTGGTTCAGTCAGAATCTGGACTAATTGATCCTCACTTAATTCTTCTAGTACAGCAGTTACCGGTAACCGCCCTACAAATTCGGGAATCAGACCATATTGAATCAAATCTTCCGGTTCGAGTGATTTAAGTAATTGGTTGATGCCTTTTTTATCATCTTTAGCATGAACTTGCGCAGCAAAACCAATTCCGCTTTTTTCGGTACGCGCACAAATAACTTTTTCTAGTCCTGAAAAAGCACCGCCACAAATAAATAACATGTGCGTCGTGTCTACCTGCAAGAATTCTTGTTGCGGATGTTTACGACCACCTTGTGGCGGTACAGAAGCAATGGTCCCTTCAATGAGTTTTAATAAAGCTTGTTGTACACCTTCTCCAGACACGTCGCGCGTAATAGAAGGATTATCTGATTTGCGCGAAATCTTGTCAATTTCATCTATATAAACAATACCTTTCTGAGCTTTCTCGATATCGTAGTCACATTTTTGCAATAATTTTTGGATAATATTTTCAACATCTTCACCCACATAACCGGCTTCGGTTAAGGTGGTCGCATCGGCCATCGTAAAGGGAACATTTAAAAAGCGCGCTAGCGTTTCAGCCAGCAAAGTTTTCCCGGAACCAGTTGGACCAATGAGTAACACATTACTTTTAGCAATTTCAACATCGTTTTTATTGCCACTCGTTTCTAATCGCTTGTAGTGGTTATATACCGCCACCGCCAGTACTTTTTTAGCATAATTTTGTCCAATCACATACTCATTTAAATGCTGATTGATTTCTTGAGGAGTTGGTAACCGGTGGTGAGGATTAGTACCCACGTTTTCTTGAATTTCTTCACGAATAATATCATTACATAATTCAACACACTCATCACAGATAAAGACGGAAGGTCCAGCAATGAGTTTACGGACTTCATGTTGACTTTTGCCACAAAAAGAACAATACAACAAACGGTCATCATGACCAGCGTGGCCTTTTCTATCATCAGGCATAATAAGCCTCCTCCAGTAGAAATATCGCATATCTGAGCATAATTCGTGCCTTTTAAGTGTTCAAGGAGAAGTCGAGGACATCATTTCTCGAGTAGATAACACTTTATCAACGAGACCATATTGTACTGCTTCTTCTGCTGCCATAAAATTATCCCGTTCAGTATCTTTTTGGATAGTTTCTATCGATTGCCCAGTATGCTTAGCTAAAATGGTATTAAGACGCTCACGTACTTTTAAAATTTCGCGCGCATGAATATCAATATCCGTGGCTTGTCCTTGAAAACCACCTAAGGGTTGGTGGATCATCATCCGTGAATGCGGTAAACAATAACGTTTACTTTTAGTCCCACCGGTTAATAATAGGGCACCCATGCTAGCTGCTTGCCCAACACAAAGGGTACTGACATCCGGTTGAATGAATTGCATCGTATCATAAATAGCCAAACCGGCACTGACCGACCCCCCGGGAGAATTGATGTATAAATGGATATCTTTTTGAGGATTTTCTGATTCTAAAAACAGCAATTGAGCTACAACTAGATTAGCCATATAATCTTCAACAGTTCCGACTAAAAAAATAACGCGTTCTTTGAGAAGCCGAGAATAAATATCATAGGCTCTCTCACCACGTGCGGATTGTTCAACGACAATGGGAACTAGACTATTGAGCGCCATAGCAGGATAATCTCTTGTTTTCATTAACTTAACCTATCGTGGTCGCGCTGAACTTTGTTCCATCAGCGTATAAAAGTCGGTCGGTTTTTCTGTCAGTTGCGCCTTGGAGAGTAGCCAATCTACAACTTGATCTTCCAGTACCATTGATTCGATTTCTTTTAAACGCTGTTTATCTTTATAGTAGCTGTTGACGACCTCTTCAGGATTTTCATAGGCAAAAGCAATTCTTTCTATCAATTGTCGAACTTGTTCGGGTTGCACTTGAATACTTTGTTTCTTAACTAACTCACTGACTAATACACCTAACTTAACTCTTTTTAGCGCTTCTTCTTTGAACATGTCTAACGTCAATGCCTGATTTTGCCAAGTGGCTTGACGTGTTTTTAAGAGACGTTGTGCTTCTTCGTTGATTAAAGATTGAGGTACTTCCACGGGATTGGCTTGTAGTAATGCCTCAAGGAGTTGTTGTTTAATTTTGCCTCTAATCGCATATTCTAATTCCCGTTCCATATTAGTACGGGCATCACGGCGTAAAGTATCGATGTTACCCTCTTCAACGCCAAAAGCTTTGGCAAATTCAGCATCAATTTCAGGCAGTTGAGGCTCGGCAACCGAATGAACATGTATCTTAAAATGGACCGTCTGACCGGCGAGTTCTGGATTCGTGTAGTCAGCTGAAAAAGTTAAATCCAGTTCACGGTTTTCATTCGCTTGACTGCCGACCAACTGATCTTCTAACCCAGGTAAAATAAAATTCTTTTGCCCTAAAAACAGTGAAACTTGTTGAGCTTCATTACCTTTAAAGGGTGCACCATGGAGTGTTCCTACAAAATCGATGATGACTCGATCGCCAACTTGGGCAACACGGTCAACTTCTTGCCAGGTTTGACGTTGTTGACGTAACCGATATAGCATCGTGTCAATATCAGCTTCCGTTACAGTGGCAAGTGGTTTTTCAACTGGTAAGCCGTCTGCCTGTAAAGTCAGTATTTCCGGATAAATTTCAAAGGTGGCTGTATAAGATAAACCTGCTTCTAAATCCTTAAAATCAGTATTAAATGCAAAAGTGGGTTCACCCACGGGGTGAAGTTTCTCTTGTTCAATAGCTTCATAAAAACTCGCTTGGACAACCTCTCCAATGACTTCTTGCCGGACTTGATAACCATATTTTTGTTCAACTACTCGTACTGGAACTTTTCCTGGACGAAAGCCTTTAATTTTTGCTTTCCGTGCCAATGACTTAAGACGATTTTGAATTTCAGGTTCAATACGTTCTTTGGATAATCCAACCGTCATGCGACGTTCGAGAGCAGCAGTTGTTTCTACGGATACTTGCATATCTTAATAACCTGTCACTTTATCTTTATAAACCTCAATTTTAACTATTATCTACAGCCCAGTTAAGCTGACTTAACAGTTATCCATTGTATTCGGTGAGATTTTTTATCTGTATTAAACTCGAGCAATTGAGAACACTCTCATCTCATCACGTTAAAGTATAATACGGATGGTTTACTAAAAGGAATTTTTTTGCTTTTGGGATTAATATTGAGTTTGAATATCATTAATGATTCCTGGTTATACAGCATGATAAAGGTTGGTAGCTCAATAATTTACGCTGTTGGAAGAAATTGGCCATCTTTTTAACGGAGTTATTTAATGACAACCAAACACGATACAAATAGAAAATTTAATTTGAAGGAAAAACCACGGCGGTAAGCTTAATTTATTTGCATAATTCTCTTAAAAAGAAAATTGAAATAACCGCATCAATTAATGCGAAAGGAGAGACTCGAACTCTCACAGGTTGTCCTACTGGTACCTAAAACCAGCGCGTCTACCAATTCCGCCACTTTCGCTTTCAAAGTCGATTGTTTTACTCAACTCGAAATGACAGTCTTTGAGTTGAGTGCCAGATGATTTTTGTCATATCATTATTAGGTTATTAAATAATGGGCCGTGTAGGTCTCGAACCTACGACCCGCTGATTAAGAGTCAGCTGCTCTACCAACTGAGCTAACGGCCCCAAAAACGACTTCTAAAACTAACACTCCTCATCGTAGCCCATTTCACATCGCTATTGTTTAGTTAAACCCGGTTTAATATACTTAGCTAGTTGTAAACAGAGGGCTTCTTTCCAGTTTCTAATGAGATCTGGGCAACAAGATTATCTTTAATATAGTAGGTATAAATAATACTACCATTAGACGAGGTCTACTCATTGTTATCTTTTTACGGTTCTACCCGATTGAGTTATTACTCCAGTAAACTGATTTCAAATTCCCAGAATTTACTTTGAATAGTAATCTCGTTTTCTAAGAGAGTCAATCCCAATTTTGGAAAATACCCTGGTTTTCACCATCGCGGAAATTACTATTATGCTATTAAACCTAAGTACTTTTAAGTAATACCTAATCTTGGTTGTTCTGTCAAATTATTGAAAATATTTTAAGCGGATTGTTTAGTGACTTGAATATACTTTTGCATTAATTCTTCCTGACTTTCCTGGTGATTAGGATCAGATATAATACAATCGACTGGACAAACTTCAACACATTGTGAAGTATCATAATGTCCTACACATTCGGTACATAATTTGGGATTGATAACATAAATTTCTTCCCCTTGGCTAATTGCACCATTGGGACATTCCGGTTCACACACATCACAATTAATACATTCATCGGTGATATAAAGTGCCATAATTTCTTCCTAACTGATAACTTAAAATCGATTATAAAACTAGCGCATTTTTCGCTCAAGCGCTGCACCAACTGTTGGGTGGACAAAATCACTGACTACACCACCTAAAGCAATAATCTCCTTAATTAAAGAAGAAGAGATGTAAGTATACTGGGTGATTGGTGTTAGAAATAGGGTCTCTATTTCTGGGTTCAAGGTTCGATTCATATTGGCTAGTTGAAATTCATATTCAAAATCAGAAATGGCTCGTAAACCACGTACAATAACTTGTGCCTGGGTTTGTTTAGCAAAATCAACAAGCAAAGATTCAAATCCCTGGACAGTGACATTATTGAAATCTTTTAACACAATTTGTGCTAATTCAATTCGCTGTTCTAAGGTAAAAGTCGGTGATTTTTTAGGGTTAGCAGCTACTGCTACAATAACCTGTGCAAACAATTGCGCAGCACGTTTAACGATATCAGTATGTCCATTCGTGATCGGATCAAAGGTACCAGGATAAATAGCGGTTACTTTCATAAGTATAATGGCTAACTGATAAAATAAAAAGTTAAATTCTTAATTTGTCACGATTCTATTTAAGTAATAACATCATGCTTACTTGGAATTCAAATTTTCCCGAGTAGCTTGTAAATATTGTGCAGCCGCTTTAGCAAAATAAGTTAGGATACCATTAGCACCAGCACGTTTAATGCTTAATAATGATTCCATCATGATAGCGGATTCAGCTAACCAACCATTTTGAGCAGCGGCTTTAAGCATAGCGTATTCACCACTCACTTGATAGACGAATAGAGGAGCATTAAAAATTGTTTTGACACGTTGGACAATATCTAAATAAGGCATACCTGGCTTTATCATGACAATATCAGCACCCTCTTGTAAATCTAAAGCCACTTCTCGTAATGCCTCATCGCTATTAGCTGGATCCATTTGATAACTATATTTATTACCGGTTCCGAGTGCCCCAGCTGAACCAACAGCATCACGAAAAGGGCCATAAAAACTAGAAGCATATTTAGCAGAATAAGCAAGAATTTGGGTATTTTTAAAACCTTCAACTTCTAGAGCTTGACGAATTTTACCAATCCGACCATCCATCATATCCGAAGGTGCAACGATATCAGCACCCGCTTGAGCATGAGATAATGCTTGCTTAACGAGTACTTCAACGGTTTCATCATTCATGACATAACCGGTTTTATCAATGAGACCATCTTGACCATGGGTAGTAAAAGGATCCAACGCGACATCCGTTATTACGCCTAATTGTGGAAAGTTTGATTTAACAGCACGCACGGCTCGTTGAGCTAAGCCGGCTGGATGATAAGCTTCTTGGGCATCTAAGGACTTTTTGGCGGGTGGAACGACGGGAAATAAGGCGATAGCTGGGATACCTAATTTGACGAGTTCTTCTGCTTCTTTGATTAATTCATCAATACTGAGGCGAAACTGATCTGGCATAGCAGCAATAGCTACTCGCTGTTGTTCACCCTCCATGATAAATAAAGGATAAATCAAATCATTAACAGTTAAGTCATTTTCCCGCATTAACCGCCGTGAAAATTCATTTCGACGCATTCTACGTAATCGTAGCGCCGGAAATGGCGTAATTCCAGCAGATGATATTGGCATCTATTACACTCCTATGATATTAGAAATGGCATTATTTCACTTAATTTGTCTTGATAGTCATCAAAGTATTTATTGAAATAGCCCTTTCAATCACCTAAAATTCATCATCATTCATTTCAACTTATCAACTGATTATTATGCCAAGCTATGTTCCTAATTATAAAAATGATATTTTTATCAGTTATGCTCATGTAGATAATGAACAATTCCCGGGCGCGGATGCGGGTTGGGTAACTACGTTAATCAGTGCCTTAAAAAAATCGTTAGCTCAGAGACTGGGTCGTGCTGATGGTTACACCCTGTGGATGGATTACCAATTACGCGGTCATCAACCCGTTAATTCTGACATTTATGCACAATTACAAGAATCAGCTACCTTGGTTGTTATTCTCTCAACCGGTTATTTAGCGTCAAAATGGTGTCTGTTGGAGTTTCATACTTTTTTATCACAAATCAACCCAGATTCGGGACGCCTGTTTATAGTAGAATATGAATTAGTTAGAGCAGAAGAACAATTACCAGAAGTCAAGAAGTTACTCAATTATCCCTTTTGGCAACGCGATGATAATACCGGTGAACCCCATACTTTAGGTATTCCTAAACCGCATCCGGATAGAGATCTTGGCTATTATCAACAACTGAATAAACTAGCCACTGAGTTAGCGAATAAACTAAAACAACTTCAAGCAGAAGCAACACCCATTGAAGAAATCAACGATGAATTTGCAGAACAATTGCGATTAGCCGAAGCAAAAAAGTCCCGCTTTGGAGATGAGAAAGCAACTATTCAACACGAAATCAATAGTTTAATTAACCAGTACCATTCGATTTCGAGTTCACTTCGATTACCCAATTTACCGCAGTCTAATATTCAATTATTAAAAAATCAATTATTCCAAATTGAAACCCATATTGATCAACTCAAAATAAAACTAACCCAAATAGATGCTGAGTTGAAATGGATTCAAGTTGAATTGAGAAAGCTTTATCTCGAAAAAGAACGACAACAATTAGTAAAGCAATATGAGCTTATTTCCGCTTCGCTTCAGTCACCTCACTTTCCAGCCGCAACCGCAAAAATATTGAATGAACAAATTCAACAAATTGAGAAACAACGAGACAATTTAACGATAGAATTGGCTAGGTTGAATCAGGAAATGAATCAACGGTATAACCAACCCTCTCGGCAAGTGACTGATTTAAAAAAATCACGGTTAAAAGCTGATCAAGAGATTATTAAGCAAAAAATTGACGAGTTAACTCAACAACATCATATTATTTCAGTTTCATTGGTCGATAGAAATACATCTGCGGATGATAAAGAATCTCTGAGAGAACAGTTATACCAAATAGAAAGTGCGATAGAAGCACTTGAAGTACAGATAGGGCAAATTAATAATGAATTAAATTTATTTTAATATGGTGGTGTCATTTTTTTACAATTCTTCATAAAGAACATGACAAATCAACGGCTTCAATATATCTAGTTATTCATTTTCGGTGCGTTAGGCAGTAGCCGTAACGCACTCTACTAAAAACAATCGGAAGTATTGCGATTATGTTTAAAACATAACTTACTGTACTGAGATCTTAAAGGGGTTAATTGTATAAATTAGCTCGCCCGTCACTAATTGATAGCCGGTAAAAATACTAAATTGTCCACCGCTAAAATGAGTTAATTGACCTTGCCAAAGGAGAAGGTTGTGATGATCTTCTGATAAAGTGAGCGGTTGAATATGGGCTAGCGTACTTAAATCACCATTCCATTCTTTCCAAGTATTATTTTCCAACATATAAGTCATACTTCGGGTTTCATCGAATGAACGCCAAAGCGCCACACTAAATAATTCTACGGTTTGTCCATAATGGGTTTGCTCAGGAAACAGTTGTACTTTAACCATAATATCATCAGTAGCCTGAATTAAACTGGGATCTAAGGGTTGACCCGTCTTTAAGTTATAAACTTCACCGACATAAGCAACATCAACCTCATTTAGTACCTTAATTGTAAGAATTTTTTCTATCGATTGCCCGGTTTCACGCTGTTGGCTCCGCACCGCAACCGAATAAAAAGGTTGAGTCTCAAAGTCAAGTGGGATATCTTCAGCAACTAATAGTAAATCACCTTCAAGAATAAAAGGACTTGGCGTTGTAACAATTTCGTAGGTATAAATTCCCGGTTCATCATCATCGTTCCATAAACGACCCACTAAGGTACCTGAAGAACTATTTTCAGTTATCTCATTTCGATTAAGATAAAGATTGACTATTGTTGCTGGTTGATCAGTGACTTGAATAATAAAATTTTCATCTACATAAGCACCACCACTATCAACACTTCTAACCGTAATGGGATAATTAGTGCTACGTTCATAATCTAAATGAAAATTATTTGTTCGCAATTGATTACCGACGATTTTGAAATAACCCTCAGTATTATCAATTAGACCATAACGAAAATAGTCTGTTTGGTCTGGGTCAGTGGTAGTAAACCAACCAATAACCGTGTCTGGAGGGGTGTTCTCAGCGATAATCCAATTCGATAATTGAATTTGAGTGGGTAGTCGATTAGGACGTACTTCTAGGGTCGCGATAGCGGCAGAAAGATTTTGACCGGCTTCTAATTGATAACCTAAACTGACTTCAAAAAAACCCGCGAGTCCAATTAATCGACCCTCAAATAAGGTTACTTCCATATCGGTTTTTAAGGGAATTTGCTGTGCAACGGTTACCGGTACTGTCAAAGATTGTCCACCTTCATAAGGCATCCAATAATAGGTCATTATTAAGTTGACTAACTGTCCTAAATGTTTTTGACTCGGTTTGATATATCCAATGACCGTGATTTTTTCTGCTGCATCTATCACAACTTGTTTACCGACTTTGCCGGTTTCAGTCAAAACTTTGCCTAGAAATTCACTCTCATGAACATCATTAACGTAAATGGTAAAATTTTGATTAAAAGATATACCCTGGTCGTCAGTGTTTTGTACCACAATAGTATACTGGGGGGTCGTTTCAAAATCGAGCTGTGCCATTGCAACCAAGCGTAATTCATCATCTTGTACCGTAAATAATCCATTAGCATCATCTAACAAGGTATAGTGCTGAATTTGACTGTCAGAATTAAGTGTGCTTAATCTGCCGATAAAAGTACCACCAAGACTATCTTCATAGACGCGATCATAAGAAAGAATAATTTGGGGAGAAGGCGGATTAATTGCCGGTAACCCCGTACAACTTAAATCATAATAAACCGTTAAATTATCCGGCGCGTTGGTGTCAAGTGTTAAGCGAGCGGTATGTGGTCCGAGTTGTTGAGGTAAACATTGGATGACTAAAGTATGCTCAGGATTACCATCCAATAATGAAAAAGGAGCACCACCTTGAATGATATGGAAATTGTCGGCATCTTTCCCACTCAGTTGATGATTCAATACTTCTAAAGTAGCCGTGCCTTGTTCTGATACCGTTATAGAACCCGTCAGTGGCTGACCGATTTCACCGCTACCCAGGTCTAATAATTGGGATGGTGCTGGCTTAGAATCGTAAAGGGGTATAGTTGTTGTTCCCTGACACTGCAAAGAATAAACCGGAGAAGGAATGGTGTCATCATTTGTATGTAATTGTAATTCCGCAGTATGTGTTCCTACTTGAGTTGGAGTACATTGCACTGTAATCGTCGTTGCTGACGCACCGTCAGCGAGAATGAGTGGGATCGGCGGTTTAATAATCTGAAAATTATCGGCTTGAGCACCGCTGATAGTAGCCCCGTTAACTTCTAAAGGTAAATTACCCGTTTCAGTAATAATTAAATCGATAGTAACCGCTTTACCAATTGGTGTACTCCCTAAATCTAACAAACTACCGGGTGGTGGTGTGGAGGCGTAACCGACCGCTTGAGATAACCCGCTACAGGTTAACGGATAGTTTACCGTAGGATAATCAGGATCATTGGTTTCCAGATGTAAAATAGCTCTATCTATACCCATTTTTGAAGGTAAACATTGCAACATGATTATTTGATTATCCTGATTTTGGTTCAAAACCAGAGGTAATTGTAGCTTGAGTACCTTAAAACTATCGGCATCGTCACCGGTGATCTCAGTAGAATCAACTACCAAATCGAGGTTACCTTCATTAGCAATATTCAAATTAACCGTGATTGGCTGACCAACTAGACTGGCTCCAAAATCGATGGGTTGTTCTGGTAGCGGCGTCGAAATAAAGTCAATCGTTCCAGGTAATATTCCTTTACATTTTAGCGTATAAGTCGGTGTAGCTTGGGTAATGTCATTGCTACTCAATTGTAAAGTAGCGGTATAATCTCCAACTGCCAGCGGCGTGCAGGTCACGGTGACGACTTGCTCAGGACTACCATCGGCAAGGGTAACCGGAAAAGCCGGTGCAGTCACTTCAAAATAGTTTGCCGCTGTCCCGGTGATCGCAATAAAATTAACCTGTAAATCTTCCTCCCCATCTTCTCTAATGGAAAAAGTTTTTGAAATAGGTTGATTTATCAAGCTATGACCCATAACAATTGTACTATTTGGTGCTGGGGAAGACATATATTTTGCCGGTTGTTTGCCCGAACACTTTAAGGAATACTGCGAAATCGGTTGATCAGAATTAGCGGGGATCAGTTTTAATAAAGCGGTATGTGGACCACGATGTGACGGGGTACATTGCACACTCAAAGTTAAACCCTGGCTGTTAATGGTTACCGGAAAGTCCGGCGATAAAATATCAAAATCTCCTTTATAGTCGCCACTCAAGCTAAAATTTACTATTTCTATAGTCTTATTTTTCAAAATATTAAAATTAACTTGAATGCTTTTACCAATAACGCTACTGCCGAGATCAAGTGTCGTATTTTCTGGTGGAATTACTGGAGGAGGTGGTTGATCCGGGGGCAGTGGTGGAGTCAGTGTGATTACGGCTATTTCTGGACTTTCCAAACTCGTCAACTTATTTTGTTGCTCACCATGATCCGGGGTATAAGCTTCTACCACACAATAATATTTAGTACCGGCTGATAGATTATCAATAGTAATACTGTCTGCGGATTTATTTGCAGTCTGCACTTGAATTGAACGATTAGACTTTCCTGAAGTCGTATCACATTTTGCCCGATAATAACCACCATCTCCGGTATAGGAAATAGGTGTCCAAGTTAATTTAATCTGGTTTTGACTTAAAGCCGTTGCTGCTACATTGAGTGGATGAATAGTTTGAGTTTTTAACCCATCCGGATTTTTGCTCTTAAGAAATCCAATAAGTTCAGTTTTAGTCGGATCGGCAATTAATTTGTTGTAGTCTAAATTAAGCGCATTTAAGTTGGTTAATTGAATTAAAGTGGGGGGTACTTCACCATCCAATTGATTATTTTGCAGAAACAGTTCTGTTAAACTGTTTAAACTAGACAAGTTAATTGGGATAGGACCACTGAATTGATTATTATGTAAATGCAGTTGCTCTAAGTGAGTGAGTTCATTTAAGTTAGATGGGATAACACCGTTCAATTGGTTGCCGTTTAATTTGAGTCCTTTTAAATTGGTAAGAGCCGCTAAACTAGGAGGTAATTTACCACTTAAATTTTTACCTTCCCTTGCAATCTCAATCACATATCCATTATCACACATAATTCCGGTCCAATCACAAGGCGTCGGTGTTACCTTCCAATTATTCTCGAAATCATCATTCCAATTTGGACCATTGGTTTTATCATAAAAATCAATTAAAGCGTTACATTCTAATTTCGGAATGTCTGATTGAACATCACATAAAGAAATAGCTTCAACGGCACCGATATCACAGGGAGAACTAGCGGTTCGAGTAAAACCACGTTGATCCTCAGTAACATCACCACAAACAGTTAAATCGCCAGCATCAATAGCCGAACTACCCGATGATAAAGCTAATGTCTGAGTGAAACCACCATTATTTTGCAACACTCCTAATTTAGGATCACCATCAAATGAATCGCTATGATCACAACTCTTATCACTAAAAAAATTATTAGTATCATTTGCTAATGGTGGTGTAGCACTACTAGAACAATCTCCTCCCGTGTTATTAGCAATAATGGTGTTGCTGACTAATAAAGTACTGCCAGATGAAGCTGCAATACCACCCCCTTCAACAGCAGCGGTATTTTGGAAAAGCGTGTTATTAATCATTTCTGTTATAGAACCGTCGTTACCATAAATCGCTCCTCCTTGATTACTTGCTCCATTATTTACAAAGGTACTGTTAATAATAGTGACCTGCCTTGTGCCAATATAAATAGCACCCCCATTACCAGTCGCTTCATTATTTAAAAAAGTGCTTTTTTGAATTATTACAGGTTTAGTACCAGATTCGATATAAATTCCCCCACCATTAATGTCAATACCATCTGCAATAGTTATATTTTCTAACGTTAGACCACCACCCATTCCTACATTAAATACTTGAGTATCACTATGACCATCCCCATCACTATCGCCGCTGATTATCAAATTTTTGGCTTTAGAATTAATAATATTTATGTCTAAATCAATAATTAACTCACTGTATAAACGAATAATTTGATTAGCGAGGTTAGAATTAAAGTCAATAGTGGTAGTATTACCATCACAAGAATCTAGAATCGCTTGGCGTAAAGAGTCTGGACCATTATCATTGGTGTTCTTCACGATAATAGTCGGTTGTATACACGCCGATGCTGCACCGGAATTCGCTAAATTAACTAATAAACAGAATCCGATATAAATTAAAAGATAACAGTACTTCATCGTTATTTTCCTTCTGTTTTAACTCACACCCCGTGCTATTAAGGCTGTAATAACACTCAGCGTTAATTGTTTTCAAAATATCCTCTCAGTCATTAATAAGGTAAAAATTTTTTACCCTTTTCACAGAAAAAATAATGCTATAAATATTTACTAAGTCTAGCAATTTGATTTAAAAAAATAAAGATATTATGTTGGGCTAGTTTGAGTAAAAAATATTTCGATAACTCCAAAATTAACATAACAACTAATACCTTAAATTAAAGTTATTATTTAACCGGTTATCTACCCAGAAACACCCGAAAATAATTATTTTTCTCTAAGGAATTAGTTATTCTTATCAAGAAGAATTCCGTTGATTAAGTCTGGTTAAATTTGTTATTAATTTTTATGACCAGCCTAATTTAGAAAAATAAACCCGGTTATTTTTAACTGATTACTGAAAAATGACAACCTTTTTATCTATTAATAAAAATGGTAGGTCTGTTACGCCAAACGCTTAATAATCCAAGTGTTACTTTTCATCTAGCCGTTGACCATTATCAATTCATATTGAGTAATATTAAAGCTTGACAGTTATCCGTTATCAAATAAATACTATCCGTTATTAATAAACGTTTATCTGTCTATCAAGAAACCGAATATTCGTGATGTGGTTATCAGTTGAAGTTAAATCATTAATCAATGACGATAACTGGTAACTGATAACTGATAACTGAAATATGAATAATCTCGATAATTTACTCAGTCCTGATACCCAAGCGACTTTGCTCTTATGCGGACATTTCGGAAAAAAAACAGCTATTTATATTGAACCACTTACGCCAGCTGAGTATGCTTGGTTAGCACAACAGTTACAAGCACAAAATATGCGCCCGGCTGATTTGTTAAATACGGCTGCTACGCTAAAAATTAAGCATTTTGAAAAGCATAAAACTGTTACGACCGAACGGTTAGTCGCTTTGTTGATGCGAGGAGGTGCGTTAGCGCTGGCGGTTGAAACTTGGACTCATAAAGGCTTGTGGGTAATGAGTCGTAGTGATAAAACCTATCCACTACGCTTAAAAAAACAACTTGGACAATTAGCACCGCCGATTTTTTATGGGGTTGGACCACCCCAGCTACTCCAACAAGGTGGATTAGCAGTGGTTGGTTCACGCGAAGTGGACGAAGAGATCAGTCAATTTACCAAACTGATTGCCAAAAAATCTGCTCAACAAGGGATTACCCTCCTTTCTGGTGGTGCTCGCGGAGTGGATGCTGAAGCCATATCAACCGCTTTGATTCATGGTGGAACCGCTGTTGGCGTGCTATCAGATAATTTGGCACGGATGTCTATCGTGGGTAAATATCGAGAAGCTTTGCGGGAAAAGCGATTAGTGTTGATTTCTCCTTTTGATCCACAGATTAACTTTAACATTGGCAATGCAATAGCCCGCAACAAATATATTTATGCTTTATCAGACTGGGCATTAGTCGTTAATAGTGGATATCAAGAAGGTGGAACCTGGTCTGGTGCGAGTGAAAATTTAAAAGCGAACTGGGTACCGTTATTTGTGCGTCAAGCTCAATCCGTGTCTTTAGGTAATCAGTCATTACTCAACCGGGGTGGGATTGCCTTAGATAAACCCACATTGCAAACAGTGACTGATTTGCGTCAACAACTCACGCAACTCAGTCAAACTTTCAAGCAGTTACCCAATATTCTACCTGCCCAAAAGACAGCTTTAAAATCAGCTACCACAAACAGTGAGCCACTCCTTAATCAACCATTTGATTTATTTGAAATCATTTTGCCTTATCTGGAACAACAGTTAAGTACAGAGAAAACGGAATCAGAACTCGCTGAAATTTTTAATTTACATCCGTTACAATTACGGTTATGGTTAAAACGTGCTCTAGCAATGGGCAAAGTCAAAAAACTAACTAAACCAGCACGATATATTCATATCGATTCTGCTCATAGCACCCAAGGCGCCTTATTTGAATAAAGTGATTACCAAATTAAATCATCTGGTATTGGATAAGCAGCGTAAGTCTTATCCTGCTCAATAATGCCAACTTTCGTTGGTTGATGAAAACAAACGACCACTTCTGGAACACGTGTTTGTACTTTCTCCGCCACCGCTGCGGGAACAAGATAATATTTTTCGTCGATTGTAGTAATCGCTAATTCAGCACTAGCTAGCAATTGACGTTGTTTAAGAGTCACCTCGATTTTTCTTACCCATTTATCTTCCAAAAAATAATAAGCGCCCTCTGCATCAGGATCATTTACATGTTGACAGTCAATGATATCACGTACCTGGGACCATAACGCTTTATGTTCGCGTTCAATTTCTTTTTGACGATTTAATTCCTTCGCGCGCGCAATCTCTTCTTCTCTGGCTTTAGCCGCTAGATAACTTATGGACTCTTTATCAACAATTTCTTTATTCGCTTTTTTTTGCTTTTTGCTTTGAGTTTTTTGTCCTTGATGCGCTTTTAATTTAGCTTGTTTTTCAGCCTGCTTAGCTTGTTCTTTTGATACTAAACCTTGTTTTAATAATTGATCTCGTAAAGAATTACTCATAAAGGGTGCCGATTTTAATGATTTATATCTTTAATTTTAATAAGGATTTGCGCTAGCTTCATCTTTTTCAGGTATGAAAAAATTATCCCATTGTTCATCTAAGGATAAACAAGCTTGCGGTAAATCAATGACTTTTAAAATACCATTCACTTCCTTTAATAACCCTTCTTGACGCAATTTACGCAATCCATCTTCAATCTCAAAGTTAACTACCACACCATACTGATGGTAAAGATAATCTTCGATTTCCTGATCAAGTTGCTCTTTAGTATAATTTTTATCCGCATGAACATAAAGAAAATAATAGGCCAAAATTACTTCTTTACATTCCTCCTCTTCAGCCATATCAACCAAATAATTGATAACACCTAAATTATTATCTAGATTGAGAAAGTAAAGATTTTGTGATAGTTTCATCATATATCGAGTTCGTTGATTAAAAAATCCCATTATCTGCCGAAAAATGATGCCTATAAATCCTAAAAAAGCCACGATAAAGGTAATCGGATTAGTAAAAATAAGACCAGCTTTGCTGATGACAGAAATAATTCCAGCAAGCGTTCCCCCGCCGCCGGTGACACCTAATTTAATTTTATCAAACAGCTTAAATCGTACTTGTTGATTCGGGAACAACATTTCTAAATCACTAAGCGGAATATCTTTAAATAGTTTAATAAAAACGTGTTCTTCGTTCATATTTGCTGGCCAAGCTTGACGTGCTCGACGAATCCATTTTTTAGCCTGTTTTTCTGAATGATTACCATTAATCGCTATCCATTCTCTAATTCGTTCTGGCATTGTTTTGAATTTTATGAGTAAAAACAATTTATTATAAACTATAATTTCAGATTGGCTCGTTTTTAAAAATAAACTACTCCAAGTGCGTTTTAGTTTAACAAGAGTGGAAAACCCACGATAATAAATAATAATTTCAGCAAAATCATCCCAATCGACCGAAACTTTAACACCATAATAAGAATCTGCTGTCATAGCTTGGTTAAGATCAACTACTGATAAGGGTTCGTAATTAGCATGATTGAGAAGTTGATGTATTTCCTTGATTAACTGACTATAACACTGTTGCTTATCTTCTGCAGAAGATTGACGCACAATTGTATCGATATCCGAATTAAAAGGCATATAATAATTTTTCAACTTTTCCAAATAGTTATGAAATTTATAATGATAAAGAGCAACCAACAAATGACACAAATGGGTGAATTGTTGTCGTTGTGCTGGGTTCCAATGAGCTGCTGCGAGCAAATCAGTAATAATTTCTTGTTTACTAATCGGAATAAATCTTTCTATTGAATTTTTAGATATTTTTAAATGATTTCTATTATCTTTCATTATTTAATTAAATTAGGTTATAAAAATTATTGAGTCAATCACGCTGGGCAAATTACCCGCCAATTAATTCTATTTTAGTTATAATGTTGACTATTTATTTTGTTGACACTATATGCAACTTTATTTCATAACTCATTGTTCACGTCATACACCCGGTGATTGGATTCAATGAAGGTGGATGGCGGCTTGCGCCTTATCCACCCTACGCTTCATTGCCATTAAGTTAAGAAAAATTTCTCCCCTCCTTGAGAAGGAGGGGCCGGGGGTGGTTAAAAAAGTTGATTTTATTCAATTCCTTAGTCACACCCCTCAATACCCCCCTCCCTTGGTAAGGAGGGGGGAATTCGGGAGC
>JAAUSR010000141.1 GCA_012032555.1 Thioploca sp.
AAAATCAACTGAATAGGTCATAATTGGGCGATAACTCTCTTAAATCGGTGGTTTCACTAATCGAAACCGATATTTGTTAAAATATATTCCAACTTTATCTTATTCATTTTATACTAGTTTTGCTATACCACCCATTTTTAATGTTGGTAACATAATGTTAATGGTTGCGTAATCACTATCTTCACTATCGCTTTTTCTCGTTCCACGCTCCCGCATGGAAATGCGTACTACTCTGAGCCAATTAACGCCCGAAACAGCTAACACCAAATCGTGATTGTAATTACCCATATATAATATATATTATATAATTTTTACGATTCAGACTAAAGGTTAAGATAAAATGACTAAAATAAAGATAATAGAAGAAGGTATGGAACTCAAAAGACAGTTACAACAAGAAACCCGAGGTCGACAAAAAGAACGCCTCCAAGCCTTATATCTACTGAAAACGGGCCAAGTCCAGAGTGCGACTGAACTCCCGTATTTACTCGGTAGAAGTTATTCCACTATCAAAAACTGGTTAAAAATTTATCGACAACAAGGTCTCAAGGGCTGGCTCCAACTCCAACCTGGCGGCGGAAAAAGACTTTCACTTCCTAACCCGGTTTTAGTGGCTCTTCAAGAACGCCTGAAAACCCCTCAAGGATTTAGTGATTATCAAGCCATTCAAACTGGGTTAACGACGACTTATGGCATAGAGATTCCCTCTAAAACTCTCTGGGGTATCGTTCCTAAGCGACTTCAAGCCCGTCCCAAGGTGGTACGTCCCCACAGTCAAGCACGTAAGGAATCAGCGGTGGCCGATTTTGAAAAAAAAAGCCCAGCGCTTAAGTATTTTAGCTACTCGTTATCACCATGAAATGCCCTCCATTCATTATTGGTGTCAAGACGAGAGTCGTTTTGGGTTAAAAATCATTACTCGTCGTCGGCTTACCCTTCGAGGTGTGAAACCTCATAGTCCAGTACCATGGTCATTTAAGTCTTATTATCTTTACGGAATGGTTGAACCCTTAACCGGTGAAAATTTTTTCTTAGAATTTTCTCACTTAAATACCGACTGTTTTCAAGCTTATTTGCACGAGTTTTCTCAAGCTTATCCCCATCAATTACATATTATACAAGTGGATAATGCCACTTGTCATACCACTAAACGTTTAATAGTGCCGGATAATATTATTCTTTGGTTTCAACCCGCGCATTCACCAGATGGTAATCCGATTGAAAGGTTTTGGGCTTGGGTTAAAAGACAACTTGCTTGGCATTTATTTAAGGATCTTGAACGGCTTAAAGCTGAGATTGCTTTGATTTTAAAGACTCTTTCCCTTTCGTTCTTTTCTTCTATCACCGGTAAAAACCGGCTTCTCACGGAGGAGTTAGCTTTTATTAAAAATAGTAATTTATTTAAGGGTTAATTAAATTAAGAATTGGCATAAGTAGGTTGGGCGAAATGCTGTCCAAACGGTTTAATAGGGATACGAAACTCTCACGGCATTTTGCCCACTATTAATGGGACACGCTGTGGGGAAATGATGGGTAACGCTTCCACTCTATCTGGCTAAAGAAATCCAACAGAAATTTGTTGGAGTTAGCAAACTCACTCCAACCTACGCGGGCTAACCCAACCTACTTGGCTTGTTAGATTTTTGCTTACCGTGTCCAGCTCCACTTCTGGTCAGTAAGAGAACCATTATCTGGATTAATCCCTAAAATCTCACAATCCCAGAGTTGCAATTGTGCACCATTGCTTCGACCAGGAGCACCAGCAACATCGATACACTTTTGGGAAAGTTTATTGCGTATAAAGCCTTGGGACATATACCAAATTTGATCTGTTCGCGAACTATTTTCTAGATTAGTTCCGGATAATTCGCAATCTCAGAGCTGTAACCGAGCACCATTCTCAGTACCAGGAGCCCCTGCTACATCAATGCATTTTTCAGACAACCGGTTTTTAATAAACCCAGTGCTAGTAATATATCATTCTTGATCACTACGAGAATTATTATCAAGATTTATCTCACTGAGCTCACAATCCCAAAGTTGTAGCTTCGCTCCATTTTGAGTTCCAGGTGCGCCAGAAACATCGATACATTTACCAGAGAGCCGGTTGTTTAGAAAACCTCCAGCAATTACAGATGTAGAAAAGCAAAAAATAATGATAACGCCACGAATGTAACAAATGTTATTTCGTTTGCTTTCATGTTTTTTAATCCTCTAAGAATAATCATTACATCAATTTATATCAATAATGGTCGGTTTCGCGTTGCTGCACCGACCCTACAGATTATAAATTCAATGCACTCAGTTGGGTGGTAACTTTTTACTGGTTCTTTGCTAAAAACGTCGGGAAAGCTGAAGTAAGCCAAATAGGGTGTGCAAAATGCCGTCCAAGAGGTCTAATAGGGATACGAAACTCACACGGCATTTTGCCCACTATCAATGGGACACGGTGCATGGAAATGGTGGGCTACTGGGCTTACCTTTTGGTATCGGGCCACGTAATATGTTTAGGTAATCATTTCGCGTTACTTTAAAATTAGTACCTAATTATTTGGTGAAACGAGAGATCACAATAACCATGCGACCTCGTCCTTTCGTAGCTCCAACCAGTGAAATGTTTGGTATAACTTCGGTTAATCCTCCTAACAACCTCTCCTTGCAAGGAATCTTTGTTTGCGCTAGACTTTTTTGCGAAACGTGACTTTAAACGAAAATAGCTTATGATAAAAACCGAAATCGAACTCACAGAACAACAGAACACAGCTTTGCAAACACTGGCTTCTCAATTAGGAACAAAACCAATAGAGTTGATTGGGCAGGCTATCAACAACTTATTGACCAATTGGGACCAAGAAACTCGTTTGCAGAAGATGCGAGTTGCACGAGGAATCTGGAAGAATCGTGAAGATTTACCTAATTTTGAGGAATTACGCCATTCTTGGCAACGTCTGCCGCCCAGCGTAAATGAACTATGACACTGAACCAAATCTTAGTGGATACGGACGTTTTAGTAGATTACCTACGTGATCATCCCTTAGCCGCTAATTACTTGGAGGGACTAGTTGTCATACCTCACGTTTCGGTGCTAACCGTTGCCGAATTGTTTGCCGGTGTAAGAGATGGAAAAGAAAGAAGAAGCTTAGAAATTTTACTGGAAACTTTGCAAATAGTGCCGCTGAATGGTGAAATAGCGGAATTAGGGGGTTTATGGTTACGTGACTATAGTAAAAGTCATGGGGTAGGTTTAGCTGATGCCTTGATTGCGGCTACTGCTAAATCAAAGGACTGTACTTTAGTGACTCTGAATACTAAACACTTTCCAATGCTGACCAATATTTTATCGCCTTATCAAAAGAGTAGCTGAACGCCAGGTGATATAGGTGAGAGCATCATATACCATTGTGTGGTGCTTGACATTTATGTCCCCTACAAATTGAATCATCTAGCCCGTGTAGGATGCGCTGACGACAGGAAACGCATCATCAATTGAGCCAAGTAGGGTGGGCGAAATGCCATCCAAAAGGTTTAATACTCGACTATCAAGTTTTTATTTTTGACAAAAGTGAAATTTTTTGCTTAAGCCATACAAGCCGGTGCTCTGTATTTCAGTGATGGAGTGGGCTCAAGCCTACCTAAGTCTCTGCCGCTCATGTGCTTGGCTGAGTTTCTGAGTGGGAAGAGTTTTTGGGCTACCGCAATGATTTCATTGAGTTTCTGGTGCGGGTCGTCAGCATCAACCACGCCACGAATGACATCCACTAACGCATCCATTTGAGAGGTCCGTTTCAGGCTGCCCACTGTGTAAGCCGGCAGGTTGTCTTTGATGCGGGCGGATTGGTCAGGGTGAAGGAGGAGGGCGTAGTCCGACAATAGACTCAGGGCCAGGCTTCGGCTTGACCCCTCT
This sequence comes from Thioploca sp., assembly GCA_012032555.1. Lineage (GTDB taxonomy): Bacteria > Pseudomonadota > Gammaproteobacteria > Beggiatoales > Beggiatoaceae > Thioploca. The sequence continues at coordinate 3,905 of JAAUSR010000141.1, forward strand.
TCATCATATTGGAGGGCGAATCGCCCCCATCCTTCATGTAACTTCCAGTCCTCAAAAAAGACCTCGATTAGCCATCTCAGAGTATACGCCGAGGCAAGGTCCACAGCACGCCAACTCATATCACTAGCCACCAAGTAACGGTAATCTTCTTGACCCTCGTATTTGAGGGCCACCACGAAACGCTTTTGTCCATGCGCCTTGACATACAACCGCGCACCGCCAAGCACCACTTGGACTTCTACTCCACGTATCCGAATCGTCATCTCCACACCCGGATATTTAGCGAAGTACTCAGCCACCGGCATCTCTCGATTACGATATTGAATAACTTGAGATTTCTGCAATTGGCTAATGACTTGCACACCCGCAAAAATCTTGGCAGCGCGCTTCATAAACCAGTCACTTCCGTACAGCGCATCGCCCACAATAGCTTTAATCTGAATGTTGGGATGATAATATTTGAACTGTTCCAGCAAGTTCAGCAGAAGCGCCACTTTGGTTGGATAGTTCGGGTTTCTCGCTGGTTTCGGCGGACGCTCAGATTTGTTCACTCCCGGCTTTTTCAGCGCCTCATCTTCCTTTCGCCACTTCACTAGTTCCGGGTTGGCTTGGTAAAACTCAAACCCTACCGGCAAGCTGATTTTGGCCGTTATCAAGTACAAGATCACCACTTCCTGTCCGTTAATATAACCGCCGGTTTTCTTATCAAACATTTGGTGCGCTTTATCAATCCGCTTAGTCAGTTTGGCCCGCTTTTTCTCAGTATCATCCCCCGCCAGCTCTCCTTCACTGATACCGTAATGTCTCAAAATTATCGTCATGCTTACATGCAACAAAAGCGACCATGGCAGTTTGCTGTGCCGGAACATCCATGATAGGGCGGCCAACCCGTACCCGCCTAAACCTATCCGTTCAAACTCAGCCCAGCACACTCGGCCCGATAACACAATTCCCATCAGACAAAAGCTTAACCACCATCTCTGCGCTCTCGACAGTTTCCGTTTTGGCAAATTTTCTTGAAGGCCTTGGTTAAGCTGCTCAATAAATTCACTAATGAAAGGCAATGGCTTGGCAAAAATCATCGGTATTTTCCTAGATAAAACCCGGCTCATTTACTTTGTAAGCTTTTTCAGGTAGCTTTGTCAAGCTTAAAATCCTTGATAGTCGAGTAATAGGGGTACGAAACTCTCACGGTATTTTGCCTACTATCAATGGGGCACGGTGTGGTGGAAATGGTGGGCAACGCTTCCACTCTGCCTAGCTGACGAAGGAAATCCAACAGAAATTGGTTGGAGTTCGCAAGCTCACTCCAGCCTACGCGGCACTGCCATTAAGTTAAGAGATCATTCCCCCTCCTTCTCAAGGAGGGGGTGGTTAAAAAAATGTTACCGAATTGAGTGATTTTAAAACCACCCCCGACCCCCTCCTTGGTAAGGAGGGGGGGAAACTGCTTAACTTAATGGCAGTGAGCCTACGCGGGCTGAGAGCAAGTCAGGGATGCAACCTTCAGGCTTTAATCTTGGCAATTTGCTCCAGCTTTTCTAAAGCACTATCTACATAACCACTTTTTTGAGCCGATATAGCGCTTAGTGCCCATATTTCATCATCTCGCTTTTTAAGCTGCTCATATTCTTCGCAAGAGATGATGACAGCTATATTTCTACCATTTTCATTGATAGTAATAGGCTCTCTCATAATCATATCTAAATATTCACCCAGATGAGTCTTAAATTCAGTGGCTGAAACTTTCATGATAATAAACGCCTCATTTGTTTATAAACCTCATCATCATTACGCTTACCAATTAACTCTATATAAATACTTTCAGAATCAAATCGATAGATAATACGATACTCACCTATATCTTTACGGAAAAAATCAGGATAACCTTTTAATGGGATTGAATCATTTGGTTCTGGATTTTTCATTAAATCATAAATAGCCATGTGTATTGGTTTAAATTGTTTTGGAGACAATGATTGAATAAATTTAAAGGCATTATTAGTTATTTCAAGTTTAAGCATACTCGTATTTCACAATACCTTCACCAATTATATTAGAGTTGTATCACGTTAAAAACCAATCAATTAGCTAAGTAAAAATTCCATAGTCCAGCACAGACACCAATTATTTCATCATATAAAATCAATTGTATGAAATCTAATTTTATTGACAAGTGTTCTGTAGCGTTTCATGCCATGAAATGCTAAT
>JAAUSR010000142.1 GCA_012032555.1 Thioploca sp.
ATGAGGGTGAGCGTAGCGAAAGTGCAACGTCCCCGAGGATTTGCGAAGCAAACCGCAGAGTAATTTTTAGTGGCGTTCAATCAAATAAGCGAATGCGATACATCAAGAACAAGAATCGAGGGGGAGAATCTCTTTTTAGTTTTTTTTAAGGGGAGGGGCTTTTTTTGTTTCTTTTTTTTCTAAAAAAAGGAAATAGAGGGGGCTTTTACTAATTAGATACTTGAAGAATATGCTAAAGATTTAATATAATTTTCCATGTATTCAAAATCAGGATTTCCATTTTTTAACAGGTAGTTTTATACTTATTTCTTTCATTCTTGTTTGACTACATTTTTCGTCCATAATTATATCTATATTGCTCTAAGTTTAAAATTGTTGTTAAGAACATTGCAATATATTTATTCATCTTAAATTTTGGGATTAATTTTTCAACATGATCGCTTGCAGAGAATGGCAAAGCTTGGTAAGAACAGTAACCCAAAACTGCACTGTCAGCAGTTAAAACATTTCCATCTTCTGAATAAAAGTCAAAAAATCCTTCAGTTCCATTGTTTGACGCTTGTGTTGTAATATATGGATATTTTCCTTTTCCATATTCTTCTAATTCTAATAAAGGTGTTGTTTTACTACCTTGTATTTTAAATAATTGTTTTAATTCAAATTCTTTCCATTTATCAACGTCTAATTTTATATTTTTATTAATTAAAGGTTTTTGAGATATACTTTCTTCTAATTCTTTATGATAAATTGAAAGTATTTTTTTTAGTTCTTCTGGAATTTGAGATGGTATTAAAATATTTTTTAATGTTTTATTTGCTTGTCTCCCATAATTATATTTATATTTATTTGCACTTATACACTTTGCATAAAAAAGCATTTCAATAATACTCATTTTTTTCTTTGGTATGAGAACATATAAATCTCGTCCACTATAATATGGGAATGGTTGATAGAAAGTAGATAATACTGAACCTCCTCCTGCCACAGACAAAGTATGTCCTGGATTTGGCTCAACATCCAACTCAATTTCGACATAAGCAGATACTCCATTATTATTTTCAGTACGCGAAACAAAAGGAATTGAATTTTTATCAGTGCTATTACACTGAATTAAATTAACTAATTCAAGATTAATACCATAAACAACTTGAAATAAATCCAACACTTTGATTAATTTATTCATTGTCATTTTCCTGTTTTTTGTTTATTAATTTATTGTTATGTAAAAAAGTAACATAATTCAAAATTGTATCTTTAAAATTTTCATTATTTAAACTAGAATAATTTGTTTCCATGTATGCTTCTGCAGCCCATTCCATATCCGCAGTTACAATTTGAGTTACACTAAATCCAGGTTCATTTTTTCGATTAATAAAATTTGAGAGCCATTTTTCTTTTATTTCAGGCCATCTTCCATAAGCATCAATTCTCCCTTTATTTTTTCTTTTTACAAAACCATCTTCTTTGTAATAACCGAAATAGGTTTCTTTATGATTTGGATGGGGTTTATGAGCTGTAAAAACCATGATGCAGGAAACAACGCCTACCTTTGAATTAAAAAATAATTCATCAGGCATTGATAAAACTGCTTGTAGTGTATGTTTTTCTAAAATTTTATTTTTTAATTCTAAAACTTTGCCACTTGTTGCTAAAGCACTTTGCATGGGCACAATTGCTACACAAGTTCCTCCATCAACTAAGCAATCTAAATTATTTAATATAAATTCTAATTCATCTGTATCCGTTTTTTTGTTAGATTTATATGGTGGGTTCAAAAAACCAACTGTTGGTTTTTTAGATTTAACTTCTTGTATTATTTCTTCATCAAAACAACTACCATTCATAATGTTAGTTTTTCCATCTTGGTGTATATACATATTTGAAACTGCTAGAGCAAAAATGTGCGATTGATATTCAGTACCTATAAGTTGTTTAGATTTAATTTCTTTAATTTTTTTCTCATCGCCTTTGGCATCAGCAATCATTTTTCTCATTGCACTTATTAAGAATCCGCCAGTTCCAACACAATTATCGTAGGCAATAGAATTTTTATTTACTTGTGATAGTTCTGAAAAAATTCTGTGATGTGGGGAGGTGTTAGTACAATGCCTAAACCTTTATCACTATTTGCATATCTCAAAAATTCAATATAAAGCTGTCCTAAAACATCAAAATATTTATGAGTTTTAATAAATTTATTAATGTTTTCGTCAATTTCATCAATTATTTCTTTTAATACATTTTCTTTTTTAGATAAAGAAGTGTCAGTTTTAATGAAACTAAATTGAGTATTTAGATTTTCTAATTTTTTACCAGTAATGTTGGCACTTTCTAATTCATCTGAAACAGTTTGAATAAGTGAAACTGCAAGATTTTCAGGTTTTTTATGTGAAGCATAAGATCTTCTGAAAGCAGTATTTTCTAAAGCAATTAAAATAGAACTTATTAATAAACTTCTTTGACTTTCTAAAATTTTATATGTGTGCAATTTATCATTAAGTTGCTTTGTAAAATCCAGAAGTGAATTATAATCTTGTCTAAATTTTTCAGGGCTTTTCAAATATCCTTTTAAGTAATCCTCTAGAGGTAAAAGTTTATCTCCAAAAATAGAAACGGCTTTTTTTTCATCTCTTAAATGCAAAAAATGAGATACTCGTAAAGATTGTTTTGTTTCTCCACTTATAGCGATTGCTAAAACATCGAAACTTTTAGATAAATATGAAGCATATAATAAAGCTCCATCAACTGCAAACTCGGAATATTATCTCTATCTTTACTTTCGTGTTTTGTTACATCGGCTTTACATTCAACAACAATCAATAAATCAGGATTTGTTTTATAACTAATAATAAATTCAGGATATCCTTTTCCTTCACCTTTCTTTGATGCAGTTTTTAATAATTTATCAATTTTGGGATTATCTGATTTTTGTTCTTCAATATGAACTATGTCAGTAAATTTAGAAAAATGTTGTCTAGCAATTATCTCAGTTTTTCTTTCATTCCCCATCTTGTTTTAACCCCTTTTTTATTAAATCAATAACTGCTTCATTATTATTCTTAAGATTATTATCAATCTTATATTTTAAAACCTTGTTCCAAATCTTATCATCAGTATCAAGGATTAATTTTTTGGTCATGTTAGTAATAACTATTAATAACTATATATAAATGTTACTATTCAATTTCGAGTAGCAATAAAAGTAACTACTGCCAAAATAATAAAGCATACAATTCCAGCAAACAATCTTTTAAAAAAACCTAACACACCTAAAGCATGAGCAAAACTATCACTAAACCAAAATAAGACTCCTGCAATTCCAAGAAATAAATCAACAATTATTGCGGTGCTAATTTTCATATCAAACATAATTTGAGAAAAATAATATTTATTTAAATACCTTACGCAGATATGTCCAGTGTGTTTTTTGTCCAGTGGTCAATGTAAAAGCCCCCTTAATAAATTTCGAACAACGAAGTTGTGAGCCAATATGTGCATAGCACCAGCCCCTCCCATTTTTTTCTTTTTTTTGATTGTCCCCCCTTCTACTTTTGAGCCACTAAAAATTATTTCATTTAACATCAGGATTTAGAGAAGTTTTGCCGTAGGCAAAATTTGGATGGAAGAAACTGCAAGTTTCTGGAATCTCTAAATCCTTGTTAAACTCTCCGTTAGGATTGATTTTTAGTGCAACGATGCCGAAGGCAAAAAATCAAAGTCGAGAAAGAGGGCGTTCCTTCAAATGAGCGAATGCGATACATCAAGAACCAGAATAAAGGGCAGTTTCTTTTTATTTATTTTCAGAATATAATTTTTCAATTTCTTTTAAGAAAGGTTTATCAATTTGAATTAGAAGAATATCAAATAACAAACTTAGTTTTAGTAAATTTATTTGAAATTCATTAAGTGAGATAAAATCAGATTCATTTTTTTTAGTATTACGATTGTAATAAAAATACTCAATTCCTTTCTCTGAGATATTATAATCAGAATGTCCTATTGCATTTCTCAAATTTTCATTTAATCGACTAAACAAAATCTTAAAATCTTTATAACTTTCATCATCTATAATTTCTGTTTGTAATTTGCTTAAAACTAAATAATTTAAATTTTTATTTGATTTTATTTTTATAATTTCTTCAAATAGAAATAAAATTGATTCTGAATATGTTAAATATGCTAATAGTTTAAACCGTAATCCTATATCTACATTATTTAATTTACAAATTTCATTATCTGCTAAACCTGTTTTCAGAATGTTTAAGATTTTTCTTTCATCTCGGTCTAAATATTTATTTAAATTGATATCTTTATCTGTATTGAGATTTGGATAACGAGATTCTAATTTGTGAAATTTATCTGCTTTTAATTTTGTGAATAGTTTTAATGATAATGAAATATAATTTTTTATCTCATCTTGATCTTCTTTTGATAAGTATTTTAGATGTGATTTATATTTATCAATAGTAAGAATTTCTCTTAATTCATCTAAATGTTGAGATTTTGTTTTCATATCTTATTAAAGATATATTAAAAGTTATAAATTTATTGAAAAGAAACTGCCCCTTCTATTTTTTAGCCCTCTTTCTCGATTGAGTTTAACACAGGGATTTGGGGAAGTTCCGAACGTAGTGAGGAATTTGGGTGAATGAGGAGTGAGCTTGGCGAACGACGAATGAACCCCTAAATCCCTGTTAAGGCCTTTTTGCATACGGAGTATGTAAAAACTGCGTCCGCAGAGTTTTTTGCGAGCCGGATAAAATTGCGAGCGAAGCGAGACTAAATATGAACAAAAATTAAGCAAGCAAAAAATTGGCTTTAACATCTATTAGGTCGATTTTTGTGTTGGGGGGATGAGGGTTATGTGGTGGAAAGCGGAGGATTTCCGGGGGGGTGGCCTAAAGAATAATCAAATGGTCGACACTACAGTTATGGATGGAAGAAGCAGATCTCCTGAGAAGACTCGATGAGCGATGCAAGCTCAAGGGATACAGCCCCCAAACATACAAGACCTACGCATCCTGCATTACGTCCTATCTTCAGTTCTGCAAGCGATGTTCGCTAAATCACAACCACGAAAGTGTTAGGTTGTACTTGCTGCAGCTCAGCATCTCCCCAAACGCTTGCAGACTCCACTATGCAGCACTGCGCTTTCTCTTCACGGAACTTCTTGAGCAACCCTTCAGTACGCAAGAGATACCTATTAAAAAACAACCCAAACAGCTTCCTTTGGTCATCAGCAAGGAAAAATTAAGGAGCTTATCGACGGCATCACGAACGTCAAGCACCGGCTCGTCGTCAAGCTGCTCTACTCCTGTGGGGTGCGCCTCCAAGAGCTCATCAACCTCAAGCGCGAAGATATCGACTTCGATCAGGGCATCGTCACCATTAAGCGGGGTAAGGGCGGCAAGGACCGCATCACCATCATCTCTCAAGGCATCAAGGACGACCTCATCAAGTACTACAGCACCACCACATTCACCACACCCTACATCTTTGAAGGCAGGAACGGGAACTACACCAAGAAATCAGTGCAGAAAATTCTGGAGCGGCACGGCAAGCGCATCAAGACGAGGCTCACGCCGCACATGCTCCGCCACAGCTTCGCCACACACCTCCTCGAGGCCGGCACCGATATCAGGCACATCCAGCACTTACTGGGTCATGCCGATGTCTCGACAACACAGCGCTACACCCACGTCAGCCGCAAGGATCTCTCCAGAATCCGCAATCCGCTCGACCTCTAGGCCTCCACAGACCCTACAGGCCCTACGGACCCTACAAGCCCTGCAGACCCGTACGACGCCCTGCTGCGGGTCAACCCTCAAAAAAAATGAATGCAGCGCACGCCCGGACTTCCGTCCTCGATTTTCCAGTCGAAGTTTTCGAACCGGGGAATACCCGCTCTAGCAGGCGGGCGCCTTAGGCCGCTTGGCTACGTGCGCATCTGCTCGTGAGACTAGCGCCCCGCTTTTAAATATTATGCCCCGAAACGGCCCCGCCTTGTAAAAACACTTCTTAACACCTGCAAGAAGACAACCTT
>JAAUSR010000143.1 GCA_012032555.1 Thioploca sp.
CGTGAGCAAATAAAACCGTTTGGGAACCGGTTACAAACCGGTTCCCGCGCAAGAATTAAAGAAGCAACTAGCGGGACGGGGTTTGCAACCCCGTCCGAAACGTTTCCGTAGGTAGTAGGTAGCCGTGAACAAATAAAACGTTTGGGAACCGGTTACAAACCGGTTCCCGCGCAAGATTACGTTTGGGAACCGGTTACAAACCGGTTCCCGCGCAAGATTACTATCGTTGTTAACGATGGTTTGTAATGAGGTCTGTGATATTTTCAATATCTTTTTGCTTTAACTAGATTAGTATGTTATAATAATTAAAGTATTCTTAAATATTAGAATCACTATCGTTGTTAACGATGGTTTGTAATGAGGTCTGTGATATTTTCAATATCTTTTTGCTTTAACTAGATTAGTATGTTAAAATAATCAAAGTATTCTTAAATATTAGAATACTAAATTATCGTTATTAACGATGGTTTGTTTAGTTAAACCTATGTTTAGCACCTAACTAAATTTTAGGTAGGTTCATACATAAAAACAATAAACTTCAAATTTCTCATTTGACCCTTATAGGGAAATTTAATAATGAACTCAACAAAAAATAACTCTCCCCCGGAGTATAAAACTCATACACCTAATAAGTGGTATATCAGTTTATTATCTCTGGGTCTAATATCTGGCTCAGTATTGGCTGGTTCCACGAGTACCACCCTACCCAATAACGCGGTCTGCACCGCAACCATTACTTCACCACTCACCGGCGATGAATTTACCCTACCAACGGGTGATTCGACGATGGATGTGCCGGTATTAGGTTCGGCTAGTTTAACCGAAGGTGATCCCTTAATTGCTAGTTTTATCTACGTAATGGATTTGTCAGGTAGCACTGCTGAAGGGGGTGGTACCGGTTGTGCGCCCATCTTAGATTGTGAAAAACAATTTATTAAAACCCTCAATAATGAAATTATTGACCTAGGGATTAGCGATCAAATTGGTTTGGCGGTCTATGCTGAAAGTGCCAAGGTTGCTGATATGACGCCAGCTAACGGTGTGCAGAAGGTTATTGCACCTAATGCGGGTCCTTCATATCTTAATACCGTAGTTGATTCCACTATAAGTTATACCAGCAACACTTCCAGTAAGATTACGCAATTTACTGCCTATAATAATTTAGGACGCTGGACCAACTGTAAAGAAGGACTGGTTAAAGGCTTGGAAGTAGCGCAATTAATGACTCATGATCCTAAGATTATGGTGTTTGCTTCCGATGGTGTTTGTAATCGAGGTACACAAGCACAATTTAATACAGCCATTCAAAATCTGGTTAATGCCGGGGTGGTTGCTCATGCTGTTGCGATTGGTACCGAAAGTTCTTGTACAACTAATCAGGGAAGTGGAAGCCTAGCCCAAATCGCCCAAGGTACCGGTGGACAATGTTTTGAGGTACCTGACCCGGGTAATCTACCGGCGATTATTCCAAACCTAGTTGTCCCAGTACTGGATTCACTGGATCTTCAAATCGATGGGGGTACACTCATTTCGATTCCTAACAGCGGGATTATTCCACCTTTACCCGATTCTGCTCCCATAACGGTCAATTACAACACGCTAGCACCAAGCTTAGCCGTGGGCACACATAACATTTGCGTGACCGCCCATTGTTCAGCACCAGAAGGTGCTGGGAGTGCGCAACAATGCGAAACCATTAATATTACTGCACCGGCAAACCATGATCCGGTCGCCAATCCCGATCCTTATACGACCAATGAGGATGAACCGGTTACCGGTAATGTCTTAACGAATGACACGGATGCGGATGGTGATTCGTTGAGTGTGACTGATAATACTAATCCCAGTAATGGTACGTTGTTGGGGGTTAACCCGGATGGTTCCTTCACTTACACGCCGAACGCTAACTTCTGCGGTACTGATAGCTTTACCTACACTATCTCGGATGGTCAGACCCCACCGGGTACCAGTACGAGCACTGTAACGATTACGGTAACTTGTGTTAACGATTCGCCCGTTGCGGTAGATGATAGCTATACGACGACTGAAGACGATACTCTTACCGTTCCTGCAAATGGTATCCTCGGTAATGATACGGATGTCGACGGTGATGTTTTGAGCGTAGTGGTTCCGGTTGATTCGCAACCGGATCATGGTACACTAACGCAAAACCCAGATGGTTCACTGACCTATGTACCTAACGCTGAATTTTGTGTTGGCACTAACTATACTGATAGCTATACCTATCAGGCAAAAGATCTAGCCGATGCCCAAAGTAATCTTGCTACCGTAACGATTACGGTCACTTGCGTTAATGACCCACCGGTAGCCAATCCGGATAGTTATACGGTCAATGAAGATGAAACGCTTACCGTGCCAGCCAATGGTGTTTTAGGCAATGATACTGATCCGGATGGTGATACTTTAAGCGTTGCCGGTCCGCCCCATATTATTACGCCTCCTACTCATGGTACGGCTACTTTGAATGCAGATGGTTCCTTCAGCTATGAACCGAATGATAACTTCTGCGGTGAAGATAGTTATACTTATAAAGCTTTCGATAGCCAGTTGATGAGTGTTAACCCGGCTACGGTAACGATTACCGTAAACTGCATCAATGATCCGCCCGTGGCAAATCCAGATAATTATAGTACGGTTGAAGATCAACCCCTTACAGTTCCAGCACCGGGTGTCTTAGCCAATGACAACGATGGTGGCGATGGTGGGCTGTTGACAATTGAGTCGTATACTCAACCCAATAATGGTACAGTGACGCTAAACCCAGATGGTTCCTTCACCTATACCCCAGCAGCTAACTTCTCGGGTACCGATAGCTTTACTTACACCATTTCCGATGGTCAAGATACCAGTACCGCTACAGTAACGATTACGGTCTCTGACGAAAATGATCCGCCCGTCGCGACGAACGACAACTATACCACAGATGAAGATCAGCCGCTGGTAATCACAGCACCAGGCATTTTAAGCAACGATTCTGATCCAGAAGGACTTCCCTTAACTGTGGCTGCGATTATAACACCGCCAAGTCATGGTACGCTTGTTCATAATCCAGATGGTTCGTTTACTTATACGCCGGCCGCTAATTTCTTTGGTACCGATAGCTTTACTTATACCAACTCAGATGGTGAGTTGACGAGTAATGTTGCTACGGTAACGATTACTGTTAATAGCATCAATGATCTCCCCGTAGCGGTGGATGATACCTATACCACCGGTGAAGATCAGCCGATCACCGTATCTGTACCCGGGGTTTTAGGCAATGACATGGATGGAGATGGTGATACCTTGACCGTGGTTTCTAATACCAATCCCAGTAATGGTACAGTTGTCCAAAATCCAGATGGTTCGTTGGTCTATACGCCAAATCCTAATTTCTCTGGTATAGATAGTTATACTTACACCATCTCTGATGGTCAGAATACCAGTACCGCAACGGTAACCATTACCATCAGTGATGAAAATGATCCACCGGTGGCGTTAGATGACAGCTATACCGTGAATGAAGATGAAACCCTCACCGTTCCTGCCGGCAGTGGTGTATTGGTTAATGATAATGATGGTGGTGATGGTGGGCCTTTAACCGTTGCTGGTCCGCCCTATATTATCACACTACCCACTCATGGTACGACTACTTTGAACGCAGATGGTTCGTTCACTTATACGCCGAACGCCAACTTCTTTGGTACCGACAGCTTTACCTATAAGAATTCTGATGGTCAGGATGAAAGTAATGTCGCTATCGTAACGATCACCGTCAATAGTGAGAATGGTATTGAAGCAGTCAATGATACCTATAGCACCAATGAAGATGAACCGCTTACGATTCCAGCCCCGGGTGTTTTGGGCAACGATCTCGATGAAGATGGTGACGCTTTAACTGTGGTTTCTAACACCAGTCCCAGTAATGGTACGGTTGTCCAAAATTTAGATGGTTCGTTTACTTATACGCCGAACGCTAATTTCTTTGGTATCGATAGCTATACTTACACCATTTCCGATGGTCAGGATACCAGTACCGCGATGGTAACGATTACAGTTAATCCGATTAATGATCCCCCGGTAGCCGGAGATGATTCCTATACGACCAATGAAGATGAACCGCTCACTGTGCCTGCACCAGGTGTTTTAAGTAATGATACGGATATAGATGGTGGTTCCCTGACGGTGATTTCCAACACGCCGCCAACTCATGGTACGCTTACTCCGAACCCAAATGGTTCTTTCACCTACGTACCTAACGCTAACTATTGCGGTGTCGATAGCTTTAGTTATACCGTCTCCGATGGTGAGTTAACGGATACAGCTACCGTAACTATTACGGTTACTTGTATTAATCAGGCTCCAGACGCCAATGATGATCATGTTACCACGAATGAAGATACTCCAGTCGTGATAAATGTTTTGGTTAATGACGCCGATCCAGATGGCGATCCTTTGACGGTGACGATTGGTGGTGGCCCCAGTAATGGTACTCTGACCCCGGGGCCGGGTGCTTCCTTCACCTATACACCTAATGCTAACTTCTCAGGCACTGATAGCTTTACCTATACTATCTCAGACGGTGAGTTAACTGATACGGCTACGGTAACGATTACGGTTATTGAAGTACCTGATCCTCCCATAGCGAATCCAGATACTTACACCACTAATGAAGATCAGCCCCTTATAGTTCCAGCACCGGGCGTCTTAGCCAATGACAACGATGGTGGCGATGGTGGGCCCTTGTCTGTTGTTCTGCCTAGTTCACCGCCTAATCATGGTACGGTTGCTCTGAACCCGGGGGATGGCTCTTTTACCTACACGCCGGATGCTAACTACTGCGGACCAGATAGCTTTAACTACACGGTCTCAGATGGATCGCTAACGGATACCACAACTGTAACGATTAATGTTACTTGCATAAATGATCCACCCTTAGCGGTGCCAGATAACTATAGCATCGGTCAAGGTCAGACTCTCACCGTTTCAGTACCGGGTATCTTAGGTAATGATATTGATGTGGATATTCCTTATGGCGATACTTTGACACCAACGGTGACTGTCCAACCCAGTTATGGTTCACTTACGCTGAACTCGAATGGTTCCTTCACCTATACGCCTCAACCTCAATTCTTTGGTACTGATATCTATACTTATACGATCACCGATGAGGCTGGGGCTACAAGTACGACCACAGTAACCATTCAGGTGATTTGCCTCAACATTCCACCGGTAGCCGTGGATGATACTTATACAGTGGATGAAGACCAGAAACTCACGGTTGCAGCACCGGGTGTGTTGAGTAATGACAGCAATAGTGGTGTGGGTACCTTAAAAGTGGTTTCGAATACTGCTCCCAGTTATGGTACCCTCACTCAGAATAAAGCTGGTAAAGTAGTCTATAAGCCTAATGCCAACTTCTATGGTACCGATAGTTATACTTATACCATCTCCAATGGTCAAGCGACCAGTACCGCTACGGTAACGATTAATGTTATTAGCGTTAATGATTTACCCAAGGCGGTAAATGATAGCTATATCGTGTACAAAAATCAGCCACTATTGATTCCGGCATCAGAGGGTGTCCTGATCAATGATAGCGACGTAGAAGGCGATCTCTTGACGGTTATTTCTAACACCGCTCCTAATCGGGGTACGGTCACTTTGAACCCGGATGGTTCCTTTGTCTATGCGCCTAAAGTCAATTATGTGGGTAAAGCAAGCTTTAAATACACCATCTCGGATGGACAAGGTGGTACGGCTACAGCTACTGTTAATTTCACCATACAGTGCCAGCAGTGTCCAACTTGCACGTGTCCATAAGGAAATTATCCGACTGAGGCTAATTTAGGACTAAAACTTAAGTAAGCATTAGAGTTATATCACGTTAAAAACCAATCAATTAGCTAAGTAAAAATTCCATAGTCCAGCACAGACACCAATTATTTCATCATATAAATCAATTGTATGAAATCTAATTTTATTGACAAGTGTTCTGTAGCGTTTC
>JAAUSR010000144.1 GCA_012032555.1 Thioploca sp.
GCTCAAGCTAGCCTAGCTTGAATCAAACCGGGTCATCTTTTAATCGCGAGTTAATTTTGTTCCCAAGTGAAGATTCGACTCATTCTTGGCGTCAGATGAGTTAGTCACACGGATTACTTAATCCTAACGTTCAGTAAAATAACAGTAACTTGACTTACAATGGAATTGATTAGAAATCAATACTTGTCAGGATAGCTTCTCGCCAAAGAAATAGGCATTGTTTTCGCTTAGTAAACACAGAAGGCGTTGAGTATCATATGGGTTTCGGCGCAAACAGATGTGCCTCTACCCATCCTACACTCTGAATGCCATTAGGTTAAGCTAGGGCGAACACGTCGGTTCGCCCCTACTGCCCATAAATACGTGAGGTTGGTAGGGGCAGACCGGCGTGTTTGCCCTTAACTTAATGGCAGTGATCCTACGCTGGCTACGATTATTCAGATTAAAGCCAAATAATCGCGATCAACGACTAATTACTGAGGCGATTGAATCCCAATGAAAAGTACCATTAGCCTCAAAATCGATATCTTCCAAAAGATAGCAATAAGTAGTTTTGGGTTTAACCGTGTTATCTTGATGAAGATAAGTCGCTCCGGAAGAACTGTTACCTTGGCTGACTTCAAAATCGACTGGCACAATTTCATGGTAATCGGCTGGGTGATGAGTGCATTGCGACCCATTCGGTTGTCCTCGCCAAATAATAAAGCCAGCATTATTAGTCTCGATCAGCGTTTGCCACTTTAACAGAATACCGGTTGATACAGGTGTGGCTTCAAAATAAGTCAATGTTGCTAATAAAGGATCACCAGCAGGTGGGGGTAAAGCACAATTAGCGGGTGTGAGGTTTTGGGGTTGCCAGATAACATGATGTGAATCAAAAAATTCTTTCAGTGCCGGTTCTAGGTTGTCACAGAGTTGGTTTTCAGATAGCCAAAGATCTTCTAGGTGATTGAGATTACTAAGCTCTAGAGGGATAAAGCCGATCAGGAGATTGTCATCCAAGTAAAGATATGCTAAGTGACTAAGATTGCCTAGCTCTGTGGGAATCTGGCCGCTGAGTTGGTTCTTCCATAGCCCAAGAACTTCCAAGTTACCGAGATTACCGAGTTCTTTGGGGATCGTACCGCTGAGTTGGTTATCCCATAACCCAAGGTTTCGTAAGTTACTAAGATCGCCAAGTTCTTTGGGAATGGTACCGCTAAGTTTGTTTCCATCTAGCCAAAGCTCTTCCAAATAACTGAGATTGCCAAACTCTGGAGGTATCGAGCCGCTGAGTTGATTATTAAATAGCGCCAGACCTTGTAAATTATTAAGATTACCGAGTTCTGGTGGGATTGAGTCACGGAGGTGGTTGCTAAATAGATCAAGATATTGCAAGTGACTAAGCTTACCCAGTTCTTTGGGGATTGGGCCGCTGAGTTGGTTATCAGACAGTTGAAGCCCTTCTAAATATCTAAGATCACCGATTTCTGATGGAATCGTACCATTAAGTTGGTTTCCAGATAAAAAAATTGAGGTTATATGATAATAATTGTCATGATAGACATTACGACTACATTCTATCCCATACCACGGTGAGTTCGCATTACCACAGGGGGCATTATTCTTATTCCAACGCGTATTAAGTTTCCAATTCGGTCCATCAGTACTCTTATAAAGCGCAATTAAAGCTTCACATTCAATCTGAGGTATTTTAGTACAATCCGTCACCGCCGATACTTCTCCGATCGATGTTACCGCCGCTGCTGGTAGTGACATAGAGGTAAATGATAGCGGTAAATCGGTGGTATCATTTCCAATTAGATATTTAATATCTCTGGTTAGGCGAGATCGCTTTCTTATAACTTTGCCCTTACCGGTTAAAGTGACGACTGTTACCGTCGTTTGGTTGGGATTATCAAGGGGAATAGCCAGATAAGCCGTCTTTACTCCCGCTAATTGTGGCTGAAAGCTGATCGTAGCGGCGCAATGATTACCCGCACTCAGGGTTTGATTAGAACAAGTTTCGGCTAAGATAAATTCGTTACTGGAAATGGTGAGTTGCCCCAACTGCCAATCCGCGTTGCCCGCATTAGTTACGGTAATCACTTGGGCTGATGAAAGGTCTCCCACCGGGAGGTTACCAAAATGATGAAATCCAGGATTAACTACCAGTTGTGGCACTACCTCATTAGGAATATTGGAGTAACTAGCCGGAACAAGGGAGGGATTCGTGTCGCTGGGCGGTATAAGAGGTACTCCGTTAGTGTCAGGATTTATGGTTACATTAGTGTCAGGATTTATGGTTACAAAAGTAGCCTCACACTGTTTTTCTTTATCCATTATCATCAAACCATTGGCGTCACAATCGCCTTGCCATTTTGCCAATTGCCAACCACTCTCCGGTATTATCGTCAAAGTAATCGCTGTATTTGGCTCGAACAGGGCTTGACATTGGTTTCCACAATTAATCCCAGTTGGCGTACTGATAACTTTGCCTTGACCAACCAGGGTAATAGTCAAAGGAAATAACGTTGCCAGCGGTGATGATAGCGGTAATGACACAGTTTTTACCAAAATCGCTTCACACTGTTTCTCTTTATCCATTATCACTGAACCATTGGCATCACAATCGCCTTGCCATTTTGCCAATTGCCAACCACTTTCCGGTATCGCCGTCAAAGTGACATTGGTACCCATATCGAAACCGTGTTGACATTGCTCACTACAACTAATCCCAACAGGATCACTGCTCACTTGGCCTTGACCAACTAAAGTGACGGTTAACGTTGCGGGAATTTTATGTTTTTCTAGCAAAGAGACTTTAGCTGTATCTAAAATTTTACCACTGGCATCCGTTAATTGAATGGCAAAAACCTTTTCAGCGTCGGTTATCATGGGGTTATCGAGTAATGTGATAATTATTGATTTATCATCACTTTCTCCATCTGCCCACGTTAAACTACCTTTGGCAACCACGTAATCTTGATCGGCTTTAGCGGTATCATCTTGAGTAGCGTAATTCACGGTCAGCGTCCCATCAGTACCACCGGCTCGTTTAACGATAACACCTACTGTTGCCTTTTCTGCGGTTACTTCGTAGTGGCTAGCCGAGAATTGAGCGGTACCAGGAAGAACCGGCACAAAAGCTACTTCACATTGGGTTGGCATATTGAGCGTTAAATGTCCTTCTGTACAAGCACTACCACTGAAGCCGGCGAATTTGAAACCGTTGTCCGGTTTGGCCGTGAGATTGATACGGGTGCCGCTAGCAAAAGTAGCTTTGCAAGTACGACTACAATTAATTCCGACTGGGGTGCTAGTAACGCGACCATTGCCAATAACCTTCAGGGAAAATACCAGATTATTAACCACTGGGGTAGTGGGTAGCAATTCAAAAATCGCGTTGCAAGTCTTATCGGCATTTAGGGTGAGATTTCCGTCACTGCAATCCTCGTTGCCACTGAAACCCACAAACTTGGAACCAGTCGCTGCTTGGGCGGTGAGCATGACTAGCGTAGCGGCATTGAAGCTAGCTTGACAATTGACACCGCAATGAATACCTGCCGGTAAGCTGGATAGTGTTCCATTTCCGGTACCCGATTTGCTGACGGTTAAAGTTACTTTTTTAGCGGCAATCATGAAAGTTTGTACCACGTCGGTAGCTGCGCTGTAGGTCGCATCTCCAGCCTGAGATGCAATGATAGTACAACTGCCCGCACCGGTCAGGGTAACGGTGGTATCGGTTACGATACAATTGCCGGTACCACTGAAATTGACCGGTAATTCAGAACTAGCGGTGGCACTTACAGTAAATGGGGCATCACCATCGGTTTTAGCTGCTAACGCTGTGAAGGTGATGGTTTGGTCAATTTTACTCACCGTGCTACTGCTAGTGACTAGTACAGCGGTTCCAGGATTGATACCGCTAGCCGCTACCGGTGTGACTTCAAAACAGAGGTATTTATCGACTTCGTTACTGGTGAGGGTATAAGTTTGACTGATAGCGCCAGGGATAGCTGTTTTCTCGGTGGTACAGGTGGCATCGGTAGCGGTGTACCATTGGAAAGTGGAAATGTCTTCAAGATCTTTTTCAGTATCGCTGTAGGTGTAATTGCCTTGGAGAATTTCACCGATTTTGAGGGAGTTAAAGCTAATATTAACATCATTAGCCACGGGAGCGTCGTTGAATACGATCTTGCGAATGCGGTGATTTTTTCGCTCTGCAATAGACAAATTGCCCACCGAGTCCACTGCTATACCATTGGGCTCATTAAGCATTTTACTGGTAGCCATGCCTTCACCATCATAACCGGCAATACCGGTACCCGCTACAGTGGTCATGTTACCGGCGCTATCCACTTTGCGAATGCGTTGGTTCTGTCGATCTGCAATATACAGATTCCCGTTACTATCTACCGCTATGCTACCGGGATCATTGAGCATTTTGCTGGTAGCTACGCCCTCACCATCATAACCCGCTGTACCGGTACCCGCTACGATAGTCTCGTTGCCGGTGCTATCTACTTTGAGAATTCGGTGGTTCCCTGAATCTGCAATATAGAGATCGCTAGCGCTACCCAACGCTACATCCCTTGGTAGACGGGGGAGCACTGAACTGATAGCACTGGGAATTACTATAGTCATGTTACCGATGATGCTATCTACCTTGAGAATACGGTTGTTATTCGTGTCTGCAATATACAAATTGCCAGCACTATCTACCGTTATACCTAATGGATTGGCGAGCATTTTGACAGTAGCCATGCCATCGCCGTCATCACCCTCAATACCGATACCGGCTACGGTAGTCATGTTGCCGGCGCTATCTACCTTACGAATACGGTGGTTTCCCGCATCAGCGATATACAGATTGCCCGCGCTATCTACTGCTACGTCTCTTGGTAAGTTAAGCATTTTATCAGTAGCCAAACCTTCACCATTATAACCCGCCGCACCGGTACCCGCTACCGTAGTTATGTTACCCGCGCTATCCACTTTGCGAATTCGGTGATTTTGCCAATCGGCAATATATAAATTGCCAATACTATCTACGGCTACACCGGCAGGTGAATTAAGCATTTGGTTGATAGCCACGCCTTCACCATCATAACCTGCACTACCGGTACCAGCAACAGTAGAGATGATCCCTTCTGCCTGGACAAAGCTTGTCCAAACACAGAATGACAACAGAAAAAAGAGAAATCGTCCTGAAGTCATTAGATTCCTCAAGAAGTCAGAAGGGGATAATTTCAGTTCAGGTAAGGATTTAGAAATGAAGGAGTAAATCAAAATATTGCTTTTTTTCGGTCGAGAAGGAAAATTGAAATGCCACTGTTGAAAGGGGCAAGCTAGGAACAGCCGAGATAACCCACCATTATCTTTAGTTTCTGCTAACATATTATATGTTCCTCAAATTCAATCGTATGTATGCCACTATAATCAGGTTCCCAATCAGCGAGACTGAATTTCATTTCTGGTCGGAGTCGAACGATGATGGAAACTTCATTAGTTTTTAAGGCAGTTCTTATGCCAAAAATTATTTTATTGTTTATATAGAAATTATTAAATAACCACAATAGAAGAAGGTGTGCAAAATGAATAGTTTTGTCGATCTTTTTTGAATTAAATATTTTTTATTTTCAATTAATTAAATTAAAAAACTGTCTAAAATCAACACGTGTTCATTTTCAACACTTTTTTTTATTCATATACGCCAATTTCATTGTAGCTGTGGGAGGCGTGAAATACCGGTACAGTTAGATACTGAAGAAACTCATCGCATTGAAGCCATTTTAGTTCTTTCTCCTCTATTCCAATTTGAAGCTTACTCCAGACTCAGTTACGCTATAGTCGTTTCCACATGATAAGGTAAAAACTGATGAGCTTCGATGAACTATCTAAAGAACAACAAGTTATGGTCACCATGCGTAAAGTCTTGACCA
>JAAUSR010000145.1 GCA_012032555.1 Thioploca sp.
CGCCACTGTCGCGATTAAGTACTTCAATGTCTTTGAAAGTGACGTGTTGAGTTAAGCCGGTGCCAATGGCTTTCATAAAGGCTTCTTTAACCGCAAATTTGCCCGCATAATGTTCAACTGGATAATGGCGTTGACACAGAGCTATTTCCGGTTCTGTAAATAAACGCTGTAAAAATTTTTCACCATATTTGTCAATGCTCTGGTGAATACGAGCGGGTTCGTAGCTCGTTACCAAGCTTGGAGACTGTAAAATAACCTCCAAAATTGCTCATTTTTACTCGTAACCCATTGATTTTACGTCCTCGAAATGGCAAGAAATGGAGTTTTTTTACAACCGATTGGCTTGGTAACGAGCTAATTGGAATCAAGTAAAGTAAAATAATAAAATAGGTGAGCATTGCCTACCCTAACCTCGCTAAAGTACTTTTAATCTTCCAGAGTGATTCATTCTCGCTGACAACGTGATAGCGACAATAAGCCACAACCTAAACTTTTAGCTGGACCAATACCCTGGTTTAGGCTATCGAGAAATTGGGCGGGTTGCGTAACCGTTAACACGCCTTGGTACAAAACGGTGTAGATTGATAACAGTTGATTTTGTTTATAACTTTTTTGAATCCCTTCATCTTGCACTACGAAATATAACAATTGAAAACCATTGAACTGCGCTTTTCTTGCTAACCACTGGCGTTGGTTAGCTTCACCGATTAGCCCTTGTCGTTTGCGATGATGGGTGAGACAGGGATTCGCTCGAAGTCGAAAGTAAAGGGTTTGCCCAGTTTGCAAGGGAATTGTTCCGATCATTTTACTTTGATATTGTAATCCTGGTCCCAGTCGTTCAGTTAATAGGGACCACTGCGGAAGTTGTTGACTTTGAACTAATACTTTAATCCAAAAACCTTCTGGTTGGGGTTCTTGACGAAATAAAACGCCAGCCAACTGTTGCGGAGATTTTGCCTCGATCTGAAATGCGCTCATCAACGTAGCATGAAGATGGTAGGCGTCTCTTAAACACTGGCGTACTGGAGAATGACGACTATCAAAACGTAGTTGACTTAAGTACATATTTCGTCATCCTTCGCCGGGGGTAAAGTGGCTAAGGTTGTCACTATCACCGAACGGTAAGCAAAGCGTCGATGTTCATGACGAAAATCTAAAGGAATATCTTGACGTTGTTCGTGACCGTTTTCCCCAGGCGCACATTCTAGAATTAAGCGAAAAGGCGGTGTCGTTGGTTGGAGCGCGATGCTGGGATAAGTTTGTAGCGCTGCCGCTAATGATTGTTCCGTTTGGAGACCATCCGGTAAATAAACCGGACTACCCGGCACAAACGCTTTTCTACCTAAAAATAAGGGCCACTGCGGATTTTTCAGCGCTAGTTGAATGGTTTGCAGTAAAGTCAAATCGCCAGCTAACCCGACTAGAAAAGCAGCATCAGCTAAATAAGCACGATGAGAAATTTGGGTATCGCTACCAGACTGATCCGCTTTTAAGACATCTAAAGCAGTATGATAATCGCTAGCAACTTGACCGGGTTGATCAACACGCACACCCATACGTAATGTGTTCAAATCATCTAAAGGTTCGCTGCGCTTTCGTCCGAGTGCCGCACAAATTAAGCCGATAATGCCGCTTTTAGTCGGTTCTCTTTCCGTGTCCCGGTGTTGAAAGCGACTGCGTGATCCCCAAGATTGCATGGGCGCAACGCAACGCAGGAGTAAACAAGCCATTAGTTACTCCCAGCATTCGATTGTTGTAAAAAATCTTTGACTGTTTTTAATAAGTTAGGAAAGGTTATAGCTGACGAATGATTGGCTAAATCAGTACAAACATTATCTAATTCAAAGCCTTCCTTGCCATAAAGCGTTTGCAGCCGAGTTAAATAATTTTCGAGTTGGGCGACTGATAAAGCAATTAAGTTACTTTCCTCATTATTGCGTTTCGGACGAACTGGCGTGATGAAAGCATTACTCAAAGACCACGGTGAACCAGTAGAACGAATGAGCACACGAATATAAGAAGGTGGATTAAGGGCAGCCATGCTATTTTGCATCCCGGTCGGTATCGCTTGCACGGCTGCGGCTAAAAAACCCAGAATAGCTGCTACCATTATTTCTTGATCAGCTGCTAAGTTAGTGCGCAGGGTATCTAAATTAATTTGCGCATAACGGTAGTAACACGCGCTGTTAAATTCAACAATTCCCAGCATGTCAGAACCCGATTCACTGGTAGACAATAAATCATCCACGGCGGTAAAAAAGTCCATTTCCATCGCCATTTCATTGGTTGAAATCGCATGTGCGACTTGGCAAGCGGCATCAATATTCATGTTTTTGACATCAGCTACCATGCGTCCAAATAAGGCGATGTCAGCGGCTAGATTAGCGGATTTGCTAAAAACATGATTAATTTGCGTTTGAACTTCTTTGGATAAGGCTTCTTTACCAGCTTTTTTATCTACTTTGTTGGATTTTTTAGTTTTCTTCTTATCGGGTTGTTCTTCGGTTTCGGTTACTGGCACTGGTGGACTTTCTAGGTTAATTAGATCATCCCAATGTTGATGAGCAATTTCAGCTAATTTTTCAATTTCAGCTTGACCTAAATACAAAAGATACTGCGTTTTTTCTCCGTTGTTTTTATCAAAGCCTAGTCCAGCACCGGCGATAATCATTTTAGCTACTTTTTCTGCAGCTTGACTATCATGACCGTGTTGTTCAAGCAACTTGACTAAGCGTCCCACCAACCGCTTCGTTCGTTCACCTAAATTACCATTAGCACTTAGAATGGTATTTTTAAATGCCTCATGTTTACGGATAGCGCGTTTAAGACATTGACTAGAAATCCGTGCTCGTCGAAAACCACCAAAGGTACAATCTTTTGGGGCATTGACATCGTTACGATTGAGATTAGAAGGCCCAAAATTTTGTAAGATGTGCAGTTCTATAAACATGAGAATCTCCTAGTTATTTTATTGAGATGGTATCGACGATTTTATCGGTTGTGGTTTCATTTTGGGAAGCGACCCAATAATCTTTAGCCCAATTATATTGGACATATCGCTCTTCATGGCTCCAATTAAGAATATCATTGAGTAACCGATGGTAATTAATGGGAATTTCCCGACTACGCGCTAAACTAACCGCTTGCCGAAGATGATAATCCAATTCATCTTCATGGGCATTGAGTAAAGCAATAAAACGCTTCTCAACACTTTCTGAGGCGTCCATATGGGAAAATACAGTTCCTATCGATTCTTCACGAGCAGTGGATTGTGGATGCAGACCAAATAGCGCTGCCACGAGAAAGTAACGCGAATGGTGGTAGTCGTTCCTCGGCAAAAAAGGAATAATTAACGGATACATTTCAGCGGAACCTAAACTTTTTCCTAAACCACGGCGGAGTTTGGCTAAACCGGCTCTATCGGGTTTAACGGTTAATTTTTCAAGCTGTTCGATCAGCGGGTAGATTTTCGTCATGCGGCATTCTCCCTGATAGGGCTAGATAATAATTTGTAGGTATATCCGTTAAATTGTGCAATCACTTTAACTCGGGCTTGCATTTCTCTTGCAGAATAATGTAAACAGTTTTTAGTCGTGGTTTCCAAGGCAGAAATAGCTATTTCCCTCACGGCAATTTGCCATTCCGTCAAATAGTTATCCAATGTTGCTTCATGGTTAGGTAAGTCCTCTAAGAACTGACGAAAAGGTAATTCTAAATTGTTCCAGAATGCTGCTTCGGTTTCCCAGTTTTGAATTAAATGATTTACTTTTTTCTTATCAGCTTTCCGTCGATCCTGAGTCAATAATAATTCTGCTAATCTTTGCAGGTTGAAACGTAAGATTTCACCGATCTTTTCTGCACATTTTAATGCTAAGGCAAGGTATCGCGATAATTGTTCATGAGTTAAGATGTGCTCTGGAATTGGTAATTCTTCTGCTCGCCATAGCAAAGGATTCGCTTCATCATTAGCTAAACCAATTACTAAACATTTCATTCCATTAGCAGGTAACGAATAGCCTTCTTCTTCTAATTGTGCATCTAATTTTACTACTTGTTTAAAAACCAGGGAGCGATGTTCATCGCTAAAAGTAAATAAACTGTCGCTATCACGCCAAAAAGCACGTTTAATACTAAGTTTTACGGGAAATTTTTTATTATTGGTGTTAGTTTTATTTTTATTATTTGTTTTGATTATTTTATAAGTAAACCGTGGATCACGAATGGTATTTGCTAGTTTATCCGCTTGAGCTTGGTAAAAGTGAGTAACGTCTCCAGTTGGCGTTAGTAATAAACGAATATGCCGATTACGCCAAGTTAAATAGTCTAAATAACCGTTTGGAGTACGTTTGGTAAGTTTAGTATAAATTTCTTGCTCCCAAACCGGTAAGTCCTCTACCTCATCACTGCGTGGAATCGGGTTATCTTGATAATAAATCATTAAATTCAATAATAGAGTTTCAAATAAGTTTTGACCGAGTACTAAAACCACGACGCCAGCAATCAGAGAGGCATCAGCTAAATTATCATGTTTACCAAATTGTTTACTAGTAGTGCCGTTACCACCACCTAATGAATACATCTGAAACGTTAATAAAGCACGTGCAGCAAGGTTAGGCGTTAAATATAAAGGGATTTTATCCACGCTGTGATCAAACAGTGTTTTATTATTAGCAGTAGCCAATTCGTGAAAGAGTTTCCGAATAGAAATTGGAGCAGAGCGAGTCGTAAAGTGAGCGGTTTGATAAAAGGGATAGTCTGGCGCAAATAGGTCAAAGCGGTGTTGCCAGTCAGTTAAGTAATTTTCTAAACGGGGATCCAGCAGATTTTGTTTATGCCATAACTGTTTCCATTCAGTGTAATTTTTTGGTCCAGCTATCGCTCGATGTAAAATCGCAAGTAACAGCGAATGTAAGGCAACGGTAGTGAGCGGATTATTATCGGTAATACCTCGTAATTTATGAGCTTGTGCTAGTACTTCGCGTAAGGAGAGTTCTTGCCATTGTCCCGATAACGTGACCACCGGAATCCACGGCTCAGTGACGAGATTAAAAGTGGGTTGCATGTCAATCTACCTCAGTTAAAAATGAGTCCCCCATTCAAGTTTAATTTGAACAGGACTTACGCAAAACTGAAAGATTGACAATAGAGCAAAAGCCCATTACTTTTACCACATGAGACCAAGAACAGAACGAGCCTAGTGAAACCGACCATTTGAAATACTCGCGGGTCAAGGTTTGTAACCTTGACCCGAACATTTTGAGCATCCATAAAGCTATTAAAACATTCAGGTGCAGGTTACAAACCGGCACCCGCACCGGAGCTGGATTCACATTGAAACGAAGTCAGTTTTAAATAATATTTCAAGAAGCAAAAAACTATTTGTGAAAAGGTCGTTATTATGGAAACTTTAAAACAGGCAGTAATTACTGCGATTTCACAATTACCTGATACAGCTAATATTGATGACATCTTCGTGGTTTTGTACCAAATGAAAACCCAACAACCCGTTCAAAATCAGACGACAACTACAACTCAACCAATCTCCTGTTTAGAGTTAATGAAAGATTACCTTGGCTGTGTAAAAAAAGCACCAAAAGATTTATCTACTAACCCAGCTTACTTTAAAAATTTTGGTTCATGATAACCACGCCTATTATTCGGTTCACCCCCACTCACGCGGGGAACATACAAGACAATCATTTGTCTCGTTCCCACGCTCCAGCGTCACTGCCATTAAGTTAAGCAGTTTACTTCCCCCTCCTTACCAAGAGGGGGTCGGGGTGGTTTTAAAATCACTCAATTCGGTAACATTTTTTTAACACCCCCAG
>JAAUSR010000146.1 GCA_012032555.1 Thioploca sp.
TCCCCCCTCCTTGGTAAGGAGGGGGTTAGGGGTGGTGACTAAGGAATTGAATAAAATCAACTTTTTTAACCACCCCCGGCCCCTCCTTGAGAAGGAGGGGAGAAATTTTTCTTAACTTAATAGCAGTGGCGAGTAGGCTGGGTTGAGAAACCCAGCTAAATACTACCGATAACAAAAATAGGATCGATGTTGGTTTTGAATAAGCTGAATTTCGTTCGTCAACCCAGCCTACTTGTGCTTTAGGAACACTACCCTTAATTTTATTAACCGTATTATCGCGGATACCGCTCAATTTGGCCGGGTCAACCGACCGGTTGAGGTAGGGTAGTGGCGAAGGTATTGTTTGAATAGAGCTTATTTCTATTTTGTTTCTGATGTTCTTCGACTTAGAATGTTTGGTTTTGAAGAAGAATATCGAAAGAAAGTTAAAGGAAGCAAATTGGATTTTTTGCAAAATATAATATTCCAATTTAGGGATAAAATAGTTTCTATTAGCCCAGAATTACCTAATCCAAATCCAATGGTGGAAGAATGCTAGCTAAGATCTAGTTAGCTTGAGTTGGCAAGTCCCACTACTTTTTAGACTCTAAATCTTGTCGAGTATGAATGATAATCAATTATTTGCACTGCGTATTTTTGACGTAGACACAGCTGTTCTCATTGCTAAAAATTGGGCAACCCATGCAATAAGTATCCTTGACACAGACAGAGATGAATCTTCTCCGATACCTCAATCTCGAAAAGGGTTGTTACTACATCGCTGTTATTTCGATGATATCGTTAGAACTAGTCGGTTGGGTTTGGTTTTAGCCACACTAGAAGATATCCAGGCAATTCTTAATTTTACTCAATACTTAACAAAAAATGATAAATTGTTGATACACTGTGGTGCTGGTATTTCTCGATCAACTGCTGTGGCGACGGGAGTTTTATGTCAACATGGATTAACACCAGTAAAAGCACTTGAAAGAGTTTATTTTATTCGTAAAATGGCCGATCCAAACGAACATATTATTGCGCTTATGGATGAAGCACTGGGACTAAAAGGTGCATTGAGAACCGCTTTCTGGAATGTTTATTACGCTTCTAAGCAGTAAATAGGTTAGATTAAGTGCAATACTCCGAGTTATCATTTTGAAAATGTTGGTTTTGATTTGGAAAACCGATAGCAGGGTAGGGTAGGCAAAATGTTCCCCGGTACTGGATATAGATACAGAACTTACACGATATTTTGCCCACCCTGCGTGACTAATTAATTTGGTTGAGAAGTTCAACAATTATCAATCGATGAAAAACAGTGAGTGCGGGTAAACCGGTAGAAAGCCGGGTAGAGTGTGCAAAATGTTCCCCCAGTTTTGTCAAAAATGGTTAAGCAAACTACTTAATTTATTAATTTATAAGTAAAACATTGACTTGAACTAACATTTAGTGACAGTAGGATTATATCCTCTAAAATCCTTTAACCTAAATACGTCTGAAAATATTGCATAATTCGTGTTTCTAGCCAATATTCAGCTTGCCAAGGCCATCGACCACTAACAAATCCAACATGTCCACCTTGTTGAGTTAACTCCATATGAATCGTGTTAGACAATTCTGCCGGTGTTGGTACAATCGTTGGGCACATAAAGGGATCGTCTAAAGCATGTATAATCAAAGTAGGAATACGAATATGAGATAAAAACTGGCGACTACTGGCTCGTTGATAGTAATCATCAACATCAACAAAATCATGTAAAGGTGCGGTAATTTTATTATCAAATGTATGAAAAGTTTTTAGTTTTGGGAGTTCTGCTAATGAAACTGGTCCGGGTTTTTCCTTAAATTTAATTTGATAGGTCCGTTTCAGATGACGAAGTAACCACCACTGATAAAAACCACCTAAACTCTTTTCTATATGAACTGCCACTTTATTCAATTCAAAGGGAACTGATACTGCCGCTGCAGCAGTTAAGGATGCTTGGCTTCCTTGCTCACCTAACCATTTCAACAACACATTACCTCCCAACGAATAGCCAATGGCAAATAATGGCCTAGATGGCTTGGTTTTGGGTAATAAAGTACGTACTAAAAAGCTAAATCACCCGTCTCACCGGAATGATAGCTGCGGGGTAAACGATTGGGACCACCATGACAACCACGAAAGTGCATCAATACCCCACACCAATGTTGTTGATGAATCGCATGCAATATACCTTTTACATAAGGGGAGTATAATGAACCTTCTAATCCATGCAAAATGATAACTAGCGGTTTTTGAGGATCACCAAGAACCCAAACCAATTCAATAAAATCTCCATCGGGTAATTCTAAACGTTCACGATGATGAGGCGGTAGCGGCAGTTTACGGATCAAGACCGGCCATAGTGTTTGTAAATGTGGATTAGATAACCACCATGCTGGCCGAAAAGTGGATGGAGTAGAAAATTTTAAGTGGGTATTAGAAATAGGCAATTTATCTGTCCTCACAAAATTAACTTATTGCTTCAATTGATTGAGTAACCATATTAGATATTTCTAAAAGGAATCAAAAAATTTTAGATGTGGTTCTCATTTTACCCGATCATTTATATGATATCTGGCAATTACTTGTAAAAATGATAATTTTCTCTCTCGTCAGCATTTGATTAACAAGTAAGCTGGGTTTCGTTCCTCAACCCAGCCTACTTATGCTAGTCGGGATTTAGTTGTAGCAGCGAACCAGCAAGTAGCTCAAGATTGGTGGCAAAACTGTCGGCACCGGTTCACTTGTTATATTTCCGAGTTGACTGTCAGAGAAGCCGGGAACGGTGACAAAGATGCTGCACAAAGACGTTTAAAACTACTGGAAGGCATTCCATTGCTTACTTTATCGTTAGATAGTCTTGCATTTGCGGAAACGCTGCTGGAACAACAAGCTCTACCGCAAAAAGCCGTAGAAGATGCCTTGCATATCGCGTTAGCGACACTGAATGGCATAGACTACCTATTGGAATTTTAAACACATTGCTAATGCGGTAGTGCGACATCAGATTGAGCAAATTTGCCGTACAGCCGGATATGAACCACCGATCATTTGTACCCTACAAGAATTATTGGAGGAATAACTATGTGGCAAGATCCCATTGTTGCCGAAATCCGCGCTTCCCGCGAGGCCCACGCCGCACAATATCATTATGATTTAAAAGCTATTTATGCAGCATTAAAGGAATTGGAGAACCAAGATTCCCGACCTAAAGTGCAGTTTTCACCCAAGCGAATGAGTTCAGGTAGAGCCGCATTGGGTCACTGCCATCAATTTAAAGTCTGATATGAGGAATTTTACCAACTCATGAACAAAACTATTGATTATGACACTGATTTCTACGCTTGGGCATCCTACAATGCGCAATTATTACGGGAGGGTAAGTTTGCAGAACTAGATGTTGAACATATCGCTAAGGAATTAGAAAGCCTGGGGAAGAATAATAAAAGAGAGTTAATCAGTCGCTTAAAAATATTAATCGGTCATTTACTGAAATGGCAGTATCAGCCTGGGGGACGTTCTACGAGTTGGCGGGGTTCAATTGTGGAACAACGCCTGCAATTAAATGATTTAATTGAATATAGTCCGAGTTTGAAACCCCAGTTGCTTGAAGCAATAGCTAAAGCTTATCCCCATGCGGTAGAGTTAGCTAGCGATGATACCGGCTTTTTAGAATCCGTTTTTCCCGAGATTTGTCCTTATTCTCAAGAGCAGATCTTAGCCAAAGGTTTTTTCCCAGAACCAGATTAATTTAATGGTGTGTCATAAATGTGAGGAATCGAGTACCCTTCTTGACATTCAACTGCTTTTAAAGTTAAGTTACCCGAAATCTTATAAAAAAGTGGTAATTAACTTGAGGTTATTTATTATGAACCGATACACGACTCTGATTCAAGATGGTTTATGGAACAATAATGTTGGCTTAGTCCAATTACTCGGACTGTGTCCACTACTCGCGGTAACTGGTACCCTAGTTAATGGCTTAGGGCTTGGAATTGCAACATGCGTTACGCTAGTCGCCTCTAATGTGACCGTTTCGTTAACTCGTCACTGGATTCTGACGGAAGTACGTCTGCCGATTTTTGTCTTATTAATTGCTTCAATTGTGACGATGATTGAACTCATGATTAAAGCTTTTTATTATGATCTCTATTTGGCACTGGGTATTTTCATTCCGCTGATTGTAACCAATTGTGCTGTTATTGGTCGTGCGGAAGCTTTTGCGGTTAAGCAACCGGTTGATCGCGCTTTTTTAGATGGTCTGATGATGGGGTTAGGATTTACTTTGGTATTAGTTATGTTAGGTGGCTTACGGGAATTATTAGGTCGGGGTACTCTATTTGACCAGGCTGAACTTCTATTTGGAGAATTCGGTTATGGATTAAAAATAACTTTATTTGAAAATTATCGTGGCTTTTTACTGGCTATATTACCACCGGGGGCATTCTTTGGGTTAGGATTGTTGATTGCACTAAAAAATGCGATAGACCGGCGCTTAGCTCGGCGTGCTACTCAACCTTTCTCTTTAGCTATTACTCAACAACAGACCAGCTAAAACCATGCTATTGAATATTTCCTTATTATTATGATGAATAAGCAACAATGCCGCACTTTATTTACTCGCCTACAAGCCCAGAATCCACATCCAACCACTGAATTATACTATCGTACCCCGTTTGAATTATTAATTGCTGTCATCCTGTCGGCTCAAGCAACCGACAAAAGTGTTAATAAAGTCACAGCGGTATTATTTAGCCTCGCTAACACCCCTTCGCAGATACTCGCCTTGGGTGAAGAACAACTGAGAGAATATATTAAAACGATTGGTTTATTTAATACTAAAGCACGGAATATCATTAAAATCTGTCAACTGTTGATAGCACAACATGATAGTGAAGTACCCTCGGAACGTTCTGCGTTGGAAGCCTTACCAGGGGTTGGTCGCAAAACCGCCAATGTGATTTTAAATACGGCTTTTGGCAAACCAACCATTGCGGTTGATACTCACATTTTTAGGGTAGCTAATCGAACCGGGTTAGCCACGGGTAAAACAGTACGTATCGTTGAAAATCAATTATTAGCAACAATTCCCCCAGAATTTAGCAAAAATGCTCACCACTGGCTTATTCTACATGGACGCTATACTTGTCTTGCTCGTCAACCTCGATGTGGACAATGTATCATTAATGACATATGTGCTTATCCACATAAAGCGAACATAGCCAATTAAATAGTATTTTAAATCATGTGTTTAACGACTAATCTCCAACAAGGATTACACGCTTTACCACTTGACCTACCTCTTTCGACGCAAATACAATTGTTAAATTACTTGGAACTATTAGCGCAATGGAATCAAGTTTATAATTTAACCGCCATTCGCGATTTAGCTGAGATGATTCCCAAACATGTTTTGGATAGTTTGGCTATATTACCTTATGTTCAGGGTAATACGTTGGTAGACGTTGGTACCGGCGCCGGATTACCCGGCTTATTGTTAGCTATCGCCTGTCCACAATGGCAATGTTTATTATTAGATAGCAATGCTAAAAAAATTCGCTTTGTCAAACAAGCTATCTTAGAATTAAAAATTAACAATGCTCAAGCAGTCTGTACTCGCATAGAAGCATTTACCCCCCAAAGGGGTTTTAACACGGTTATCACTCGGGCTTATGCTAATTTGCATCACTTTTACGCGACAGCTAAACATTTAAGTATCCAAGGGGGGGATTTTATTAGCCATGAAAGGCGTTTATCCTGTGA
>JAAUSR010000147.1 GCA_012032555.1 Thioploca sp.
GAAATCAACCCAGCGGTATTTCCCGGAGATGCCCTTCATGGCCAAAAAAACCGGTCCAAACCCTTATTGATAAAGGCAAGGGTTACGTCATTGCCGTGAAACGGAATCAACCCAAACTAGATACGGCAATAGCAAAACAAACGCCAATGACCCACCCAACTCCAACATGGAGTGGGAACCAAACAGGTCATGGACATCCAGTCAAATGTCGTATCAAAGTCTCTCGTGCTTTGGAAGAAATCAAACCCATCGGGGCCGGATTACAGCAAGTCATGAGCGTTAATCGGCAAGTTCAAAGAAAGGGCAAGACCATTAATACCACGACTTATTACCTCACCAGTGAATCCAGTAGTGCTTAGGTCCTCGCTCATACCATAAGAGGTCATCGTCGCATAGAACACAACCGACATGGGGTTAAAGAGGTTATTTTTAATGAAGATAATGGTGGCCTTCGTCACCCACCGCCAGCGGCTACGCGAGGTGGATTTCGTGATAGTTCTTTTAACGGGTTAATTATGAATGGGTTTCGTTCCATGACCGCAGGGATTCAAACCGTTGCTGGAAAGGTTGGGTGGTTATGGCAAATGATAACGACACCTCAGGAAAAGATCACTATTTAATCAATAAGCTATTTTATAAGTCATTTGACTGAATTTAAAACTAAATTTAAACTTTGAAACAGCTCTCGTTAGAAGGGGGGGACAAATTAGCGTCAGTACTTTTGGAAGTGGTAATGCCAGTAAACCCACCCTAACCGCTACTGATACGCTGTGGATTACTGGAGCCATGAGTGATAGTCAATATCCTAGCGGGATTTTTGCTTCAGTACAACCTGGCGCTAGTAGTGCCGGCGGTGAGATCCAAATCGAGACCAAGCAACTCATACTGGAGAAGGAAGGTATAATTTTTACTGGAACCATGGGGCCAGGTCGAGGGAGTGACCTCAATTTAACTACTGACACCTTGCTAATAATTTCAGGAGGTGCTATCACTGCTGAAAGCTATAATGGTGGTCCAGCCGGCAACCTAACCATCAAGGCTAACGGTAATATTAGACTCCAGAGTGCTGGCAACATTTCTACCGCCACTGATGGTGCCACCGGCGGCAATATTTCTATTACCACCGCTGGTTTGCTCCACCTCACCGACCAAAGTGAAATCAGCACCAGTGTTCGAGTCAACCAAGGCAATGGTGGCAATATCACGTTGCAACCGCTCTTTCTGATCCTCGATGACAGTAAGATTATAGCTCAAGCGATTGAAGGTCATGGTGGTGATATTAATATTAAGACTAACGATATCTATGTATTTCCATCAGCCCAATTTCCCCAAGCTGATAATCAAAACCGGTTGAAACAAGTGATTGATGCTTCTTCCCAGTTGGGGGTGAGTGGTACTATCACGGTTAATTCTCCCGACATTAATGTTGGCAAAAATCTAGTCGTGTTTGCCACCACCATGACTGACGCCAGTTCTAAACTGAAACAATGTGTTGCCAAAATGTTATCGGAACGAAGTCATTTTTATATTAAACGCTTGCCCGCTCGGCGGTTGGTTCTCGATGAGTTAAGAGCCAGTCAGTTGTTATTAGTTTCAACCGCTCCCCTAACGGCTCAAACTACGAATACCCAAGCGGCTCAGTCGCCGCCTCAAGTTGCTTTGTTAATAGGTTGTCATCAGGAACCCAATCAAGAATCATCGACGGATGCCGATCCGACGCAGTTATTTTAGAATCTCCAAGCAAGCGTAGCCCAGTTAATTCCCTGGATGCCGCTACGCTTCATCCAGGCTACATCAGAATTTAACTTCATCAGTATAAGAATACACCGTAATTCCTAACTTAGCGGCTACTTCTTGAGCTTTCTTATCAACCATAGGAGAAATGACTATGAGTTGTTGTGCGGTACGTTGATGTCGTTTTTCATAAAACCGGACTTTGCGCTCAAATAGGTACATGTCAGCTCGACTCATTGATGATTTAATTTCGGCGATTAATAACTGACCATTGCGGATAATCAAGTCTAATTCAATTTGGTCAGGACGACCAAAAACTTCACCACGGTCGTCAAATTCGTTCACATGAATGACTTCCACTCCACTGGGAAAGGTTTGTAAAATCCCACTAATCGCATTACGGAAAGTTTCTTCCGAGTGTAATCCCCAACGGGTGCCTAACGCACCTAAGGTTTGATCATATTTGTTATCGAGTTTCCGAATCGATTCCAGCATTTGGTTAATGACTTGTTGATTGGCTTCCCATTTGCGGTTTTGTTCGTCCCATTTGCGATTTTGTTCGTCCCGTAACTGTCGATTGTCATCCAGTTGTTGCTGGATGAGCCGAATCATTTGGTCAAAGCGACTTTCCGTAGCGGCTTGATCGGCAAATTGGGTGCGCCCAATCTTCAATACCCATTCCCGTAGGCTACTATCTTGTTGGATTAGCGTGGGTAATTCTTTCACGATCAATTCTTTAAGCTGTTGTGATTCCATTGTTGAGTCCTTTGGCTTTATAGCAGTGATAAATGAATTGTAGTTTTTTAAATAGAAAAGTCGAGCTTGATTCGCTGGATTTCGTTTCGGAAACAACGGGTTCTTCGCACTGTTAACGCGAAGCAAGACGCTGGCGCAACCAGGTCGGTGGGAGCAAGTGAGCGTAGTTAATTTCTATACTCACTTTTTACTTTAGCTGAGAATCAGTTATGTCCAACAGTCGGTCCAAATCAGCTTGACAAGACTTTAGAAGACATTATAAGCTTTTAAGCTTTATTTACAGGAGAGAAATTAATGAATTACTTTAACTTAGTTATCGCGATATTAATAGCCATACCAACTGTTCAAGCTGAACAAATTACCTACAGTGCTCCCTCTCAAGATGAGAAAACTCGACATGTTGAAACCGGTAGTCGAGTAGGTACCTGCAAAGCTGCACCGACGGTTAATAATAATTTTAAGTTAAATCTCCTCGTACCGGAAAGTACTGGTTATACCCATCAAGCTCAGCCAACTTTATATTGGGCGGTTTCTCAACCCGTAACCGCTAAATTTGAATTTTTTATTGAAGAAATCCCTAAAAGCGATGATGATTATATTGAACCGCTGGTAGAAAGTCAGTTTGAGTTAAATGTTTCCGCCGGTATCCAGATGTTATCACTGACTCAGTATCACGTTGAACTCAAGAAGGATACGGATTATAAATGGTCCTTGCGGCTGTTGTGTGATCCACAAGGCAAGAAATCAGCTGAAGACCCTAATGTCACCGGTACCCTCAAGCGCATTTCCCTTTCACCAGAACTCTTCAAACGTATCAACCAGACTGAGGCTCAACAATTACCTTATCTCTACGCCAAGAATGGTTTTTGGTTCGATGCGGTAGAAGCGTTATCCAAACAAATTCAAGCTTATCCACAAGATAAAACTTGGCGTGAAGTGCGTGCTAACTTACTGGAACAAGTTAAGCTCCCAGATGTAGCCGCGTTGGATAAACAATAAGCCCTAAGAGGCATTGCCATTAAGAAATTAAGGACAAACTCGTTGATTCATCCCTATATCAGTTGGGTAGGGTGGCAATGCCTACCCAATTACGTTCAAGAATACCTGTCGTTTAACAAGGCGTTGCCAACCAGCGTAACGGGAAAGGATTCTCGCTCGACGGAATAAAATACTTTAAGAAGACTACTTAACTCGGTAAGCTAAGCAATGCCCACCAGATTGATCTTAAATCAGTTCAATGAGATGTTCTTGGCATGTTAGTCAGCGGAAAGGTCGGTAGAGAATTTTGCTCTAAAATTGAAGTGATAGGAATACGTGATGTTTTTTTCGCAAAGAGGGTATTCTCAGCTAAACGCACCGGCGACAAACTGACCGCCGCATTAAGTTGATTAACTAATCCCTGTGTTGCCGCAAAAAAGGGTAATAAAGCTTCATCACTAATAGGCAGGGTGAGTGGAGATTGAGCAAGTAAAGGGTCAATGGGGGTATTATCGATTTGAATTTCATAGTGTAAATGTGGTCCGGTTGCGCGTCCAGTTTGACCAACATAACCGATAATTTGTCCAGTGACGACTTTATCACCCACTTGTAATTCCGGTTCATATTTGGATAAATGGGCATAAAGTGTATGTAACCGCTGATTATGTTCTAAGATGATCGCTTTACCATAACCACCCTTACGACCAATAAATGTAATAGTTGCTTTACCGGCTGCTACAATCGGAGTACCCCAGGGAGCGGCATAATCAATTCCAGTGTGGGTAT
Organism: Thioploca sp.; assembly: GCA_012032555.1. Classification (GTDB taxonomy): domain Bacteria; phylum Pseudomonadota; class Gammaproteobacteria; order Beggiatoales; family Beggiatoaceae; genus Thioploca. The sequence continues at coordinate 4,255 of JAAUSR010000147.1, forward strand.
GAAATTTATTTAAAATGGGGTGTTTTCGATCTCCAAACAGAGAACTGATTCGCGTAAATTCAACTGGTGCGCTAAGTAATGAGAGTTGATCCCAGCTATCGCCCATCGGCGTGTAATAACCAGTATAGCCTTGTTGATCGGTGTAACGTATGGCCCGGTGCGGTTGTCCTTGTTGGATTATCTCCGCCGCTAAAATAGGCCCGGCCTCTCGATCATTTTCTAAAGTATGTTCTTCATAAATAATACAAAACTGGTCGCCTTCCCGGCTTTGATGTTTTAGATCCAGTTTGGGGTAAAAAATATTCGTCAGTTGGGCGAGTACCGGTTGTGGTAAATCATGTATCTTTGATGAGGTTTTGACCGTACTGCATTGTGAAACGGATTTAGAATAGATTCCAATGGGTTTTATTTTAGCCTGAAAAGTTCCATCAACTGGAGAACAATATAATTCATCGCGATCATTTAATACTAATATCAAGCTGTGAATGTTACCCTGATAATCGTGTTTAATATGTAAAGGTTGCCCCACTTGTAGTTGCTGTAACTGTTGCCCTTCCGGTTCTAGAGTTAATAGGGGCTGTAATTGCGTTTTATTAAGTTGATACTGCTCAAAGAGGGTAGCTAAAGTATCACCGGCTTTGATCGTCAGGTGTAACCAAGGTAAGGCTGGTTGGTTTAGTAGCGGTTCTGAGTGAATAATTGGTTGGGATTGTTTCAAAGAAATGGGCTGATTTAACGAAATTGGCAGTGACTTAGTAGCAGACTGAACTGAAATAGGAGCAGTTAAAGCAACTTTAGCAACCGGAGTCGTCGTGTAAATAGGAAAAGATTCTTTGGATTTATTGGCGGACGCAGTGATGTTAGGAATAGAGGCACTGGAGCTATTTAACCACCATAATAGCGGCAAGGTTGTTAACATCGTCGTGATGAGAAGGGTAGAACGTAACCAAAAATTAGAACGCGGTTTTAAGCGCAATCCATTTTCAATGCTAAAATCATAGCCGACCGCTCTAAAGGGTAAATCGGGTTTAGTATAACCCCTTAACCCCATTGGATTTTTACCGGTTAAAGATCGGAAAGAACGAGATGAATTAAAAATATACTTAGCTTGAGGTCTGGATCGAGCCGGGTGATAATGAACACGTTGTTGTTTAGTGATTTTTTTGTATTTCATTGTTTAGATAGACTGAGTTGAATCGTCTTAGCCCTATCTGTCTGAATAGGAGCAACGACTAAATGAATGATTCCTTTCTACTATAAACCAAAACTAACACCGGCGAATTGAGTACGGTTACCGGCTATAGAGTATCCTTTGTTGTTCGCAACCAGCTGACTATAAAGTGGGGATACGGTTAAGCAATAAGCTTTTGCGCATCCTACCGGTCACTGCCATTAAGTTAAGAGATCATTCCCCCTCCTTGAGAAGGAGGGGGCGAGGGGTGGTTGAAAAAAATGTTAACCGAATTCGAGTAATTTTAAAACCACCCCCTAGACCCCCCTCCTTGGCTA
>JAAUSR010000148.1 GCA_012032555.1 Thioploca sp.
GGCTTTTCAGGAGTATGCGGAGGCGCTCACGTTCATGCATGCGGTGCGTTCAGGGAGTTTGCTCACTCCGCAGAAGGTGGGCGTTCTGATGAAGAGTATCTTGCTGGGCTCTGTGACCTTTCAGGCGAGCTTGCTAGGCGGGCGGTGTTGCGCGCGGTGGTCAAGGACGTGAAGGCGGTTGCAGGGATTCGGGAGTTTGTCGTGGGTCTGCAGGGGGGTTTTCTCAAGTTCGATCTTCGTAATGGGGAGTTGCGTAAGAAGGCGGATCAGATTAAGTGGAATCTGAAGCGGATTGAGGACGTCTGGTACGACCTTTCGCGACCATAGGGGTCTGCCGTTCTGCGGGAGGGTTGTTCTTGGCCGGCGGCATGCGTGTTTTGACCTGTTCTGCCTGCAGTGTGCCCAGGGAGAGGAAGACGAAGATATCGCCTACGATGCGGGTGAGGATGGCGATGAGTCCTTGCACGAGTGCGAAGAGGAGCATGATTGGGATGCCCAAGATTTCTGGGAGCAGTGCTGTCGCGACGCGGCCGGGAGTGAGGATGATATTGGTGATGAATATGACTGCGATGTTGAGTCCGATGAGGATGAGAAGGGTGAAGAAGGAGTATTTGAAATGCCGTATCCACGTGCCCAGGCTCAAGGTGATGGCAGTCAAGGGTTGGGCTGAGGATCGGATGATGTAGGGTGCGGACCAGAGAAAGAGGATGGACGTGGTGATTGCGAGGGTCACGATTGCCAGGACGCTGATGACTAGGACGGCGATGCGTTGAGCGTCCATCTGCAGCTGGCCCAGGCCGCTGACGAGTGCATACAGGAGTGCGAGGATGAAGGGCAGGAAGAGTGCGAGGTTAATCAGCCGAAATCCCAGCAGGCGCCAGACGTGCGCCTTGGCAGCAGGAAGGAAGTCAGCAATGCTGGGCGGTTCATTTCTGCTGGCGAGGTCGATCATGCCGAGTGTGCCTGCCTGGAGGAAGCTGTTGACAAGCAGGACTGCCATGATGGCTACTCCTGCGAACGGTATCAGGTAGGTCAGGAAGACGGGTTGTGCAGTCGCGTAGTGGAGTGCGCCGAGGATGATGGCAAAGAAGAACCCTGCGGAGAGGGTGGCGATGGTTGTGCAGAGTGTTGCAAGGATGAGCAAGGGATTTTCCTTGAGCAGGAGGACTGCTTTCATGATGCGTTCTTGTTCATCCATGGTTCGTTAGGGTTTGCTAAGGGCGGGGGTTTTTATGTCTTGCCCTGGAGGTGTCGAGTTGAGTTCTCGTGAGTTGACTAGGATTCGGATTTCCTTTTCGGGTCGTTATCCCATCGTGCAGACTTGCATTTAGAACGAATCAAGGTTTCTTCCTTAAAAGAATGAGAAAGCCATTAATTTCCACAACTATTACATTTATGTCCTTTGACTTCGATTTCAAGTTCTGGCATGAAGTGGCCAGATAATCCAACCGTATTAAACTAGCTTCAACTAGATTGGAAAAGTAAAATTTTGTTAGTAATCATCAAACCACGGAAGAGATTTCATTAGAACTATAACGGTATTAAGATCTACAAAATGAATTAGGATGCGCGCCAACACCATCAGGACTGCAAACGTTGCTAAACAAGTGAAGTCCAAGCAAATAATGTGGCACGAGTATAAAAGTGTATCTCGCATCTCTTTGTAGTGCTAAAGTGCTAATGAAAAGGGGTATAAAGACGACCTAACTTGGGGAGAATTTCATTGATTGGGTTGTAAAGATCATGGCAAGTGTTTTTCTTGTATTGGTTTGTGGAAGATGAAAACCCATTTTAGTAGTGTAACAATTCGTATGGATTTGTATTACGAGGGGGTGAGCTTTTTGAAAATTCAAGAACGCATGAAGGCACGCCGTCCTGAGAAGTGCCATTATTCAACAGCTCATCTTTGTATTGCAAAAATGCATTTATTATAAGAAACCTGACAGAAAACTTACAAACGAAATCAGCTATTGAATTACAATCTGATGAAACGTATTCTAGAAGAAGTAAATAGGAGGGCATGGATTGTCATCCTTACAAATTGGCTATTCCTGAACTAGATTTTGGAAATTAATGGTTGGATTTGACTTAGATGGGTGGGCTTGAAGCGAATCATTAATAAGTCGAAGGCTATTTAAATTATTAGTAACTACCGCACAATAATGAAGGATAAATATGCTTTGTTAGAGCGTATTGCGGCTAAAATACGGAAAAGCTCATTTGAGATGATCAAAAATGCGGAAAGCGGTCATTTGGGGGCGTGTTCCTCTTCCGCCGAACTAGTGACTGCGTTGTATTTTCATACTCTTAATTATGATATTGAGAATTCAAAACACCCTGTAAGAGATAGGGTTTTGGTGAGGGGTCATCTTGGACCTCTAAGATATAGTCTATTTTCGCTTCTTGGATGGATCGATGAATCTGAATTATGTGGCTATAGAAGTCTGGGCTCAAGATTGCAAGGTCATGAATCGATGGATATACCTGGAGTTGACCTTACGCCAAGTGGATCTCTAGGTATGCTTCTTTCTTATGGGGCAGGTATAGCTCTATCTGCTAAAAAGCTGAAAAAGAATTTTCTCACTTACGTATTCTTGGGTGACGGTGAAGAACAGGAAGGAAATGTATCTGAAGCCGCAAGACACATTGGTAATCTTGGTTTAGACAATATTATTTGCATAATAGATAAAAATGGAAAGCAGCTATCAGGACCAACAATTGAGCATGATGGATCATCAAATCTTAATGAAATATGGAAGGGCTATGGGTGGGACGTCAGAGAGATTTCTAACGCGAATTCTTTTGAAGAGATTGTTCCTGTGTATGATGACTTAGTCAATAGAAAAGGTCCTGTGGTGGTTGTAGTAAATACAACTAAAGGTAAGTATCTTAAGGGTGCGGAATGCAATCATTGTGGTTATCACACAATAAGTAGTTGCCCATCAGAAGTGGTTGATGAAGGGATTTTGGAGCAAAAGAAAATTGTAGAAATGAATAATTTTTGTCTTGAGAAAGAAGTAGAAGGCTTCATTGTACATAAATCGTTAGATGATTCTAAGAGTGGACAAAGTCGACCTATTGAAACAAAGGTAAAAATCGATGCGAATATTGATAAAGGTAATTTGGTAGATACATTGATTGATTATGTTAATAAATTGCATTCCATCATGGAGGAACAAGATGCAAGGTTGTATATTCTTACTGCGGATTTAATAGGTAAGGACCAAGTGAGAGAATTAGGTATAAAGGATCCCACAACATATGTTGATGTGGGTATTAGAGAACAGCACATGATTGGATTAGCACACGGGATCTCTCAAACAGATCCAAATGCAAGGATACTGATCAATGCAGGGGACGCATTCCTGTATAGATCTCTTGATCAACTAAATGCTTGTGCACAATCAAGAAGCCCAATGGTCATAGTGGGAGATGATGGAGGTCTTTCTGGAGCAAAAAATGGTTCGACACACCAATCAAGCGGACAACCTGGAGCCCTACTTACAATGCCAGGGATTAGGGTTCTAGAACCTGCAGATAGCGGAGATTTGATCAATTGTCTTAACCTTGCATTTACAGAATATGACGTACCTACATACATAAGACTACATACTCTGCCAACAGCCAACTTTAGGAATATTAATAGAGGCTTTGACTATTATCTTGTTTTTGATAGTGATTGCTCACACGAGATTACCATTGTAGGGAGTGGAATGACAACGAAAGCATGCGTGGAAGCAGCAAGAATCTTAGAAGAAAAGGGCATTGGGTCTAGAGTGATAAATGTTGTAAACAAAAAAGGTTTAGACGATGGTTTTAATCAGTTAGTTGTAGGAGACAAACCGTGTCTTTGTGTTTATAACGGAAACTCGTTTATTTTAACCTCCGCTGTAGCCGATTCTATCTTGAAATCAAGAAGAAGAAATGTCCCTTCAATATTGAAAGGTCACGGATTTGAGATGGGAAGGAGTGGTTCATTAGAGGATCTAGTCAGACATTTTGGATTTGATGGACCTGGGATAGCAAAAACTATAAATGCAGGGTTACTGTAAAAAGGATGAAAATCGTAGTCTTGCCAGGGAATAATCCAATAAACAAACTATGGGTCGATAGCATGGAATCTCCCCTTGAACAATTGTTTGACCAAGTAACAATATTGCAATACGCTCATTGGGAAAGTAATGAGGAATTAATTGATTTAACAAACGAATCCCGGCGGATTCCGGATAGAGATATTATCCTGGCGAAATCAGCAGGAGTAATACTAGCACTAAAGGCAATCTCGGAAAAATGATACGTCCGTCGGGGTGTATTTTTCTTGGAACTCCAGTCCATTGGGCAGAAGAAAAGAATATCAGTCTTAAGAAATACTTAGGGAATTTTAGAATTCCTTCATTATTTATTCAGAACTCAAGAGATCCCGCTTGTTCTTCTAAGCATTTACGAGAATTACTAAACAAAAACGAAATTGAATACTGCTTTTATGAGTTTAATGCGGAATCTCACGATTATGACAACGTTGATAAGATAATTGACCTTGTCAAAGTGTTCATTAAGGGAAGAGAAAATTAACCTATTTTTTGAATACCCATATAGAAAATGTTTGTGCAAGAGTAAGTTTTTCATTTGATAACTTCTTAGATAGAATTTCAATTGCGGTATTGTATTGATTCTTGCTAAGTAGATTTCTATCTCCCAGCGAAACCACAGATAACGCAGCTAAGATTTTATCCAAATCAGGTCTGGAAAATATCCACCTACATCCTATTTCCTTATAGGAAACTCTGCCTTGTTTTAGTATCTAAGAATTCAGTAATTTTTTCTATTTCCTTATACCTTTTATCGATATTATATCTCTTTAAGGTTTCTCTTAGGAAAAATCATCTCCATTCTTTGGCTTCATAAGAAACATTATGCCTCCTTTTTTTAAATATCTGTAGAAATTTTTTATGAATACGTAATACAGGTTAAACCCGCAATATATGTAATCAAGAGATTCGCTCGGTAATAGATTTACATTTGAAGCATCATCATAAATTGGATGGCAATTATTCTTATTAAAAACCGGATCCCGAAAGACCTTTGCGTTTAAATCAACACAGTAAATTTTCTTGAAATTTCCGTAAAAATATCTGGGCAGCCAGGCATATTCTCCACAACAAATATCTGCCCCGGATATTTTTCCTTTTTTTGTGCAAAGTAAACTCCTTTTTATCAATTCTTTATATTTATTGAACCCCAACCATTTACTTCTGAAAGCAAGAAATTCACAAGCATCATAATAACCCATTTTTTTCTTAAATTTATTGTGATATTTTTTGTACTTTTGGTAGGTCATTTTATCGGAAGGAAAATGTGCTTTATATACTTCAGATGTTTTTGAATTTGCTTACGTCCGCTCCTAACGTTTAGTTTACTTATCTCATCTGGAAAGGAGATGATTGAAAATATACATGCCTTTCGTAGATCTCCCTTTTCAATATTTAATCTAATATGCTCTTTATTTATCTCAATTATTTTACTCACGTTTTTATCTGAGTCATCTTCAAAATTTTTTACTTTTTCTTCAAAATGCTTAAAATTGTTAATAACTTTCTCACTATCATATAATATTTTTCATCCCAGAAAAAGTCCTTAGTTGGATGACTTGCTAAATTATTGAGGTTCTAGTTATGTCAGAGCCCCATTTTTCTAACA
>JAAUSR010000016.1 GCA_012032555.1 Thioploca sp.
GAACACTTGTCAATAAAATTAGATTTCATACAATTGATTTATATGATGAAATAATTGGTGTCTGTGCTGGACTATGGAATTTTTACTTAGCTAATTGATTGGTTTTTAACGTGATACAACTCTAATGTGGTTTAATCGCACTCATCCACGCCAAGCACCCGGTCTATCTGGATTAAAATTACTCGGTCATTTACTAAGTGATCGACGTGATTTATTGGCGATATTACAACAATATCAACAAGATTATGGTGATCTGTTACGGTTTTCGCTCGGCCCTAAAACCGTCTATGTCGCCGGTCATCCAGAGATGGCTGAACAAATCTTAATTCGTGATTTAGAAACCTTTGGCTCTTTAAGTCAGCAAGCGAAGCCGGTGGGACTCGCTTTAATTTTAGGGAAGAGTTTATTACAAAGTTATGGTGAGGACTGGAAACGGCAGCGACAAATGTTACAATCCCTATTTCATAAGCGGCGGGTCGAAATCATGACCACGCACATGATAGCCGCTGGCGAACAGTTGCTGCAACGCTGGCATTCTCGCCCCGGAGAAGTGATTGATGTTTTGGAGGAAATGGTTAGTGTCGCTTTAGACATTGTTTGTCGTACCTTGTTTAGTGTCGACGTGACCACGCATCTGGATACCTTGCGCACGGTTTTACCCATCTTAATTGAGCACGCCGCCACCAGTTTAAAAAATCCGTTATTACCGCCACTGAATTGGCCAACACCACGGAATCGACGCTTTAAACAAGCTTTGCAAACATTGGATGACATGATTTATCGTCTCATTCGGCAACGACAAATGGGTAGTGAATCCACTAAGGATCTATTAAGCCATTTATTACAAACCCAAGATGAAAATGGTGAACCCCTAAGTCAGCAGTCAATACGAGACCAAGTTGCCACGCTATTAGGGGTTGGTCATGAAACCACTGCCACCGCGATGACTTGGCTTTGGTATGCGTTGGATCAACATCCATTGGTGTTACAGCGAGTCCAACAGGAATTAGCAACCGTATTGGCCGGTCGTTTACCGACTTTGGAAGATTTACCCCAATTAATTTATACCCGCCAAGTGGTTGACGAAGTGTTACGTCACTATCCAGCGGTGCCGCTAGTGGCGCGGTTAGTATTACGAGATACGGAAATAAATGGTTATCCTATTTTGGCTGGCAGTACTGTATTTGTTAGCTTTTATCATATTCATCATCATCCCGATTTTTGGAGCCAACCAGAACAATTTTGGCCAGAACGTTTTGCCGCTACAGAAGCCAGCGTAAAACATCGCTACGCCTACTTACCTTTTGGTATCGGGCCACGTATATGTTTAGGTAACCATTTCGCGTTATTGGAGATGTTAATCTTACTCGCGCAAATTGTACCCCGCTATAGTTTAAAATTAATGCCTAATCACTTGGTGAAACGAGAGATCACAATAACCATGCGACCTCGTCATGGATTACCTATGCGGTTGTGTCCTTGCTGAGTTGGTATACTACCATTGGATTGGCAAAGCCATAGTTAACGGTGGGCTATGCCCACCCTACCTACTACCTACTCATGGTAAACGCTCGCTCTTTCATCGATAATAAGTTGCGCTCCGCGTTCCTTATACCATGCCTCAAGTTCTTCTTTTAGTACGGGCCATAGTTTTTTCGCCCATGAAGGGGCTTTTTCTTTCCATACGATTTCGGTAGGTAGAGAACCAGAGTCAAGTATGAATGAGCCGCCTGGCCCCCTACAAGTCACCAGGTCTTTCCATCTTGGTGAAAACTCAAATGTACTCATTGCGCCTAAATTTTTAGTGCCCCCAGGATATGAGTGGCCATTCTGCTGGGGTGTTTGTTCATTGAAGCCGATTTTGCTATGTAAGGTGTCGCAGCCTGTAAGCGGTAATAAAACCAGCCGGATAATTAATGGTAGTTTGGAAAGATTCACCATAAATCGCCTCAAAAAGCTAACGATAGGCTTGTTAGGTAATTTGCTATTGTTTAGAAGATATAACGCCATTTTAATCAGCTCGATCCTTGTTACACTAGGAAACGGCGCACCGTATCACGGTGTTTGGTTGAAAACATAGTTAGGGATATCTTGGTAGGTACCCGCTATATGGCAGAGATTTAAAATCCACTTCATAAAGGACCTCATGATCTATGAAGCTTACTTTCAGTTGTTGTTTGGTGTTCAATTTATAGACATCTTGAACACTTCTCACCATTTCCCCTTTTTTATCGAAGTAGAGTCGTTTTTCAACTGTCACCGGCTCCTCAGCTTGAAACGTGTTCATTGTCCAGAACACGAAGAATAGTTTTCCGTTCTTGTCATAATAGTTTTCACTCACCACAGACCAATCGCCCGAGAAAGAGTAAATTTCCCTCAACACAAAGGAGCCCAATTCATTTCTTATAACAGAATTCTTTTCAGCTAAGAGCTTTAGGTTGGACTTTACCTCTTGTGTAGTCCATTCTTCATTTTCGTATCTGTCTCCCCAGACGTATCGATAAACAGAAGGCGCGTTTTTAATTTCAGACTTTACAATTGGTTGCCATTCTGAAAATAGAGTCCTGATTTCCTTAATTCTCTTCACTTCGTTTGAGTAGGCGAACGGGGGCAAAATGGTTACGATTAGGAATAGAATTTTCAGGACTCTCATGCTTCTGTATCCTTAACAAGTAGCTTAGTAGGGTGGGCAATGCCCACCCTACCTGGCTCTGATTCGTTAAGTTCAGTGGAAAGTTTTTGAAAGGCGGTTTCGAGCAGTTTGGTCATAATTGATTTCTTCAAAGCTAATCAGGTGCATTAACACACGTTTAGCGTTAATACACCCGATAATCACAACTCAATAATAGTCTATATTATTGATAACACTAACTTATCTTGCCAATTCGTTTTTGTGACACAGATTACAACTCACTATCGTGCCTTGTTTAAGAATGATGGTCTTGCTGCCATCGGGTTGTTTTTCTTTCGCTTGGAGGGTTCTATCGGCAGCTACTCGAGCTAATACGGTACCTTCACCTTTTAAACCGTGACAAGCACGACAAGCGTTCTTATCTTTTTCAGCAACATCTTCATGTTTTTTATTCCAGGTGGGATCATTAACTGGATGCAAACCATGAGGTCCTTTCAAAGCCGGTTTGAGGCTACCGGCTTCATGACAAGTGGTGCACTCAATTAATTTACCGGCATGTCCTTGTAAATCAACTGCTGCTACATTGTCGTTAGCTAAAGTAGCTGAATTATTATCACTGGGTGAAACTGGCCAAATTGCATGAGTACTACCGTGACAACCTTCGCACATAATGCCACCATGTCCTTTACTTAACCGATACAAGTTTTCATTTTCGGCAAATCGTGATTGCGGCATGGCAATAAAAGGTAAATCGGCTTGTTTGGCAACGGATTTTTGATAAGTTTGTAATAACCGAATACCGCTTGCAGATAAAATAAAATCGGCCGTATTTAATTTAGCAACGGTTACTGCATCACCAATATGGCAGGATTGACACTTAGGTTCGTTTGCCCAAGGAACGCGTTTAGTTAAATCTAATCCTGCTCCAGTTGGTAAGCCGCCGCTAAAATCATTACCGACTTGATTCATATTCCCATGACAATCTTGACAAACGCTTCCGGATTGTGCCATAGCCCCGCGTAAACAGCGCGTTTTTTTCCCAGGATGACATTGATAACAACTCTTTTCTAGCAACTGTTGAGCAACTTCTGGGGTACGTTGTGGATCATCTGGTGATAACATGGATGAAAATAAATCCGTGAATTGACCATGATGACCGTGCATAGCACGTGACATACTAATGTGACGGGTTTGTTGACGACCAGCTTCACCTTGTTCTGGCTCATCAATCGGACCAGTTTGGGCTAAATCCAATGCCGGTGAATAATGACATTGAGAACACTGTACCGGAGTTCGATTAGCCAAACAAGTTGGTTCTGTACCGCTATTACAAGGTGTACTACTACCATCGGCACTGGAGGTATAATGAGTACCGTGTTTAGCATCATGTAATCTTAAGATATTTATTTTGCTGGCATTAAGTAATTTTTCTGGTCCAAGGGCGCTAGCTTGGCGCATAATTTCCCACGGCGTACCGTCAGCATAGGTTGTTACCAAGGCTAAACTAGTTGCAGCACCATTTCCAAAGTCCTTCGGATGGGCATGACAAGTTTGACAATCTGCTTCTGATGCGACTGGGACAACGATATCAACGGCTGCTATTGGTGTTGGTGCCGTGTTTTTAGCAACCGCTTGAATCCGCATTAAGGGATAGGCATTAAGGTTGCCATTATCATCTTTTGGTAAAATCGGAATACCATCAGCGGCAAACCAGCGAACTTGTTGAATAACGCTACCAAAAGGAAAATCTTTGAAAAATGGCAAGTCAACATCAAAGCGTTTAAAGTATTGCGGTGAATTGCTGATACCGGGCATCGCTTGTTGAACTGGAACGAGATTGGGTAACTGAACGGGGTCCGGTACCGGTAAGCCGGTATCCAATACCAAAGGTTCAAACAAGTCTAAACTACTTAGACAAATTTCGGTAAACGGATCGCAAAGACCGAGTTTATCTTGACCTGGATAAAGTGAACGGTAAGTTAAACCACCAATTGTATGTGAACCATCTAAGCTTTCCCAAAAATTACTTTTGGCACCATTGTTACTGTTATTACCGGTGTTAATGGATTCTTTACCAATGGGATCTTTGGGATTAGAAGTTGCTTGGTAAACGACATCGACTTGGCTATCATCTAATAATTGCGGTAAAGTGTTTTGAGTGCCTCGTTGTAACACTTGAGCATGAACGACATTAAAGGGAGGTAAAATACTAAATACTTGATAATCTAAATCAGCACAGTGCATACCCAGGTCATTAGCAGCTAGTACCACCATGTTGCTTGGTGACGATGAGTTGGTATCACAACTAACCGGCGCTTGTTCTACTGATTTTTTAGTGGTGTTATTGCCCAACTTGGCTTGCACTTGACAAGGTACTACCGCCAGTACTGGTATCTCCAATTGCCACTCACCTTTATTATTGATGGTAGTTGTACCTAGAACTTGACCAGAATTAGCATTACTAAGAGTCACGGATTTATTTTGACTACCTTTACCTTGTACTTGCAATTGAGATTTTTCGGCATCCCATTTCGCTGTCTCGATAGTAAGACGTATCGAAACAATACTATTAAAATTAAAATCATTTTCTAGAGAAAGGATACTTTCTCCTCGTTGATTACTAATTCCAACCAGTTGGAAACGAAGTGGATCGGAATCTGGAATCGATATCATATTCACTTTAGTGTATTGCAATTGTTTACCATCGCGCTCAGCTACCATAATCGTAGGAATAAATAATTCCCCGGTCTCGAAAGAAAATACCGTTGGTGAATCACTAGCAACTGCAGTTAATTGAATATCTTGTAAAACAAATTCCAGTTTGTTTTCATCCACTAACAGTAAATTAACACCAAAGGTACCAAAGAGAGGTATTTCTACAATAGGTAGGTAAAGATTCCCGGTAGCAAAGGAAAAGTTAGCTTGATCAACATTATCATCGGCTAATACCAGACTATTTAAACTTATCCACCAAATTAAACTTATTTGGATTAAACGTTGAATTAAATAACTTACTTTATTCACGGCATTGCTCCTTGGTAGCCGCTAGATTATAAATTGAGGTTGAGTAAACAAGCGTTATAACTGAATAAAGGGTATTTGTAAAGTAGATAAAATAGTGCTTTATTTATAGTAATTTGGTTTACAACTAGTAGTAGGAATAGGGTAAGTCATTGAGGTGCGTTAGCGTAACGCACCATTTGGAATCGCCAGTTAAGGTGCGTTACGGCTAACGTCTAATGCACCTTACCTTGCTAAATTTCATCGTAACGGTCTCCAGGCATTATCACAAACATCACCTAGCCCATCTCTATCAACGTCTGACTGATTAGGATTATAAACAAATACACAATTATCACAGACATCTCCTTTACCATCTTGATCAGCATCTTCCTGATAGGGATTAGCTTTGGTTGGGCAATTATCTGTATTATCATCTATACCATCTCTGTCCCTATCAGTTACCCCTAGTCTTACTTGCGCCAACACATCTGGATGATCACATACATTATCTACCAATATTACTTTACCTTCTTTGAGGAATTCGAATGTTGTAGCCGGACCAACACAGCAAGTAACACCATCATCTGCACAAGCTGCAAATGGGCTAATCAGAGCAATATTATCTGCTTCCTCTGGATCGCACCAACGGCTTTCACATGAGAATAAACTTCCTCCAGATTCGGTAAAACAACATCCGGCAGCCCAAGAGTTTAACATGATGAAATAGTTAATAAAGATAGCTATAAAAAACGTTTTATAATTCATAATGGTTCTCCTTTGGGTTAAACTGCGTAGGTTAGGCGCCAAAAACTGCGACTTGACCTACCTGGCTATTTAAACTTATCCACCCTAATCAAGCTTAGCTGGACTAGCCTTGGAATTAAAATACTGATTTTATCACGGCATTTCTCCTGTGTAGCCGTTAGATTATAATTTGAGGTTAGGTAATTAAACGTTATAACTGAATAAGTTGGTTTGTGAAGTTGGTAAAATAGTGCTTCATTTATAGTAATTCTGTTCCAGGAATCCACATTCTTCCCTATGGTAAAGCTAATTTTACTTTGGCATCATGATGAAACCAAGTTAAATCGAGTACCGGATAACAATAATTATTTCTTTGGATTCAACTATATTTCATTGGGCTACACCGGTATTTATCAAATACTACTTTTAAGATTACCAATTATTGCTGAAATTTTCTCTTCATTTCTTGTCTAAATAGACCAGACATGAATATAATAATTTTAATTATTATTTTACTCAAACTTTGATCCAGTTTCTCTAACACCAATAAGAGCATAAACTTGACTATCTCGCCACGAATATTATTATCTGCTTATCAATGCGCTCCTAAAACGGAAGCGGTATCTCAAATTGGTTGGCAGTGGTATTTTCGTTTAGCACAGCGGGTGCCGGTAACTTTAGTTACCCACGTTAGAAATTATTCTTACTTAATGCAAGCCGGTGCTCCCTTAGCCCATTCCGAAATAATCTTTATTGATACCGAGTGGTTTGCTAAGTACCTTTATAACTTGTCCCGTAAACTTTTTCCTCAAAGTGAGAATGCGGTTTATTTATTATCTTCACTGGATTTTTTTGTATATGATTGGTTCGCTGTTCAACAACTTAAAAAACGCCAACGTGCCGGTGCTAATTGGGATATCGTTCATGTCGTTACACCCGTTTCTCCCGTAACAGTGACTCGGTTACATACCTTGCAACGACCCATCATTTTAGGGCCTCGGAATGGTGGCTTAAAAAATCCACCGGACTTTCCAGAAATTATGAAGGAAGATTCGAGTTGGATATATCCACTGCGTAACTTGGGTTATTTTATCGATTTCTTAATAGGTTCTAGTCGCAATGCTGCTGTTATTTTAACTGCAACCCAAGCTACTTTGCAGAGTATTTCACCTCGTTATCATTCTCGGTGTCGCCCTTTGTTAGAAAATGGGGTGGACTTAAATTTATTTAGCCCAGCACCCTGGCCACCCCCTCCTTCTCTAATCCAACCTTTACGCATTGTCTTTGTCGGCCGATTGGTCCCGTTTAAAGGTGTTCCACTGCTACTCGAAGCATTAGCGCAGTTAAAAGATAAATTTCCATTGTTATTAACCATCATTGGCGAAGGTCCGCTCCAAAAGAAATGGCAAACTCAAAGTGAACAATTACACCTTAATAAAATAGTTACTTGGTATGGGACTGCTTCCCGAACCCAAGTGGTTGCCCAAATACAAGCAGCCCATGTATTATGTTTACCCTCTGTACGTGAATCTGGTGGAGCAGTTCTATTGGAAGCAATGGCTTGTGCTCGCCCGGTGATAGCGATTGCTTTTGGTGGGCCAGCTGAGATAGTTGATGACACAGTAGGCCATACTATTCCACCGCACGGCGGAGCAACTGTTGTCGTGGAGGCGTTAACCAAATGTTTTCAAGACATTTTTGAACAGCCACAGGTATGGCAACAACGAGGTGAAATGGGTAGACGCCGTGCAGAACAACGCTATAGTTGGGACAGTAAAATAGACCAAGCCTTAGTATTATATGAAGAATTGTTAAAAGATGCTGACAGAAAATAATGAAAAAATTTGTATAGCTTATCTTATTAGCCGTTATCCAGCGATTTCTCATACTTTTATTTTACGGGAAATACGCCACTTGCGGCGGTTAGGCTTTGAGATAGCTGTGGCTTCTATTAATCCAACCGATCGCGATCCTTCACAATTGACTCATGAAGAACGCGAAGAAATGAGGCACACTTTTTATATCAAACCGGCTGGAATCAAGGGTGCAGCTACAGCCCATTTTTATACGTTATTAACTCAACCACTGCGTTATATAAAGGGTTTATTATTTGCACTCCGCTTAGGGCAATTGGATTTAAAAAAAATTCTTTATGGTTGGTTTTACTTTATTGAAGCAGTTATGGTTGGTTATTGGATGCGTCAACAACACTGTTCTCACCTTCATGTTCATTTTGGAATGGCAGCAGCTACAGTTGGTTTGATAGCTAAACAAACTTTTCCGATCCATTTGTCTTTAACGATACATGGACCGGACGAATTTTATGATACGCCAAGTAATTATTTGACTCAGAAAATTTATCATGCTGATTTTATTTGTTGTATTAGCCATTTTGCCCGTAGCCAATTGATGATGTTATCTCCTTCCACGGACTGGCAAAAATTGGAGATCAGTCCTTTAGGGGTTGATCCGAGCATTTTTACACCAAGGCCATTTCGTCAATATCCTACTCCCTTTGAATTGCTTTGCGTTGGTCGTTTGGTTCCAGTTAAAGGCCAATTTATTTTAATAGCCGCTATAGAACGTCTTCTTGCTCAAGGTCGCCAAGTACGCTTACGCCTTGTTGGCGATGGTCCGGATCGGGGAAATTTAGCAGATGAGATCAGCCAACATCAACTGACCGATTATATTCTCTTAGAGGGGGCAGTTAACCAAGATCGGATTCTCGAATTTTATAAAAAAGCCGATATCTTTGTGTTGGCTAGCTTCGCTGAAGGGTTGCCAGTCGTATTAATGGAAGCAATGGCGATGGAAATTCCTTGTGTCACTACCCACATCACCGGCATTCCTGAACTCTTTCAAGAATATATCAACTCGGCGATGCCCATTCAAACCCCAACGATAACTAAGTCTACTATTTTACAACAATATGGTTTGTTAGTCGCACCGGCCGACGTAAACGCATTAACTAACGCTTTAATATTATTAATGGACAAACCGAGTTTACGGTTGCAATTAGGCCAACATGGTCGTCATAAAGTTTTAAAAGACTATGAATTACAAAACAACACGGAAAAACTGGCACAGATTTTTCGTCGTCGAATAACACCGTCAATACACAACCATTTAACTTAATGTTATGGAATATTCCTTTATTTTAATAATTTTATTAGGCTTAGGAATTGCGGGATTTACTTTAGCGGGAACCTTAGAGTTAGCATTACTTACTTTAGGGGGACTATTACCCCCCCGAAAGCTATTAGCTAAACACCTTTTTACACCCCATCACTTGGCCGTTGTAGTACCAGCACATAATGAGGAGACTAATATTGGACGATGTGTTGCCAGTCTATTAAACAGTGATAAACCAAATAGTCAGGTTTCTATTTATGTTGTTGCTGATAATTGTACCGATGAAACCGCACGTTGTGCTCAGTCGGCTGGAGCTCAGGTACTGATTCGTCAAGATGAAACTAAACGCGGTAAGGGTTATGCGTTGGACTATGCCTTTCAACAGTTGCTTAAACAAGATGTCGATGCCATACTAATTATTGACGCAGATACTGTGGTAGAAAAAAATTTTTGGTGTGCTTGTGAACAAATATTAGTTAGTGGTGCAGCCGCAATTCAGTGTCGTTATACCGTGAATAATCCGGAGGCCGCTTTACGAACACGTTTAATGCACATTGCTCTGCTCGCTTTTAACGTACTTCGCCCACGGGGACGAGCTTATTGGGGATTTTCAGTGGGAATATTAGGTAATGGCTTTGGATTAACTCGACACGTGTTACAACAAGTTCCCTATCAAGCTCGTTCAGTGGTAGAAGATCTTGAATATCATTTAGCATTAGTCAATGCGGGGATGCGAGTCCATTTTGTGGATTCAACTACTGTACGTGGCGATATGCCAACCGGACGTCAAGGAACTGATTCTCAACGGGCACGTTGGGAAGGGGGGCGATTGCGGATGATATTAGAACAGCTACCCATTTTAAGTCAGGCAGTATTGACTGGGCAATGGCGATTACTTGAACCTTTATTAGAACTGTTGTTGTTACCTTTAGCATTGCATGTTGCTTTACTATTATTCGTTCTCTTAATTCCTTTTCCACCTACCCAAATCTATGCGGGGATAGCTTTGGGTATAGTCTTTATTCATATCTTAGCGGCATTATGGATCGGAGGGGGTACTTGGAAAGATATAGCTACTTTAGCCAGCGTTCCTGTTTATATCCTGTGGAAACTTACCCAGTTACCCGGCGCAATTAAAACAGCACGTAAAAATGCCTCTTGGGTACGTACCGAACGTGAGCACCCTACTGGTGCTTCAGCGAATAAGAATGTCGATTCGAGTCAGGAAAAAAATCACCCCTAATTCTTTTAACAAAAGGAATTTTTATGGAACCAGAAGTTTCCATTATTATTGTGTCATTTAATACCAGTCAATTATTAAAGGAATGTTTACAAACCTTAGCTCAGGAAGCCGGAGACATTCGTTATGAAACCATTATTATTGATAATGCTTCTCAAGATGGTTCAGCAGAAATGGTGGCACAAGAATTTCCTCAAGTTAAATTAATTCGTAGTTCAGTTAATTTGGGATTTGCAGCGGCTAATAATTTGGGTTTTGCTCAAGCGCGTGGCGATTATGTGGTATTACTTAACTCGGATGCTTTTTTAAAACCACAGGCATTACCTCGAGCCGTTGCTTATATGCGAGCCGATCCGACTATTGGTGCGGGTGGTGCACGCTTAATTGGTAGCGATGGTAGTTGGCAACCTTCTGCTCGTCAATTTCCTAGCATCCTGAATCATTTTTTGACTTTATCCGGGTTAGCTGCTAAATATCATCGCTCGCGATTTTTTGGCCGTGCGGATCGCACCTGGGCTGATCACGATCAAGCTGCTCAAGCAGACTGGGTACCTGGCGCATTTTTTATTATACCTCGATGGGTACTCGAACAAGTGGGTTACTTTGATGAACAGTTTTTTCTTTATTATGAAGAAGTTGACTTATGTAAACGAATTAAATCGGCTGGTTATAAAATTTGGTATTGGCCCGATGTCGTTGTTGTACATTTAGGTGGAGAATCCTCTAAAACGCTAACACAACTCAATTTTTCTACCGTGGGCAAGCAGGTCAGTTTATGGCAAATGCGTAGTGCTTTGTTATTTTATCGTAAGCATTATGGTGTATTATCCACTTGGTTGTGGATGCAATTAGAAAGTCGCTGGTATGGATTACGCGCTTGGAAAAATAATTTTAGTCAAGCTACTCAGCCAAAATCAGCTTATTTTAAAATGATGCAAAAATTACTTCGTCAAGCTTGGCAAGAGACTCAGGGTGGACGAATTTCACCACCACGTCCTTGGTAAATTAATTGAATTTTTTCTTATCGGCTCAATTTCATCTTTCATAATTATTTTCAATCTGTTACTCTACTTAACTTGCCAATTAAGTCAACTATTATCGTTCCGGACTGCCGTAAAAAATTTGTTTATTAATACTTGATAATTTTAGTATGATACATAATACTATGTTCAATATGGTTTCACAACCCAGCACAGAGGTAACATTATGAGACTAACAACTAAAGGGCGTTATGCTGTTACAGCTATGTTAGATTTAGCGATTAACCGTGACCAGGGTCCAATCACTTTAGCCGATATTTCTCAACGACAAGGAATTTCTTTATCTTATTTAGAACAACTATTCTCTCGATTGCGTAAACGAGGACTAGTCGATAGTGCGCGTGGACCTGGTGGTGGTTATCGCCTCAGTCGCCCGGCTGATTCAATTGCAATTGCGGAAGTCATTTCTGCTGTAGATGAAACGGTAGATGCAACCCGTTGCAAGGGACAGAAAAATTGTCATGATTCCCGGGCCTGTTTAACTCATCAACTTTGGACCGATTTAAGTGATCAAATTCGTGAATTTCTCAATGGCATTACTCTAGCGCAAGTACTTGAAAAGCGACCACAAGAAGTTTCTAAAGAAGCAGCGCGGCAAGAATATAATAATACCCGCCGGATGGAAAGTAGAGCCGTACAACGTCAATAATTATTAATAATTAGAATATTAGAATAAATGTAATGATACGTTAGGAAGCACGGGTATAAGAAACCATGTGCTCCTGGTTACTAGGAACACATGGTCAAGTTTTTCAGCAACGATATTGACACAAAAAAGTTGAAGGAAGTGCTTCACTTGATGGAGAGTTATAGATGAATTTACCTATTTATCTTGATTATTCAGCCACAACGCCGGTTGATCCCCGGGTAGCAGAAAAAATGATGCATTATCTGACCAAAGAAAGTCATTTTGGCAATCCAGCCTCACGCTCACATCGGTTTGGTTGGGAAGCTGAACAAGCGGTAGAATCGGCGCGTACCCAAGTCGCTGAATTGATCAATGCCGATCCCAAAGAAATTATCTGGACTTCTGGTGCTACTGAAGCGGATAACCTAGCTATTAAAGGTGCTGCACACTTTTATCAGAATAAAGGTAAACATATCATTACCAGCAAAACTGAACACAAGGCGGTATTAGATACTTGTCGTCACTTAGAAAGTGAAGGATTTGAAGTCACTTATTTAGATCCAGAACCCAATGGGTTAATCGATTTAAAAAAATTAGCGGCAGTTATTCGTCAGGATACCATTTTAGTCAGTCTAATGCACGTCAATAATGAAATTGGTGTCATTTCTGATATTGAAGCGATTGGTGAAATCACTCGTGAATACAAAGTATTATTGCATGTTGATGCCGCACAAAGCGCTGGTAAAGTGCCAATTGACTTACAAAAAATGCCAGTTGATTTAATGTCTTTTTCTGCTCATAAAGTTTATGGGCCAAAAGGAATCGGTGCCTTATATGTCCGCCGCAAACCCCGGGTACGACTAGAAGCCCAAATGCATGGTGGAGGACATGAACGTGGTTTACGTTCAGGTACTTTAGCGACTCATCAAATTGTAGGAATGGGAGAAGCTTTTCAGATTGCTAAAGCCGAAATGGCTTCAGAAAATGATCGGCTCAGAGAATTACGCGACTATCTCTGGAACAGCTTGAAAGATATAGAAGAAATTTATCTCAATGGTGATCTAGAACATCGCATTGCGGGTAATTTAAATGTCAGTTTTAATTACGTGGAAGGCGAATCCCTTATTATGGCTCTCAGTGATTTAGCTGTCTCTTCTGGTTCTGCTTGTACTTCAGCCAGTTTAGAGCCTTCCTATGTTCTAAGGGCGTTAGGGCGTCATGATGAATTAGCGCATAGCTCGATTCGTTTCACACTCGGACGCTTCACGACTGCAGAAGAAATTAATTACGTTATTCCTCTGATCAGGAGTAAAGTTGAAAAACTACGAAAATTATCACCTTTATGGGATATGTATAAAGAAGGTATTGATATCAATACTATTCAATGGAGTGCTCATTAATTGCCAATCTTTATCTCTAAACCTATTCTTAACAAAGGAGAATCACGATGGCTTATAGCAATAAAGTGATAGATCATTACAACAACCCCCGCAATGTGGGTGTCTTAGATAAAGAAGATCCCACCGTCGGTACCGGCATGGTTGGTGCGCCCGCTTGTGGTGATGTCATGAGATTACAGATCAAAGTCGGCGAAGATGGTGTCATTCAAGACGCTAAATTTAAAACTTATGGTTGTGGTTCAGCCATTGCCTCTAGTTCATTGCTTACCGAATGGGTAAAAGGCAAAACTTTAGAAGAAGCAGCGACTATCAAAAATGCGGAAATTGCTGAAGAATTAGCTTTGCCACCGGTTAAAATTCATTGTTCAGTGCTAGCTGAAAGTTCAGTTAAAGCCGCTATTGAAGATTACAAAAGAAAACAAGCTGCACTTCAACAACCAGAAATGGCAAATATAGCATAACAATGAGGTGTTCTACTGCTCGTTCCCACACCATCAGTGGGAATGAAAGCTTATAAATTTAGCATTTAGATTTTGACTTCAAAATAAAGCCATGAAATTTCAATTTGAAAAACTCGGTAACATCAATAAAGCTGAGTTAGAACTTGGCGATTTAACGATTATTTGCGGTAAGAACAATACTGGAAAAACTTATGTCAGTTATGCGATTTATGGTTTTCTAATGAATTGGCATAAATTTGTTGGTTTTGAAGACGGATCTATTCCGGAAATTACAGTAGATAGCTTATTAAAAAATGGGAAAATTGAAATTGATCTAGAACAAGTAGTAAAAAAAAATCCTAATTTGATAAATAGGTCATCCCAAAATTATCTCAAAAATTTTCTTCATGAAGTGTTCAGTGTTTCAGAAGATTATTTTGCTGAAACTTCATTTCAGGTTTCTTTTAATTACCAACCCAATTATAGTGATCCATTTATACTTTCGGTAGGAAAAAGAGATATTTTAAAAGCGTTTAAAGATAAAGATAGCCCTATTTTGGAAATTGCTTTATTGGTAACAGACGGTAGTCTTATTCTAACAACTTCATTCTTAAAAGATTTCCTTGATCATGCATTAGAAATGGTATTATTAGAAGATTCTTTTGCTTCCCCATTTATTATTACTGCAGAAAGGATTGGAATCTCGCTGTTTTATCGAGAACTTGATATTAGTAAAAATGTATTAGTAGAACAATTACAAAAACAAAGTAAAAAACTTGAAATAATTGATTTTTTTAAAATGATTGACGATACTGTCTCTCGGTATGCTCATCCTATTCAGAATAATATTGACTTCCTAAGAGATGTCTTTGATATTCATAGCAAAAAAACCAGTCCTTTGCTCAAAGAACATCCTGAATTTGCAAAAGATTTAAAAAACTTATTAGGTGGAGAAATTAAAGTAATAAATGATCAAATTTTCTTTGTGTTTAAGCAGGCCAGAAAAAATCAAATCATACCACTATATTTAAGTTCTTCTACTGTTAAATCATTACTCGATCTGAATTTTTATATTAAACATATTGCTAAAAAAGGTGATATTTTATTTATTGATGAACCCGAATTAAATCTGCATCCAGCTAATCAACGCAAAATGGCGAGATTATTTGTTAGATTAATTAAAGCTGGCATCAAAGTTTTTATTACGACTCATAGCGATTATATTATTAAAGAATTAAATAATCTTATTATTTTGGGGAATGAGTTTGAAGAAAGAGATAAGACAATGAAAAAATATAAATATACTGAAGCAGACGTTTTAGATCCGGCTAGCGTGAAAGTTTATATTGCCGAAAACCAGACTTTAACTCCAGCGCCCATCGATAATTTGGGAATAGAAGTTAAGAGTTTTGATAAAGAAATTGAGGAAATGAAAAATATGTTTGATGATATGACTGAGACTATGGAAATAGCATATGAACTTTGAAGAGGAGAAAACAATTATTTCTAAACTTAAAGATATTATTAATCCTCAAGTCTATCTAGAGATCAAACAAGATAAAAAATGGGGTAAAGTTATTTTAGAAGAACCTCGTGCAAAATTAAAAAAAGTTACTATAATCGGATTTGAATATGAAAAAACATTTGCTTTCAAATTAGATGCTAAAGAAAAATTAGATCCGAATAGAACGATACGAATAAGCGAATATTTGAATCCTCATACTGAGAATATTAATAAAGGATGCGATGGTATTATATTTACTTACCTAGCCGGCAAAGGATATGTATTTATTTGTGAAATGAAGTCAGAAGTGCCACAAAAAAATGATTATATACAACAATTCAGAAATTCATCGGTTTTTATAAACTTTATGAATGCTATTTTACATGAATTTTATGGAATTAACATAGAAACTTTCCCGATTAAGTACATTCTTTTTGATAAAAAGAAAAGTTATGGTCAAACCCCAACAAACATGAAAGTTGCTTCAATAAAAGAATCATATGACGATAAAGAATTATCCATTTATAGAGTTCATCACCCCAATGAAAAGCGTTCTCTTAATATTAAACTATTAACATAATTGATGAGAATTGAGTAAGGAGTTATAAAATGGCACTCACGCTTACTGAAAAAGCCGCTAAACACATCCAAAAAAGCATTAATAGTCGAGGCAAAGGCGTTGGTTTACGTCTCGGGATTAGGACTTCAGGCTGTTCTGGAATGGCCTATGTTTTAGAATTTGCTGATGAAATTAATACCGAAGATCAAATTTTTGAATCCCAGGGTATTAAAATTCTCGTGGATCCCAAAAGCTTAGTCTATATCGATGGTACCGAACTCGATTATGTGCGTGAAGGTTTAAATGAAGGCTTTAAATTTAATAATCCCAACGTCAAAGACCAATGTGGCTGTGGCGAAAGTTTTAATGTGTAAGCTATCATGTCGTTGAAGGCCAATCATTTTGAAGTATTTGATTTACCTATTGCTTTTGAAATAGATAATCAGCTGCTAGCGCAACGTTATCGAGAATTACAGCGCACTATTCATCCGGACAATTATGCCCAAGCTTCAGAACGGGAGCGACGCTTAGCCATGCAAAAATCTGCTCAAGTGAACGAAGCGTTTCAAACCCTAAAAAATCCATTAGCGCGTGGACGTTATCTCTTACAATTGCAAGGAATCGATACTAATGAAGCCAATGATATGGCGATGGATCTAGAATTCTTAATGATGCAAATGGAATTACGAGAAGAACTCGCTAGCATTAAGCGACAATCTCAACCTTTAGAAGCGTTAAACCGATTTTTACAGCGGCTGGAACAACAGATGCAACACTTGACTGTGACCTTAAGTCAACAATTTACTCAGCAAAATTGGCCAGCGGCGCGTGACAGCGTGCGGCAATGGCAATTTTTCCAACGGTTACATGAAGAAGCGTTGAGGATAGAAGAAGAATTGGTTTAATTAAAAAGGATTTTTGAAATGGCACTGCTACAAATCACTGAACCTGGTCAATCGACCGCACCGCATCAGCACCGTCTAGCTGCTGGTATTGATCTGGGAACAACTAATTCTTTAGTGGCAACTGTGCGGAGTGGTGTAGCAGAAACATTGCCAGATCGAACTGGACATCACCTGTTACCTTCTATTGTGCGTTATTTGAAAGACCAACCACCACAAATTGGTTATACTGCTAAACCTTTTGCTAATCAAGACCCCCTCAATACCATTGCTTCGGTCAAACGTTTGATGGGACGCGGAATAGCTGATATCAAAACCACGGGTAATCGCTTACCCTACGATTTCGTTGAATACGCCGGGCAAGGAATGCCAATGATTCGCACCGTGGTTGGCGAAAAAAGTCCAGTTCAGATCTCTGCCGAAATCCTTAAAGAATTGAGAAACCGTGCTGAAGAAACGTTAGGTGGTGAATTAACCGGCGTAGTGATTACGGTCCCGGCCTATTTTGACGAGGCGCAACGTCAGGCGACTAAAGACGCCGCTACCTTAGCCGGTCTAAAGGTACTGCGCTTACTCAATGAGCCGACGGCTGCTGCTGTAGCTTATGGTTTAGATAAAGCAGCAGAAGGCCTATTTGCTATTTATGATTTAGGCGGTGGCACTTTTGATATTTCCATTCTGCGGTTACAACGGGGGATTTTTGAAGTGATGTCTACGGCTGGCGATTCTGCTTTGGGAGGTGACGATATTGATCGTGCCATTGCTATTTGGATTATGCAACAGGCTAAGATTGCTGATGACGCCGAACATTCGCATATCCGCGAACTACTGGAGATAGCACGCACCGCTAAAGAAACTTTAACTACTCAAGCGATAGCACCACTCGCAATTCGCTTAGGAGATGGTCACCCTTGGCAGGGTATATTAACTCATCAACAATTAAATCAATTAATAGATCCCTTAATTCAAAAAACGCTGGTGCCTTGTCGACGTGCCTTGCGAGATGCTGGACTAACGCCGGCAGATATCAAAGAAGTTGTCATGGTTGGTGGTACCACGCGGATGCCACGAGTCCGTGAAAAAGTAGGCGAATTCTTTCAACATGAACCGCATGTCGATATCGATCCCGACAAAGTAGTTGCCATCGGTGCGGCAATTCAAGCCGATATTTTAGCTGGTAACAAACCGAACGATGATATGTTGTTGTTAGATGTCATTCCTTTATCATTAGGAATTGAGACCATGGGAGGGTTAGTCGAAAAAATCATTCCACGTAATACGACGATTCCAGTTGCCCGTGCTCAAGATTTTACTACCTTCAAAAATGGTCAAACGGCTATAGCAATTCAAGTTTTTCAAGGTGAACGTGAATTAGTAGTCGATTGTCGTTCTTTAGCTCGTTTTGAGTTGTGCGGCATTCCACCGATGGTTGCTGGTGCGGCTCGAATTCGAGTCACTTTTCAAATTGATGCTGATGGTTTACTCAGTGTCTCTGCCCAAGAAGAAACGAGTGGAGTTTATAGTGAGATTACCGTAAAACCCTCTTATGGACTTCAGGACAGCGATATTGAACGGATGCTAAAAGATTCTTTAGAACATGCGCAAGAAGATATTGCGATGCGTTACCTCCGTGAACAACAAGTCGAAGCCGATAGAGTAATTAACGCCCTGCGATCGGCTCTCAAAGCTGATGGCAAGAAATTACTCAAACAGAGTGAATTTATAGAAATTAGTATCACCTTAGAAGCCTTACTTAAAGTAAAGGAAGGAACGGATGCTCAAGCTATCAAACAAGGCATTGAGCGTCTAGATGAAGTCACACAAGAATTTGCTGCTCGGCGGATGGATGCTGCTATTCGTAAGGCAATGACCGGACAAAAAATTGATAAGTTTATGGAGAAGTCCTCTGAATGACACAGTTAACTTTCTTACCTCATGAAGAAATCTGTCCCCATGGTGCGGTAATTGAAGTTGAACCCGGAACAAGTATTTTAGAAGCCGCTTTAAATCATGGCATTGAAATTGAGCATATCTGTGAAAAATCCTGTGCTTGCACTACTTGTCATGTCATTATTCGCCAAGGGTTTGATTCCTTAAATGAAGCTACTGAACAAGAAGAAGATCTACTAGATAAAGCTTGGGGTTTAGAACCTGAATCTCGACTGAGTTGTCAAGCTAAAGTAGCTGATGAAAATTTAACTATAGCCATTCCGAAATATACTATCAACCTAGTGAGAGAGTCGCATTAATGAGTATCAAGTGGATAGACACGCAAACTATTGCGATTCAGTTAGCAGAAAAATTTCCAGAAGTTGATCCACAATATGTTAACTTCCTCGATTTACATCAATGGGTTTGTAAACTGGATGATTTCGATGATGATCCAAAACGTGGTGGAGAAAAAATTCTGGAAGCAATTCAAATGGCTTGGATTGAAGAAGTGAGTTAATGATGTTAACTAAACCCAACCTATCTAGAAACCGACAGGTTATAATCTACTTCACTTAGGTAGAAAACTGCCGTTCTTTCTACCTCTAATCGAGAGAAGTGGTGGTTCAAAGTCGATACGCAACTTGAGAGTGTTAATAACTTTTTGAAACTTATTAACAGGTGATATCAATTTTGCTTTCTGATCGTAGCTAGTATGATAGGTAACATTTCTTCACGTAACCACGGCCATAAATGTTTAACCGGCATAAAATCAGGACTATAGCTGGGGAGCCGCTGGATTTGGATCTCCAGTGGTTGATCGGCTGTGGTCAACCTTGAACTTCTAAGTACCCTTTCACTGCGGCTCAAGAGATTCAGAAGTTAACACCGCAACAATATGCGGGACAGATTGATTTATTTTATGTCGATGAGTCTGGGTTTTCTCTGACTCCAAGGGTTCCTCTTTGTACACGACAAAAAATTTAAATCGATTTGGACTGACGCAGTTGAAATAGATAATTTAATTATTTCAATAATTTAATATTTTGCAGTGCAAAATCGCTGTTGAATAAAATCAATTAGTTATGAATTCAACTGCGTCAGTCCTATATATTTAAATATCAGTGCATTATAAAATAAAAATAGTACGAATAACAAATTGATATTTAAATTATTTTAATTTTGTTGGCATCGTACGAACTCAGTGCCTTCTTCTCTATTTTTTAGAAAATGCGGGTGAATGTGTGTTATCTTTGACTTGGCCAAATCGATTGGGAGCACTGATGAAATATCAGGGATAACCAACCGCTATTTTTGATTGCCATGCTAACCCCGTTAACATTTCGTGTATAATGAAATAAAACTTTTTCAAGTCAAAGGGATATTAGATATTAAATCTAGAATTAACTGTTGAATGAATCTCAACAAAAGTATAAAAAGTATAAATAGAGAATTTATTGAGCAACTCTCTAAAATGACTTAAAGGAAAATTATGAAAACGATCCTTATCGTGGGTGGTGCAGGTTATATTGGTTCACACATGGTTAAAATGCTAATTAAGTTAGGCTATCACGTCGTGATTTTAGATAATCTGACTACTGGCTATCGTGATGCGGTTAGCGGAGGTGACTTTGTGTTTGGAGATACTGCTGATAAATTGAGCTTAGATCGCTTATTCAATGGTTATACCATTGCCGGTGTTATGCATTTTGCTTCATTTATTCAAGTGGGTGAATCTGTTCAGTATCCTAGTAAATATTATCAAAATAATGTAGCGGCTACCTTAAATTTACTTGATGCGATGGTAGCTCATCATATACCCGCCTTAATTTTTTCTTCATCGGCGGCGATTTTTGGCGAACCGGCTTATACCCCCATTGATGAACAACATCCCAAACAGCCAATTAATCCTTATGGTTTATCCAAATGGATGATTGAACAAATTTTGGCTGATTATGATCAAGCTTATGGCTTAAAATCAGTTTGTTTACGTTATTTTAATGCGGCTGGTGCTGATCCAGAGGGACAATTGGGCGAACGTCATGAACCTGAAACGCATTTAATTCCTTTAATTCTACAAGCGGCTTCGGGACGACGCCAAGCGATTACCGTGTTTGGACAAGATTACGATACCCCCGACGGCACTTGTATTCGTGATTATATTCATATTAACGATTTATGCCAAGCTCATCTACTAGCGCTTGAATATTTATTTCAAGGTGGAAACAGTACAGCTTATAATCTAGGTAATGGTTCTGGTTTTTCAGTAACAGAGGTGATTGAAGTTGCTAAACAAATCACTCATCAACCGATTACAGTGGTTATGGGAGAACGACGAGTTGGTGACCCAGCCCGTTTAGTCGCTGATTCTAAAAAAATTCAAACGCAATTAGGCTGGCAACCACAGTATGCGGATTTAGCTACAATTGTTACTCATGCTTGGCAGTGGGAAACTCGAACCTAGGTAATAATTAACATGGATTTAGTCAACCGCGTTAGTCAGCATTTTTCTGCTAGTATTGAATTAAAAATTCAAGTGATGTCACAACTCGCTTCCCCTATTGTTCAAGCTAGTCAAATGATGGCGAAGTGTTTACAAAAACGTCATAAAATCTTAACTTGTGGTAATGGGGGATCAGCTGGACAAGCACAGCATTTTTCTTCAGAATTGGTCAATCGCTTTGAACAAGAACGACGGGGTTTAGCGGCAATTGCTTTAACAACAGATACTTCAGCACTCACTTCCATTGCTAATGATTATGCTTACGAGAAAATATTTTCTAGGCAGGTTGAAGCACTTGGGCAACCCGGAGATATCTTATTAGCGATTACGACAAGTGGTAACTCATTCAATATTGTTAGCGCGATTAACACCGCTCATAACCAAGGCGTGTTAGTTGTGTTATTAACTGGGCGAGATGGGGGTGAAGCCGAACGTCAATTAAAAGAAAGTGATGTCACTATCCGTGTTCCAGCCCAATCAACCGCGCGTATTCAAGAAGTTCACCTCTTAGTTATTCATTGTGTCTGTGATATCATTGACCAAATATTATTTACTCAATAATTTACAGTTATGGCTAGATTTGATTAGTGCTTACATTTGTTCTTGATAACTTTTATAGAGTGCCAAAACCTTTCTCACATAGCTTTTCGTTTCTTGATAAGGGGGGATCTGATTCCCATAACGAATAACGGCGTTTTCGCCGGCATTATAACCGGCTAAAGCGAGATTTAAGTTATTATTAAACAATCGTAATAAGTAACGTAAATAGCGCGCCCCACCATAAACATTGGAAGAAGCATCGGTACGATCGCTAACGCCAAAACGTTTAGCAGTTGCGGGCATAAGCTGCATCAATCCTACCGCACCTTTAGGAGAAACTGCTTGTGGATTATAAGCGGATTCAGTTTGAATAACAGCATGTAACAAAGCGGGTTCTAATTGTGTGTAACTGGCTGCTTCCTGAACTAAGGTCTGATAATCTTGGTATTTATCATGGATACTGGGGGATGTCTCTATACCGGAATAAACGTTACCCGAGAAGGCGGGAATGTTGCTACCGCCTTGATAGATTAATCGATAACGTGAATCTTTAGGATTATCAGTGAGATGAATTGTACCTTGTGTATCAACAAAACGGTAAATTTTTACACTCCCAGTTAAGTTGGAAGTTGATTTGGGGTAAAGCTTAACCGTAGTGCGATGATTGGGACGACTATCGGTATAATGCCGCACTCCATTGGTATCAATATAACTATAAATTTCACTACTGTGTGCCGGTAATGTCAGACTTTGAGCCAACACAATAATACCGAGTAAACAGAGCGGATCAAAAGTAAGTCTTTTCATTAACACTTCCTGTTGATAGGTTGCAATAAATTGCTCAATTTATCTCATAAATGGTGGTTATCGATTACCCGATAGATTGTTTAAATAACTCGCTGGGATTTTCACTTCAATCGCTTTTAATTATCCCTACCCCAAATTATTAACTTTAATAAAAACTTATCTAAACTATCTCAATAACCACTTTAAATTTTTACTACAAATTAAGACTTATTGCAAATTAATTTTTCACCAATTTATTACTCACAATACCATTTATCATGCCAAATAACCGGTTACTTTAATGACAATTTAGTCCGGCAATCTTTAAGCCACTCGCTTGTAGCTGGTAGTTATTGAGTGACTGTTTTCGCTAGTACCAAAACTATGCCAACTGTTAGTTATATCTTAGGCGGTTTTACCAACAGCTTCTTAGTTGTGAGACGAAACCATCGGCTTTAGCAAGTGGTGGTTGACTTGATGGAGAATTATGGATGTCTTAATTTCTCCTTAAACCATCATGGTTAATCCGGCGAATCCTAATATTTCAGCCGCTGTGGTTAAAATGGGATGAATCTAGGTTGGGATTGGTTATTTTAGCGGAAATTGAATTTGTACACATAAACCATTATTTCTATCTGGATTATTCAATAATTGAATATTTAGATGATGTAATTGTGCAACGCGTTGTGCAATGGATAATCCTAAACCACTACCAGATTGATTATGATTATTACCTCGATAGAAACGTTCAAAAATACGTTTTTTTTGTTCTAGCGGAATACCGGGGCCAGTATCAATAATACATAAAGTTAAAAAGGCAGGTGAATCTTTAGTCAATGTAATCGTGACATGCCCACCGGGTGGCGTGTAATGAATCGCGTTATCAACCAGATTACGCATCATTAATTCGAGTGCTTCCCAATGGCCTCGAGTAATACTGATGTCTAGCTCAGTTTCCAAACCCAGATCAATGGCTTTATCCAAAGCTTGAGGAGTCAAATTAATAATAACGTGGTTAACTAATTCGTGTAGATCAATACAACCCGAAATAGGTAAAGTTTGCGTGGCTTCTATCCGTGCTAAATTTAAGAGTTGTTCAACGAGATGAGTAGCTCGATCTAAACCCATAATCATTTTTTGTAAGGCCTGTTGGCGTTGTTGAGAATCTTTAGCGCGTTGAGCGACTTGTGCTTGAGTTTTAATAGCCGCTAAAGGAGTACGTAATTCATGAGCGGCATCGGCAGTAAAACGACGTTCATTTTCAAACGCATGATGTAGACGACTAAACAAGGCATTTAACGCATTAATTAATTCTCTAATTTCTAAAGGTACTTTGTTGATATCAATCTGTTGTAATTGTTCTGGACGACGGGCTGAAATTTCACTTGCCACTTGGTGCAATGGTTTTAGACTTTGTCCAATACTGAACCAAATGAGCATAGCTACTAGAGGTATAGATATTAAGAAAATACTGAGTGTGCTCGATATCACTTGATGAATTAATTCATTGCGAATATCATAACGCTCAGCCGTTTGTACCCAAAATTGCCCTTCTCGAAGGGTAAATACTCGCCATAATTGACCTTCTAGCGCTTGGTTGGTGTAATGCGTGTCATCTTCATTGGGTATAGAAAACAAAGGTGCAGTTGCTGAGCGGAAGAGGAATTTCCCATCCCGAGAACGAACTAAAAAAGCTAATTTTTGTTCATAGCGATGCGCCGGTTGAAAAGTATCAACATCGAGAACGAAATGACGTTCTCTTTCTTCTGCTTCATCTTCCTGGTCTGCTATTTCATGCTTGATCAAGCCAAATAGAACTCTAGCGCTTTGAGCTAACTGAGCATCAAATAATTCTTCAACTTCATGTTGAGTCTCAATATAGACCTGCCATGTCACCATAGCCCATAGGCTACCGATGACACCCACTAATAAGAAAAGTAACCGTTTACGAATAGATACCGTCATGGTTGTTTTGGCACCATATAACCGACACCACGGATGGTGCGAATAAGGTCTTTCCCCAGTTTTTTGCGTAAGTGATGAATATGAACTTCTACTGCATTGCTTTCTATCAAATCATCCCATCCATATAAACTTTCTTCTAATTGTGTTCTAGAAAGCACTTTACCGACATTTTCTAATAGGGTTTGTAAAATTGCAAATTCACGGTGTGATAACACTATGGGTTGTTCAGCTTGGGTTAAAGTATGAGCCGCTGGATCCAAACATAAATTACCATACTCAATTTCAGAACGAACCCGTCCATGTTGACGCCGAAGCAGTGCTCGCAGTCGTGCTGTTAATTCGTCGAGATCGAAAGGCTTAACTAAATAATCATCGGCACCGGCATCTAAACCCATCACTTTATCATTAACCGTATCACGTGCAGTCAAGATAAGTACCGGTAGTTTATCACCTCGTGCTCGTAGTGCTTGGAGTATTTTTAAACCATCTTTTTTCGGCAAACTTAAATCTAAAACCAGTGCATCATAAGTTTCTATTTGTAAGGCATGCTCCCCGGCTTCACCATCAGTCACCCAGTCCACTGCATAATTCGCTTGTATTAAACCCACCTTAACCCCATCACCCAGGAGGGTATCATCTTCTATGAGTAATAACCGCATCGTTGTTTTATTTACTATGTCCGGTGAGTTTTACGCACGGTTATAAATTGAAATGAGTTCAATGGGACCTAAATACCTTCTAGGTAATCTACTCATTTAAAATAGTCGGAAAAATTGTAAACCGTGTTTTCGGAAAGAATCATTGGTTTCATAACAATCTCACTGGGCATGTTCTCTTAGTTGTGTTAAAGTATTTATCTGAATCAGCAAACGTAACCTCAATGCTATCAAGTTAAGAGCGAGTCAGTGAATTCAATGCCGCTAAATTAAGCCATAATTCCTACCCTTGTCAAAAATAATCTCAACTTAATAACCATTGTGGGTTCTCCTCGATGAACAGACCGCCTATGTTGTGGCAATTGGCCATATCTCTTAGACAATCGCTCCATTATATTAATTATAATTATTTTTTTAGTGGGCTGTTGTTATGGCTTACATAGTAAAAGAAATATTTTATAGTTTGCAAGGAGAAGGTTTACATACTGGACGTGCTGCGGTATTTTGTCGGTTTAGCGGCTGTAATCTGTGGTCAGGTCGTGAATTAGATCGTGCTAGGGCTATCTGCTCATTTTGTGATACCGATTTTATCGGTGTTAATGGACTAAATGGCGGTAAATTTAATTCGGCTCAGGCATTGGTTGAACAAGTTGTTGCGCAATATTCCTTCCCAGGATGTCCTTACGTGGTTTGTACGGGTGGTGAACCGTTACTACAATTAGATACAACCTTAGTTGAAGCATTTCATCAAGCGGGTTGGGAAGTTGCGGTTGAAACTAACGGGACTTTACCATTACCACCGGGAATAGATTGGGTTTGTGTCAGTCCCAAAGCGCATGCTCCCTTGGTGTTATCAAGTGGGGATGAACTAAAGCTAGTTTTTCCACAAGCCGATGCACTGCCGGAGAAATTTCAACAACTTAATTTTAAGTATTTTTTCTTACAACCATTAGCAGATTTTCAACTGGCAGAAAATACTCGATTGGCAGTGCATTATTGTTTGGCGCATCCACAATGGCGTTTGAGTTTACAAACCCATAAACTATTAAGAATTCCTTAAATCTTATTGTTCACTCAGAACCGTCATCGCAAAAGCTAAGTTAGAACGTTGCGTAAACAAAAGTTGGCTTAAATCAGCACCTTCTTTATTGTAGATGGCATAGAAACTATAATTACCGCCCATATTGGGTGGTACTTCAAATTCTAAAATGCGGTATTGTAATGACCTTTGCTCTAAAGATCGGCGGAAAGGTTGGGGTTCTGCTGAAAACGGTTGAAAAGGTGAACCCGTCATAAAATAAGTTTGTCCAGTAGAGGTTTCCACAGCGATCCATAAATCAACACGTTGCAGCGAATCGTTAATTTGTAAATTTTCCATCAAATCCACTTTAAGAAATTCACCAACTTGATAGTGTTCTTTTAAGCCTACAAATTTCAGCGCCGCTTTAATATGATTACCAATGCTTATCCACTCAGTTGCTTCTAATTCATTGACGGTGACGGTTTGGATATTACTAGCCGTGAGTCCTTCACGATTAGTTATGGTCAGAATAACGGTATGAATACCGGGTTTCGTTAAAGTCGTCGTCGCAACTTTACCAGAAAGATGTTGACCATTGATAGACCAATCATAATGATTAAAGTTATCGTCCTCAGTGATATCGCCTGAATTGCTGGCATCTAAAATCACGGTTAAGGGAGCAGCGCCTTGTCGGGGTGAAATGGTAAAAGCCGCTAACGGTGGACGACGTTTAGCGATAACCGTAACGGTCTGAGTTGCTTCTGCTGTTTGATTAAAGTTATCGGTAATTCGCAGAGTAATTTGATATTCTCCCGCTTGCGGAAAAAGTACACTGGAGGTAACACCTTCCTCAATGACGCAAGCATTACAGTTGCTATACCACTGATAATCAACAATCTTTTTGCCATTACTGGCGCAAGAGGTAAAAGCATCAAGGTTCACTTGTAGTGGATTAGTGCTACTCGGGGTCGCCACAAATTGAGCTAATAATGGTGATGAATTAACCGGTGCGGGTAAGGAAGACCCTCTGAGAGGGAGAGTTTCAACTGGATGAGGTAGTGTTTTTTTGGGGATAGATCGATTTTCAGCAATCCTTATTTTGGTCTTGTCATTAGCTGAGTTGGTTTCATTTAATTCCATTGATACGCGTTCCAAATTGAGTTGTTCAATTAATTTTTCTAATATCGGCTCAACTCTATCATTAGCAACTGAACAAGTTCCCGCTTTTTCATGACCACTACCACCGTATTGCAACATTAATTCACCAATACTCGCGGTAGAGGAGCAATTAACAATAGAGCGACCCACCGCTAATATCGTTTGATTTTTTTTGTTGATTTTCAGTAGATGAATTGAGACATTACATTCAGGATACATCGCATAAATCATAAAGCGATTAGCCACCAAAATTTCTTTTTCACCAAGAAAATCAACGATCACGACTTGATGACAAACGATGGCATTTCTTTCAATTTGATGCATCGAAATTTTCTGGTGTTTAAAGTATGTGTCAACTCGCTCTTTAACATCGGGTAATTTTAGAATCTCATTAATGCTAAGTTTTTTACAATAATCAATTAACATCATCATTAAATTGTAATTGGAAATTCTAAATTCACTGAATTGACCTAAACCACTACGTGGATCGAGTAAATAATTTAATAATACCCATCCTTGTGGATGTAAAATATCTTCACGGCTAAAATGACCTGAATCGGCTTTATCTACTGCCACTAGCATTTCTTCACTGATGTTAGAGAAAGCTTCTTTACCACCATAATAGTTATAAATAACTCGAGCAGTCGAGGGTGCATTGGCGTCAATAATATAATTAGCTGGACGTTCTTGATACCTTAAGGTTTCGCTATGATGATGATCGAAAATAAGATAAGCGCCCGGCACATAAGGTAAATTGGTAGTCACATCATGAGCGGTAACATTGACTTTACCGTCTTGCATATCTTTAGGATTAACAAATAAAATTTCTTCTATTAGATTAATTTCTTTTAATAAAACAGCACAAACCAGTCCATCGAAATCATTACGAGTAATGAGGCGATACTTTTTTTTAGCTGGATTGTTAGGTAATACTTGTGCTGACATGCTAACCTCCTGAGCAGTTAACAGTTATCAGTTATCTGTTGGTAAAAAATATCTCTTTGTTGCCATTTTGCTTTTTCCTTATGGTTAGGTCTTGGGAAAGCGGTTATTGTCTTAATTTAATAGCTACCGGATTTTTGATGGGGTAAATACCCATTCTGTTGATATTGTTGGATAATTATTTCAAGCAATTGTCCTGCCAATTCTGTCTTTGCAGCACACGGTAATTCAATACCCCCTTCTGCCCACAGAACATTTAAAGCATTTTTCTCACTGTCAAAGCCAATTCCGGCTACGCCAACCCAATTAGCCGCTATCATATTTAATTGTTTCTGTTGTAATTTCTCTCGAGCATATTCAAGCAGATTATCCGTTTCGGCTGCAAATCCGACCGTAAACGGTGGATGAGGTAAAGCCGCTACTGTTGCCAGAATATCCGGGGTGCGTTCCAAAGTAATCTGCCAATCAGCATCATACTTTTTGATTTTATGACTGAATAGTTGACTGGGACGATAATCAGCAACCGCAGCGGCTGCAATAAAAATATCTACGGTTGCAATCCGCGTCATGACTGCTGTTAACATATCTTGGGCACTATAAACTGAAATCAATTGAACACCGGCGACCGGTGGTAAAGCCACTGGACCACTGATCAAGGTCACTTGGGCCCCAGCCATTTTGGCCGATTGCGCTATAGCATATCCCATTCGTCCAGAACTGCGATTGCTAATAAAACGAACCGGATCAATATCTTCACGAGTTGGCCCGGCAGTCACTAACACATGATATCCAGCTAGAAATTGAGTTTGAAATACTTCTTGCACTTGATCAACTAATTCATTGGGTTCCAACAGACGTCCTTTGCCCACTTCACCACAAGCTTGGGAACCCGTGGCTGGACCAAAGAATTTTATACCATATTGTTGTAAGCGTTGGCAATTCTCTTGAGTTGCTGGTGCCTGCCACATGAATGAATTCATTGCGGGTGCCACCACAATCGGTGCATTGGTAGCTAGGCAGACTGTACTTAATAAATCATCAGCATGACCGCCCGCTAATTTGGCTAAAAAATCGGCACTGGCTGGTGCAATGAGTACCATATCAGCCCAACGCGCTAATTCAATGTGTTCCATCGCTGATTCTGTCACAGCGTCTAATAATTGGGTATAAACCGGTTGTCCAGAAATGGACTGCAAAGTTAATGGGGTAATAAACGCCGTAGCAGCAGCAGTCATAATGACTTGCACTTGTGCACCTTGTTCACGTAAACGACGGACTAAGTCAGCGCTTTTATAAGCCGCAATACTGCCGGTAATACCCAATAAAATATGTTTATCTGTTAGTGTATTCATGGAATGTAAAAAAATGTAAAATTTTTTGAGGAACTCCTTATAATAATTTAAATCAATCGAGATAGTTGGTTATTTAAGTGACAAACGGGGGTAGTGTGAAAATTACTGACATGCCTTTAGAAGATCGACCCCGCGAAAAATTGTTACAACGCGGTGCTCAAGCTTTAACTAATGTAGAATTATTGGCTATTTTTTTACGGACTGGAACACGTGGTAAAACCGCTTTAGATTTAGCGCACGAATTACTCAGAGAGTTTGGTGATTTACGCAGTTTATTAGGTGCTGATCAGGCACAATTTTGTCAAGCGAAGGGATTAGGAGATGCTAAATATGTCCAATTACAAGCGTGTGTTGAAATGTCACGCCGCTATTTGCGTGAATGTTTAGAAAGAGGTGATGTTTTATCCAGTCCTGATGATACCCGTAATTTTTTAATATCGGAACTCAGTGGCCGGGCCTATGAAGTTTTTTC
Organism: Thioploca sp.; assembly: GCA_012032555.1. Taxonomy (GTDB): domain Bacteria; phylum Pseudomonadota; class Gammaproteobacteria; order Beggiatoales; family Beggiatoaceae; genus Thioploca. The sequence goes on from JAAUSR010000016.1 coordinate 30,549, forward strand.
ATGCCTATATTTAGATAATAAACATAGAGTTATAAAATTTGAAGAACTATTTTATGGCACAATAGATGGTGCTAGTGTTTATCCACGGGAAGTGGTTAGACGCGCTTTACAACATAATGCGGCTGCTTTAATTTTGGCACACAACCATCCTTCTGGTATTGCCGAACCGAGTCAGGCGGATATTTCAATTACCAGAAAATTAAAAGAAGCCATGACTCTAATCGATGTACGGGTATTAGATCACTTTATTATTGGGGATGGATACAGTGTTTCTTTAGCAGAACGTGGATTAGTCTAATTAAGCAACTCATAGAAAATAGGTCAGGTAAATAGTCTGGCATACTTTACCTGACCCATTGATATTTAAAAAGGCCGCTCGCTCAAAAAAGTTTAATGATATTAAACTAAATTTTTAGGGATAACGAAATTGTCTTGAGTTTGTTTTATCCAAGTGCTTAACTGTTCACGATGAGCAACGAGAATATCTTTTGAATGGCGATCATCAGCCAGATTATGCGTTTCTCCCCCATCATTTTCCAGATCAAACAGCATTTCTGGACGCTGTCCCTTAGAAAAAACCATATATTTGTGCTTTTGGCTACGAATCGCACGTCCCATCATTTCCGGTTGCTTGGGATCAATTGATAATTCAACCACAAAATGATCGCGCCCAGTTTGTGGCTGAGGTTGTTCAATCAAAGGTTTTAAGCTAATTCCGGTTGTGGGCGGCGCAGCTATACCGGTATAATCACATAATGTCGGCAATAGATCCATATTGGATACCAAGTGTGAATCATCGACTACCCCTGGCGGGATACCCTTACCCACCATCACCATGGGAATCGCAATACTTTCCTCATAGAGCATCAGTTTAGCAACCCACTGATGAGCCGCTACCCCGTCACCATGATCACTGGTAAAAATAATGAACGTATTATCCTCAAGCTTAGCTTGTTGCAAAGCATTAAGAACCCGGCCAATCGCCTTGTCAACCTGTTCAGTCAGGTGATAATAAGCCTGCAAATAAGCACGCCATTGTCCCTCATCCCAGGTTTTCGTATATTGCATTTCTGGTCCATAACAGGGGCGTTTATAACATTGATGTTGACGACACCATTGAATAAATTCAGGTTCGCGGGGATCAACAGTAAAATTGGTGGGGAGTTGGGGGTATCGGTCTAAATTAACATGCTTAAGCGGCTGATCACGTACCCAATAGCAAATATCATGGGGATTATGAAACGCTACCACCGTTAAAAACGGTTGATGATGGGGTCTTTTCCAACGTAAAAATTCAATGGCTTGGTCGGCAACGATATTATCAGTAACATCACCTAAACCTAACCCGATGCCCTTGATTTCAGAAGGTATACTCACATAATCAAAACCAGGTACATTAACAAACCAACCGCGAGGATAACTTTCCGGCAGATGCCATTTACCAAAATAGATCGTTTTATAGCCGGCTTGTTGAAATACTTTACCTAAATTAGGTAGATTTTCCGGAAGTGGCCGTTCATTAAAATTGACACCAGTTTGATGAGGCATCAGTCCCGTTATAAAACTACTTCGCGATGACCCACAAACCGGCATAGAACAATATGATTTGGTGAAACGTATTCCTTTAGCAGCCAGTGAATCCATGTAAGGCGTATTAACCCACGGATTGCCATAACTACTCATAGCGTTAAGGGTTTGCTGGTCAGTCATCAAAATAAGAATATTAGGAAAGTCACAATTTTTTTGGGGCATGACACAATATTGTTGTGGGTCTCGCTTATAATTTCCCAAGCAACCACTGGTCGTAACACTTATCGCTGCCCCTAATTTTAGGAAGTCTCGACGCTTCATAGTGCATTACCTCCCATAAAAAACCTCCGATTAGTTATTTCCTACAATAAATATACAATTAATAATTCAAGATCTTTAATTATTTTTAATAAAGTAATTAGTCTTACCTTATTAAAATTTTTAAAAACACAAAGTAATTATAGCATAATTCTCATTTTCTAATTATAGATGTTATTCTACCTAACGCTATAGGGTCACTTAGCCGTTCTAAACGCTAATTTTTTTTAATATCACTATGTGACCTAGTAAATTAGGTCGGTTGGGTTGAGCGAAGCCCAACTAACTGATTTTTCAATAAGTTAAAGATACGAACACTTAATTAGCATTAATGAATAGATACACTTCCTGCGTTAACGAGCTTTTCAATGATGACACCCAGCGTAACACCCACGCTATAACACCCTAAATCGCTCCATAAAAACCCGTGTCCCAGTATTAAAGCCGCTAATCGATAGCGCCGAATTTCATCAAGCCAAGGAGCATGATAGAGTTGACTGGTTTCAATTAATAAGGAAAATAGTAAAGCCATAGCGGCAACTTTCCAGGTTGAGAGTGAAGGCAACACCCAGCCCATGACTAGAAATACCAGCAATGCCCATAAAGTATCTCCCGCATAACGGCTGATAAAATCAGGTAATAGTTCTGGATAACGCCGTGAAGCTAAGCCCAGTCCAGTAACAATCAGTATCATGATAAAATAAGTTACCCGGTTGCGGGTGAAAGTAAGATTAGACATTACCAATTTTTCATTTCACTCATTGGGATTGATTCCTAAAGCCCGTAATTTGGCCGCTAATTGCTCAGCACGTTGTTCCGCTTGGGTGGCACGTTGTCTTGCTTGTTCTAAGTGGTGCTCGGCTTGCGTAGCATGTTGCTCGGCTTGTTTTACCAGTTCTTCACGAGTGGGAAGTAATTGCCCCTCCACAGTAGCCCAGCGTAGCCAAGTTGTATTGACTTCTCGATAAGCCCCTGACCAACGGACTAGTGCCAGTTGCAAGTTGGGACTGATATAACGGTCATGCGTATCTAATTCTAGCGGCTGATAGCGACCATCCCGCAATACAAAACCCGCCCAATCTTCAGCATTCCAAGGGTCAAACCAGTAGTATTCCGGTACCCGCAATTGATTTTGGTAAACTAATTTTTTTTGAGTTTTATCCCGGTGAGCGGTGCTAGATGACAGTAATTCAATAATCACATCTGGTGCTTTACCTTCTTCCCAAACGACCCAACTTTTACGCTCCTTTTTCGGTACATTTAACACCGCAAAAAAATCTGGGCCGCGAAAATATTCACCCCGCACTTGAGCCATGCTGAAGTAAACAAACATGTTACCACCAACATAACCGTTATCTCGGTCCTTTAACCAATATTCCAGGGCTTCAATTAACAAACTCATTTGCATGGCATGGCGTTGGGTTTCCATTGGTTCACCGTCATCAGCAGGTAATTCGTCTTGCGTTGGGGGTAAAGGAATAGATTCTGCTACTACCGTCTCTGGTGGGAAATCTGCTAAAAGGGTCATCACTGCTAACCTCATAATTATTTAGAAGAAGATTTTGGTATGGTAGCTGGTGTTGGTGGTTGTGCTGTTTTAGAACAACGCAACAGGTTTAGGATTTGGTTTTTATGGTCACTGGGCTTGGAACCGGTGCTATCAACCTCCTTATCCGGCTGAGCGGCTTTCTCTTTCCAAGCGGATTCAATACTTTGTAAAGCTTCATCCAATTGAGGATCTTCTTCACACCAGGTAGCTAGGGTATCTGATAATTGTTCAAGACTAGAAAGCGGGATAAGCAGTTCAGTTAATTCCTCTTGCTGTGACGGCGACAACAAGGTTGGTCGCTCATTTAACAAGTGGATAAAAGCATTAACGGTAATTTCGTAAATAGACATGACAACACTGTTCCTAAAAAGTTACACAAAGTTATACATTTTTAGGTCATTCGCTCTCGGTTGAAAATTCCTAAGAATGGCAACTCGAGTCCTGGTTGAGCAGTCCCAACCGCTGTCGCTCAGTCCGTTCTAGCAAAATGGATTTCACCTGTTGAACAGGTGTCCAACGATCTATCTCCGAATCGTAGAGTCTGGCTAGAACGTTTCGCGCTGCATTCTCATCAGCTTGTAACACCACCCCGTCGAAACAGTAAAATGAATCGCCGCGACGTTTTCCTAACAGGACTCCGTACCGACTATCCATTTGCGAAGTGTACGCGCTATTGACCAGAATGACCGAAGAACCTCTTCGGCGAGATATACTGTCTAACGCTGTCGCTATCACGCCTTTGGTCCAAGCGGATAGTCTTCTGTTAATATTCTTACCCAATTTTGAACCCGTTATGGGGGCGGTTAAATCTTCAACCGCAATCAATTTCGCTTTAGCCATCAGTTTATGGGTAGCTTGATAGATGGTATCTTTTATTTGAGAATGGACTTTTCGGACTTGACGATGGAGTTTTTTCCTTCCCAAATTGTTGGTTATGATATTCTTGTTCTTATGCGGTTTTTGGTTGGCAATCGCCCGGAGTTGGTTTCGAGCTTGGTATTTTTTATTTAACTGGTCCGAGTGTTTAGACAGAATTTGGCCTAATCCTTCGCCGTGATGTTCTCCCTCAGAATCGACAAAAACTTCTGTATATCCTTTATCTATCCCAATCGTGGCACTTCCACAATTTTCGGTTTCTTCAACTTCGATGGTATAATGAACTTCAACTATTCCATCATGCAAATCAGTCTTAAGGTGCCGCTGGGTTCAACATTGGTGTTTAAGGGTATCGCTATTCGTCTTCCCTTAAAAAGACTGGGTATTTTTAGCCAAGCGTGACCGCCTAGTTGAAATGTCGTGTAATCATCTGAACGTACCACGATTTGGTTGTGAGTATGATTTCGCCCGTGTTTCCAGTGTTTGCGCATCATTCTTCTTAGATAGTTGTCGCTAATCCATTTGTCAGACGACAGTTTTTTATAACTAGCCAGTCGTTCCTGGTCATCAACAACGGTTTTATAAAGCGTGGTTCTGACTTTGTCTTTGGCGGATTCGCGGTTGGCTTTAATATTGCTGAAACTGTCTCTTAGCGTTTCTTTCCAGGCATTGGCAGAGACCTTAAACTGACGTGGTTCTTGAAGCCATTGGTCACGTATCTTTCTATCGCTTGGAATTGAAACACCTTTAATTGAACCAAAGCGTTGCCAAACTTCGGAGCGAATCTGACCTAATCGTTGGGCTTGAATGGCCAGTTGTTGGTATTTGCTTGGGTTCAAATGGTTACTTGTAACTATTCGGGTTACTATCATCGGTAACCGCCTTAATAATCTGTTTGTTATATTTTCTTAATCCATACCTGGGATACGCGACCTGAGGGTTAAGAATTTCTGGCGTTTGAAATTCATACCACCACCAATTTCTGGTATCCATTCATCAACCGCTATACCGGATGATAAACAAAATTGTTCCATGGCTTTGACTTGAGATTTTAAATCCGCTTGTTGTCCCGTACTTGAAACCCGACAATAAGCCACCGTTTTGCTATTTTCTTCCTTGATTCCATATAATTGTCGAAGGTCAGATTCATCATCATAACGATGATTAGATAAAGTCCGTTTAGCTGTTAATTTACCTGAGGCATCCTATCTTCTTAAAGTATTGGCTGAAACGCCTAGCTGATTTGCAAATTCATGTAGTCGATATTTATTACCCATAATAAGTCATTATAGGTAGGTTTGTATAAATTTCAAATAACAGTTAACAATGGTTCAGAAAATTTTTATAACGAATTGATTTGATGTAGGGTGTGTTAGCGCAGCATAACACACCTTTTCCTTATTAAATTCGGTGCGTTACAGCTACTGCCTAACACACCCCCTACTAAAAACAGTCTGAAGTATTGTTAAAAGTTAAAAACAACTTAATACAAATAGCTAGGAGAGGTTGAAATGAAATTCAGGTACCGATACAAGACATGAAAAACCTCATCTCGATAATTAAATAACGAGATGAGGTTGAAGAAAATAGAACTGAAATACTTATTTAATTATTAATGCGCTTGATGATTACCTTGGTTTAACGAACCGGAAATCGAAAGCACTACATTACCATCAGCGTCAGTAATGGTCATTTCACCATAGTCATGGTCCTTACCCGGTTCACCGGCATCAGTAAAGATCCAAGTTATGGTAGCACCAGGCACGCCATTATAGCGACCCGTTCCTTCACCAATATAAGTATCAAAGCCAGCCACCGGTGGTGCTTCACTAATGGTGGGGTCATCAATACAAGTCGCTGAAGTAAGCGTCTCTAAATGGAATTTGTCACTATTATTATTCCAGTTAACTTCGAGGTTATTAGGTAATTCATCTGGATTACAATGTAATTCAAAGCCGTGACTTACACCGACTTTACCTTTACCTTTACCCTTTTCTAGAGTACCACCACCGGTCATCCGTAAACCTTGGCAAGTAACTCCCAAAGTGACTGTCGCCGTGTCAGTACCACCATGACCATCTGAGACCGTATAAGTAAAGCTATCGATACCACAAAAGTCAGCGTTCGGTGTGTAAGTAAAGGAACCATCTGGGTTCTGAGTGACTGTACCATTACTGGGCTGAGTATTAGAACTCACCGTCAAAGGATCGCCGTCTGGATCGGTGTCATTGTCTAATACACCCGGAGCCGGCACAATTAGTGGCACACCTTCATCAGTGGTATAGCTATCATCGATCGCTACGGGTGGATCATTGACGCAAATCACCGTAATCGTTACCGTGGTAGTATCCTCCACCTGACCATCTGAGACCGTATAATCAAAGTTATCGATACCACAATAGTTAGATTCAGGCGTGTAAGTGAAGGAACCCTTTTGGTTTTGAGTAACGTTACCATGATTGGGGTTCGTATTGGAGATCACCGTTAAAGGATCGTTATCTGGATCGGTATCATTGCCTAAAACACCCGGAGCTGGGACAGTAAGTGGGACATCTTCATTGGTGGTATAGCTATCTGGGTTGGCTACTGGCGGATCATTAATTGGATTAACCGTAATTGATACCGTAGTTGTACTGGTAGTCGTACCCCCATCATCCGAGATCGTGTAAGTGTAGCTATCATTACCCGAGAAATTAGCGTTCGGGGTATAGGTGAGAGAACCATCGGCGTTCTGAACCACTGTACCATTGCTGGGCTGGGTATTAGAAACCACGCTTAATGGACCACCATCGCCACCATCAGTGTCATTGCCTAAAACGCCCGTTGCTGGGACAGTAAGCGGGACATCTTCATTGGTGGTATAGCTATCTGGGTTGGCTACCGGTGGGTCATTAACTGGATTAACTGTAATTGATACCGTAGTCGTACTGGTAGTAGTACCGCCATCATCCGAGATCGTGTAAGTGTAGCTATCATTACCGAAGAAATTAGCGTTCGGGGTATAGGTGAAAGAACCATCGGCATTCTGAACCACTGTACCATTGCTGGGCTGGGTATTAGAAACCACGCTTAATGGACCACCATCGCCACCATCAGTGTCATTGCCTAAAACGCCCGTTGCTGGGACAGTAAGCGGGATATCTTCATTGGTGGTATAGCTATCTGGGTTGGCTACCGGTGGGTCATTAACTGGATTAACTGTAATTGATACCGTAGTCGTACTGGTAGTAGTACCGCCATCATCCGAGATCGTGTAAGTGTAGCTATCATTACCGAAGAAATTAGCGTTCGGGGTATAGGTGAAAGAACCATCGGCATTCTGAACCACTGTACCATTGCTGGGCTGGGTATTAGAAACCACGCTCAACGGGCCACCATCACCACCATCGGTGTCATTGCCTAAAACACCCACTGCTGGGACAGTAAGCGGGACATCTTCATTGGTGGTATAGCTATCTGGGTTAGCTACCGGTGGATCATTAACACAAATGACTTCAATCGTTACCGTGGCGGTATCCATACCAGGTGGTTCTTGACCATCTGAGATCGTATAATCAAAGCTATCCGTACCACAAAAGTTAGGTTCAGGTGTGTAAGTGAAGGAATCATCTGGGTTTTGGGTGACGGTACCATGACTGGGTAGCGTATTGGAAATCACAGTCAATGGATCACCATCTGGATCGGTGTCATTGCCTAAAACATTAATCGTGACAGGCTCATCTTCATTCGTACTCTCGTTATCAGGGTTCGCTACGGGATCATGATTCGGCGCTATAATCTCAAAGGTTTCGCATTGTGTCGCACTGACGATTCCTTCTGGATCAGAACAATTCGCGGTCACGCAGACTTCATGGAGACCAACCCCCAAACTTTCTGCCAATGTGGTGTAACTCACTGGCGTCATATCACTTGGCTGCGGTAAATCAGGATCGATGTTGCTATTAGGAATTTGGGTGAAAGTGCCAGCATCTACTTGAAAGTCTAAAGAAAGCAGTGTCGTACCCACAAAGCTTGGAATGATATCGGGCAAATTACCTGGATCAGCAATTTGATAACATTGTCCACCGTTTACCGCCATTTGACCTAAGCTACCGCTACCTTGATTGGTGGTACATGAACTGCCGTTACCAACCGCAATTGAATGAACTACCACACCAGCATTAGCTAGTGCTTGAACGGCAGCATCAAACTCAGCTTGCGTACCTTGATTACAAACACCATCCGAAGTGAATACCACAATCTTAGGGTTATGAGTAGTAGCATTTGCCACAGTCAAAGCACTTACGAGACCATCTCTACAATCGGTATTACGTCCTACAGTATAAGAAGTAAATTGATTAATTCTGCTATTAGTACTAGGAGGACGGGGATAACTAATTGTAGAATCAACCACTGTATCGAGATAAGAAGGATACGTAACATCGCTAGCATCTGGTGCAATTATCATTTGTACACCGGAAGCGGGTGTCATATCAGCAATCGCCGCCGAATCGGCATAAACAACCAAGCCCACTTCATCGCTGATACCTTCGTTGATAATCTCCTGGTTAAGTAATTTTAGAAATTGTTTTTCACAACCCAAAATAGGCGCACAACCGGTACCACCACCCTCAGCAGTACTACCCGATATATCCAGCACGTAGATAAAACTGGCGGTTAAGGGATCACCTGCTGTTACCTCGGCTGAACCTAAGACGTCAATATCCGTGGTCGTATTACCATTGGGGAGGGTAATTGGAGAACCTCCGGTCAGCGGTGAATCAATAGTCACCTTACACTCTCCACCATTAGCTAAGAATTCGCTGCTTGAACCCGCTAATACTGAAGTTGATACTAAGCCAAGAGATAACAACCCCATACACCACTTACTGAGTATATGAGTTTTACTCTCTTGAAAAGATTTTGATTTTTTTGAGGCCATTTTGAATTTCTCCATTAAGGAATAGTCAAATGAGAAGTTCAACATTTATTATGAATTTAACCTACCTAACTTAGTTAGGAAAATAAACAAGCAAAGCCCGCCCTTTTTTTGGTTATAAAGGGTGGCTTGAGTTTTTAACGAAGTTAAAAACAATATTTATTGTATTGTATAAATTACTTTAAGTCAAGACAGTTGTTACCTCTAAATCAGGATTTTCAGGATGGAAGAATTCGCAGAATTGAATAGTCGTTCACTACCTCATTCTGTTATTTTTTATTCGCACAGTGTCTAGGCTACTTATTTCGATAGTTTTAGCGGACTCTTTTAAAGACTGCTTTCACTGAAATTTTAATATCCATTACTTTATCAATTACTTCAGTGTCTTTAGTATCAAAGGTTTCTCCTTCAGTTGGTCGAGAGTAAACTTGAATGGTTTTAGTTGCCGGGATAATTAACCAACAGGATTTTACCCCCAGTGCAAAATAGGCTTTTATTTTGGCGATAAGACCACTTATTCCTTGACTGGGTGAGAGAATTTCTATTGATAAATCAGGCATTTTCTGAACACGTAATACATCAACGGGGACGCTCTCTGGTGGGTCTAAATACACGCTGATGTCTGGTTTTAACTCCTCTTTTGTTCTCAGGCTAAATTGACTCAGATCGATATGTCTGGTTTCCAAACTTAATTCTGGTAAGACGGTAAACCGCTCATCATCGGATAAAAGGACAGTGAGGTTGCCTTGGACCAGACTATGATTTAACGACCCCACACTCTCATCCTCTTCAGCCTCCTCCTCATCGAATGCTATCACTGGGTTCATCATGTGTTCATTCCTTTCCCGATAACAACGGTTTGATGATTTTTTCTAGCGTTATCTGATCCATTTCCCCTGGAGTTTGTAAAACCATATTACCTTGACGATCAACTATCGCTGTAAAAGGCAATACCCCAGCGTTATCCCCAAATTGGTGTGCCACTTCAATTACCTGATCTTCTTCAGCAACTAAAATAGGATAATTAATTTTCACCCGCTGCACAAAATCTTTGACATGTTCTGGTGTATCCAAAGCAATACCTACAAATTGTAAGCCTCGATCAGCATATTTTTTTTGAATGTTGACAAATTGAGGAATTTCTTGGATACAGGGTGGACACCAGGTTGCCCAGAAGTTAACTACCACTACTTTGCCATTCCATTCCGAATTATGCCGATCTTTACCCGTTAAATCCGGCAGCATAAAATCTGGGCGGCGTACCAGTTCTTCTTGTGCCAGTAATAGCTTATATCCCCAATAACCACTGACACTCACTAAGCTAAGCAAAAATAAAAGGGTAACCACGATGAAATAAGCTGGTTTTTTCATAATGATTGTATCTGTTGTAAATGTTGACGAAATTGTGCGGCTGGCATAAAGCCAATGACTCGATAGGACCGTTGTTCTTGTCCGTGGGAATCAAAAAATAAAATCGCGGGTGGACCATAGAGACCCAAGTTTTTATATAAGGCTTTATCTAGTTCATCATTGGGTGTGACATCCGCTCGCAGTAACACGAAGTGAGAAAGCAATTGTTGGACTTGCGGATCGGCAAAGGTAAAATGTTCCATTTCCTGACAAGAGACACACCAATCCGCGTAAAAATCTAGCATAACGGGTTTACCTTGTTGGGTAGCAGCAGTTAACTCTGTGGTTAATCCCGCTAAGCCTTTAACCGGTTTAAATAATGACGGTTGAGTCATCGCCGGCGTTTGATTCAGTTGGAAAGGTTGGAGTGGTTGTAACAGGTGATGATTGCCGCTAGCTAAACCAATGAGCAGTAATATACCGTAAACCAATAAAATAATTCCCAATCCTTTCCACAACCGTAACCAACCCGATACGCCGACTTTAATACTATCTAAAGCACCCATGTAAACACCGGCGACAATGAGTAAGCTAGCCGTTAATAACATGGTGATTGCGGGTGGAACGACTCGATCCACCATCCAAATAGCGATAGCGAGTAGCATCACCCCAAAAATTGAACGAATGATTTCCATCCATTCACCGGTTCTCGGTAACCAATGTCCGGCAGAAATACCAACAATAATCAAGGGAACACCCATACCCAGACTCATAGAAAATAAGGATAAACCACCCAGTAAAGCATCACCGGTTTGACCAATATAAATTAGTGCACCCATTAAAGGCGCAGCGACACAAGGACCAACAATGAGTGCTGATAAAACCCCCATAATCGCTACACCCATTAAAGTCCCACCGGCTTGGCGATTACTTAAGGTGGTGAAATGAGTTTGTAAAGCAGCGGGCATTTGCAATTCATAACAACCAAACATGGATAAAGCTAAAGCCACAAATACCAGAGAAAAGGTAATCAGTACCCAACTTTGTTGGAAAATAGCCTGTAAATTTTCTCCCAGTAAACCGGTTAATACCCCAACAGTGGCATAAGTTATAGCCATCGCTAAGACGTAACTGCTTGACATGAGAAAAGCTTTATAAGTCGTGACCTGCTCACCTTGTCCAATGATAATGCTAGACAAGATAGGAATCATTGGAAAAACGCAGGGCGTAAATGAGAGCAATAAACCTAAACCAAAAAACATCATAATGGTGTAGAACTTATTTGCATGAGCGAGTAAATCGGCAATTCGATCTTGCTCAGCCAGCGGCTTGGGCTTGAAGGGAACACGATTTCTAGGAACAGAATTTGTTGCTGTAGCGGGTTTTAATCGAGGATAATCATTTTTTAGCGTTAAGTTAATCGTTTTCTGTATCGGCGCATAACATAAACCCGCTACTGCACAGCCTTGATATTCCACTTGTAAGCGCGCTGTTGATGAACCATTCGTTTGAATCGGTAATTTGATTTCAAGTACCGGTTGTTGATAAATCTCGGTTTGACCTAAAACCTTATCTTGATGAAGGGTACCGGTTGGTAAGATTGGTGTACCTAATTGTCCAGGACTTTGCAAAGCAAAGTGTAACTTGTTTCGATATAGGTAATAACCAGCCGCAATTTGCCAACGCAAAGTAAGATAGTTAGCGTTAGAAAAGATCGCGGAAAAAATAAAAGCTTGTTCTGGATCAAGAAATTGTTTATTGGGCTGAGTTAATCCTAAAAAATCACTTAACTTTTTAAAATAGCTCTTTAAACTCGATTCTGATTCTTTAATTTCACTTGAAGTCTGTACCGAAGAAGTCGGTGGTTCAGATTGATTAACCTCACTGTTAAAATCAGTTACTGTGGAAGTAGCCGTTAGGTTGGTTAGATCAACAATTGTGGTTTTTTCAATGGGTGGGTAACATAATTTGTTTTCAGCACAGCCTTGGTAGGTGACTTTTAGCGTCAGGTGATCTAAACCTTGAGTTTCTTTCAAAGGCAATTTGATCGTCACAGTGTGTTCATAAATTGCAATCAACCCATATTTAATATCTTCTTTCGTTGTTCCTGGCGGAAATTGTGGTTCACCTAAAACCCCACCATCTATCAGAGCAAATTTAAATTTATCTCGATAAAGATAATGATCGGCTGCAATTTGCCAATGTGCGACTAAAACAGCAGCTTCTTCTAAATAAGTAGAGAAAATAAAAGCCTTATCCGGTGGCAGAACTTTATTATTCTCACTTAAGGACTCTGCCGAGGTAGCCGCTGGTAAGTTAAAAGGTTGTTCTGCTGGCGAAGGTAATAGCGAAGCTTCCCCAACGGGTAAGTCACTCGCTTGAGGTTCAAGAGTAAATAATGACGATTCTTTTGAAAAAGGCGGTTGAGCAAGTTGCTGAGTATCTCCAACCAACTCTGTTGATTGATTGGTAGCCACTTCGGCATAGAGATTTCCGGTCAATAACCCGCCTAATAGAGTCAATAACAATAATGGTCTCATCAAAATGACAAATCCTAAAGGTTAAGTCAACAGGCTACATCCACCTCAAATTTGCTTTTATGAGCACTTAGGTCAAAGTTGCTTTAACTGAAGCTTTACTGACAACTTGATCAAGCCATGATAAATAATGAGGTGAGCCATTTTCTATAGAAAAAGCAATTAATTCAGGTACTTGATAAGGATGTTGTTGTAATAAAGTTTGTTGTATGGTGGTATAACAATCCTGACGAGTTTTAATAAATAATAAGACTTCGTTATCAGTAATAATTTTATCTTCCCATTCATAGATTGATGATATGTTGGGTACAATATTAATACAAGCGGCTAAATGATGGGTTACTAAATATTTAGCTAATTGTTGGGCAACTTCCATATTAGGACAAGTCGTTAAAAGTAATTGATATTCACTATTGGTTTCCATAAATACCTCTTCGGTTTAAATTTTAACCACGCAAAAAATTTGTTTTATCGCACCGAGTTTGTTAATTTGACTGGGGTTATTTCCATTTTTTTAGCAGGCCTCTTTTAGTTAGTCTATTCACTTGGTCACGTGGACTATAATGAATTTATCACAACAATTATTCTGGCTGTTTTTAATTATCCCTTTGATTGAAATTTATCTGTTCATTATGGTAGTTAATCTTATTGGGATTTTATCCACTTTATTCTTAGTCATATTATCGGCTATCGTAGGCACTTATATCCTGCGTATTCAAGGCGTTATAACTTTGCAGACCCTGCAAATGACTTTAGAAAAAAGAACCATACCAACAGAAGCTTTATTAGAAAGTATTTTGCAATCATTAGGCGGTGTGTTATTAATTATTCCCGGTTTTTTCACCGATGTCTTAGGATTAGCTTGTCTTATTCCTGGTGTGCGCCGCTATCTATTTTTATCATGGTATCAACCTATTCAACCCACTTCATCATCTCAAACTAAATCTCCAAGACAACCCATGACGATTGAAGGAGAATACCGGCGAGAACAAGACAAATAATATTGATTTGGCATCGCCATCGAATTAACTGGACCAATTTTAAGTAAATGGCGAGATAAATAACAACCATAATGTGATGAGCAACTTTTTATAATTTATTGACTTTAGAATTTGAATAACAATAAAAAATAAAATATTTAATGTTGTCAAGATGAAATGTCATTTCATCTCAAAATAAAACTAAGTTTATCATGAATTGAAAAGTTGATTGTGTTTATTTGATTGGCTTGAGTAAATGGTTACCATCCTAACTTCCCACCATAAAAATTTTGCTCATGATCACGACGGTTCAAGTTATTAAGCGTTAAAGCGTTATGACCTAACTGATAACTGAATGACGGTTTAAATTATAAAATTGAAAGGGTTTTTACCTAACTGATAAGCGTTATCTACCCACCCAATAAATTCTGATAATAAGCACTATTGTTAAAATAATAAGGGCAGTAATTTTATTAACTGCTTATTTTATAAAGCCAAATAACCGTAGTCAGCATTGAGGTGTAAATTTTGCTAAGCAAGAAAACAAGCTATCTCTTTTTTAGGGATAATAAACAGTGACTTCAAGGAGTCCTCCTTTTTATGAGTACCAAATATTTAACTGGCTGGCTTAGAAAACTTATTGGAAAAGTGCCATTACGTTTTTTATTGCTCATCCCCTTCATGATTATTATTATCACGATGGGTGGATTAATGAGTTGGTTTTCTTGGCATAATGGTCAACAGTTAGTCAGTGAAGTCGCTTATCAATTAGCAAACGAAATCAGCGGTCGGATCAAAAAATCGTTGGAAACCCATCTCCAAACACTTTACACCCTCAATGTTGCTAATGCCGAGGCGATTCGATTTGAGCAATTGGATTTAGACCATACGGATAGTTTAGAACACTATTTTTGGCGGCAAAATCAATTATTTGATGTCATTAGTTATATCGCTTTTGCCACCGCCACTGGTGAATTCATTGGTATAGAACGGCAACCGGATGATACTTTCACGATTGGTGAAGTTAAATCATCGCTGGGAAACAATCTTTATAATTACATGGCTGATGAACAGGGACGTCGTTCCGACCTGTTATCAGTCGTTAAAGATTACGACCCCCGAGAGCAAGCTTGGTATAAATCGGCAAAACAAGCTACTCAACCGGTTTGGAGTCCGTTTTACCTACGAGCGACTTCAAATAATGTGGCTTTAGGAATCGTACAACCGATTTATGAAACGACTGGACCTTTAAAAGGGGTTCTGATGGTAGAACTTTCCTTATTAAAAATAACCCAATTTTTAAATCAACTCAACATAAGTCAATCTGGCATTAGTGTGATAATGGAACGCTCCGGTAAAATGGTGACCACTTCAACTCAAGAAGAAGTTTTTCCGGTCAGTTCTAATCGCCAGGAATTCCGACAACTTTATGCTAAAAATAGTGCGAATTCCTTAATTCAATTAACAGCACACCATTTACTGTCGAGATTTGGTGATCTGAACGAAATCCATACGACCACTCAGATGACTTTTGAAAGTGATCAGCAACACTATTTTTTACAAGTAGTGCCTTTAGTTAATAACGGAATTAATTGGTTAATTGTTGTAGTTATCCCTGCTGCCGATTTTAGCCATTTTATCAATCAAAATACGCGTCTTATTTTCTTATCCATTGCTATTGGCACTATAACGACTTTATTTCTGGGTACCTTGCTGGCTCGTTGGATGACACGTCCCCTACAACATTTACAGGCTGCTATTTTGCGATTATCACGGGGTGAATGGGAACAAAAGTTACCTTTAGGACGCCCAGATGAATTAGGTAAACTGCTAAAGTTATTTGTCCACATGGAAAAAAAATTACAGAGAGCATTTGAATCTTTAGAACAACAAGCAGATGATTGTAAACACCAACTTTCCAAAGCACATAGCTACCTCACCGCTTCACAAGCGCATTTAGTTCAATCTGAAAAAATGGCTTTGTTAGGTCAGAAAATTAGCGATATTATTCATGCGGTCTATGCTCCCCTAACCACTATTAAAAACAATATAGAAATGACCCAAGAACTGTTTACGACGACACGTGAACTCGTGGTTTCTTACGATCAACTCATTAACGGGTTACTATCACAAGAAGCCGAAATTGATAAAGCTTATT
This sequence comes from Thioploca sp., assembly GCA_012032555.1. Classification (GTDB taxonomy): domain Bacteria; phylum Pseudomonadota; class Gammaproteobacteria; order Beggiatoales; family Beggiatoaceae; genus Thioploca. The sequence continues at coordinate 46,765 of JAAUSR010000016.1, forward strand.
TACAAACTCAACTTCAAGAATTAGCGGAATCTAACCAAAGATTTTATGAAGAATATACCCTACAAGAAATCCAAACGGTTTTTAACAAGTCTCTCACTGAAATTGATAAAATTTCAGCCTTTATTACTAATTTAGAGAAATTCAGCCAGATTGAACAAGCCAGCATAATGGATATTGATTTAAATGAATGTTTAGACAATATTTTAGTTATCACTGATAATATTTTTAAACACAAAATAACGATTCACAAACACTATACTACTCTTCCGAAAGTACATTGCTCACCTTCTCAAATTAATCATGTATTGTTCAATTTATTAACTAATGCGGGACAGGCAATTGAATATCAAGGGCTAATTTATATCAAAACCAGTATGGATGATAAATTTGTTCACCTCGCTATTCAAGATAATGGTAAAGGAATTTCTAAAGAATTATTACCCCAAATTTTTGAACCTTTTTTTACGACTAAACCTTTTGGACAAGGAACGGGTTTAGGATTGGCGGTGAGTCACCATATTATCCAACAACATGGTGGACATATTAAAGTAGTTTCTGAAGTTGGTAAAGGAACCAAGGTTGTTGTTAGCCTGCCCTATCAAATACAAAATTAACAATCGGTTTTAAGAACAATCCTTCCTTATTCTTAAAAAAGCACATCCCCAAAATGGGTCTCGGGTTCAAGAGTTGCTTCAAAACCTATCATGATGGAGAAAACTATTCTTTTATTTTCTTGTCATATTCTAAAGGTAAAGCCGGTTGACTGGTCATATCAGCCGCGTGGATTAAACTGCCATTGACTTCAGCACCCATAGCCATTTCAATTAAATTGTAATACACATTACCAATAACACGGGCATTTAAGGCTAATTCAATGTGTTCCTCTGCATAGACACTACCTCTCACTAAACCGTTCAAGATCACATTGGGAACACGAACATCACCCTGGATCGAACCTTGATCACTTAAGGTTAATACTGAGCCTGAGGATTCAGCGGCAGTAATATTACCCTCAACTTTACCGTCAATATGTAAACCCCCGGTGAAATTAATATCGCCTTTGATTTCGGTTTGTTGTCCTATTAATGAATCAATTCGGGTGACCTTTCTTTTACGGTTTCCCCACATATTATAATGACTCCTTGTTGAGCAAATCGGTCCATTGAAAACGAATTTCAGTCGCTGTTTTTGGACGAGCGGGTATAAGCCGAATTATCACCTGTTTAGGGTTAAAATTCGTTGGGAATTGTAAATAACCGACCAACTTCTGCAAACGATGAACTTGGTATGGTTGGGAATGATGATTACCAAGCGTTATTTGATTCATATTGAGTTGTTGATCGATACCATTACTTTGACCAATCATTTCGATCTGCCATTGACCTTGAAGCGGTTTTGCTACTTTTACGAGTTGAATCAACACTAATCGATATTGGTAATAGCCACTCGTTTCATCATAATTAATACTAAAACTGTTGATACTCACTTCATTTTCAGCTCGAATGGGTATTTTCGAGTCAAATAATCTTTTATAAAGCTGGAGTTCTTCCCCTAAATCTTGAACATCTTGTTGTGCTTGCTTTAAAGATTGCAAAACTTGAACGTAAGTTGCCTGGCTGGTTTGGGTAGAATGGATAAGCGTTGCTATTTTTTTACGTAACTCTTTATTTTGAAAGGTCAAGTTAGCATTTCGTTGACGTTGCGCTTCTTGTTCCCGTACCTGTTCTATAACAGCCTGTTTATTCTGTCCTAATACTTGTAAGTTCTGTTGGTATAAAAATAAACCAATTCCACCCATGATCAAGATGACTACGGCTAACAAACTCAAACATCGCCAGGGCTGATGCGTTCTAACGGTCATCACCGTTGGTCCAGGTTTGGGTTTAGCCGGTGGAGGTGATCGATAAAAAATGGTTGGCATGGCTACCTAAGATGAAACCAAGAACCAATAAATATATTATATCTCATTAGCTATCTTTATTGACAATAATACCACTCAGGTCACAAGTTGTTAGTAGAAATTAGGTCGAATCAAGCAAAGTATGTCCAACCGATTTTAAAAATGGATAGGTGACAAGCCACTAAGGTAATAAAGCTACCCCGGTTAATCCAGTTGTTTCTGGTAATCCGCTCATAATATTCATATTTTGAATGGCTTGTCCAGCAGCGCCTTTGACTAAGTTATCAATAACTGATAATACCACAACTCGTTTGCCCGGTTGAGGACAATGTACTGCGATTTGACACAGATTAATTCCTCTCACATTTCGGGTTTCAGGATGAGATTGGGGTGGCAAAATATCAACAAAAGGTTCTGATTGGTAACGTTGAACAAATAAGGTGTGTATTTCTGCTAACGAAATATCCCGTTCCAAATTGGCATATAAAGTCGCTTCAATTCCTCGAATCATCGGTAGTAAATGGGGTACAAAAGTGAGATCCACCGGTTGTTTAGAAAAACTATTTAAAATTTGACAAATTTCCGGCCAATGGCGGTGTCCCGAAACAGCGTAAGCTTTAAAACTTTCTCCAACTTCCCCCATCAGCATAGATACACTCGCTTTACGCCCAGCCCCACTTACACCTGATTTAGCATCGGCTATTAGAAATTGATTATCAATCAGATGCGCTTCTAATAAAGGCAGAAATCCTAATATCACTGCCGTGGGATAACAACCCGGATTAGCAACCAACCGTGCCTTAGCAATTTTAACCCGATTAATTTCGGGTAATCCATATACGGCTTCACCCAGCAAGCCAGGACAAGCATGTTTCATGCCATACCAATGCTCCCAAACGTCAACGGCATTAATACGAAAATCAGCAGCGAGATCAATCACCTTAACACCGGCAGCTAATAATTTTGGAGCACTTTGCATCGCCGTACCATTAGGCGTAGCAAAGAAAACGATATCACAAGTGGTTAAATTTTCTGTTGCTGGATCAGTAAATACTAAGTCTAAGTGTCCACGTAAATTCGGGAATAAGTTTGCTACCGGTGTACCGGCTTCTGCCCGAGAAGTTACTGCCTGTATTTGGACTTGGGGATGATGAACTAACCAACGAAGTAATTCAACCCCAGTGTAACCGGTACCACCAATAATACCTACTTTAATCATTGAGTTTCCTGTCGTAACTATTCACAAAGAGAACCATTTTATACTAAACTGAGCTTTCTCCAATAACCACTACCTTATTTAAAAGCAACCATTTTTTGTTTAGTAAAGCCAATTAAATACTAAGGAGTTTATAATCAATGAGTTGTGGTCAAAATGAACCGTTTGCCTTACGAGTATTAGGTGATAGCATGGAGCCAGAATTTGTCGAAGGACATATTATTATCATTGAACCCGATGGTGCATTCAAAAATGGATCTTACGTGTTTGCACTTTACCAAGACGAGTATATTTTTAGGCAATTAATTATTAATAATGATGAACGTTATTTCCTCAAGCCACTTAATGATAAATATCCCACTTTGGAAATTAAAACCCTCGATACGATCAAAGGTGTAATTACCCAACGGGCTGGTACGCGGCGGCGAGAACATAAACATTATGTCTAGAAATAGACTAAAATAAACCGGGTAAATTAAGCATCTTCAATACTTTTAGTAAAGCTGCAAATATCAATACCCTGGATTGTTATTATGTTACGGTTTTTAATGGATCTTAAGGAAAAACTACTTTGCCAAACCTTTTATCAACGTAACGAGCAAACCAGCTAAACATTAATTCTGAGATTAATTATTTTGCCCCAATCATTTCTAATAACTTGTTTTGAATAGCTGTTTGATTTATTTGTTTGGCTAATTGTTCAGTACTATATTGACCTTCAAATGCCTCGAGTGCTACTTTTCTCAAAGCACTCGGGTAAGCTTCTGCAATCACTTCGTTGAGTTGTTCCCAATCGAGATAATAACCACCTGATTTTCTCCGTTTGTTGATATACTGAATTTCCTCAGCGGCATTAGCAATGGAGCACTCCCAAAAACGGGTGGTTCTTTCTTCAGCTGATTGTTTAATGAGATGGATCAATAAAATGATGACATAACTGCGAACTTTATGAATTTTATCTTCCCGGCTCATTTCTTCCATCTCACCTAATAACAGGAGGGCATCGGTATAGCGTTGTTGTTCTATCGCTGCCCGTAGTTCTAATAATTCTTCCATTGTTAGGTTCTCTCTTAATTTTTCATTCGTTCTTGAGCAAATTAATCAAAAAATATCTAGGCGAAGTTACCAAGCCCGTTTAACAGCGTCATTCATTCACTAAATAAAGGCGCTATCAACAAATAACTTTGCATTTTACACTAACTTGGCAGTTACGTCATTTGTGCTGAGTGAATGTACCGTCAGTGGAATATGGGCAATGTCATGGTTATATGCAATAATTTGAGGTATTCATATGAAGTTCGAATTAAGAAGCGACCAACTACGATATCAGGACGCTGAAAACACTATAATCTTAGCAGTGCAAAGAGAATTGAAGTGGAGGAATATTTGCTCGTTACCAAGCTCAGCGGTTTTTTAAATTATGGATATTTTTCCTAAATAACTTAGGCTATGCTACATAAACTGATGACACACTCTAATTTTGAAGGAAGAAAGTATGAATAAAAAACTAATCGCAATGACCCTTATCAATGCAAGTATAATGGGATGTGCCACTTTATCTAAAGAAGAATGCTTACAAGGTGATTGGAAAAGTATTGGTTATCGTGATGGCACCCATGGTTATGACCTGACTCGGCTGGAACAACACCAGAAAGCTTGTACTGATTACCATGTTACCCCGGATATCAACGCTTACCAAGCTGGACGTGATGAAGGCTTATTAGTTTATTGCACACCTTCAAATGGTTTTGATTTGGGCGAACAGGTTAAAGACTATAATAATATTTGTCCGCCTTATTTAGAATCTGCTTTTCTGGAACAGTATGAGCAAGGTTTGCAAGCTGCTTATCGTTTTAACGAACAAGATCTAGAAAAACAGGAAGACGCTCGACATGATCAAACCAACTTACTCTATCATTTAGAAGACAAAGATAAACTTAACAAAGTCAAAGAAGAAATGCAAAAAATTGACTCAACTATAGAGAGATTAAGAGATAAAAAACGTGAGATTACCCGCTTACTTGAAAAAGTAAACCATACTAGGCAATGAGGTGTTTTAAGCTTGACTTCCTGATAGTTGAGTAGTGAACGGTTAACTGCTGGTTGGGTAATAACTTTGATACCATCGCACAAAGTGTTCGATACCCACCTCGATTGAAGTTTTAGGTTTAAAATCAAAATCTTGAGTTAAATCACTGATATCAGCATAAGTCGCTGGAACATCCCCCGGTTGCATCGGTAAGAGCTTGAGTTTGGCTTTTTTTCCGAGTGCCTTTTCTAAGGTTTCAATGTAATACATTAATTCTACGGGTTGATTATTACCGATATTATAGATTCGATAAGGGGCAGGACTGCTACTGGGATCAGGATTATCACCCGACCAAGTTTTATTTGGCTCTGGTATTTGTGCAAGCACCCGGATAACACCTTCAATAATATCATCAATATAAGTAAAATCCCTTCTCATTTGACCCGAGTTATAAACCTCAATCGGCTGATCATTCAGGATAGCTTGAGTAAATTTAAAGTAAGCCATGTCCGGACGCCCCCACGGTCCATAAACAGTAAAAAATCGTAATCCGGTTACCGGTAACCCATATAAATGCGCATAAGTGTGCGCCATCAGTTCATTAGCCTTTTTAGTAGCAGCGTATAGCGAAATCGGATGATCCACATTATCATGAACTGAAAAGGGCATTTGGGTATTAAGTCCATAAACCGAGCTAGAAGATGCAAATACCAAATGTTCAACAGCATGATGACGACAATTTTCCAGCAAATTCACAAATCCAACTAAATTACTGTCCACATAAGCATAAGGATTATCAATAGAATAACGTACTCCGGCTTGAGCCGCTAAATTGACTACCCGTTGAAATTTTTCCCGCATAAACAAAGTAGCTAATCCCGTTCTATCAACGAGATCCAGTTGCATAAACAGAAAATTAGAATAATGCGCCAATTGAGCGAGTCGTGCTCTTTTCAGGTTAACATCATAATAATTATTCAAATTATCAATTCCAACCACCGTTTCACCGCGTTCTAATAACTGTTTACAAAGCTGAGCACCAATAAAACCGGCTGCCCCTGTGATTAAGATTGTCATAATGCGTTACCTAGAAAATTTGTTTTAAGAAAGGCTGTCAACAATAGCAGCGATTCGTTCTTCTAAACGGATAATATTTTTTTTGAGGATAATGGCTGGACAAGTCAAATCATCATGATGACATAATCCTTGAATAATCCTATTGAGATGTTCCATATAAGCTGGATTCAAAGCGGCTTTGCCGGGTTCATCAACTAAAGGAATAGCCGGTTGCAAAACCACTAATAAATTGAAAAACTGATTAGTGACTTCAATACAACGGTTTAAATAAATCGTTAATTCAGCAAAATCGACTTCAGTAGCACCTTGAATATCCGCCAGCGTATACGCCATAAAATCCAAGGGGGTTCGATCAGTAATAAAATCGCCAGGTTCAGCTTGCCAAATTTGAACAGCGGCTGCAATGATGTGATTTTGAATCCATAACCGCGTGTTAAAATCCATTGGTGCTGATGGATGTAAACCCTGTTGTTTAAAAACCGCACTGGTATCTGTTTTGATAAAAGCGAGATTTTTTTCTTGAGCAATGGCTAGTGCCAGAGTCGTTTTTCCAGTTCGATGACTACCACAGAGACCGATTTTAATTGTCATATTTTACCTTTTATTATTACAGTAGGATAATCATCATAGCGAGGCGAAGCTCATATCACCATTCATCCGATATCAAACTCACTGAGAGGCAATCAGCATGGCTTTAGCTCCCTTAAATAACGGTGTGGTCTTTAAAAAACTTTTCTCAGATCCAGAAATTGTCACCGCTTTTGTTTACGACCTCATTGGCATCAAACTCGATATTCAAGCGGATAACATTGAACTGGAGAAAAAGTTTTATCCACCTATTGGCGCAATTGATATCGCTTTAGATATCTTCATTGAAGACCCTAAGCATCGTCTCATTATTGAAATTCAGCGAGTTCGTTACGACTATCACTTTGACCGTTTTTTACACTATCATCAAGCCGCTATCGTCGAATTAGCAAAAAGTCATAAAGCGTACCAATTAGACCGAGTGGTTCATACCATCGTGTGGTTAACCAGTAAAGTTAGAGAGCCACGCTATCAACACAGTCTAATTACCACTTCGCTATCATCAATAACCGAAAGCGGTGAAGAATTACATCTTTATCCCCATCAACTCCATTTTCTCAATCCCTATTATTTAAACGAGCGAACGCCATCCGGTTTAGTCGATTGGTTTCAACTAGTCATTGAGAGTATTATTAATCCCAAAACCCCACAAATTAATCGGCACAATAAACTGATTGCCAAAGCTGCGAATTTAATTGCCGATGAAGATTTGACACCACAGGAGATGGTGAGTTTGCTAGAAGAAACTGGCTATGAAGAAAATTTACGGCTGAATCGGGAAGAAGGATTGGTCGAAGGTATAAAAAAAGGCATGGAACAAGGTAAAAAGGCTGAACAACTCGAAATAGCTCGTGCAATGTATCGGGAAGGATTAGAACCGGTTTTAATTGCCAAAATCATGGGAGTTACCGTTACAGACGTGGCAGAATGGTTGAATGACAACAGTTAGGGGAAGTATCCATATTTTAAGGTAGGGTGCGTCCTACGCACCGTTTAGAAAACCAAATTAAATCAAAATAGTGCATTAAACACCCAAAATTACTATCCCTGATTAAAATGACTTAAATGGCACAAGTAAACACCCGCTGAAATTAAATTTATGGACGTTCCTTAGCGAACAAATCTTTAAAGAAATCAACTAAATTATTCGTTTTTAAATCTCTAAATTCACCGGCATCGAGGAAAACACCATAACAAGTAGGACAGCCTTCAAACCAAATGTGTGGTTGGCGATTGTCCACCATTCGCAACATCTCAACATGGCACTTTGGACAAGCAATCTTACCCATCTCATTAAATTTTTTACCTATTTTAGCATCACCATCATCAATCACCTCTGATCCTTTGAGTTTTTCCAGTGCTTCTCGTTCTAGCATGTCAAACCAAATCCCTTTACAATCCGTGCAGCGATCCACGGTAATCCCTTGATAGGTAATTTTTTCCATAATAGCGTTACATTTTGGACAATTCATGAGGTTATCCTCGATTTTAGGTTATGAATTAAGTTTAAGTGGAATATTTAAAGTGGCGTCGTTATTAATTAACTGATGCTACACCATAAAGCGATGTAACCAAGCAAAACTTGCCTACAAACTTCTAAGCTAAAGCTTAAATCGTTGGTTTGGAGTAAATTAAATAAAATTCAACAAATTAGAACTACATTATTGATATTCAGCTAGTTATATTATATTTCCTTTACTACCAATACTTCGGACAGTTTTTTAAAATAGAGAGTTTTATCAGTGAGTTAAAATTGAATCACTATCATATAAAATCAATTACTTAGAAAAAAGTGTCCGAACCATTGTTACTACCCTAATTGCCATTAACTTTAATTAGTTTTAAGAACCCGTTAATTAAAAAATAGCCCAACTATAAAAGAGAAAAGGAGAATGAGGAGAATAATAGAGTAGAGTATTCCTTTTAAGTCAAATTTACTTTTAAACTCAGGCTCAGGTTCTCCAGGAAGATCAGGCTCAGGTTCTCCAGGAAGAACTACTTTGAAATCGGATTCTTGAAGTAATTGTAACCATTTTTCTTCTTCTTGTTTATTTTCTAGAAGTACAGCATAAACTTTACTTTTTGTAATAGAGGTCAAAAAACCAAACGGACTTTTGAAATAGAAAGCGTTAAGTCCTCTTTCGGGGTTAACCGCTACTTTGCTCCCTCTGGGAAGGGTATCTGGTCGTTCTTGAAAGGGACTAACAGCTTGTTGCATTCCCTCTTCTACTGTAACCTCGCTTGAGAGAATAATTTTCATATCTGATGTTCCTTCTATGTAAATAATCTAGTATGAAATTTTAACCGGCTCTTCCATCTACTCTTACCCGTAAAATCATTGGCATATAACGTAACAACCAGGGTAATAAAACGATTAACCAGCCACTGGCTGCCACTTGATTAATTACTAAATTCATCCTATCGAGCACGGGGAGTTCTGCAGCTATACGTAGCAAAGCGATGATAGAAATACTTAGAAAGCACAACCAAGTTAAGTTATCTGCGACCAAAGCACGCCCGGAATGCCCTAAAATGACTCGTGAAGACATTCCAATAATAAGAGAAGTAATAAATCCAATCGTTAAGGCATGTAAAGGTGCTCTACCTAACCAGAATTGCCCGAACCATAATAGAACGATACTTTGAATATTGTAAAGTAATAAAGCTATCCCCAGCCATAAAAAAGCAATATGTAGCATCGCTAACAATCGTATCGTTAAACTACGTTTGAAATTCCAATAAAAACTATGATGAAAAGCTAATAACATCAAGGGAATATCAAAAATAAATCGCCAAGCCAATAATTCCTGCATTTCTAAAAGCAGATGCCCCATCACACTAATTCCCATGAGCGGTAAACTCCAAGACGGTTGTACTACTTGATAATGCGGTAATGCACAACTGCTAAAGTAAGGAATCATCCGATGACACACCGTTATTAAAATTGGCAGCAAATAAAGCCATAATCCGCCATGGCGAGCTAAATCTAAAAAAAACGGTTGCGCTGTTACTAACCATAAAAGATAGGCTAAGACTCCTAACCAACCGGCTAATAAAGCCAAGTTAAGAATACTTTCATAATGTTTATCTCTAGCCGGTGCCTGCCAATAAACTGCTAATAACGCATAAAACGCTATACCCCAACCGATTAACAAGAAAATCATACCGGTGATTAAGATGGCTTTACTTGTTAATAAGCCAATATAAATCAAAAATATAGCAGAGATTAATAAGAGAAAAGCCAGAACATAGCGGTGATAAGGAATAAGTGGTCCATTCATCCATCGTGGATAAGTGGTCATTAAAAAGCCAAAAATAAAGAAAATAGGAAATCCATAGATCATGAGAATCGCATGACCCCAGCTACTCGCAATGGAGGTGGGTATCACCATTCCCATTCCAGAACGTCCCAGTAATTCGCTTAACCACCAACTGATAGTTAACAGCAGCTGTAATATTCCCCCAAAAAACATGAGTCGGTGGGGAGCCGCTGAAAATATTCGCCATCGTGAAATCATTGATAAAATCGCTCGATAAGTCGGTAACTAAAATAAATTAACTAAAAATACTAGTTTTTAGTGAATTAAGGTAGCATAACGTACCCTAGTTATGTTGACAAGAGAATCATCATGCCACTAGATTTAATCTAAAGTTTCTCGATAACGCCATAATCCCAGTACAATCACGATACTCATAAATAACGCAATGGGCCATAATTGTGGCCAAATTTCTTCCAAATTATTCCCTTTTAATAAAATACCGCGTACTATTCTTAAAAAATGGGTTAGCGGCAGTATTTCCCCAAGATGTTGTGCCCAAACTGGCATCCCACGAAACGGAAACATAAAACCAGATAATAAAATTGAGGGTAAAAAGAAAAAAAATGACATTTGCATCGCTTGCAGTTGATTTTTAGCAACGGTAGAAAAGGTAATACCCAGCGCTAGATTAGCAGCGATAAAAAGTAAAGTGACACCCAATAACAAGATTAAATTACCTAATAACGGCACCGCAAAAATAAAATGAGCAGCCAATAAAATCAAAAAGACTTGAATATACCCGACTAGAATATAAGGAACGATTTTTCCTATCATGACTTCAATCGGACGTACCGGGGTTGCCAATAAATTCTCCATCGTACCCCGTTCCCGCTCCCGGGTAATGGCCAGTGACGTAATCATCACCATCGTCATGGTGAGCACCACCCCCATTAAACCGGGCACAATGTTATATTGAGTAATTCCTTCAGGATTATATTGACGATGAATACGCAATTCTATTGGCGGTGGTCGACCCCGTAAATGTTGTAGTTTCCCGGATAAGTCTCTATCTAAACTGGTTTGCACTAAAGTATTGATTACCCCCAGAGCGTTGCTGGTTGCAGCGGGATCGGTAGCATCCGCTTCTAATAATAAAACCGGATGTTCACCACGTACCAATTGCCGTGCAAAATCGGTTGGAATAGTCAACGCAAACTGGACTTCACCCAAGGCTAATAATCGCGCTACTTCCGCTTCATCATTAGCAACTTTAACAATCTGAAAATAACCACTATTTTCTAACGCCTGAATGATAGTCCGTGAAAACACACTCTGATCAGCAATTAATACAGCAGTAGGAAGATGTTTCGGATCAGAATTAATAGCAAACCCGAATAATATCAGTTGCATCAAAGGGATACCAATTATCATAGCAAACGTGAGCCGATCGCGGCGCATTTGCACAAACTCTTTGGTAACGATTGCCCACCACCGTTTCAAGGAAAAACTTATCATCATTGGCTGGTATCTTGAGATTTTACCATTAGACTAATAAATATATCTTCTAATGAAGATTCAGCACGTGCCCACTGATAGTTTGGATCAGCCATGAAAGGCAGTAAACTAGTTTGCAGTTGCTGTAAATCTGCACCATTGACATGTAACAGATTGCCAAAACGGACGACTTGTTCAACCCCGGGCAAATGATGGAGCTGTTCTTGTAACTGCCACAGATCGGGACCTTTTACTGTCCAAGTGATTAAACCAAAATGCTGGATAATTTCGGCTACCGTCCCATCAGCTAATAAATTACCATAAGCAATATAAGCTAACCGATGACAACGTTCTGCTTCATCCATATAATGTGTACTCACTAAAGTCGTTATTCCCTGGGCACTCAGATGATGGATTTGGTCCCAGAAATCGCGGCGTGCTTTGGGATCAACACCGGCAGTGGGTTCATCTAACAATAAAACTTGAGGTTCGTGCAACAAACAGGCAGCTAAAGCTAAACGTTGCTTCCAACCACCAGATAAGGCACCGGCTAATTGGTTAGCTCGTTCGCTTAAGCCTAATTGTTCCAAACTCGCCACTACCCGTTGGCGGCGTTTTGACAGAGCATACACCCGTGCGATGAAATCTAAGTTTTCTCGAATCGTTAAATCTTCATACAAAGTAAATTTTTGGGTCATGTAACCCACATGACGTTTAATTTCAGTTGATTGTGTAAGGATGTTATATCCTAAACAATGCCCTTCTCCCGAATCGGGCGTCAACAAGCCACATAACATGCGAATGGTCGTCGTCTTACCACTGCCATTCGGACCTAAAAAACCATAAATATCTCCCCGTCTTATTTGCAATGCTAAATCATTGACGACATGATGACGACCAAAAAATTTATTTAACCCATTGACTTTAATAATAATATCTTTTTCCATATCGCGTAGCGGTTAAAAAAATTGTACGGTCACCGGTTGACCAGGATGCAACTTGACAGCTATGTTTGGAGCCAGCGCCGCTTCAACTTGATAGACTAATTTAGCTCGGCTTTCTCGACTATAAATGATCGGTGGTGTATATTCAGCTTGAGCCGCAAGGTAATTGATTGTCGCGGTCAGATTGGGGGCACAACCATCGCAATTCAATCTCACTGGTTGACCCATTTGAATGGTTGCGCGTAACAATTCTGGTACAAAAAAGCGCACTTTAACCCGTTCGGGCGGCAGCAAAGACAACACCTGACTACCAGCGGGTACCCATTCTCCCTCATAATAAAAGGTATCGACGATTTGTCCCGTCTGTGGTGCAGTCACTTGTTTCTGAGTTAACCACCATCGCTGTTTATCTAAATTCGCTCTGGCTATGGCTACTTCAGCCTCCGCAGCACTAATGAGGTCTTTACGAGCCGCTAACTGAGCGATTTGTAATTGGGTGGCTATTTCTTCTAACCGGGCTTGATTGCGTTGAGTAGTCGCACGCGCATTATCTAGTATTTCTTTTTGGATTACTTTCTGACGGAATAAGGTCTCGTAACGCGCTTGTTCTAGTTCAGCGAGTTTAAGATCCGCTTCTGCTTGCTTCTTGCGGGCAAATATTGCTTGAATTTCCAAAGGTCGTTGTCCTTTTTGTAAATCAGCTAACCGGGCTTGAGCACTGTGTAAACGGGCTTGCGCTTCCCGCACAGCCGTGGCTTCCGGTTCCGGATCGAGCGTAAATAAGGCAGTTCCCTTTTCGACCGTTGCCCCGCGTTGTCCCACTAAAGTTATTAGATTTCCAGCCAGCGGTGCGGCAATATAGAGAAACTCACCTTCAATATAACCTTGAAAGGCAATCGTTGCTTGAGTTTCAGTTTGGTGAATTTGCAACCATCCCCATATGGATAATAAGGGTAGCAGAATTGTCCCAGACATTTTAGCTGTAGGTATTAAAAACATTATGGTTTAGTTCTCCTAACAGTGAAAACCCGTTCTCTAAATTTATTTTATTATATTCGTATAATTGAATTGATATCGAATTCAGTTTATATGAAAAATTTTCGATATTAATTTTTTATAGTAACTCAGCATCAATCTTATAATTCAACGAAAGTAAAAGTAATATGAACACAACCAGGATGAAAGAAGTCAGCGCTATCTCTACTAAAACTAGTTTGCGTGCCGGGTAAAGTGATGTGATCATACCCAACTGAAGCAGCACCTATTTACTCGTTTGGTAATGCTTGCACACCAAACTCTGCTTGGCGAGGTAGACGAAGTAGTAGGTCGGGTTAGCGAAGCGTAACTCGACATTTATTCTGATTCTCCACATTAATGAGGAATCATACCTTGATGGTGAAAATTTGAATATTTCCAATCAGCCAGTTTATGGACATAACCATGCTTAACCTTATTGTAATGAATGTGAGGAAATGTTCCCAATAACGATGTTGCTATATCACTTGTTCACTTTGTTTAATTTTGGAACCAGTGCATTCCATTTGGTCGGTGCTGTCATCGTGTTTGGTAAACCCAGTTTTTATCAATCACCACTGTGTTGGAAAGTCTGCATCATCAGGAGGTCAAGTTCAGATACCATGTCAATGATCGGGCAAAACCACCGCTGCATCAATAATGAAAGGTCGTTTGCGCATGACCTGACGAAAAGCTTGGCGTAATCTCTCCACCGGAACGTCATCAATAAAGAGCTTTCGTCTTCGTTCAGTGACCCGTGTAAAGAAATAACGACCCGCTGTGATCAAAGCTCGACGATATTGCATGATGTTCGATTAGAACCGACAGCGGGTAATCGATAAATGATAATAATTTAGTCTTGACAAGTTGTTTTTGTTTAAGGTAGTCTCTTGCTGTTGATTCGAGAAGTTGATTATGTTGCATCGATATCAAGCCAAGTATTTCTGAAAGTCTTCAAATTTATTTTCTTTCACTTGACTAGATCGCTTGAAAATGTGGTAGTTTTAGCAAGTCATAGACTATTTTTCAATTTCAGGTTTTGGTAGGACTAGCTATTATTGCGATAGCATTGGCTAATTTGGGTTTACTGATACTCAATTGTGCATGTATTTTAAAAGTAGTTCATCTCGGAGTAGATACCGGGGTTAGTTTTGTTACTGGATAATAGAATAATAATCTGAAAGTAACATGGCTTTCACCTAAAAATAGGAAGTCCTACTTAAGGACAATAGTCAGTTACTTCAAGAAGTTTGAAAATGTGTTCCTCAGTTAATGGTGAAACTTTAAATTTATTTTAAGGAGAGAATTTATGAACACTTTAAACGCCCCTTTTTCCAATTTTGCTGTTAATCATGATTACCTAAATGCTATTCCCGAAAGCCACTATCAGAAATTAGTAGATGAACTAGAATATACCCGCTTAAAGCAACAAGTATGGGTATTGTTGTATCGTGTTTTTCATGTAGATTTATTCAAACAATTCGCCAGGAAGGCACAACGACGCATGACCAAAATTCACCAGTTGTTAATAAAACATCCACAGCAATTACCCAGGTTCCATAATAATGGTACAACTTTAGGAAGTTATTTAGCGCTTGATGCTGTAAATTCGTTGGAAGAACAAGAATGATTGACGCTATTTTAGGTTGTTTAAGTTTATCTGTCGCATCATCTGAATAACTTTCCACAATTGAGGTTGGTTCTAAAACTGCGGATCCAACCCATTTTTTTATCTAACTAGAATCGCTCTCTATAAAAAATTAGAGTCTAATAATCAAAAACCTAAATCAAGGTAACGCCATATCATTATCAATAAGTTATATTTTAGTTGAGAATAATAATTAATGAAAAATTTTCAAGATTTAATTAACGATTGTTTACCGGCTATTAAAGAAATTTTTCCCTGGGATTTACAAAAAATTATCGATAATAATAATATACCTATATTACTTGATATCCGTGAACCTTATGAATTTGATGCACTACATATTAAAGATTCAATAAATGTCCCACGTGGTATTTTAGAAACGGCTTGTGATTACGGCTATGAAGAAACGGTACCCGAATTGGTTAAAGCCAGAGATAGAGAGATCATTATTATCTGTCGATCTGGTAATCGAAGTGTCCTAGCAGCCTATGTCATGCAATTAATGGGATATCAATCAGTTAAATCTTTAAAAACGGGGATTAAAGGTTGGAATGATTACGAATTACCTTTACAAAACAGTCATGGAGAGATTGTTAATATTGATAAAGCGGATATGATATTAATGCCTAAAATCCGGCTGGAACAATTACCACCTCAACACCCGAAAATAATGCCTGGCTAATTTTGAAGGTAGTCAAGTCTTGCGCCATTTCTTCCCTGATTTTCTCTGTCGTTGCTGGCGCAGCTAGCTAGCGTTGGCTTTTTCTGTCGTGCTGTTTTCTCATCAGTTTTTTTTCTTTCCAATTTCAGTTGAATCTGTCACACCAGTATTGAGATCATCTCCTATTTTTCCTTGAAGTTAAGAAAGGCAAGCGATTAAAATACCAATGATTTTTTCCGGTTCGTTGATATAGTATTCGTTTAAATCTATTTCAACTAGATTATCTTGTAATTGCATAAATAACCATTGATTACCAGTGGTAACCACGCCATAAATATAAGCAACTTGATTTTGTGCTTGTTTATTAAATAAATCTGCTGCGACCATTTCAGCAATACATTGGGCTAATCCATTTTTCAGGTTATCATTTTTAGCTTCTACCAATACCATAACGGGAGAACTGACATATAACTGTTGTGGTGAACGGCTAATTAGAAAATCACAAAAACCATTCAGTCCTTTTTCCGGATCTACATTAAAATCAATACCGGAAAATAAGCTGATTTTGTTACCTAAAATTCTTTTTACCTCAATCAGTATGGGGGCAATAATCATTTCTGATTTAGCTTTTTCTGTTCCGATAGCCGATGCGAGAGGAATATTATTTCTCAGGTACTGTTTAAAAAAATTGTCCACTTCTACCGGTTGTTCTGGGAATAGGTGTAAATTTTCGGTAATATTTAATTTAAATGATTGATTTAGTTGTGTAAATGTAAACTCACTGTATGACATAGTGGTTTCCTTGGATGGGGTGGGCAACCGCTTGTCGTTGCTCACCGCCAAAAAATTCATTTTAGTCAGCTATCATTGGGCTGGTAATTGCTTTAATAATCGTTCTATTTCATCAATACGAACACGAGTTATTTGTTCTAGACAAGTAGAATTTTTTAAAGCTTGTTTGGTTTCATCTATTTCCAAAGAAGAATACCACTGACAATTATCATCACGGTATTGTTTCCAAGTTTTTTGAGATTGGGTAAAATAAATTAAGGGTTGGGGTTGCTCAGTCGAGCCGGATTGGTCTTTTGCTGAAGCGGGCGATATTGGAAATTGTTGCTTGACGACTTCACTGAACTGATGAATTATCTCTTGTAAACGTTGGTTTTGAATAGCCAAGGCGGTTTTAGCATCGATTGTTCCAGCTGTTGATGCGGTATTCGTTTTTGAGGAAGTATTAGCCGGTTCGACTTGTTGTTTTTTCGCTGTTGAGGGGGGTAATGGTCGGGACGCTATCCAAACCCATTCTACCAATTTAGCATGATTTAATATTTCAATTGGTGAAAGTAACCCATTGTTACTATTTTCTTGATGTTCAAACACATACTGAATGGTCGGGATATTTTTAAAAAAACATACTGTTTGTTTCCTTCTAGCTGGTATGGTACCGGCTTGACAATCAATTAAAGCTTCTTGATCCTTAAACAATTGGGTATAAGTCATTCCTAATTTAGCATGGCCAGGAACTTGTACTCGCGGGTCAAATAGACTAATCGATTTGATTTTATTGTCATTCTGATTTGGATATACCGTTAACAACAGTTTATTTTCTCGTGACAACTTAAAATAAGCTATAGTATTTTGACCTTTTTCATCCGTTTGAGTTTCTTTAGTTATGATATAATCTGGAAAGTTTTCTATAAGTGTTGATTGGGTAAAATCACTTTCCGGACTGATTAAACCAACGCTTTGTGGCGTCACTAACAAAGTATCCGCAGTGGTTGTTTGAACCAGTGGGGTTGGATCAGTTAGATTTTTTTGCTTAGCAAAATAAAATATTATTCCATTCCACTGACTGAGCATTTGTTCATCAGTCACTTTGATAAATATTGATTTATCGATTGGCCAACTGGGCACTTTACAAACGATATTCACGACTTGAACTTCTGTTTGAATGACACCAAGCTGATTAGGTTCAATTTGATAATGACTTAAAAAAAATTGTTGCGCACTTTCAGTCGTGACTTGGTAATCAAATCCGGGACAGGCTAGGTAAGTATCGCTACCATAAAGCAACGCAGTTTGTGGAGTAAATTCAATTAGTTTATTAACCCAATTGGTTGCTTGAGTTTTATCTGCAGATGAACTAATTCGATAGCTAATAATTTTCCATCGACCCGTAATGGGTAACGCGTTTTCCAGTTGTGCCCTAACATAAGCAGGGTGCAAAGCCAATAGTAACATGAGTTTAACAATTATCTTCATAAATCCGTTGCTGCCTCCAACTAAGCAATCAAATTGGGTAATTAATAAAATGGATTATAACTGAGCTTCCTTTTGAGATGAGAACGAAAATTTGACCCTAGCCCGGATCTCAGTTTCAATCAAGCAATTTGGGTCAAGTTTCGATATGATTTTTTAATTAAAAGGAAGTTAACAACAATATACCATAAGATTATTTAATATGAACAAGTTAGAACTAGAATACTTTGCTACTGAATTAGGTGCTCGTTTAAAACAGCAAGGTTGGTATTTAGTCACAGCGGAATCTTGTACCGGTGGTTGGGTAGCACAAGCAGTCACTTCAATTGCGGGAAGTTCGGCTTGGTTTGATCGCGGATTTGTTGTTTATTCCAATGCAGCTAAACAAGAAATATTAGGTGTCAAACCAGAAACCTTAACCCAACATGGTGCGGTAAGTGAACAAACCGTATTGGAAATGGTTAAAGGGGCTATTACACACAGTCAAGCACAAGTTGGTGTAGCTATTAGTGGTATCGCTGGACCCAGCGGTGGAACTTATGATAAGCCAGTGGGTACCGTATGGACAGCTTATGCTTTTCCTAATAACACTTATGCGGTACGCAGCTATTTTTCCGGTGATCGAACTCGAATTCGTGAGCAGACGGTGATAGCCGCTCTACAAAGATTATTACAAGGTGTTTAACAGAATACCACGCCTAGCAATCCAATCAAACTTTATGTCAAAATCAATATGGAATGTTGCTCAATCACGAATACTATATAACCTAGAAAATTGGAGTGAAGGTTATTTTGACATTAATTCTCAAGGCGAACTCATGGTTGTCCCGCTGCCTGGACAGACGGCTATTAATCTGTATGAATTAGCTAAAAGCCTACCGGCACAAGGTCTGTCTTTGCCGGTATTAATCCGATTCACTAACATCCTCCACCACCGTGTTAATTGTTTGCATCAGGCTTTTAGCGCGGCTATGCAACAAAAAAATTATCAGGCGACCTATACGCCAGTTTATCCTATTAAAGTTAATCAACACCATCAAGTGGTTAAAGAAATTCTAGCGGCTGGCGCCGGACCAGTGGGTTTAGAAGCGGGAAGTAAGTCAGAATTAATGGCAGTATTGGCTTTAGTTCCTCAAGAACAAGGTATTATCATCTGTAATGGCTACAAAGATCGGGAATATATTCGTTTAGCCTTAATTGGACAGCAGATGGGATTACGCCCTTATTTAGTGATCGAAAAAGCTTCTGAACTCACTTTGATTATAGAAGAATCTCAACAACTGAAGGTCATTCCACATTTAGGAATCCGTATTCGCTTGGCGTCAATTGCTAAAGGTAATTGGCAAAATACAGGGGGTGAAAAGGGTAAGTTCGGCTTATCGGCTACGCAAGTTTTAGAAGTCATTACGCATATCAAAGCCGCTGGTTTGCTAAATTCATTGCAACTCATGCACTTTCACATGGGTTCCCAAGTGGCTCATATTCGTGATATTCAAAGTGCTTTAAGTGAAGCCGCCCATTATTATGCAGAACTACACGCATTGGGTATACCTATTCAAACAGTTGATGTGGGTGGCGGTTTGGGGATTGATTATGATGGCACGCATTCACGGGGTGAATGTTCTATCAACTATAGTATTCAAGAATACGCTAATCGGGTAGTACAAGAATTTGGGAATATTTGCTACACCCACCAGCTACCCCAACCCCATCTGATTACCGAATCTGGGCGGGCTATGACCGCCCATCATGCTGTTTTAATTACTAATATCATTGATATTGAAACGGCACCTGGGATGAAATCACCCCCAGCAGCAACTTCTGACGATCCCTCTATCATCCAAGAATTATGGAGCGGCTTAACTCAACTTAATCCCCGTTCTGCTTTAGAAACTTATCATAATGCGACTTATTTACTTAGCGAAGCGTATAGCATGTTTACGCATGGCGTACTCGATCTGACCCAACGAGCTTGGGCAGAACAATTATACTCGGCGATTTGTTGGCAAGTTCGTTCTTTACTCTTCGCCTCACCGCATTCTCGACTCCACCGTGAAATACTGGATGAATTGAATGAAAAGCTCGTTGACAAATATTTTGGCAACTTTTCCTTATTTCAGTCAGTGCCAGATGCGTGGGCAATTGATCAACTGTTTCCGATTATGCCGTTACATCGTTTGCAGGAACAACCGGAACATCGCGCGACTTTACAAGATTTAACTTGTGATTCTGACGGGCAGTTTAAAAAATATCTCGACAGCGAAGGAATTCATACCAGTTTGCCGGTTCACATTCCACACCCAAATGAATCCTATTTATTAGGTATTTTTTTAGTCGGTGCTTATCAGGAAATTTTGGGTGATATGCACAATTTATTTGGAAATACGTGTTCAGTTAATGTCCACTTGACAGCCGCTGGCGATTATGAATTAGTAGCTCCTCTAGAAGGTGATACCGTTCAAAACTTGCTCAACTATGTTCATTTTGATAGCGGGTGGTTACGAAATACCTATCGTAAGCGTCTACAGGCGGCTATTTTAACCATAGAACAGCGGCAAGCTTATCAACGCGAATTAGAAGCGGGATTAGTTGGGTATACCTATCTAGAAACCTAACTTTTGATCTCAAATAACTCATGAAAACCCCTGAATTACTTTCCCCAGCGGGCACGTTGAAAAACCTACGATATGCTTTTGCCTACGGTGCCGACGCCGTTTATGCTGGGCAACCGCGTTACAGTCTGCGCGTGCGGCAAAATGATTTTAATCAATTGGACCACTTAGCAACCGGTATCCAAATAGCACATACTCAAGGTAAAAAATTCTATCTCACCACTAATTTACTACCCCATAATGCTAAACTGAAAACTTTTCTCGCTGACCTCACCCCCATCATCGCCATGCAACCGGATGCCCTGATTATGGCTGATCCGGGTCTGATCATGCTGGTGCGCGAACGTTGGCCCGATTTACCAATTCACTTATCAGTGCAGGCGAACACAGTCAATTATGCCAGCGTTCGTTTTTGGCAACAACTCGGCTTGACTCGTATTATTCTCTCGCGGGAATTATCACTCGAAGAAATTGCTGAAATTCGTCAGGTTTGCCCGGAGATGGAGTTGGAAGTTTTTATTCATGGTGCCTTATGTATTGCTTATTCAGGACGTTGTTTATTATCGGGTTATTTGAATCATCGTGATGCTAACCAAGGAACTTGCACCAATGCCTGCCGCTGGTCATACCAAGTCCACTCAACCCCAGCCAATGAAATTTACTTCTTAGAAGAACCCCAACGCCCAGGTGAATATCTACCGGTTATTGAAGATGAGCATGGAACTTATATCATGAATTCCAAAGATTTGCGCGCAATCCAGCATGTGAATCGGTTATCGGAGATGGGCATTGATTCTCTCAAAATCGAAGGACGCACTAAATCGCACTATTATGTCGCACGAACCACGCAAGTTTATCGCCAAGCGATTGATAATGCCGCCGCCGGTAAAACATTTGATACCAGCCTATTGATAGAATTAGATAAATTAGCTAACCGGGGTTATACCGAAGGTTTTTATCGCCGACATGCTCATGAAGAATATCAGAATTATGAGGTTGGTCACTCTCGCAGTCAGCAGCAACAATTTGTCGGTGAAATATTAAGTCGTGATGAGCAAACTGGATTAGTAGAAGTCGCTGTTAAAAATCGATTTGAGTTAGGTGAACCATTGGAATTGATGACACCACATGGAAATGTTAGTTTCATCTTGGAACATTTAGAAAACCAACAGGGTAAAAACCTTGAAGTTGCCCCTGGCTCCGGTCATACGGTGCGGGTTGGTATGCCAGAGTTTGAGCAGTTGAATTATGGGTTATTATTGAAAAATCTAGTATTTTGAACAAGATTATCCGGATAACCCGAATAAAGAAGGATTCGATCACGGTAAGTTGGGTTAGCATAGCGTAACTCAACACGTTATCAACGTGATGTTGGGATGAAGGCGCCAGAAGCGCATAAAATAAAGGAGTTGATAGATAATTTATTTTCCCAACCTAAATCTTTTATATCTTTAATAAATGGAATGGCACCAAAACGACCTTTTAGATAACCATTAATGATATTTAAATTGTCAACTTCAGCGTTAGCCAGCGAATACAATAAAGATTCACCGGTTGGCGTTCTTTCCACAAACCAAATTTCATCTTTTCTAAATAATTTTTTAATATCTAACAAGTTAACTTCATGGGTAGAGGCAATTAATTGACTTTGCGCCGAGCGAAATAATTTGTGGTTTAAAATTAAATCAAAAAATTTTCTCGTGAGTAAGGTATGTAAACTCCTTTCGATTTCATCAATCACAAACACTTTATTTCGAGCTAATCCAATGAGGAGGGGAATAAAATCTAATAAGCGTTGGGTTCCTTCGGATTCTTCGGCAATTTCAAAACTGACTTCTTTACCGGTGGTGTCTTTTCTGATGGTAGTTAACTTGGAAGCACGGAGTTCACCGTTATCATCTTCTTCAACTAGGTAGTTACGTGATGATACTGAGACAAACTGTATACTACCTTGTCCGTAAGGGAATTCCGCTTGAATTTCTTCTTTAATGGTCGCCGGAATTTCTTGGCTATTAGCAAAATCGATTTCAGCAATGTGAATTCGACTAATTCCAAAATCAAAAAATTGAATAATTTGGTTAAAAAACGTGAGATTTAACTTAGCCAACGAAGTCAAAGCTTGGTGTTTAGAAGTGGTAAATACAATAACCAGAGTTTCGTTAAACCATTGATAAATTGGTTTAAACCAGTCAATATTGCGTTCTTGACAATTGGTTAAAAACAATAAATTCGGCCGAGTTCCGCGGGCTTCATAGCGAATTTCCCGTTTTTCTTTCATCGGCAATTGCGCAAAATGGGGTGTTTAAAATTAAACTCGAAATCACTGCCGACTCTTTCAAAAACGGGGATATCCATTTGGTGACCCATTTCAAATAACCATTCTTCATGAATCTTCTGGTTATCAATGGCAAATCCATAAGCATACTGCTTACCTTGACAACGGAATTCAAATTCAAACCGAGCCGGTTTATGATGACACTGGCTATCCAGTTTGAATGGTTTGATGGGAATGGTTCGATTTTTAGCTACACCGCTGACAATAAAATTTCTAGCAAAATCCATAGCTTTAATAAGATTGGATTTTCCGGAAGCATTGGCGCCATAGATGAGAGAAGTTCTCAATAAATTAATCTGTTCGGTAGCGGAGCCACGAATTACATGATGGCTTTGTTGCGCTTCAGCGGAAGCAATTAAATTAAAATCAACTAACGTATTAAAAGACAAGAAATTTTCTACTGTAAAGCGAATCAACATGGTATTTAACTCTAATTTTATTGTCAATTAATTTAGAACAAGATTACACGGATTAAAAGATTGACCGGATTAAACTTGATGGTTAAGTTAGCCAAGCCAAGTAGCCAAGTAGGGTGGGCAATGCCCACCCTAACCGGTGTCTAAGCCTAGCGCTTACTTTCATGGTGGGCGGTGCCCACCCTACTTTTTAAGTATTTTATAAATGTTTGATTAATTATAAAAATAATCTTGTTAATCCTTTAATCCGTGTAATCTTGTTCAAACGGTATTAAGTTGGTTATTATGCTTAATAATCGGTGAATAACAAGTTATCTATGCAATTTCTTGTGGTTTGTTCACCCTAAAATAATTGTGTTGGTGTGACTGGTGGTGATGTTAGTGGGGTTGAGGAAGTCAATTTTACTGCTGAATCTGGACAAGTCATCGCGACAACAACCGCCGGAAAAGTCAAACTGGATTGGGTTGCCGACTGAGTGGATGAAGCCGTAGCCTGATTAGGCGTGGTTGCGGCTAACAGTCGATTGGATTTCCAGTCATCGGGTGAAGGTGGTGTGCCGGTCAACGTTTTTACTACAAAGTGACTGGATTTACCAGCGGCTTGATTTTCACACAGACTTTTGAGTAACACACTAACATCGAGAAATGTAGCCGGTAAGATAACTAAGGTTCCACCAATATTAGTATTAAGGGCGGTAATCCGAATTTCACCAGGCGTACCTAATTGTGACGAAGCGGTTACACTGCTATCAACCGAACGCAAATACTGATCAGCATCAATCGTAATATTGCCACCGTTACCACCATGAGCATCTGCTTTAATTTTCGCTTGATTTAAGATAACAAACGTTGGCTTGGTAATCGTAATATCGCCACCACCGCCGGTGCCGCCTTGTACGCTAGTCGTAATGGTTCCGCCGGCTTGTAAAGCCAGTAACTGCGGAACAGTAATAGTAATATGCCCACCCGCTGCTTGGGTTGCTGCCGTTGAAATTTCGGCGTTGTTAACATTAATTTCTTTAGCAGTGATGTGAATCTGACCCGCTTCCCCCTCACCAGCACTTTCCGAAGTAATAGCGGCTTGACTGTCTAACTTTAATTGCCCAATTTGTAATTCGATTTTGCCGGCATGGGCGGTTTGAGCAGAAGTAGTGATTTTACCGGTATCAGTAAGAATTAATAGCGGGGTGTTAATAATCACTTGTCCAGCTTGGTTAGCACCGGGTTCACTAGCCGATTCAATTTGGCTAGGGCGAGTATATTTTGTTCCTGCTAAAGTTACTTTAGCAGTGCCAGTAATATTCATTGCTTCAGTAACCGTCAAGGTAATTTGATCACCTTGACCAGTACCATAAGTAGTACTACCGATAGCACCACCGTCTTTGAGATGTAATTGTTTTGCAGTTAATTCAATCGCACCAGCATTACCATTACCAATAGCCGAAACATTAATACCACTGGGATAAATCGGAAATTCTTCATCTCCTGGTGCAAAACCTTCGATTAACACGGTATCACTTGCATTGATAGTAATTGAACCGCCTTGCCCGTTACCAAACGTAACACTCCCAATTTGTGCACCTTGAGTTAGAGTAAGATCTAGGGTATTTATGATAATTTTACCGGCATCACCGGCTAATTCACCGGTTCCTTGGGAATTAACCGTGATAAAAGCGATATCAGATAGCGAAATAATATCAACAACTTGAATATCAATTTCTCCTCCTTTACCCGGACCAAAAGTAGCACCAGCTATTTGCGCACCCTCAGTGAGATAGAGTTCCTTAGCTTTAATAATAATTCGACCGGCATTTCCTGCTGGTAATTGTTCATTGCGGGTACTAGAAAAAACGCCGGTGATACCGGATAACTTAATTGCATTAGCTACATCTAACGTTAATTCACCACCAGTACCTGGTCCATCTGTAGAAGTTGAAACATCGCTATCCTTGACTACCAAATCAGTTGCTTGAATCTGAATCGTACCACCAGCTATATCTCCTTGGGGGTTACTTAATAGTTTGCTATTACTAAAATGAACTTGTCCGGCACGAATGAAAATAGAACCCGAACCTTGCCCACTGACGTCTAATTGGCTATCATTTATAGTTAAATGACCAGTTTTAACGGTATTATCCAGGTTAAAACCACTTGCAGTCGGGTTCACCAAACCAGGAGAAGCGATACTAGCGAGATTAATTTGCCCTTCTTCAGCTTGGAGTTGACTTTGGTTGAATTCAATATCACCGCCGATAAACGACACAGTCTTACCTGGAGTTACCGATAATTGACTCCCTTGGATGCTAATTGAATGAGGAGAATCACTCAAGAAACCAAAGGCTGTTGGTGCCGCAGTGGTCAAGAGGCTGGTTTGAGGATGTGTTGCCGCAAATTGTCCTGCCTTTCCCAATTGTAAAGTATCTGCTGTACTAAAGTGTATTGCGCCGGGTACATCAATTTTAGCTTGTTCACCTAAAACAATACCGGCTGGATTAATAAAATACATATTCGCTTGTGGGATGGTAGAACGAATGGTCCCATTTAGCGTTGAAAAAGTTCCGCCAGTAACCCGGCTAATAACATTTTCTAAGTGGTTTGGTCCAGAAAAAGTTGCTATTTCGCCGGCATCAAGATTAAAGCGTTCAAAACTATGGAATAGGTTGTTACCAACTTGGTTACCCAATTCAGCGCGAATATCAAACTGTGGACCGGTTAATGCATCATGACGTCCCCAACTACCATCAAGGATGACTTCGGCGGGGCTATTGATAGCAGTAAATAAAGTGATAATCAAACCGATGAGGTGCAAATAATAGTACCGCATTCTTTATTTCCTCATACATAAAAGAGTTAAAGTATTTAAGATAACATTGAATTCACCTTATGCAACCACCCCCAGCCCCTCCTTATCAAGGAGGGGTGGTAGAAAGAGAAATGCCGATCTTCTTCCTTCAATTAAGACAAGCTAACTCTTCTTCTTTCTCCCCTCCTTACCAAGGAGGGGTTGGGGGTGGTTAAAAAACTATAAGGAGCAGTAACTCCAAAGTACATAAAGTAAATATTTAATTCACAATGATTTCACAATCATAACTAGTATTTTTTAATTATATTGTCTATTATTCAAAATAGATTGTAATCTAATGATAGTGAAGGAATAATTTATGAATCAACGACTTTTAAATATACTTGGTATCATACCAGGAATTTTATTGAGTTGGAGTAATCCCTTGATTGCTCAAACTTGTCAACCACAATATGCTTTAGGTAGTGCACAGTTACATCTACCTTGCGTTGATTGGTTATCTGATCCAACCACCCGCACTGTTTATCAAGCGGATTTATTATTAACTGATCCTGAAGCATTTTTATTTAAATGGGATACTAAAACACTGTTACCCGCTCCAACTACAGAAATTGGTGCTATTTTTGAACCGATTAGTAAAAATTTATATATTCCTCGCATTGATGTCCAAACTGCTCCTACGGTAACTTTACCTTATCAGGTGACTTTACAGGAAGATTCCACCGGGGTGTTGAGTATTATTCAAGTCACTCCCTTGCCGGCAACGAGTAACCATTCACCAGTTGCTACTCCAATATCTATCCAAGTCAAACCGAATTCATCTTACCAGAAACTGCAGTTGACAGGCAGTGATTCCGATGGTGATACCTTAGCTTTTGAATTAATGGCGCCCTCTCAAAGTGATGGCTATACGCTAGCCTATATTTCCTCTAATAACGTTTTGTATGTGATGGTAAAACCTGATTTTAGAGGCGAAATTAAATTACCTTACCGGGCATCTGATGGCAAAGCTTTTAGTCAACCGGTTGCGGTTAAAATAGTGGTTACAGATTCTAGTAGTAACGACGAAGAATTTTTCCTTGGCAGTAACGAAATTAGCGCGCGGGAATTTGCTGGCATGCCATCGTTACGTGCTAGATCCGGTCTTAGTACCTCAAGTACTAGCCAAAGTGAAGCTGACCTACCAAGTAAAATCGATTTAAGTGATCAATTTCCAACCCCCGGCTATCAAGGTAAACAAAATAGCTGTGTCGGTTGGAGTATTGCCTATGCCGTGAAAAGCTACCAAGAATTACTAGAAAATAATTGGTCCTTAGATACTAAAGATCACTTATATAGTCCAGCTTTTATTTATAATCAGCTCAATAATGGTCAAGACAATGGTTTGAAAGTGAATGAAGCATTAAACTGGGTAGTTGAACATGGCGTAGCAACTCTGGCAACCATGCCGTATCAAGAAGCTGATTATACCACCCAACCAACCATAGCAGCTATACAAGAAGCGCAAAATTATAAACCTCAAGAATGGGGAACACTTAAATCAACTAAAGATATTAAGAGTTCATTGGCTAGCCAACAACCGGTTATTATCACCATGGCGGTGTTTAATTCTTTTAAATATTTAAAAGGAACCGATTCAGTATACAATACTGCTGATACCTGGGTAGGTGAACATGCCGTTACCGTAGTCGGTTATGACGATGGACATGCCAGTGGCGGTGCCTTTAAAGTGATGAATTCATGGGGTACTGATTGGGGCGATCAAGGATTTTTTTGGTTACCTTACGATTTTACCTACACTCAAGTGCAGATCGATGGTCAAAATGCTGGCAGTTTAATTTCTGGCGCTTATGTCGTTGTTGATCAAGCGAATACGAGTAGTGTGAACGTTGATTCTTCTCAACCACCACAAGGTATTCAAGGTGACTATCCCAATTTAACCGTTAAAGATTTGCAAATTCAAGTGAGTTATAAACAATTACAAGCGGGCGTTGCCGGTCAGTTACAGTATACTGTCGAGAATAGCAGTGTGGTTGCCGTACCGGCAGAATCAGCTTGGGTGGATTTAATTATATCGCAAAATCCCAACCTCGTTCGACCAGATTATCAACGTGATCAAAGTCGATATTATTTTCTGCGAAATCAAATCATCGCCGCTGAGTTAGCACCTGGACAAGCTGTGACCCAAACCATCGAGTCTTTTGTGATACCACCCACTATTTCATCGGGCGAGTATTATCTTTATTTGATAGCAGATGGTTTTGATAAAGTGAGTAACCAACCCATGACTGAAACCAATAAAGATGATAATGTCAAAAAGGTTATGGAAACGCCTTTGATTTTATTTGGCAGTGGCAGTAGCAGCAGCGGTACGAAAAACTTACCGAATTTAGTCATAAGAGATTGGAAAGCGGATTATGATACTTTTCAAGCCGGTGCTGAAGGAGAATTGCGCTATACCGTAGCTAATATGGGTTTAGGTACGGTACTAGCGAATAGTGTTTCGGTAGGATTAATTTTATCGAAAAAACCGCGACTGAGTGTCACTGACTACTACTATGATGAGTTTTATTTGCTGACTGCGGAGATAATTGATTCAGAATTAGTCACTGGTGCAGCTAGAACGAGAGATGAAAACAACGTATTACCCTTTTTATTCCCTAATGATCTACCTCCCGCTGAATATTACCTCTATCTAGTAGTAGAAACACATGATAATGTTAACAATCAACCCATTACTGAAAGTAATTATCAAGATAATATCTCGATGCCTGAAAAAGTGCTATCGGCAGAAAGTACAACACCTCTACCTAATTTAATAACAGATTTCTGGTTTGTTGAATGGGATCGTCAAACTGGCGAGGCTAAATTGGAATATACCATAGAAAATGATGGTGTAACCACTGCACCAGCCGGTTGGGATATGAGCTTAGTATTATCTTCTTTAGTACGCTTTGATAATTCCGGCAAACCCTATGAAGTTACCCTATGGCGTAAAGTCTTTAATCAGGATTTAGCGGCTGATTTTGATCCCGCTGCTCCCGAGAATCAACCTTCCCCATTTCATGCGAGCCGAGATAAACCAGAACTACTTAATGTTTATAAAGATCTGGAGGGCAAACCCGTTCCACCCGGTTCTTATGATCTCATCCTGCGTTTGGATAGTAATAATACTGTCAAGGAATATGACGAAAATAATGACTTTTATAGCGGAATTCGGGTTGAAACGCCTAAACAGCTACCACCACCGCCGAGTGGTAGTACACCTAGAAGAAAAGGCGACATTCAACAAGCCTATAATGGTAGACGGTTGTTAACAACCCGCCTGAATAATTCATCTCGACAACGGTCAAAAGCGATAACAGAATCTAAACACCTGTTCTCTAAAACTATCCGTTCTAAAGAGCAATTTATTTTCCCTATCGAACAGCTAACACCAATGCCAACCGTTAATATCAATCAGAAATAATAACTTAGTTTCTTCTTCCCCATTGCCAAAGCCGGGGAGGAAGAATTATGGATTGTGCTGAAAATGGTTGTAGGGGCAGACCAATAGGTTTGCCTTTGATTGATTCTTTATTGCCAGAAATTGGAAAAATAGAGTGAATTAATTATAGGAGCGGACACCTTGATTTGCTCCGACGAATTACAACAAATTTAGCACCAGCGAATTATTTTTAGGAATAAATTATGTTAAAGAAAAAACTTTACTCTTTTAATAATGGTAGTAGGTGGAAACTGGGATTACTCTTGCTCCTCTTCCTCAACCCCACCTTGACGCCGGTTTTAGCGGCTACCCCAACAGTTGTTTTTCAATGGGGTACCTTGGGAAATCAAACCGAGCAATTAGATGAACCTTACGGGGTAGCAGTAGATAGTGAAGGTTATATCTATATTGCTGATAAATTTAATCATCGAATTCAAAAATTAGATTCTACCGGAGCCTGGATAAGCAGTTGGGGTAGTTTCGGTACCGAAGCCGGTCAATTTCATGATCCGACCGGAATCGCTGTCAATAGCAAAAATCAGATTTATGTAGCAGATACGTTTAATCATCGTATTCAAAAATTTACCAGCAATGGTGAATTTATCACGCAATGGGGTAACTTTGGTACTCAACCGGGACAATTCCAATTTCCCGCTGGGATAGCGTTGGATAAACTGGATAATGTTTATGTAACTAGTGTGTTAGGACATAATGTCCAAAAATTTACCCAGAATGGCATTTTCTTATTAGCTCAGTGGGGAAGTTATGGTACTGCCGAAGGCGAGTTCAATCAACCGCATGGTATAGCAGTAGATAGCGATAACCAAGTTTATGTGGTTGATAAAGTTAACCATCGTATCCAAAAATTTGATAGCCAAGGTCATTTTATCAGCCAATGGGGCAACCAAGGTGCGGCAGAGGGTCAATTAACCTACCCAACCGCTATAGCTATCGATAATCAAAATAACAGCTATGTTACCGATACGGGCAACCAACGCGTACAAGAATTCGATAGTAGTGGCACTTTTTTATCACAATGGAATAGCGCCGGAACCACAGCAGACCAATTTCAATCTCCGCAAGGAATAGCAGTGGATCTATTGGGTAATATTTATGTGGTTGACAAAGATAAGCACCGTCTCCAAAAATTTACTTTCTCAGCACCCTCGGGATTACAGGTTTTCCAAGTATCTGCTTGCCCAACCGATCGTTCTTCCATTAGTCAATATTGTATTGCTAATAATCAAGCATTAGCTTGTCAAACAGTTATTGAAGCTACGAGTAGCGTTTCTAAAGCAGTTTTTGCTTGTGATGCGACCAATAAAGGTTGGGTTTCTAACTCCACGATTAAAGCGGAGGCTACTTTACGCGGAGGGATTTTAACCGGCTATATAACTAATCAGGGTACCATTGCTGACTTTGAATTCCGTGGTGCGGTTCTTCAAGGTGGCACCTTAGCGGGTACCGTTATTAACAATAGTCCTATCGATGGTTGGTTTCAAAATGTGCAGTTAGCTGCTAATACACATTTAAGTGGTGGTAAACTTAAAGGTGAAATTCGCGGCGATATTAATGCACCGGCTCTATTAGAAAACTTAGAGGTTTTGTCAGGTAGCAAATTATCCGGCGTGAACCTCGGTACCAATGTAAAACTCGCTAAAGATGTTGAGTATAGTGAGTAAGCCGATTTCAATCCCACCTTCCCCTCAATAGAATAGTAGGGGGTGGTGGAATCAAAGAAAAAAGCTTAGTGCGGCACATTGACCGCAAGATGGCGATACATCAGTCCATAGAACATTTCTAAATAACGTTGGGTTTCCAAGCGTTCTAAATTAGTAGCATGTTTCCAAAAACCATAGATCCTCGATAGAGTCATTAACCGTTCTGCATAGAGTTTCCAATTATAGCGGCTTTGAATTCGTTTGATAGCGCCCTGCGAAATAGTTTGCCAATAATTGGGGTCCTGTTGACAACGTTGAAAAAATTCGACTAACTGCTCAGCCACTTTTTCTCCATGGGTAGGGTCAATATGAAATCCCGAGACTCCATGTTGAATGATTTCTAGCGGACCACCATAACAAGTAGCAAAAGTAGGCATACCCGAAGCCATTGCTTCAATAACCGTCAAACCAAAAGCTTCAAATAAGGCCGGTTGTATAAAAATTCCTTTTTTATCAGCGATATAACGGTATAATTCGCCACTTAAACGCTTATCTAAATGCTTTCCTACCCAGCGCACTTTTTCACTCAATTGGTAACGAGAAAGCAACTCATACATCACCCCAATTTGATGACGTTCTTCATCATCGGTAGACTCTTCCATATTAGTGTGTCCAGCGATCACGAAAAGGTTAGCTACGGCTTGCAATTGTGGACTATTACCGTACCACTCTACCAAGCCCGTGAGGTTTTTGATACGGTCTAAGCGAGCCATCGTAAAAATGAGTGGTTTATCAGTATCAGCCAGTTCCCCACAACTTTTTTCACAGGAACTTCCAAACAAAAGATTTTCTATTTCACCGTGAAGTTCAGGTAACCGTTGTTGCTGGTAAGTGTATGGAAAATAAATCGTTTCATCCGCTCCCGGAGAAACGATGTTAAATTTAGGATCGTAAACATCTATGCCGTTTATTACTCGATAAAGCTCCGGCAAAGTGAAAAATTCGTAACTTTCATATTGACCAATACTCTGTTGGTTGCCGGCAATTTCTTGATAGGTACTGGTGATAATGAAATCAGAAGTATTCATCGCTATCAAATCTGCGGTAAATTGCGTGGCAAAATGGTACTGGGCATCGTTTTCTCTCCAGTACAAGTCCGAATAAAGATATTTACTTCTTTCCAACGCATGCGCAATCGTACATTGGGTAACTTGGAGACGTTGGGACAACAGCGTGGCGACTAAGTTACCATCAGAGTAATTGCCAATAATTAAATCGGGTCGTCCACCGAGATAACCTAACAATTCCCTTTCTACATCCACTGCAAAACGTTCTAAATAAGGCCAAATAGCAAAACGAGAAATCCAATAGGGGACAATTTCTCCTTTGTCGTTACGGAAAGGTACCCGTAGAATGATGGCATTCTCAGTTCCCAAAATAGGTTCTAATCGTTCATGACAAGTGGTCATTATTGCGTCGGGAATTAAGCGGGTAATAATGACAATTTTTGGTTGAATATCAATGCCTTGTTCAAACAAACGCGAACGCATCTCTTTTTCCAGGGATTTGACTTGGTCCAGGATATAGACCACTTGCCCTCCCGTATCCGGGAGACCAAACACACCCGCCTGACCGAAGTAACCATGGGGAGAAAGAATGGCAACCTTGAAAACCATAGGTACTCGTGCTAAAAAGCGTTCTACCTCATTGGGATCAGGAGCTTGTAAAATATCTGTCAACAAGCTGATAGTATCTATCATTCGTTCAACAGTACGCCCCCAACCGGGTTCAAATCCCATTTCTTGCATTCGATGACAAACGGCTTGCCAAGTAGCAGTTGGTGGTTGGGAAGAGAGATACTTTTCTGCGAATCGCAAGGCTTGCTTCAGCGTGGTGATATTGGTAATACGGTTATTTAACATCAACTGTTGTTCTTGATATTGATGCACTAATAAGAAATCGAGTATTAACGATTCTCCCTGCTTTTTAGAAAGCAGTTGGTTACATAAATGCCGGTTTAAGAATTCGACCCCGCGCCCGATAGAGCGTTGTTCGCTCAGTCTAGGGAAATCTCGTTGGAATGGGGCTAAGTCTATTTCCAACAGCCAATCTTCTTCACGTTGATTAACATTGACTAACCGTTCTTTGAACTGCAAAAACACTTGAGTTTCAATGAGTTCTTGTTTCATCACATCAATGTGAAAGCGGCAAAACATATATTCCCCAGCACTGATGCGAACCGATAAATAAACCCAAGGATAAGTGGCTACAACTTCTTGAATACTACCAACCCAATGGGCTAAAGGGCTATTTTTAAGGTCTTCTTCCTGGTACTGTTGGCAAAGTTGTTCAAATCTATCCCCAATATCAGAGTGCAGAAACAGCATTCTATTCTCAGCTAGTAGGGGACGAAATAACAGATATAAAGCTTTTTGATAATGTTCCTGAAGTTCCCATTCCATCATTATTTTTCCTCTTTTATGGTTATCTTAATCTTCTAAAAAAATAAAATGTTTAATTCCTTCTAAAATTTCCTTGGCCCAATCCGCGCGGGCAAAATAAATATAAGGGTGGTTTTTAAATCGTTCTAATTCCTTACTATAGTTACCGATCACTACACCTAACTTTTGGTGCTAGTATTCTAGCGGTTATAATTCTAGTCCTAGGTAACTGGAAAGCACTGCCCTTAATTTTATAGTGGCTATTATAGACAATCCAGCCAATTCAACGAGGGTAAGCTCAACCGATTCAGTTAACGTCGAGTTAACCAGAAGACTACCGGTCATGACTACACACCGATAAAATTCAGGGAGGTACTCAGATTAATGATGTTTAAGATAAGCTACTTTACCATAAAGATCGTAGCGATCAATCTCTAACAAATTTTTTTGGAAAAACCAGCGAACTCTTTTGTTTAATTTTAGTTGGTAGGGTGGGCAACGCTACACTGCCATTAAGTTAAGAGATCATTCCCCCTCCTTGAGAGGGAGGGGCGAGGGGTGGTTAAAAAATGTTACCGAATTGAGTGATTTTAAAACCACCCCGACCCCCTCCTTGGTATGGAGGGGAAAGTAAACTGCTTAACTTAATGGCAGTGACGCTCCGGCGTGGGAATGCATATTGATATCTCTTATCAACTCAATTCTTTTTCCGGTGTAGTTTTTCCAATTCCTGTTGCAATTCAATAATTTTAGCTTCAGCTAAGTCGGCTCGTTGAGTTTCAATATGAGTTCGTTCTTTCTCTAATAAAGCTTGTTGCTCTGCTAATTCGACTCGTCGAGCATATTCTTTAGAAGTTGCTAACATCTGCCCAGTATAAGAATCCACCAACCTTAATAAATCCCCTTGAGGTCGTAAAATCAAGCCTAATTCCCAACTAACTAACTCCCCTTCAGCAGATAAAGGCAAAGCTTGATAACGTCCTTGAACTAAAGTAAAGCCTTGCAAACGCGGTTGTAAATACTCATCCAACGGATCAAATAAAAAATACTCTTTAACACCCAATCGCTCATATAACTGATACTTGGTAGTTAAATCCGCTTGAGCAGTTTGCTTGGAAGTGATTTCAAAAATAGTACAAGGGACAGCAGCTTCTTCCCACAGTTTATAAACTCGGCGCTTATGTTTCCCTACTCCTTTAACTACCAAGATATCTGGCGCTTTAACTGCGCGTGGATTGCCGGGTTCATAATAAAACATCAAATCACTGGCAACATAAACCTGGGGGTTACTCTCAAAATAATCCCGTAGCATTTGCAGCAATAACAAAGTTGCCGTAATATGAAAATCTGTCTCGCCGATGGGTCGTCCGTCCGCTTCTGGGTATTCGATTTCTGGAAAAGCAAGTTCAACTAAACTAGCCATGATAAGTCACCTCTGTGAGGTTGATGATTTTAGGTTATCATATCACAGAATTCAAGGGCATTCCTCGCAACTTCTCTCTATAATAGCTTGATATAAAATTCTATTTTCTCGTTTTCTCGTTCCGGCGTCACTGCCATTAAGTTAAGAGATCATTCCCCCTCCTTGAGAAGGAGGGGGCGAGGGGGTGGTTAAAAAAATGTTACCGAATTGAGTG
>JAAUSR010000002.1 GCA_012032555.1 Thioploca sp.
CCGGTTGACGATGAAGTGATGGATATTCATCTACCCATTCAAAAGTGTTTAGAAGAGATACCGGAGATCTTTTCTAGACATGACTTCCCCACCAGGGTTGCAAAAGTCAATTCTTAGGGAAATTTTTAGTTAATGAACTATTTACTCGCTACCAAGCTTCGCTTGGTAGTGTTTGCTTAGGAAGCTTTGCTTGGCGAAGTAGGTAGACGGAGCAGAGCTTGGCACACTAGCATTACCCAGTAGAACTTGGTAACGAGCCAAAACTTTTTGCCCGATATTATATTCGACAAATACATATTATACTTTATACTGCTTATTAGTAGTTTGAATAGCTTTTTATAATCAGTTGATTTTATATAATTAATTATTAGTTATAACTGATTAGTAAAATCATATATTCATCCGAACTATTACTCGATTATAGTATTAATCCTACTATACTCTTAAGAGCGTATGAACGGGGTAGTGAAAACTACGCGCTCTTCCGCCGGGAGTTTCCGGTTCCTACCCAAGTGTGGGAATAACTAAGCGGTCCAGTTAATTTATAAGGATTAAGAAAACTCCCTTTTGGGAGTTTTTTTATTTGGGAACTTTTACTCGCTTTTTATTTAACGTATTGTAAGTAATTATAAAGAAATCAGTTGGTTTCTTTTTCGGTCGGTTACTTTGATGATAATGATATTTCTCAATTGTTTAGAGAGTTCATACCGTTTAAAATAAATAAAATCAAATACTCGCGTTTCGCGAGAATCGCTGTACAACAAAGCGGGTTCTACAATTTCCTGCTCTCCTTTTTTTCTGGTGAAACAAGGTAAGCTGAAAGCGACGCAAAAGTAATAAACACGTTCAGGTCTATCATTTTTAGCGGGTTGTATGTAGATCATCTCAAAGGGGTGAAGAACGATTCCTTGATACTTGAAAACTTGCCACTGCAAACCACTCATATTTTGAGTAGCAAATTCCTAACTTTCATAATTACTGCCAAGCTGGAAACTGTCCTTCCGCTGCTAAATTGTTCATTCGTTGACTTAATTCCGCCATAAATCTAAATTTATCACCATTCCAATACAGCGGCTCACCGACAAAAATGTCACAAAAAAACGGTACTAGTAATGCCTCACCTTTGGGCAGGGTTTTACCTAGTCCGTGAATAAACACGGGATAAACTGGCACAGTGGGATAGCGACGAGCTAGGTGGGCTACACCACTTTTGAATTGGCTCAATTGTTCTGGGTTACCCCGACTCCCTTCGGGAAAAATAATCACGATATTACCTACTTCTAAGGCAGTGCCTACTCCAGCTAAGCGGTCCTGGTGCATTCCTCGTGCTTGACGTTCGATGGGGATAATGCCGATAATATGTAGAGCAATCCAAGTCTGCCAACGATTGCGTAGAAATAATCGCTGGCCGCCAGTGGATGTAACTGCGGCAATAATCGTAATGGAAACAAGCTGATTAGCGCTAGAGCATCAAGATGGCTGTTGTGGTTAGCCACGATCACAGCAGGTCCCTGTTGAGGTAGAGATTTTAGTCTGCGGACATTAATGCCGACGAGCAAAAGCAAGAGGGGACGCACGAGAATAGCAAAAAATAGGTAGCGTAACACGGAAGTTATTACTATAAAATGCCGTGAGAACCAAACGTATGCCAAGGAAATAAGTAGTAAATATAGTGAAAAAACAGTGGTGCTGTGTAGGTCAAACTATCGACTCGGTCCAGGATACCACCATGTCCCGGTAACAAAGTACCGGTATCTTTGATACCGAGATCGCGCTTAATTGCAGAAATATTGATATCACCAAAAAAACCACCCATGCTAATAATTAAGCCAGCCAGTGCTGATTGCCAAGTATTCATTGGAGTTAATATTGTGCCTAATAAAATCGCTAAGATCAGAATAGTCAGTATGCCACCCAGAAAACCACCCCAGGTTTTGTTTGGACTCACTTTGGGAATAATTTTATCACATCCTATTGATTTACCCCATAAATATTGAGCAACATCATTTAATTGCGTTAATATAACCAAATACAACATTAATCCTGGTCCCGCCAGTATTCCATTTGGGGTTTCGTGGCGTAGCACGAGTAAGAAAGCGGCATGGCTCAAGCTGAAAACGGTGGTCATTAATCCCCAATGCAAGGTGCCAATTGCTCGTAAAAAACCATCCGTTTCGCCGACTAATAACATGCGCACCGGCAACAGTAAAAAACAGTAAACCGGAATAAAGATAATAAACATACCGTACCATTCCGCATAAACCCAGTAATATTGCAATGGAATAGCCAGATAAGCCCAGAATAACACACGGCGATCCGCACGGCGTGTAGGAATTAAAGAAAAATATTCTTTGATAGCTAGAAAACTGACGAACCCAAAAAAAAGCAAAGAAAAGGTACGACTTAATACCATGGCTAAACCAAAAACGCTAACCATGATCCACCAGGTATTAATTCGCTGGCGCAATTCACTTAGATCTCGTTCAGCAGAACGGTTTAACAGTGATACCACTATTGAAGCGAGGATGAGTAACCCGAAAATGCCAGCCAACGTCCAACGTACTGCCGGATCCAACTCCAAACCCATCATGATTTAATCTCCAGTAGCGCACTGCGCACCCGATTAACAATGGTCCAAGCGGCTAACGGTACGAGTATACTTAGCACCACATTGCACCAACTCCCTGGCAATACGCCACTTCCCAACAATAATCCTAATAATCCAAACGCCAGAGCACGGTCGCTTTTACCCAACGGACCATCGTAGCGGCGGCTAGCGCCAATTTGGATCCCCACCACACCCATCATTTCACCAATCACAGCTAATAATACGATCAAAACCGGTAAGGGTGCATAAACCGCTGGTAGCCAAGCAAAAGGTAAATAGAGCGCAGCATCCGATATCACATCCCCCAGTTCATTGAG
Source organism: Thioploca sp. (assembly GCA_012032555.1). Lineage (GTDB taxonomy): Bacteria > Pseudomonadota > Gammaproteobacteria > Beggiatoales > Beggiatoaceae > Thioploca. Next base: position 2,926 of record JAAUSR010000002.1, read on the forward strand.
GATCGCACCAAGCGGCGATTGCATATGGTACTCACGGGCTAACAAACCATCAATCGCATTAAGTGCCATCCGCACTAGCAACACCACCGGTAATAGTAGCAACGGCCAACCTTGCGATGACCACCACACAATCGTTATACCGCTCAGTAACGAGAGGAGTATAGCACTTACCGTCACTTGGTTAGCGGTAATACCCTTGGCAGCTAGTGAACGAGTGAGGGGACGGAGCACTAACTGGAAATAAGGTTTTAATTGGTAAATACTAATCATCGTGATCCTCCCTGAATAGCGGACCCGAGTTTACTACCCATTTATTTTAAATAGAGGTCGCTGCCATTAAGTTAAAGACAAATTCCCCAACCTGACCAAGGAGGAAGTTAGGGTGTGGTTAAAAACCATCTATTGGTTTTTTGTAATGACTAAAGACTAATTTGTTCTATCTGCTCACTTATGAGCGGAGTATTTTCTTGAGGATGAGTTTGATACCAATCCAGTAAAGACTGAGCTACCGTTAACCAATGATTTTGCCCCCGTTTAACGATCTGCTGCAATAAAATAAAATTATTTTTTCCAGGTAACTCTTGTTGATAAGCTGCAAGCAAACTGGGAAATAAAGCTTTTCGCATTCCTTTCAAATTAGCCAGATAAAGTAGTAAGGTAGAAGTTTGTGCCTTTTCTAAGATTTGAGGTAGGGTTACTAAACAATCAGCTAAATGATCACGTACTGCTCGTGCAAACCATTCTGCTTTCGTTCCGGCAAGCGTTATCAACATTTTTTCCCAATCTTCTCCCAGTATTTGACCCGCTTTTACTTCACCAATTTCATGATAAATTAAACTGTCTATTTCATCTTGAGTCATTTTATCTAGTGCCGATTCTAAATTCTGATGCGCTTGGTAAATTTCTAACAGTTGGACAAAGTAGTTTTCAGCTTTTTTCCAATTCCAGGCTTCGATATTTTCCCATAAAGTTTGCCGCAACGCTTCTTGGCGAATAAATATCATTTTATTTTGACTCATCGCTGGTGGTGCGGTTAGATCCCGGGCGTATTCCTCTGCAACGATGAAAATCTCTAGCCCTTCTCGCCATTCATGTTGATGTAACTGACCAATAAAAAAGAGTGGTTTCCCAAAATGACCATAACCACCGCTATAAACTAAGCGATGTTGTAATAAAACTTGATTAATAGCAATTGTATCAAACGGATCGTAACACTTATTATCAACTGGAATACAAGCAAAGGGTTTATCTGCTAATTGTTCCCATAATTGTTCACGCCTCTCTAACCAATTGCCAATATCTAGTTGGGACAATTTGGCGGTTAACGGCAACTTTTTTTCCCACCGATATAATTGTCGCATTTTAAGTAAATAAGTGCATAAACCATAATCCTGCGCAAAATTTCCATCAGAAATATGGCAGTTTCTTTGGATAGTGGTATATAACGTTGGTAGATCGGGCATGATGAAAGTATTATAAATATCTATTAAATTTAAATGGTTTTTCAGATTTTACTGGTATTAACTTATTCGTTAACAAATGTTTGCTATCCCAAATTAAATAACCTTCACTCCAACCGACAATAAGAAATAACAAATCAGCCGTTTGTCCTCCTAACCAAACCGTAGCAATTGACCAAAATATAACAACAAATAAACTCAATAAAGTAAAACCAAACGGATTAGTTGGAGGCCGAGTTAAAGGCTGTAACATGGAATAAAAAAATAAGCGAATCATCATTATAAAAAAATAGTCACAAACGGCACAAATCCCATCATACCATGTCGCAATGACAACAGTAAAAAATGGTTGTCAATTGAACCTTGTACTTTTGACTTTGGCCAACCAAAACGTCCCCATCCCCATACTATCTGCTCTTTCACAATATCTATATAATTAATCATTAATTGCCAACGATAAGCAGCAGTGCCTTGGTTAACATCTTCCGCTTGTTCAGGATCGATAGAGGCATAATCAATAAACCATTTAGCGGTTGGAATACCAACGATAATAGCACCAGTCAAAATAACAAAAAAAATGAGCCAACGTTTATTTGAACGTCCAATCAAGGGAATAACTGCTGCGACAATGGCTCCACTTAATGGCCCACGGACTAATGTCATTAGCGCACCGATAAACAAACCGATACTAAAAAGTCGAGCTGGTGGTAAGGGAAACCAAGATAGATAACGAAGACGTGGCGGCCAAACCCGATTCCATTCTAGCCACCGTTGTATTCGATAACCCACCACCATAATAATACCGGCTAAAATCGCATGATCGTAGGGTCCCATCGCACGTGGTAATCCCCAACGATATTGAGTCGTTAAATTCCAAGCTTGTCCAGAAAAAAAACGTCCCAATATTTTTTGCCATAGCGTATAAGGTGATAAAGTCAGTGATTGATATAAAGAAAGTGTTGCTACCATTAAAAGTACAATAACAATTTGTTTAGCCGCTTCCTCTCGCAAGCCAGCCGGTTCTATTAAACTTTTAGCTAAAATATAAGGTAACAGAATTGAAACCAACACCCCATTGGCTAAAAAATTCTGGGCATCTTTATAGCCGGCATTGAGGTACTCGGAATAGCCGACTGAAACAGCATAAGTCAATACCAGGATATCCAGTAACGAAAATCGCCATCCTGGTAAGCCGCGTATTAACCATACCATAAAAATAGGAATAATGGCCATAAATTGAAACGATGGATCCGGTATACCTGAAATAGGCCAGTCATAATAAGAAGGTAATAACAATAAAACCGGTATATATACTTTTAAAAAAGCTTGGTGAGGTGATTGTGTCCAGGCGATATACGCCGCTAATAAGCCGGGAATAATTACAATGCTGGCTAGCACGAGTATTACCCTAAAAAGTAAAAGTGTTTTTATTTAATTAAAAGTTCAGTAGCACTAAAATAATAGTATAATGCCAAAAGTAGTATTTTTAAAAATAAGACAGCTGAATAATTATAATTTAACTATTAGCATCGGTTACAACCGCTCAGACATTTTTTTCTAAGTACTTGATTTTATGTCGCCACCTTTATAAGATAACTGACTGAAAAAAATAATTTTTTAAAAAATGTCTGAAATATTATGGTTAGAGATCATTTAAAAAATGAATGTTAGCTAAAAGATATTTATTTTTAATAAATTAGACTTTAACTCATTGCTATTTTGGGCTAATTTGCCTATATATACTAAAAGAAGTTAACTTTTTAAGTCAGGAGAATTCCTATGAACTATAAACGTTATTTTTATGGAGGATGCTGGGTAATAAGCATTCTCTTTTGTAAAATGGTGTTAGCACAAGATCTGGTAATTAATTTGTATGATGCTCAGGGACAAGGTATTGATGTAAATAATGTTCAGATAAATGACATTTTTATCGATACTTCAATTATAAATCCTTTAACCGGTATTTCTGAATGGGTAGCTATTCCCTATAGCTTTGTATTTAGAGCTTGTCAAAGTGATCCGCTTGATCCTAACACCCTCTATTTAGAACCGTTGCTAACTGGCACAGAACCACCTTGTTATCTCAGTCCATTAGATTTTACTGATACTCAAGTATTTGGTGGCATGAATGATAATAATGGCAAACGACAACATTGGGTGCAATTAAATAATGTGCGTGAGTATACTGAGCAACCTGAAATAACAACGACTTACTATAATATGGCTTTGGAACTTAATTTGGAATTATTACGCTTAGAACAAAGAGATAAATACCCTATTTCTCCTCCATCAATTAATTCAATTTCGCCAAATCACCAAATCATGATAGTCCTTTCTTGGGATGGCAATCGGCGACTTGATTTTGATGCACATTTAACCGGACCAGCACCTGGATTAGCGGGTTCTTTTTACAATGAGCCCGATCGGTTTCATGTTTATTTTAGTAATCCGAATTATGAAGAGGTAGCTCGTCTTTATACGGATGACTTTAGCAATAGCCAACCGGAAATTATAGAGATTTTGCCACCACTGGATCAGGAAAAATTTAGACCCGGTATTTATCGGTATTCCGTTCATCATTTCCAAGGAAACGGCAATTTTGTTGAAGCAAAGGTACAAGTACATTTATGGATAGATGGTTTAGAACAAGTATTTGAACCGCTCTTACCACCAGAAACCGATAGTAAATATTGGAATAGTATCATGTATAAATGGGAAGTATTTGAGTTAATCGTCAGTGAAGACGGAATGATACAAATTCAAATGATTCAAAATTACGCACCACGTGCCCCCGCTGAAATAAGAAGGAAAAGGTAGCTAAGCAAATTAGGTCATGATAGTTGTTCATGTTCAAGGAGCAACGTTATCTTTATTGAATAAAGCCGGGCGTTGTTGTTGATAAAACAATAAAGCCTGATGAACTGCTTTAACAACAGCACGTGGTGTAATGGTAGCACCGGTCAACTGATCAAACACGCCACCATCGCGTTTGACTTTCCAACCTGATTCGTTGGGGTTAGTCAATGAACGTCCCTTAAAATCTAAAATCCAGTTGGAACGGCGTGTTTCAATATAATCACCCAACCCTGGGGTTTCTTGATGTGAAATAACTCGAACGCCGAGAAGGGTACCATTATAATTGATACCCACTAGTAAACGAATAGCGCCACTATAACCGCTAGGAGCAACCGGTATGAAAAGAACAGCGACCGGTTGCTCGGCTTTGCGGGCACGATAGAGAATTACTGGTTGCTCGGTTCCTAATAACTCTTCGTTTTGTACCCAAATAAAATCATTAAATAAATCATTATCATATTGATCTTGACTAATCAAAGCATTTAAGGTGCGCAATAAAGTAGCACGTTCATTTGCAGCAATGTGCTGAGCAGTAATTTGGTAAGTAAAAGTAACTAAACCACTTCCCAATATGGCAAATAAAGTTAAAATAGTTGCTATGCGAATTATACGAACTTCTAACACCGTTTTACTTTCAATATCCAAATACACGCGGTTGGGTATAATAATCAATCAGCGGTACAGCTATATTCATTAATAAGACCGAGAAGGCTACGCCATCAGGATAACCGCCCCAGGTGCGAATAATATAAATTAAAATACCAATCCCGGTACCATAAATTAATTTGCCCGTATTAGAAGTAGCGGCACTGACCGGATCAGTGGCAATAAAAAATGCACCAATCATAGCTGAACCTCCTCCAAAAAGATGAAAGAGTGGAGAAGGATAACGATCGGAGTCGAGGATAAAAAATAAGCTAGAAATCAGCAATAAACTACCAATTATTGCCATGGGAATATGCCAAGTAATGACTCGCTTATAAATTAACCAGACACCACCTAAAAAAAATGTACTTCCTATCCATTCCCAACCTTTGGCGCCATAATAACTAAAAATAGGATTTTGCTTAATTTCAGTGACTGTATGAAAATTATTGAGTTGTGTTTTCATCGTATTTAAAGGTGTTGCACCACTGAGCGCATCTAAAGTGATCTCACCAAGCGGTTGGCCCGTAAAAATAATGCTCATACTTTCTACTATACCGGGATAATGGCCACTCAGCGAAGCCAGATAAGGCCATTTCGTCATTTCACCGGGAAACGAAATTAATAACATCGCATAGCCGACTATCGCCGGATTAAAGGGATTGTATCCTAAACCACCGTATAAATGTTTAGCAAAAATTAGCGCAAATGCGGTTCCAAGTACTGAAATCCACCATGGAGCAAAGGGAGGTAATGCCGACCCCAATAACCATGCCGTTACTAAGGCACTATTATCGGTTAGAAAGAGACGTAAGGGACGATTGCGTAACCATAAAAGTATCGCTTCACAACTCAAAGCCGTTATACTGGTTAGTAAAATATGAATAACAATTCCCCAACCGAAAAACCAAACATACAGGGCAATACCGGGTATCAGCGCATAGAGCACTTGGCGCATCATGATTGCTACGCTATTAGCTTGATGCAAGTAAGGGGCGGTTGACAGCTTAAATGGCATAGTTAAAGAAAATCCGGTTACCTTTTAGTTAATAGCCTTATTTTACGGTAGTATAAAATTTTAGCCAGCAATCAGTTTGAATTTTTCTCTGTTAAAGGAGCGATTCCTCCAGAATGGGTTTCTCTTCTGAATCAGGGTGTGTTTTCTTGGCTTTAACTCGTTCTAACGCGGCTTCAATGATAATTTTTTTATCGGGTTGACTGGCTGCCGCTGCCGATTGATGTCGAGCTAATTTTTCAGCTTTTTCTCGAGCTAAACGAAAAGTACGAAATTCATGTCGATTGCGAGCCAGATTAGCTTTTTGACGTTCCTGTTCATTAGCTCTAATTTCCGCTTTAGCATAACGATAATAATCCACTAAAGGGAGATAACTGGGACAAACATAAGCACAACAACCACACTCAATACAATCAAATAGGTGATAATTTTTAGCCATTTTAAAATCCTTGGCTTTAGTATACCAATATAATTGCTGTGGCAATAAATTGACTGGACAAACTTGAGCACAAGCTCCACACCGAATGCAAGGCATAGCAGTTTGTTGGGTTGCCAGCGTTGGTGTGCTAGAAATAATTAAACAGTTCGTGGTTTTGATTATGGGCAATTGGTCATGAGGTAAAGTAAATCCCATCATGGGACCACCCATAATTAATTGTTCTATATCGGGTTTACGTCCACATTGGTCAATAATAACCTGGATAGGTGTTCCCAAAAGTACTTCGAGGTTTTGTGGTTGTTCTATCCCATTACCCGTGACGGTAACTACTCTTGATATCAAAGGTCTACCCGCTTTAACGGCTCGATATACTGCTCGAGTTGTTTCTATATTATGTACAACAATGCCAAAATCAGCCGGTAATTGTGCCTTACCAATTTCTTGACCAGTTAACACATGGATAAGTTGTTTTTCTCCACCAGTTGGATATAAGGTAGGAACTTTTACTACACTGACTCGTCCTTGTGCCGATTGTAATAAAGCGGAATAAGCGGCTGGTTTATTATCCTCTACGGCTATTATACAATGCTGAGTGCCACCGAGAATATGCCTAAATATTTGAGCACCCGTAACAATATCATCAGGATATTCACGCATCAGGCGATCATCGCAAGTGATATAAGGTTCACACTCCGCGCCATTGATAATGAGAGTATCTATACCAGCTGATTTTAATTTCATATGTGCAGGAAATCCGGCACCACCAAGCCCAACAATACCTGCCATAGCAATATGTTGACGTAACGTCATCGGTGAAATGGTCGTATAATCTGTAATGGAGTTACATTCCACCCATTCATCTCGTCCATCCGTTTCAATAACAATACAATTTGCTTTTAAACCGGAGGGATGCGGTACGCTATGAGGTTCAATTGCTACAACTGTACCTGAACTAGAGGCATGCAGAGGAACACTCATTTTCAGGTGACAATCGTTAGCTTGGCAATGAGCGATAATTTGACCTTTAAGTACTTTGTCTCCTACTTTAACCACCGGTTCTGCCGGAACGCCGATATGTTGTAATAAAGGTAATATCAGAAATTGAGGTAAATTAGCCTTCGCAATGGGTTGTTCACTTGATAAATTTTTATTCCCATTCAGTTTAATACCACCATGAAATTGCCAGAAACGGGTCATAGCAACGACAATTCTACCTCTTCTTTAAAGCCTTGTGGTGGTTTAACTGATAATGAATCCGCTGGATAAGGCCATTTCCAGGTAGTAAGCGTCGGTTGCATTGGGATCATCTGAATACAATTCACCGGGCAAGGTGCCACACACAGTTCACAACCCGTACATTCTTGAGTAAGAATAGTGTGCATTTGTCGCGATGCGCCTAAGATGGCATCTACTGGACAAGCTTGTATACAAAGAGTACAACCAATACATTGAGATTCTTCAATAACTGCTAACATTTTAATTTCTTCTAGTTGTTTTTTCGCACTCAAAGCGTTTGGATTTTGATTTAACAAATCGGCCAAAGAGAGCCGGGTAATTTCTCCTCCCGGTAGACATAAGTTAATGTTAGCTTCTTGATTAATGATGGCTTGTGCATAGGGACGACAACCCGGATAACCACATTTACCACATTGACTTTGTGGTAGTAGCATTTCGATTTGCTCAACCAGGGGATCACCTTCAATTTTAAAACGACCCGCAGCATAGCCGAGTAATAAACCAAATAAGAGAGCCAATCCACCAATGACGATAACCGCTATTCCTACCATTACTTGACTAATCCAGCAAAACCCATAAATCCGATTGACATAATTCCAGCGGTAAACAGCGTAACCGGTACACCTTTAAATGCCAAGGGAACATCCGCTACCGCGATCCGCTCGCGAATTGCAGCAAATAACACTAAAACGAGAGCAAAACCAATTGCTGAACCGAACCCATAAATAGTAGCAGCGATAAAATTATGTTGTTCTTGTACATTTAATAAAGCAACACCTAATACAATACAATTAGTAGTAATTAAAGGTAAAAAGATACCTAAAGCCTGATATAACAAAGGACTAGCTTTATGTATCACTATCTCAGTAAATTGTACGACTACCGCAATGACAAAAATGAAAGTAATTGTACGCAAAAATTCTAATCCAAACGGGATTAATAAGTAATTATAAACTAAATAACTGCATATGGATGATAAAGTCAATACAAAAGTCGTGGCTAATCCCATGCCGATAGCCGGTTCTAATTTGGTAGCAACACTGATCGTGGGACAAAGTCCTAAAAATTTAACCAGTACAAAATTATTAACTAGAACAGTACTAATAAAAATAAGTAGATATTCGGTCATCATTGACTTAACTAAACCTGATGATATGACTTAAAAAATACTTAACTAGGATTAAGTTAGTTCTCTTACTGCGGAAGATTTTCCTTCTTAAACGGATTTTAGTATGACGAGATTGTTATTAAAATACAACAGAGCAATACTAATGTTTTTTTCCGCTGTGAGTACTGTGTGAATAAAGTAAGAAGTAAAGTTAATTCAACCTATTCAATTGATTATTCGGTATGTAATTGATAAGTTATTTGGGCAAGACGTCTACCTAAGGCATAACATAATTGTTGTTCTTCTTCTGAGAGCGGATTTTTATTATCTATGCCAGCAACATGAGTAGCTCCATAAGGACACCCTCCACTTCGAGTCGTCAGTAAATTAGTCTCTGTGTAGGGCAACCCCAATAGAACCATACCGTGATGGAATAAAGGTAACATCATCGAAAGTAAGGTACTTTCCTGACCACCATGTAAACTACTGGTTGAAGTAAAAACAGCGGCTGGCTTACCCACCAATTTTCCGCTCAGCCATAAATTACTCGTTTGCTCCCAAAAATATTTTAAAGGCGCTGCCATATTACCAAACCGAGTTGGACTACCTAAAGCTAAGCCAGCGCAATTTTGTAAATCTTCTAAATTGACATAAGGTGGTCCAGCTTGAGGAATATCTGCTGCAATCGCCTCACAAACAGTAGAGATTGAAGGAACCGTGCGTATTTTAGCTTGGCACCCGGGTACTTCTTCAATTCCTCGAGCAATTTTTTTGGCCATTTGAGCAACGTGACCATATCGACTATAGTAAAGAACCAAAATGTTTAGCATACTTTATTCTCCACAGCTATTCAGTGAAACCTATCCTCTTTTAAATGAAGAGCATTCGGTGGGTGATGAGTGATTACTCTAACTAAAAAATAATCTATTTTAACGGTTATTTACTTGACATGTGAATAATTGCAGTGATATTTTTTCAATAGTTATTGATCTTTTAACGACGCTTTTCATGAAAGAATATGGAGTTAACGCATGCAGCGTATGCTTCAACGACTGAGTTTAGTGACACTTATTGTTATAACAATCATGGTAGGATGTGCTTATGTACCAACTCAAGAGATGAGTGATGCTCGACAGGCGATTAAGGCTGCCCGTGAAGTTAAGGCAATTTCTTATGTTCCAGCTAATTTGACTGTGGCAGAGCAAAGTTTAACCACCGCTGAGCATTATTTAGAAGCCGGTCAATTCAATCAAGCCCGGCTAAATGCCAAGTTGGCAACCGAACAAGCTGTTAATGCCTACAAAATGACAGTAGCTTTAACGCGTGCTAAAACCATGGGAGAAAATCTAACTAAAATCGGTTACGCTACCCAAACCGTGAATGATCTTCTAAAACAAGCCACAGCATCGGCTCAACAACAGGACGTTGACAAGACGATTACCCTGGCTGATGAAGCTTATCACCAAGCTGAGTTATCACTCAATCAAGCTCAATTGGAACAAGCCCATTTAATGATTGAAAAAATCCAAACCCAACAAGCCCATTTAAATCAGCATGAATTAATGATTTTAAAATCAGCACAATTGGCGTATCGTCGCTATCAAGGTCGAAAAGCTTATGATTTAACTATTAATTTATATAATAAGTTATTTTGATCGCGTAAAATGGAAACGACTTTAAATTTTATTTAACCACATCCATGCAGCTAGCTATTGTTGCCGAGTAACTGAAATGATTTATTAAAAGTAATCTGTTGTTATTCCTACTTCAATAGTCGCATTTGGGATTGACAATATTCCTACCTACCGTAACATCATCTCTATATCTGTTATCCGTTATCCGTTTTTTCAGTTATCAGTCATCAGTTGTTATAGTGATTTATACTAAACTAGTTAGGAAGTTATTCATTTTTAAATTATTTTACCTATACTTTTAGGCTAAAAATAAGCTGGATTATTAAACATGGATAACGGATATAAAATTAGACTGACAGCAAAAATACCATGAAGTTAAAAATTACCCTGATTTAAAAGCCTTATGAATAATTTTATTATCTCATTTTTTACACCCTTATCAATAAAATATAAGATAATTTCTATGGTGATGATAAGTCATCTATTAGCAGGGCTTATTACTTCAGCCTTTTTTGTGACTTATGGAACACAGCTGCAGCAAAAAACCATCGTGGATAGTCAGTCAAGATTAGTTAAACTTATGGCGATTCAGAGTCAAAATGTACTCTTAAATTTTGACTTAAATACCGCTCAACAGCTTCTAGCCACACTGAGTAGTCAACCGAATATCATGGTGGCACGGCTTTACAACACCTTAGGAAAAATAGTGGCTCAGTATCAACGCACTGATATCCATCATTTCTCTCCATTCTCTCCATTAACTCTCCCTTCAATTCCGTTCCATTATCAACTGTCTGATCAATCTATGGAATGGTTTGAAGAAATTATTGTTCGTGATCAGAAAATAGGTACTATCTATATTCAATCTGATTTAACTATTATGACACCCCGATTCAAAGACTACGGCCAGAAAGTAATCCTGATTTTATCCGTTTATTTAGCGGTTGCCGGGTTATTTGCTTATCTCTTTCAAAGATTTATTTCTCAACCCTTATTTCATTGCTTAACACTTATTGATGAAGCTATTCTAAAAAAGAATAATATCTTGGATATAGCGAATAAACCCATTCCAGATGAATTCAGTTGGTTAATAACCGCCTTAACAAAAATAGCCAATTATATTCAAAATTGTCATGAAGAACTGACTCATTATCGGAAAAAATTGGAAAAACAAGTGCAATTACGAGCAACCGAACTGGCTAAAAATAATTCTGATTGGGAAAAAATGGTAAAAGAATTACACGAAGCGATGATTACAGCGGATATTGCTAATCAAACTAAAAGTGATTTTTTAGCTAATATGAGTCATGAAATTCGCACACCCATGAATGCCATTATTGGTATGACCGGTTTACTGCTTGAAAGTGAACTGAAGCCAGAGCAACGTGATTTTGTTGAAACAATCCGTACTAGTGGTGATGCATTATTAGCTTTAATTAATGATATTTTAGATTTTTCTAAAATTGATGCTGGCCGACTGGAATTAGAAGTACAACCTTTTGAACTGTGTGAATGTATAGAAGGTTCGCTAGATTTAGTGGCTACTATCGCTGCCGAGAAAGATTTAGAACTCGCTTACTTCCTAGATAAGCAAGCACCTATCCGCTTATCTGGTGATATGAGTCGATTACGACAAATTTTAGTTAATTTGCTCAGTAATGCAGTGAAATTTACTCAAACTGGTGAAGTGGTTGTGCTGGTTTCTGGACAACGCTTAGAAGATCAACGAATAGAAGTCTATTTTGCGGTGAAAGATACCGGGATCGGTATTCCTCAGGATCGGTTTGAGCGGTTATTTTTACCGTTTAGCCAAGTGGACACTTCAACAACGCGGCAGTATGGTGGTACTGGTTTAGGACTGGCTATTAGTAAACATTTATGTGAGTTAATGGGTGGACGATTATGGGTTGAAAGCGAGGTGGGTAGTGGTTCTACTTTTCACTTCACTGTGGTTATGGATAATATTGCTGATGAAGAATTGCAATATGGACGTGCTGATAGTCATTTAAGTGGTAAACGCGTTTTGATTGTGGATGATAACGCCACTAATCGGCGGATTTTAAACTTACAGTTGCAAGCGTGGGGTATGCAACCCACTGAAGCACAATCAGCCTCAGCAGCGCTACAACTCCTTCACCATCAGCAACCGGTCACTCACCGATTTAATTTAGCTATTTTGGATATGCAAATGCCAATTATGGATGGTGCGCAGTTAGCCAAAGCAATTCGGCAATGGTATCCGGTGGAGCGCTTACCGCTTATTATGTTAAGTTCTTTAAGTCGACAGCAAATCGATTTGGAACCAGGGTTATTTTTTGCGTGCTTGACTAAACCGGTTAAATCGCATCAATTGTTTAATTGTTTATTAGATTTATTTGCCAAACGGGAAAGTAAACTTTTTCTCAATCCACCTCCACCGCTAAATATTACCCAACAACTGAGTTATCAACATCCCTTACAGATTTTGTTAGTAGAAGATAATCTGACTAATCAAAAAGTGGCTTTGCTTATTTTAAATCGCATGGGTTATTCGGCTGATATTGCGGCTAATGGTCTCGAAGCGGTACAAGCCGTAATAAGACAATCTTATGAGGTGATTTTAATGGATGTGAGTATGCCGGAAATGGATGGTCTGGAAGCCACTCGCTATATTCGTCAACTGGATCTGAAATGTCGTCCTTATATTATTGCCATGACTGCCCATGCCATGCATGGTTATCGAGAAAAGTGTCTCGAAGCGGGGATGGATGATTATGTGCCCAAACCAGTACGCCATCAGGAATTAGAGTTAGCGTTAACCCGTTGTCCTTATTATAATAATACCTCGACGACCACCACACCACCGTTAATAATTCGTTATCCGTCATCAACTACTTCTTATGACTCAACTTCATTAACAGAATTACAACAACAAATTCAATTAGCGCTCCGTGAATTAGTGGGTGAAGAAGCCGACTCAGAACTAACTTATGAATTGGTTCAGACTTATCTGGATAGTGGTGCTGTATTAATAAGAGAATTGCAAGTGGCATTAGTAGAACCCAATTTGAATCAAATTGTTAAAGCGGCTCACAGTCTTAAATCTAGCAGTGCCAGTTTAGGTGCTGCGGTTTTGGCAGAACTTTGTAGACAACTTGAGCAACAAGGACGTACCCAAAAACTCACTCAACTTGATATAATGATACAACAGATTCTTGTAGAATATGATCAAGTTAGTCAAGCGTTGAATTTGATTATCACCGACTGGAAACGGGATCCTTTAGCGACTCCAACAAATATACCACTGAATTCAATGGCAGTTCAATCTATTTCTCCTTTAGAAACAGATATTAAAAATACGTTGTTGGCATTAACTGGTGAAACCGATCAAGCCATTCTGATAGAATTAATCCAAATTTATTATAATGATAGTATTAAACTTTTAGAACAATTGCGTGAATCGGTAGTCAATGGCGATCCGACCCAATTATCTCAAACAGCACACACGCTTAAGTCAAGTAGTGGTAATTTAGGTGCGCATCAACTGGCACATCTTTGTCAACTCTTAGAGGAGCAAGGTAAGCAAAATAATTTATTGAATAGTACCGCCATTCTTAAGCAAATCGAGGTAGAATATGATCAAGTTAAACAAGTATTACAATCTCTGGTCAGTATTCAATCGAATGAGTCGCTACCCTTAAAATCCGATAGTGATAATAAAACTGCGTTACTGGTACAAGATATCAACCATACCTTAACGACGTTAGTTGGTGAAGATGAACCCGAACTGATTAATGAACTCATCGAAATCTATCGAGAAGATAGCCAAGTATTAATGGAATCTATTCGCCAAGCGATTAGCCAAAACGATGCGCCGGCCCTAGCTAAGGCTGCTCATCCTTTAAAATCGAGTAGTGGTAATTTAGGTGCTAATCAACTCGCTCAGCTAGCACTGGCTTTGGAGAAGTGCGGTAAATCAGCCCAACTGGTTGAGACAACCGCTTGGTTAGCGCAATTGGAAATCGAATATAGCCAAGTCATTTCAGCTTTAGATCAATTGATACAACCGTCAGTTCCGGAAACGGTAATAAAACCAGTTATAGTTCATAGCGACCAACCGATAGTTGTGCCAACTACCATGAATAGTTCGCCGATACCTTTACCGCATAAGATGCAATCACCGACCCGAATAACGACATCATCTTATCTACAAGATGATCATGAGGAAACTCACCATGAGGACTATTCAACTTTACCTATCACCATATCTCTTCCAGCCGCTAACCAAGTTAAGATTTTAGTAGTTGATGATCAACCTTATGATACGTTGTTGATCAGCACCTATTTGCGGGAAGAAGGTTATCAAGTTTTAATTGCTTATAGTGGGGAAGAAGCTTTTCAACTGGTGATATCCCAAACGCCTCATATCGTTCTCTCAGATGTCATGATGCCCGGTATGAATGGCTTTGAAGTTTGTCAACGAATCAAAGAACGAGAAGCCAGTATGCTAACACCGGTCGTATTAATTACCGCACTAGAAGAACAAGCGGATCGGATTAAAGGTATTCAAGCTGGTGCCGATGAATTTCTTTCTAAACCGATTAATCGTGAAGAATTAATAGCTAGAGTACGTTCCTTACTGCGCTATCAACAAGCGCGACTCCAACTAGAGCAAGCCAAAAAAGAACAACTTAAAAACATGTTTAAGCGCTATATTTCGCCTAAATGGGTTGATGAAATTTTAGAACATCCTGAAAAAGCAGAACTGACTTTGATTAATCAACACGATCGTCAAGAAGCTGTGATACTATTTGCTGACTTACGTGGCTTTACTGCCATGTCAGCGTTACTACAACCAACCGCAGTGGTCACTTTACTTAACGAATTTTTTACTATGCTTACCAAAGTAGGTTATCGTTATGATGGCACTATTTTCAACATGGCTGGTGATTGTCTTTTAATTGGTTTTGGAGTGCCTTTTTACCTAGACGACGCCGCGCCGCGTGCAATAAATGCGGCTATTGAAATGCAACAGGAGTTTATTGACTTATACGCTGCTTGGCAAAAAACTTACGATGTTCAAGTCGGTTTAGGCATTGGGATTAATCAGGGTGAACTTATTGTTGGCAATGTTGGCTCTCCAACTTATATGAACTACACTGTCATTGGTGATACAGTCAATGTTGCTTCACGTTTAGTTGACTTAGCTAAAGCCGGCGAGATTATTTTCTCACAACCCGTTTTTCAAGCGATTCACCATCTTAATATAAAGTTACCACTAGAAAAATTACCACCGGTTACACTCAAGGGAAAATCACAACCACAACAAGTGTATAAACTCAGATATCACTGATAATGGGTATAACAAAACAACATGAATCAGCTTGATCCTAAACTATCGCTTACCATTGGTTTTGGCTTAATGATGATACTATTACTGGCTTTAACCTTAACCGGATTATCCAGAATTCGAATTATCAACAACCATTTAGAAAAAATTGTTAATGAAAATAATGTTAAAACCGAACTAGCCACCGAAATGTACCAACTCACTCAAGAACAAGTGATCAAATTACAACACCTCTTTTTACTCACCACCCATGCTGAACGAATAGAAATATTTAATAAATTTAAATGGCTAGAGAAAAAATTCTTAACAACTCATCACCAATTCTTCGATCTAGCCTTAACTGAAGCTGAGCGAACCTACTTAAAAAGTACCTTGGCCTTTAGTCAAAATACGGCTGAAGTGCAAATCCAAATTGCCGAACTATTGCGTGAAGAAGATCCAGCCCCATTTCGAGCCTTAATCCTTAAAAAAGTTCTACCGGTGCAGAAAGAAGTCATGACTTCACTGAGAGGATTAGTCGCCTTACAGAAAAAAGCATCGCGTCTAGCTGAACAACAAGCGGTTCAAGCTTACCAACATGCTTATTGGGTAATGAGTATTTTAGGAGGTATAGCGATAGCATTAGGTTTAATCATTACTTTTGTGGTATTTCGTCATATCAGCTTGGCAGAGAAAAAATTACTACAAGCTAAAGAGGCAGCCGTAGCTGCAAGTAAAGCTAAAAGCGAATTTCTAGCTAATATTAGTCACGAAGTCCGCACCCCCATGAACGCCGTTATTGGTATGACCCACCTTTTATTAGATACCCACTTAACCCCAGAACAACTAGAACTCGTTGAAACCGTCCGCACCAGTGGTGATGCCTTTCTAAAACTGATCGATGACATCTTAGATTTCTCTAGAATCGAAGCCGGTGAACTGGCCTTAGAAATAGAAGAATTTGAATTACGTGAAACGATTGAAGCAGCCGTCAACAAAGTTATACCGAAGGCCATAGCGAAAAATCTCGATATAAACTCACGAATTGAAGGACAATTGCCTAACAAACTTCTCGGTGATGTCAAAAGGTTACGGCAAATCCTGGATCATTTACTCGATAACGCCGTTAAATTTACTGAAATTGGTGAAATTAATTTAACGGTTACCGGTCGTTTATTAAGTGAGTATCAGATTGAATTACACTTTAAAGTCAAAGATACTGGGGTAGGTATTCCAGAAGAACGCATGGACCAACTATTTGAATCCTTCAGCCAACTAGACTCCTCCTCTACCCGTCGTTACGGTGGGGCGGGTTTAGGATTAGCTTTAGGTAAGCAACTCTGTCAGCTAATGGGTGGAACACTTTGTGTTGAAAATAATATCTCTCCCGGTTCCACTTTTCATTTTACCGTGCTAATGGAAGTGTTCGTTGAACCATCGTTTGATAACTTAGCAAGCCCAGCCACTGCGCCTAAAACTCAACGTACCTTACAAAATTTACGCATTTTATTAGTTGAAGATAATTTGACTAACCAAAAAGTAGCCCAATTAATCCTTAAACGCATGGGTTATACGGCTGACATCGCCAATAATGGCTTGGAGGCAGTCCAAGCCGTAGAACAACATGTTTATGATATCGTACTCATGGATGTCCAAATGCCAGAATTAGATGGATTAGAAGCCACTCGGCGCATTCATGAACGGTGGCGACCAGAACAACGTCCTTATATTATCGCTATGACTGCTCATGCCTTGCAAGGTGATCGGGAAACCTGTCTCGCCGCCGGGATGGATGATTATATTGCCAAACCGGTTAAACCCGACGTATTATCTACTGCTTTTCAACGTTGGCAAATGCATCTTGAACAACGAACGGATGGTTATGCTTAACAAATGTCTTAATCGTGCTAAAGAAAAAATAATAACTTATAACAAGGGGTTATAACCCCTTGTTACGATATAACTATAAGATGACTACCTAATTACTTCTTCTCTTTCGAGAGACTATAAACATAAGTTGCTAATAAATGTACTTTGGCTTCACCCAATAACTCACCATGTGCTGGCATACGGCCTTGCCTTCCTTTGGCTATAGTTTCTTTAATTTTGTCTTCTGAACCACCATATAACCAAGTGTCATCAGTTAAGTTGGGGGCACCCAACGCGGGGGTACCTTTACCTTCTGGACCATGACAGGCTATACAGATTTGCATGAAGATCTTTTGACCCTCATCGGCGGCAGCGGTATCATGTTGGCGATTACTGAGACTCAGCACATATTGTGCGACATTGTTAATATCATTTTCTCCATGCAGATTATTTTGCTCAGCAGTGGGCATCATACCTTGGCGCCCACTGGTAATGCTGGTTTTAATCGTTTCCGGTTCACCACCATAAAGCCAGTCATTATCGCGTAAGTTAGGGAAACCCGGACCACCCCCGGCATCAGAACCATGGCAAACGTTACAATAAGTCATAAATAAGTGGCGTCCCGTTTCGACGGCATCTGGATTAGCAATTAATTTATCAATCGGCTCATTTTGATATTTAGCGTAAATGGGCCCATATTTTGATTTGGCTGCTTCAACTTCCTGTTGATGTTGTTTAGCACTACTCCATTCTAGAATACCGGCAAATGAACCCAGTCCTGGATACAATACTAAGTAGAGAATGCCAAATACCAAAGTAAAATAGAACATCATTAACCACCACAAGGGCAAAGGGTTGTTATATTCTTCTAGGCTTTCGTCCCAAACATGTCCCATTGTTTCAATTTTTTGGTCAGGTTTCGGACGACTAGAAGACATCCAAATAATCAGCCAAAATACCCCAACAATTCCTCCTAGGGTAAGTATAATAATAAACCAGTTCCAAAAGTCATTGATAAACAGGGTACTATCAAACATGATGCTTCTCCTTAGCTAGGGTTTCTACCGAATCATCGTCATCTAAAGGTAAGCGGGCCGCTTCATCGAATTTGACTTGACGCTTGCTGCTATAAGCCCATACCACAATACTTAAAAAGACGACCATGACTACGATTGTCCAAATAGAATGAATTAGCGGTAAGATTTCCACTTTTAATTACCTCACCGTTTTGATAGTCGTACCTAAGTTTTGCAAGTAAGCAATGACCGCTTGTATTTCCGTTTTCCCGGCGACTGCTTCCGGTGCTTTGCTAATTTCCTCGTCAGTATAAGGATGACCAAACCAATTTTTGAGTACCTGCATTTTATGCTGGACTTCTTTGCCATCAATTTGGTTTTCTAGCAGCCAAGGGTAACCAGGCATCACTGATTCGGGTACCACATCACGCGGATTGCGTAAATGCGCATAATGCCAATCATCACTATAGCGTCCACCAACGCGATGTAAATCGGGACCGGTTCGTTTTGAACCCCATTGGAAAGGACGGTCATACACAAATTCCCCCGCAACTGAATAGTGTCCATACCGTTCAGTTTCAGCTCTAAACGGGCGAATCATTTGGGAATGGCAAAGATAACAACCTTCTCTCACATAAACGTCACGTCCAGCGAGTTGTAATGCCGAGTAAGGTTTTAAGCCCTCTACCGGTTGTGTAGTCGATTGCATAAAAAATAACGGGACAATTTCGACTAATCCCCCAATACTGACTACTAACAACGTGAGAATGATCAGTAAGCCTAAATTTTTTTCAACTTTTTCGTGTGCTGTTGCCATTGGCTTTCTCCTTTTAATGATGAGCTAAAGCTGGCGCAATAATTTTATCATTCACTTCAGTCGTTTTAGGACTACTCACAGTTCTCAAGACGTTATAAGCCATGACCAACATGCCAAAAAGGAAGAAAACTCCGCCAACCCAACGAGTGACATAGTAAGGGTGCATGGCTTGTACCGATTCAACAAAACTGTAAGTTAAGGTACCATCGGGATTAATCGCACGCCACATTAATCCTTGCATAATGCCAGAAACCCACATTGCTGAAATATAAAGGACGATACCAATTGTCGCCGTCCAAAAATGCAGCTCAACTAGTTTAAGGCTATATAATTCACGTCCAAATAACCTAGGAATGAGGTAATACATGCTTCCCATTGAGATCATCGCTACCCAGCCTAAAGCACCAGAATGAACATGTCCAATCGTCCAATCGGTAAAATGTGAAAGTGCATTGACGGTTTTAATCGCCATCATGGGACCTTCAAAGGTAGACATACCATAAAAAGAAATGGAGACAATTAAAAAGCGTAAAATCGGATCACTACGTAGTTTTTCCCAAGCACCGGATAAAGTCATAATGCCGTTGATCATTCCACCCCAAGAAGGTGCTAATAAGATCAAAGACATAACCATACCTAAAGATTGGGTCCAATCAGGTAAAGCTGTATAATGCAGGTGATGGGGACCCGCCCAAATATAGGTGAATATCAAGGCCCAGAAATGGACAATCGATAAACGATAAGAATAGACTGGCCGATTTGCTTGTTTGGGTACGAAGTAATACATCATTCCCAAAAATCCTGCCGTTAAAAAGAATCCAACGGCATTATGACCATACCACCATTGTACCATCGCATCCTGTACCCCCGCATAAGCTGAATAAGATTTCCATAAGGAAATCGGTACTGCTAAATTATTAAAAATATGTAATAAAGCAATAGTAATGATAAAGGCACCATAAAACCAGTTAGCGACATAAATATGCGGCGTTTTACGCTTGAAAATCGTGCCAAAAAACACGATTGCATAGGCAACCCACACTAAAGTAATTAGAATATCAATTGGCCATTCTAATTCTGCATACTCTTTACTGGAGGTAATCCCTAACGGTAAGGTAATAGCCGCTAATACAATCACTAATTGCCAACCCCAAAAGGTAAACGCGGCTAGACCGTCGCAAAATAAGCGGGTATGACAGGTACGTTGTACCACATAGTAAGACGTGGCGAATAAAGCCGAGCCGCCAAAGGCAAAAATCACGGCATTGGTATGTAAAGGTCGTAGACGACTAAAGGTGATATAGGGGATATCAAAATTGAGCAGAGGCCATGCCAGCTCGGCGGCAATATAAACACCGACCGCCATGCCGACAACACCCCAAACCACGGTCATAATAGCAAATTGTCTAACAACCTGATAATTATAGGTCGGTTGACTTGCTATTGAGGTTGCTGCTTTCGCCATGCGTTTGCTTCTCCTTAGATAAATGAATTGCCTATAAAAATATTCACTTATAACATTTTTCCATCGTTGCTAATAATATAATAAATTACTAATAAATCACGGCATCGCTTACCCGTTTGATTTTCTTTGACCAGTTTGATTTTCTTTGAGCGGTACACCAAGTGGTATTTTATACCGGATAACCCCGCTTATCGTCAAACTTTTTTAGGGTAACTGAACAATAAAATTATTTTATTTAAGGTAATATAAATTTAATTATTGATTATATTATTAAATTTTAATTTACTTGCGTACAATTATGCTCATTTTTAGAGAGAACTGTAACGTAACCGGAATTACGTTACAGATAAATTAGCTCATTTACCACATTTTATGGAGTGAGTATTTCAACCGGGGTTTCAACGGGAGGCGTTTCAACCGGGGCTTCAACTGGCGGTGGTTCGATATCTTGAATTTCAGCTTGGGTGAACCGAATAACTTTTAATTTATCCATTAACACTTGGAATTGAGAAGGTGGAAAAGCAAATGGAACGGCATTTTGCATATCGACACGTAGAACATAGGCATTGCCAATTTCATCGGTATAATCTAATAGTGGTATCTGGAGTGTACCTACACCCTCAGCAGTCGTTTTGTAAGTCGCATGAGGTGATGGACAGACCTCATAATCCGTTGGTGCGGTGGAACTGCTAATCCAACCGACTGGAATATCACAAGGTGTAGGAAAAATTCCCCAGTGTAATGTCTGAGGATTTTGAGCATAAGTATAACCAAAAGGACACTCTACCGCTGGCGGTGGAACACTGGCCGCTTGAACTTGGATTTGATAGCTTCGTCCAAGTGGAGCTTTCTTTTCAACTAGAATTTGACCTTCGGTATCCTGAACTTCTTGAAGCAAGGGGCTAACAGAAAAATAATGCGTCCCGGCATTAAGATTGACTTGCAAACTATTCCCTAAAGTAGTTGAAGGTATCTCGATAGTTTGCTGAGTTTGACCAATTAAACTCAGTTGCCAACCAAGCGTTGAATCAGCTCCAGGGATAGTTTGAGTTAAATTAATCGTTACTAGATCAGGAACTTGTAATGAAAATTGATAAGAATCAATATCATCTACTGAAGATAAATTGCCATAATAAACTTCATTCGCTTTAATGGCAGTCGCATGCTCGGGATCGTTATTGGGTTGCTTTTCGTAGTGAGTATCTTCTTTCCAACTGCCTAGCACAGTGTATTCGGCTGCCGGAAAAAAGTATTGTCTATGGAAGTGATTTTGAAATAATAAATACCAGGTGATAATCCCTGTTCAAAATTGGCCTTTAAACTTGTTTCTAGTAAGGTCGTTGTGTATAAACTATTCGCTAAATCTTCTTGAGCATATAAATCAATTCGCCAACCGGATTGAGGATTAGCACCAGGTGGTGCCTTTTGACTAAAAGTCACACTGAGATTGCCACTCGTATCATGGGTTGGATCTTTACGGTCAGTATTTATATTAAATTTAAAAAAATCAATATCTTGAGGTGAAGATAAGCTTTCAGTAGAGCCTCTACCACCAAATCGAAAACTACTGGCTTCCTGTGGGGTATTACCAGCGTCTAGTGGTAGTGTTTGAGCCATTGCAGTCAGGGGTACAATAGTAACCAAGCTGCAGATAAATCTTGCATAACGCATGTCATTTGCCTCCTAATTTATAGAATTGAAACAAAACTTGGTAATCTAACTAATCTAAACTATTCTAAATGAACGATATCACTAACTTTATCTATATAAATTAATAATTTATGATATTAACTTCAACTTTAACGATTACTTTGTTGGTGTTGTTGTGCTAACTCTACGTAGTGATTAGCTGAATAAGAAAAGTATTCTCTTTCAGCGTCAGTTAACAGACGCGCTTTTTGGGCAGGGTAACCGAGCCATAAATAGCCACCTTCTAATACTTTACCTGGTGAAACTAAACTACCCGCAGCTAGTAAGGTATAAGGTTGTAAGACAGCACCATCTAATACAATCGCTCCCATCCCAATCAAACAATGGTGTTCAATGGTACAGGCATGTAAAATAGATTGATGTCCTACAGTCACTTCCTCACCAATAAATAAAGCTTGCCCACCGGGGCAGTATGGACCATCATGGTTGACATGTAATACCGTATTATCTTGTATATTAGTGCGCGCTTCAATGGTAATACGATTAATATCTCCTCGAGCAACCACAAAAGGCCATAAGGATGCCTGTTCACCAATGGTCACCTGACCGATAACAACCGCCAGCGGATCAATATAAGCGCTTGAAGCAATTTGTGGAGAATAAGTTTTAAAGTCACGAATAGGCATAGTCAGTCATTATAAACAGTTTAAACTTAATTTTGCTGAAGCAGAATATTCTCGGTAAGTCATGAAGAGAACTTTCAAATTTTTTCAAAAACAACGGTGATTAAAATATTATTATCAATATTTCTTGGACGTTGAACACCGCTAACATCAGATGATGAGATCCAAGGTTTCTGGATCCGGCTCACTCGCTTGCCATAATTTTTCAAAACGTAATAATAGCTCTTTTACTTGAGGATGATTCTTAAAGTTGATAGTAGCTGATAAGCTATCAGCATAAGGACGGTATATCAATCCAATCTCGTCGGCTAACAGAAAAGTTTCTTGGATGGATTGGTGAATTTCGGCTAAATGACGAAATTGAATTAAACTACCCAAACGTCTGCCTAGATAAATAATACGATGACCTCGTTTAGCGGCTTTGTTAGGATGGTGTAGTAGAATTCGAATCCGAGAATAACGACTGCGGAGTGCGAGCTGTTCAACGGCATCACAACAGTCCTGATTATCATAAATATCGGGATCAAAGTCACGGCTCAAAATATCGAGATGCAATTGAGTTTGGGTAATCATAGTAATCGTCACTTGTTGATTAGACTCGATGCCATTACAAAGAAATTCTTCATTGGTTTCACCTAAAATAAACCGCTCCAGCGTTAATTCATCCATAAATTACTTAACTTTTAACAGATTAGGTCGTTTTTATCCGAGTTAGGTTATCAAAAGGATTAAGGTACGTTAAAATTCCTCATTTTGGGATAGCTAGATAGTTTATAGGAGATTGGACTAAATGGAAGAGAAAAATAAATATATCGCTATAGTCGAGCAATATGATAAACAACTCGTTAAAGCCGTTAATGAAAAAATAAAAGCCGGTTATGAACCTTATGGGCAAGTTGTTATTTCTTTTAACGAAGCTGGCATCATAAAAGCCTTTGTGCAAACTATGATGTTGAAAGAATAATATTTAGAAAGTCATGGCTACTCTGAGGTTAATTTAACCTCAGAGGATATGAGTAACGGACGCCAATATGAATAACAACGATTATGATGAAATTCCTTACACTAAACATATTTATAAACAAACTCAACCCGATAATCTAGCCACGATAGCGACGGTGTTTGGTATGCAACCTCCGTCTGTGGCGACTTGTCGTGTATTAGAGTTAGGTTGTGCGAGTGGGATTAATCTCCTCGCTATGGCACAAGCCATTCCTCAAGGTGAGTTTTGGGGAATTGATTTATCAGCACCACAAATTCAAGAAGGTCAAAATAATATCCAACAACTGAAATTACACAATATTACTCTTCAGCAAATGGATATCATGGCCATTGATTCTCAATTTGGACAGTTTGATTATATTATTGTTCATGGGGTTTATTCTTGGGTATCACCGGCGGTACGTGCTAAAATTTTACAAGTATGTCATCACCATTTGCACCCACAAGGTGTGGCTTATGTCAGCTATAACATTTATCCGGGCTGGCATGTGGATGCGATGTTACGAAAAATATTACTCTATCACGTTCAACCTTTAAAGGAACCATCAGCGAAATTAGCAGCAGCGAAAACGCTATTGCGCTTTTTGATAGCGTCTATCAAGCATAAATACGATACTTATAGTCTATCGCTCCGGAAAGAATTAACTCGAATTGAGCAATTAGAGAATAATTATTTTTTTCATGAATATTTAGAACCATACAACGAAGCGGTTTTCTTTCATGAATTCATTGAACAAGCTCAGCAATACGGTTTGCAATATTTGGCTGACACTAAAACATTGTTTACCGCAATAGCAGCCTTTATTCCTCAAACTGAGATACCTTCTCTTAATTTAATAGAGAAGGAACAATACATTGATTTTTTACACAACAATTCTTTTCGCGAAACTTTATTGTGTCACCAAGCAGTTATACTGGATCGGAATTTAGTTTCCGATAGCATGAATGATTTTTATATTGCGGCACCACTTAAACTGACCACCAGTCACTTATTAAATAATTCACTCGATTTAGAACAACCGGAAAAATTAGAATCGAATTTATCAGAACAATTTGAAACACTAAGCGGACGAATGGTGCTTTCAGTCTCTTCACCGTTGCTTAAGGTTATTTGTTGGTGTTTAGGAGAAATTTGGCCACAAAATTTATCATTTGAAGACTTGTTACAACGCGCTTATCAATTGCTGATTAAAATAGATAGCGAAAACTATCAGACCATCTTATCGCCACCTCAGGTTCAAGAAGTGAAAACCATGTTATTAGAATTTTATTTGAAAGATATTGTCGAACTCTCTCGTTATCCACCTCAATTTACCTTACATATAAGCCAGTTTCCTCTCGCCAGCCCGATTGCTCGGTTACAAAGCCAACAGAGTAACCTTGTAACTAACTTACGTTATGAGGTATTTAAGCTTAATCTAGCCACGCGTGAAATATTAAAACATCTTGATGGCACACATGATCGGGATTTTCTCTTAGCGATGATAAAGCAAACAATAGTTGAAGGCAAATTACTTTTATATCAGGACGAAGACAGAAAGGCATTAACTGAAATTAAACCGGGTGAATTAGATTTGTACTTATCTGCGCAAATTGCAGAAATTTTACAAGATCTGGCTAATAAGGCTTATCTATTAGCTTAAGAATACGACTCATAAAAAAGGCATAACGCACCTTGAAAAACTAAATGCGCTATGCCCTATTAAGTTACTTAGTAATTACTAACCCAGTATAAAGAGGATTATTCACTGTCACCAGTGGTATCGCCACCACCTTCAGTCGTTGTTTCGCTATCACCACCTTCGGTTTTTTCACCTTCAGTCGCTGCTGCATCACCACCTTCGGTTTTTTCACCCTCAGCCGCTGCATCAGTACCAGAAGTATCACCACTGGTGGCTGCATCTCCTTCCGTTTTCGCTGCATCAGTAGTTTCTTCAGTCGTAGCTGGTGCGGCGGCTGCTGTTTCATCTGTGGCGGCTTCATCTTGTGCCAACAACGGTAAAGCGGCAAAAGTTGACAAATAAAGACCAGCAAGCACGGCGATCAGTTTTTTCATGAATAGCTCTCCCAAAAAGTGATTACAAAAAAATTCCATCGGTTTGAAAACCAATCCGATAAGCACATTATTTATACTAAGCAGGAGTGAATTAGTAAAACAAAATAAAATGATGGTTACAATTAAAATTATTGTTCACTCTAATAAAAAATAATATGATGACTATCATTTAGATAATTTTTGGTTAATATGGACATTGATTTATTGAAAACTTTTTTAGAAGTGGAAAGAACTCGTCATTTTGGGCGCGCTGCTAATAATCTTTATTTAACACAATCGGCAGTTAGTGCTCGCATTCGCTTACTAGAAGAAACACTGGGTGTCGCTTTATTTACTCGTCATCGTCATAATATTCAGTTAACCCCCAAAGGCAAATGTTTAGTTAAACATGCTCATGCGGTTCTAAGTGCCTGGGCACGTGCTTGTCAGGATTTAGCATTAGATGATGACGAAGGACAACGTCCGGCTTTATTAAGAATTGGTGGAATTTTTAGTTTATGGGAAATTATTTTACAAGATTGGATTCATACAATTTACCAACAGATCTCACCGCTGGTCATTCAAACAGAAGTAGAAAATTTAGAATGTTTACTACGTAAATTATCAGCGGGTGTTTTGGATATTGGTTTTTTATTTGACCCTCCCCCCGTACTTGAGCTGATTACTCAATCAGTCAGTCAAATCAAATTGCGGCTAGTCTCTTCTCAACCTGGTCTTAGCGTTGAACAAGCGCTGAGTGGAAATTATGTGTCAGTTGATTGGGGAACACGATTTGCCACCTTTCAGGCGCAATTACTTCCCCCCTCACCACCGCCGGTTGCTCAAATGGCACTGGGTAGCTTAGCTCTAGCGTTTATTCGTCACCGTAGTGGTAGTTCTTATCTACCAGAGACCCTGTGCAAAACTTTGCTCGATAATGGGCAACTTTTTTTAGTAACCGATGCACCGATTTTTGATCACAATATTTATGCATTGTATACTCGCCAAAATACTCAATTAGCTTTAATAGAAAACGTTTTGAGTTATTTTAGCCTCATTATAAAAAGTTACCCCCTCAAATCGTTTTATTTGGAGCAATGATAACTGGCTATTAATAACATTAACTCAGTCATTGCTAATGATATCCAGAAATGCCGTTACCCAAAATTGATTTTTCCTTCTAAGTCATTACGGGAGTCAGCGTTCTTTAAAGCTTCTTCCATACTGATTTTACCTTCTTTATATAACATATAGAGGGCATCATCAAAAGTTTGCATGCCTTTAGCACCACTGGCTTTCATCGCGTCTTTAATTTCAGTCAATTTCCCCTTCAGGATCAAACCAGCAATATTCGGGGTATTAATCATCACTTCAATGGCAGCACAGCGCTTACCACGCACATCCGGAATTAAACGTTGGGAAATAATCGCTCGAATATTTCCCGACATATCCATAAACAGCGATTTATGTTTTTCAGTAGGAAACATGTTAATGGTACGATCTAAAGCTTGATTGGCATTATTGGCGTGCATCGTCGAAACGCATAAGTGACCGGTATTGGCTAATTCTAAGGCGGCTTCCATGGTTTCCATGGTGCGAATTTCACCAATCAGAATCACGTCGGGTGCTTCTCGTAAAGAAGCTTTGATAGCTGCAGCATAAGAAGCCGTATCAACACCGACTTCACGTTGATTAAGAATTGACATTTTATTAGGGTGGGAGAATTCGACCGGATCTTCAATCGTTAAAATATGACCGGGTGAATTGGCATTGCGATAATCGATCATCGCTGCTAAAGTGGTTGACTTACCCGATCCGGTTCCACCAACCATCAACAGCAAGCCACGTTTAGACATAATTAATTCTAACAGGATTTCCGGCGTCCCCATGTCTTTGGCATTTGGAATTTCCGCCGGAATGAAACGCATAACTAAGCCAATGGTTTTGCGTTGAAAAAAAGCATTACCCCGAAATCTAGCACTACCATCTGGGAGGCTAATCGCAAAGTCTAAATCTTTGGTTTGTTCAAACTGAGCAATTTGTTCATCTGTTAAAATGGAATAAGCACATTTTCTGGTAATTTCTGGAGTTGCTACAAAGGTACTTAAGGGTTTAGCGCTACCATAAATTTTCGCTTTAATTTGGGAACCCACCGTGACAAATAAGTCCGATCCGCTTCTTTCATACGTTATCTTTAAATAATCTAATAAATTCTCACTATCAATTAATGGTATTTCATTACTGGTACTCACTGCTTTGGGGGGTTCTGCTTTGGGTGGCGTTTCGGTTTTTTCGGTGTTACCTTTAGCCGGTTGAATGTTGATATTAATGGCTTTTTGCTTAACAGCCACATTGACATTAAAGGTACCATTGCCATTACGATAAGCAAAATCCAAAGCTTTATTTTTAGCAAATTCCTTCTTTTGCTCATCCGACATTAAACCCAAGGCGGCTGCTTTAGCCATTTCTGCAGTTACAGCAGTTTTACCCACCGGTTTATCTTTACCGTCTAACTTCAGTGTCACTGGTGAACCCACCGTGACAAATAAATCTGAACCCTTTTTTTCAGCTAATAACTTTAAATAAGGTGATAAATCCATCAGCTTTCACCCATTAAATCTTGATATATTGCCCATTAAAAAACTATCTCCCCATAATAAATCTTGAGAGTATAAGAAGCTATTAATCCTCAGTTCCAACCCCGCTTGGTTTTCAAACTATTTTAATGTTTATCATCGCCTTCTTTTTCTACCAACTTTAAGGAAGAACTACCTAATCCTCCTTCGCCAGCACGCTTACTTTCGAGTTTAATTTTCAAGCGCAATTCATTTTGTGAGTCGGCATTAGCAATCGCTTCTTCATAGTCAATTCGTCCCTCTTCAAACAACAGGAACAAGGCTTGATCAAAGGTTTGCATACCTAAGTCCGATGATTTAGCCATGATCGGTTTAATGCCACCGACATCCCCATTAGCAATCAATTCTTGAATCAGCGGCGAATTCCGCAAAATTTCAATAGCGGCAGCACGTCCGCCATCCGAAGTTTTAATTAAACGTTGCGAGATAATCGCTCTGAGATTCAACGAAATATCTTGCATTAATTTCTTTTGCTTTTCGGTCGAAAAGAATCCTAAAATTCGGTCAATGGCTTGGTTAGCATTATTAGCGTGTAAAGTGCCCATCGCTAAATGCCCAGTTTGCGCAAATTCCAATCCGAAGTTCATAATCTCGGCATCACGAATTTCACCTAATAAGATAACGTCTGGTGCTTGCCGTAAAGTATTGTGTAAAGCCGCTTCCCAACTCCGCGCATCAACCCCAATTTCGCGTTGCATGATAACACAATTTTTATGGGGATGGACGTATTCAATGGGATCTTCCAAGGTGATGATATGCCCATGAGTATTACGATTACGGTGATCGATCAGCGCTGCCATGGTCGTTGATTTACCCGAGCCAGTACCCCCTACCATAACGATCAGGCCATTTTTCGCCATAATCACTTCTTTAAGTATCACCGGCAGTTTCATTTTATCAAAGTCGGGTACTTCCGCCGTAATAATCCGCATTACCACGCCTTGGCAGCCTTGTTGGACAAAAGCGTTTACCCGAAAGCGACTTAACCCTGGTGGATGAATCGCAAAATTACATTCCTTGGTTTCTTCATACTCCTTGAGTTGTTTGTCATTCATGATACATTGGGTGAGTGCCATTGACTCAGCGGCAGTCAGCGGCTTTTTCGTCATCGGCGTCATTTTGCCTTTGAGTTTCATCGCTGGTGGAAATCCTGCCGTAACAAATAAGTCTGACCCCCCTTCCTTGGTCATTAATTTGAGCAACTTCATCATCAAGCTCATCGCTTCATCTCTTTCCATCTTTATTTTCCTCTGTCATAACTCGGCTTGGCTAAGAATAAATTGATTTTAAGTAAAGGTTAAATTAAAGGTTGGATTAAGCGAATTTATCCTTATTAAAGGCATATTCACGAGCATGTTCTTTGGTCACTATTTTTTGTTGTAACAGTTTTTCGAGGACTTGATCCAAGGTTTGCATTCCAAATTTTTGTCCCGTTTGCATAGCGGAATACATTTGAGCCACTTTATTTTCACGGATTAAATTGCGAATCGCCGGGGTCGCTATCATAATTTCATGAGCAGCCACCCGTCCACCGCCAATCTTTTTCAATAACGATTGAGAAATAACCGCTTGGATTGATTCAGATATCATGGTACGAATAGTCGGTTTTTCAGCCGTGGGAAATACTTCCACGATACGGTCAATGGTTTTAGCCGCTGAGTTAGTATGTAAAGTTCCAAACACGACGTGCCCAGTTTCGGCAGCTGATAAGGCTAAACGAATCGTTTCTAAGTCGCGCAACTCCCCGACCAAAATAACATTTGGATCTTGCCGCAACGCTGATTTTAAGGCGTTATCAAAACTCAGGGTGTCGCGTTTAACCTCACGTTGGGTAATTAAACAACGTTTCGAGTCGTGGACAAACTCAATCGGATCTTCAATGGTCAGAATATGTCCATATTCTGTTTCGTTGCGATAATTCATCATCGCCGCTAAGGTCGTGGATTTGCCCGAACCGGTTCCGCCGGTGACCGTGACAATTCCCTTGTGAGTCATGGCAAGGGTTTTAAAAAGCGGCGGGGCTTTTAATTGTTCCAAACTTAAAATTTTGGAAGGAATGGTTCGGATAACGGCACCAGCACCGCGATGCTGAACATAAGCATTAACTCGAAATCGAGCGACACCCGGTATCGAAAATGAAAAGTCACATTCTAAGTATTTTTCATAATCTTTACGTTGTTTGTCATTCATGACGTCATAGATCATGTCACGCACTTGACTATGATCTAAGGCCGGAATATCGATTCGACGCATATCACCACTGACTCGTACCATCGGTTGCACTCCAGCGGAGATATGAAAGTCCGAAACACCATTGGCTACACCAAAAGCAAGTAAGTCTGTAATGTTCATGGTATTTCCTATCTCTTAACGTAATTTCTTAACATACTGGTTTATAATAATGCCTTCACTCACCTTCAAGTGATTCTGTAAAATTTAATCATATCTTTACCGACAGGTAAAGTGACCTAGAAAAGCGATAACTCTAAGAAAGTTTAATAAATTTTCTCTATTTGGAATAACTCAATAGTGGACTACAACTTTTCCGGTTACCGTTTGCTTGAATGGTCTTAAACACCAAATATGTTATCATAAGTTCACTCACTTCAGTGCAAATGAGCGCTGTTTTTATTGATAATTTTATCATACCCCATCGCTTTCAATTATTTACCTTAAAAGTAGTGTATTTATGAATATACACCCCGTTCAACCCGTTTTTAATACGGCTTATAATTTCACCCATTATCTAACTGCAACCAATTTACAATGTATTCGTGATGATCGCATTCTCTTTGAAAATTTAAATTTTACTTTACCCGCTGGACAATTGTTGCAAATAGAAGGTCGTAATGGGAGTGGTAAAACGAGTTTATTACGTATTTTATGTGGTTTAACTTTACCGACTGAAGGAATGGTCACTTGGAGAGAACAAGACATTCAAGCCATCCGCTCAACTTATTACGCTAATCTAATTTACATTGGTCATGCGCCAGGTATTAAAGTGGAATTAACACCCTTAGAAAATTTAGCAATGGCACAGGCTATGGGATGTTATCCAACCGAAATTCCATTAACAGAAGCCTTAGCACAGGTTGGTTTGTATGGTTTTGAAGATGTACCAACACGAACGCTTTCAGCCGGTCAACAACGTCGGGTAGCACTCGCCCGGTTATTATTAAACCAAGCTCAATTATGGATCTTAGATGAACCCTTTACTGCCCTGGATAAAATTGCCATTCATATGATTGAAAATTGGTTGGAACAACATGCTCAACAGGGTGGAATGGCTGTGCTAACCTCACATCATCCAATCAATTGTAGCAATACAACACTCTTAAGACTGGATGCTTGAAAATAATCGTTAGCGGCGATGGAAGTCATACTAGGAAATAACTTTGCTTAAGTGATTTCCAGTTTTTATGATATTTCCTCTTTAATTACATAAAATATAAATTATAATTTAATTATATATCATCAAGATATATTCAATAATGATTTTATCAGCCTATTTAAAAATATAATGTACGATCTAATCCCCTCGCTAATCTAAACCATTTAGATAAAGATTAAACGGATTCAAAGATTAACCAGATTTACGCACCCTATCGTAAGCTGCCTAGAGACTCCAGAACAGCGTGAGAAGGAATCTGTCGTATTTAATCCGGTCAACCCTTTCTTTCCGTTTAATCCTACTCCAAATTCGTTGGTGAAAAAATTATCATTTTGGGAGGTTATGTTTCACTTCTTTTAGTTTTATCAATACTAGAAAGTAAACGGGTACCGGAACAACTTAAGAGATATTCCAATGTCCGCGAAAAAAATTTTAATTATTGAAGATAACCCAGAAAATATCGGTGTACTATTTCATTTTCTAGAACAGTACGATTATGAACTTTTAGTGGCTACTGATGGTGAAAGTGGCTTGGAAGTTGCCGTAGAAAAAATACCCGATCTGATTTTACTGGATGTCCTGATGCCTGGTATCAATGGTTTTGAAACTTGCCGCTTACTCAAACAACAATCCCAAATTAAGGCTATTCCAGTGATTTTTATGACCGCTCTGTCTGAAGTCGAACACAAAATAATCGGCTTTGAGGTTGGCGGTGTCGATTACGTGACTAAACCACTGCAGCAACAAGAACTACTCATGCGAATTCGTACCCATCTCACGATCTATGATTTACAACGTGAACTGGTGCAAAAAAACGCTGAACTAGAAGCATTTGCTCATACAGTTGCCCACGATTTGAAAAACCCACTTAATATTATTGTTGGCAGTACCGAACTTATCGAAATGGCCCACGAATCGCGTGATACGATAACGTTCAATAAATACCTCATCAAGGTGCGTAACGCTGCTAATAAATCAGCTGATATTATCGAATCTTTATTACTCCTAGCTGGAACATCGCGGCACAAACAATTATTTATTCAACCTTTAGATATGCGATTTGTCATAACCAAGGTCAGAGAACGACTCGATTTCATCTTGAAAGATTACCCTGGTGAATTGAAAATACCGGACCAATGGCCATTTATCGCTGGTTATCCACCCTGGATAGAGGAAATTTGGATAAATTATATCAGTAATGCTTTTAAATATGGTGGAAGGCCGCCAGTAGTGGAATTAGGTTTAGACGAGTATAAAGATTTTGTTCGCTTTTGGGTACACGATAATGGTCCCGGTTTAAGTCAAGAAGAACAGGCTAAATTATTTGTACCCTTTACCCGCCTACATACTAATCGTGCTGATGGTCATGGTCTAGGGTTATCTATCGTGCAGCGTATCGTCTCTAAACTGGGCGGCCATGTCGGTGTGGAAAGCACGCCGGGTCAGGGTAGTACGTTTTATTTCACGTTACCACGGCAGCCACCGCCATCCACAGATGAGGAGGTGTGGACTGATTAATAAAATTCAGATATGCCGGCATCAGCAAATTATTCTCTGTTTGTTGCTGCTGTTGCTGTTGATGCGAATCGTAGTCGCGTCGCTTGGTCTCGATCACCATGATACCAAACGTCACCTGCTAATTGTGCTTTCCTACCACGAAGGCATGCCTTGGCAACGCACATTTTTGAATGGCTTTAAACAGTTTTTTGAACACCAGGATACTGAACTTTACATTGAGCAAGTGGACAAGGCTAGACTTCAGGGAAACTATACTGAAATTTTCCAAGAGATGCTGAGACAAAAATACCAATCTATTAAACTCGATTTAATTATAACCGAAAGTACCCCAGCTTCTATTTTAGTGAGTCGCCTAAACCAATTCCAGCCTCAAGCTTTACGGCTTTATGTAAACAATCGGGAGAATAAAAATTTATTTAATTATGTCGGCAAAAAAGTTAACCAGATTACTTTGCCGCTTGTAGATTATCTTGCGGTGGTCGATATGGCAGTTCAACTGGTGCAAGCTCAAACGCTTTATGTCATCAGTGAGGCTATTTCTCAAGACAGTTATGCAACGCTCAACGATTTTAAGGAAGCTATCAAACTTTACCGAGGTAAAGTCAAAATAGAATACTTAGACCTGCCGTTGAATGAATTGAAAAAACGCGTGAGCCACTTACCGCCATCTAGTGCTATCCTCTTTTTGCTAAAATTCAAAGACGAAAACGGGTTACCTATTACACCTTACCAAGCGGTTCAGATCCTGTCACGGGATACGGCTGTTCCTATCTTTAGCTACTGGAGTTCTTTGATGGGTAGCGGTGTGGTTGGGGGTAAAATGATAGTGGGAGAAAAAGTCGGAAAATTGGTAGCTGAACAGGCAATCCGATTGCTAAAGGGCAAAACTATCATCTCGTTAGATGAGATCTACCAGCATGTCTTTGCCTTTCAATTTGATTGGCGACAATTACAACGGTTTCACCTTAATCACCAGTACCTGCCAAAAAACAGTGAGATTTTTTATCGCGACCCGACTTTTATTGAGCAACATAAAGTACCTTTAGTGGTTTCAGCAATGATTATTATCATACTTTTCCTGATGGTGATTTTTCTTAAAAGAGAAGTTGCTAAACGGACTCAAACCCTCAAGGAGCAAAATACCGACTTGATCAATGCACGTAATCAAGCTGAATCCGCCAACCATGCTAAAAGCCAGTTTCTAGCTAACATGAGCCATGAATTACGCACACCACTCAATGCTATTTTAGGTTATACGCAAATTTTGGAGCGCAATACGACTTTATCTCCGGAAGTGCAGGAGAAAATTAGCATCATCGAACAGAGTGGCGAACATTTGCTAACACTTATCAACGATATTCTTGATTTATCCAAGATTGAAGCTGGCAAGTTGGAATTACAACCAGTAGAAATGAATTTACCCATATTTTTCAAAGAATGGTGCATTTATTTGAGTGGCGTGCCCAACAAAAGGGGCTAGAATTCCTTTATGAACGCCACTTCGGCGCGGCGTTATCGCCTCAAAGCTTTCCCAATATTATTATAGCCGACGCCAAACGTCTACGCCAGGTATTACTCAATCTACTCAGTAATGCCGTGAAATTTACCGAAAAAGGCCAAGTGGTTTTAAGTGTTACCTATTTACCCCAAAGCATGCTAATAGCCGTGAAAGATAGCGGACGTGGTATTGCTACAACGGATATAGACACTATTTTTGAACCTTTTCGTCAAGTGGGAGACCAACAGCAGATTGAAGGCACCGGTTTAGGATTGCCTATCTGCCGCAAACTGGTAGCACTAATGGGTAGTGAACTCAAAGTGAGTAGTATCCTTGGGCAAGGTAGCGTGTTTAGCCTAGAAATTCCTCTAGCGGTGGTGCAATGGACTACTCAGTTACCCATCTTATCAACAGTTACTCATCGACAAATCAGTGGTTATCAAGGACCTCGCAGAAAAATACTGGTAGTAGATGATGTAATGGCTAATCGTACTTTGCTGTTAGACTTTTTTAAACCGTTGGGGTTTATCTTGGCGGAAGCAAGTGACGGCTTAGAAGCTCTACACATCGCTTCAAATTTTCAACCAGACATCATATTTATGGATATACGCATGCCTCATTTAGACGGTTTGGAAACGACCCGTCAATTACGTACGATGACCAATTTTGCTAACACCGTGATTTTCATCATGTCTGCTAGCGTATTCCAGGAACAAAAACAGCACGCTTTGGAATTAGGTGGTAACGCTTTTTTAAACAAACCGATTGATCTCGATGAAATGCTCACTGCTATGACAGAACATAGTCATATCTCATGGATTGAAAAAGTAACCAGCCAAGAGAGTCAGGTTTTCAGTCATACCCTAGTTGCGCCACCTCCTGAAATTCTAGCAACCTTACAAGAAATGTTGCGTCGCGGTGAAGTATTACCGGCGAGAAAACTGCTAGAAAATATCCAGGAACCAACCTGGTCCCGCTTTCGTCATGAAGCCTTGAAACTAGCAAAACAATTTAAAATAAAGGAGCTAAAAGCTTTTGTCAAAGAATTTGGCGTTTAGCCGCGCAACAATTGAAACATAGGGTGGATAAGGCGCCAGCCGCCATTCTCCTTTATCAAATAACAAGTAGGATGTGCTAGAATTTAAACTTCTCATGGTGGGCATTGCCCACCCTACCTAGAAGGTGCATTGTTAACACACCATTAAACCAGAGAGAAATATAGACCTTTTTAGTATATTACGGCTTTAGTTTTAATTTATTTATTCTGGAATTGGATTCAAGGGTTCATGAGTCGCCCAAGTCAAATTAATGAGCGCGGGTAACAGCTGGGCAGCCGAGCCACGTAGCGTAAAATGAACCTGGGAAGTTAAGGGAGTTGTTTCTGAATTAATTTCTACTCGCGTCGCTTGTCGAGCTATCAAGGGTAATAATGCCGCCGGATAAACGAGACTAGAAGTACCAATACTAAAAAACATATCGCATTGTTCAGTCGCTTCCCGAGCAGATTGAAAAACTAAAGTTGGTATATTCTCTCCAAACCAAACGACATCAGGACGTAGTAATCCTCCACAATAAGGACAGTGAGGAGGTATCGCTTCGGTAGGTGACCAACTGGCTACGAGATGTTCCTGTTGAAAGCATTTGGTCCGATTGATATTACCATGAAGTTCCATCACCGATTGACTACCAGCTTGTTGATGTAATCCATCTACATTTTGCGTAATAAGAGTGAACTGAGAAACATACTTTTGCATCTGGACTAAAGCGAAGTGTGCCGGATTTGGTTTTGCTTGAGCAACTAATTCACGTCGCCAAGTGTACCACTCCCACACCAGACGAGGATTCTTTTGGAAAGCCTGGGGGGTAGCGAGTTCAGCCGGATTGTACTGTGCCCATAAGCCGGTTTGTGCTGCCCTAAACGTCGGAATACCGCTTTCAGCTGACACGCCCGCACCGGTTAACACGACAACTTGTTGAGCGACCCGAAGTTTTTGTACCAATTCTAGAGGGATAGTCGTCATAACATACCTATTTTTAGGTTCAGAGGATAGTTTCATTACATAGATTACTTAACTGACCTTACGCAAAGCTAGCGTAAATTAAACAACCTTGATAAGAATAGCTTACTAACCTTTATGTTAAATCGGGGTAGCCAAGAGGCTATAAATTTCTCTTACCATCTCCTTTATCACTTTATCACGTTGAGCTTCCTCAAACTCAGCTAACGGTTTACCATCTTTAGGACGAACTTGTATCACTTTCAACCAATCGATAATATCCCAAAAACAGTCAGTAACAATAATCGGAAAAACGATCAAATCACCTTGTTGGCGCCGCTGTAAAAAATAAGGAACTTCTTGTTGCATAATGAATTTTGACGCCAAAAAATCATCTGAAATCAAAAGAATAGCTATCCTCGCTTGTGCTGCTGCTTGTTCAATTTGTTGGGCCCAATCCTCACCGGCTCGAATCTGCCGATCATCCCAAGGGGAAATTAATCCTTGATTTTATAGGACTTTAAGAGGTTTTGCTAATAAATTTTTCCAGGTTTCGTCGCGGTGGCTATAACTAATAAAAATATCGTTTTGGCGTGGTGGTACTGATGACGATAAATTTTTTCCTTTAGTTTTAGTTACTGGTGATGGTTTTGGCTCAGGTACTGGCGACGATTTTGGCTCAGCGGTTGCTAAATTTGGCCAATTTAATTCTGGACGTAGTTTTTTGCCGATATCAATCAAAGTGGAAATTTGTAAGCGCCGTTCTAAGTGAGACAATAAATCACTGATCAAAGTTTCTTTACTGCTACCGTCTATTCGATCACTATCAATTCCTAAACGGTTACACAAATCTTTAAGTTCTTTTATGTTGAAATGATCCGTAAGTAGATCAATAAGTTGATTTCTCTCAAGCAAAGTTAGCGGCATAACTGGTTAATCCTTCGTTAATTATGCTCATCTCATTTTATTTTCTGAGTTAAGAATAGCTTAACAACGCTTCGTTTAATTCACCATCTAATTGTAGAGCTTCATCCATTAAGGCAATAATATAAGAATTCGGTGCAGCGATTTTACGAATCGAAAAAACTTTCCCCAGCGCGGCGATTGGTGACAAACCATGTTGACATAAAACACCGGTAGCTACCGCAGTAGAACGAGAAATACCCGCACTACAATGGATCAACAATTTATCATGAGAAGTTAAATCAGCGCTAAAAGCTAAGATAGCTTGCATGTCTACTAATGTGGGTAAAATTAACCCAAAATTATCCTCTGGCGTTATATCATCAAAATAGCATTGATGCAGCGATAATTGGTCACGTGGTTTAGGAATTAGCGCTTCATAAGATTCATAAAAGATTCTGGTTGCGAATATTGTTTTAGTTAACTCTGTATCTAAGATACTGATCGTATGGGTTGCCCACTGCTGTGAAATTTCAGCAGCATTCCTCAAACTAGAAATGCGGAGTTCAAACAGTGAATTATTATTACTCATAAGTAGTACGACTCACTTTCGTTTACTTAAGAAAAATTACTCTCCGAAAAGGAGGGGTTGAGGGTGGTTAAAACCGTTATCTCGTTCCCACGCTCCGGCGTGGGAATGCCTATAGTCCATTGTATCCGATCCCGAGTAGCGGCATCCTCAACTTGAGGTAAAAAATTTCTCAAAGCGGCTAAATCAGCATTATTACCTGCATATTCCAACGTAATCAACATATTATCAATAGCCTGATAAGCAGCATGACGAAAATGCGGTTTATCTGGATTAGCGACACGTTGTTGAATAAACATTTTCAGCAATTCAACGTTACCCCAATCAACTAGAACCAAGGCGATACTTTGTCGAACATCTGGGTCTTTTTCTTGATTGAATAAGGTGATTAACGGTGTGATGGCTTGGTCAGTTCGTATTCGACCTAACGCTAACACAGCGCTGTTGCGGACCTCCGAATCAAAATCTTTCAGCATCTTTTAACCACTCGATTAACGGCGGAATGGCGGCTGGCGCTTGTAGCCTCCCTAAGGCCGGCACGGCGTTGTAGTGAACATCCGAAACCATGTTGCCTACCCTGCATAGCCACCTTGTTAATCCACCTTGTTAACTACGCTCTCTCAGCGCATCCTACCATATTGAGCCACTTAAACATGCTTTATTTAACTATTGGTCTCGGTGCATAAATGATAAACCCCGCGTTATTTACAAAAACGCAGAATAGAAGGACAAAATTTCTGTCTTAGACCGTTTCTTCTTCTGAATAGCACTGTCTGGTTCGCTATTGCCTTCGATAGTGTCTATCATAGTCCAACCGCGCAGAAGATAGACCCGTTCAATGAGCACCATGTGTTGATATGGTCCACCTACATAACCGATATCTCCTTTTTGCGGATAATGAATGCGCTTGAATCTCTGCACTGAATCGATCCCGCAACCTAGTATCCAGTTTCCCACCTGAATGTTCGCTGCCTTGTATGCCCACAAAGCGAAAATACCGCACCAACTGGGACAGGGAGATAATTGATTTTCTTGACTCAGATAGGCGATGTCATCTTCAGTAAAAAACGTCTTTCCGGGGTTGTTTGGATCAGGAGCTGCTTTTCGGAAGTACTCCAGCAACTGAGTATGACCCGCCCGAAAGTATTTATTTTTGCCAGCATCTAATGCGCCGCGTCTTTTAGCGTGGACAAGCATTCCCTGACCTTCTGCTTCTTTCTTGGCAACGCTGACAATTTTATCACGTGACTGATTGGTCTGGACTATTCGGTCAAGCAATCCCAATAGTATTTCCATAGTGTTCCAGGTTTGCCTCCCAACAATACCATCCACTACTATCTTCATCAAAACTTGGTACTCCTTGACTCGCTCGAACGTCTTTAGCCCGAATATCCCATCTACAGCGAGTTGCACAAGTTCACTCGGTAGAAGATTCAAACCGGTTTGTAGTGTCTTCACTTCAGGGCCGGTGGAACCGATTGTCAGCATTCTCATAGTATATCCCCTAAATGATAGATGTAGGTATAAAAATTAGCTGGTTGTAATGGTTTCGGCGTGATCATTACCTTGGCACTGATAAATTCTAACATTTCTATTATGGTATTGATAGCTTTTTCGTTACGCCAGTCGAGCAAAAAAAGGCGATACTTCGACGAACATCAGAGTCTTTTTCTTGGTTAAATAAGGTGATTAATGGGGTGATGGCTTTGTCGGTTCGTAATTGACCTAACGCCAGCACAGCACTATTGCGGACATTCCAATCGGAATCTTGCAGTCACTCGATTAACTAGCGGAATGGCGGCTGGCGCTTACAGCGTCCCTAACCCTAGGCCTCCGCGGCGCTACTGCGGACAGTCGAATCGGAATCTTGCAGTAATTTGATTAAGTCGCTAACCATTTCTTGATATCCTAATTGAGCTAGTGCTGAAGTTGCGACATTATAAAGTGTAAAACCCGCGCTTGTTCTAACTTGTCCAAGGTTTTAGTTAAGGCGGCTACATTAACGCGCAGTAATTTGGCTAAATCACCAACTGGATAAGCCATCTTGGTACCGTGTTTATTGACCAAATAATTAACTGCGGCGGAAGCTAATGGTTTTTCAGTGGTAGAAAATTGGTCTATTTGCTTGCGAAAGTAATTTTTTAATAATCCTCTTGCCCGACCTTGACTTTCATAAGCCGCTCGGGTGAGTTGATGCTGGGGATTATTTTTATCTATTTCCCACAACTGCATACAAACAATTTGTAAATTCGGTGGTTCCACTACTAAATGCGTTTCTACCACCTCTGCCGCTTTACCAAAGCGATCCAATTACTCCTGCTGACCTAAATCTTTAACTAAGGTTTCCAATAAACCGTCTTCATACCGAAAACCCAAGCGGGTTACCGGAGTGACAATGGCTGGTTTGGCATTGTCGATGGTTAAGCGCTCTAACCGATAAAAATTTTCAAATAATAACGTCGGTAATTCGGGTTTAAACGCATTTAATTCCAAAGCAAAATTTTCCCGCATGGCAATCACAAACACCGTGGCAGTGTGGTGATCTAAAATTGCTTGGGTTAGTTGCTGAATAAACGGGAGAAAATATTGACTATAGCGTTGATAATTAAAAAATTCTTCAAATTGGTCGAGAATAATCACCAGCGGCTGATTGGGAATAAACCGGGTAGCAACCCGGAGAAATTCAGGTAAAGTGGTAATTTCAGCTAAATTCTCACTGGTGCTTACTGGTTGGGTAGCAGTCAGCAATTTAAACAGGGTATTTCGCAGCGTTACCCGCGGATCTTCAACCCAATCGTTGTAATACACGACTGTCAAATTTTCTCGATCCGGGCGTTTTAATTCCGGCATCACCGCGGCTTGTAACAAAGAACTTTTGCCCACGCCGCTGGCGGCAAATAGTAACGTCAATTTGTTGGTTAAAATTTTGTCAACGAGAATTTGTTTTTCGACCTCGCGACCGAAAAAATTATCTTGATCAGCTTCCTCGTAGGGGCGGAGTCCTTTGTAGGGTTCTTTCATAAGGATTTTATTTTATTGAGTATGGTGGTTAATTATCAATTAACTTTCCCGCTTTATCCAGGCAATACCATTAAATTAAGAGTGTTTCTCCCCCTCCTTATCAAGGAGGGGGTAGGGGGGTGGTTTTAAAATTCTTGATAAAATTAATTTTTTTGACCACCTCCAGCCCCTCCTTGGTAAGGAGGGGAGGAAGAGAATAAATGCTCAACTTAATGACAGTTGCCGGTTGAGCAGCATCTAGCATGTATTGTAAACGGACTTGATCAGGCAACAGATAAATCCCTCGCTTCTGCCATCACTTCAGCGCGAAAATAACGACTTAAAAAGTTTGGCGTATTCAAATCGACCGTTCGAGCCAACAAGACCGATAATTCATGTTGCAAGGTAAAAAATCCTAGTCCTAAAGTTTTGCCTTCCTCAAATTCCACTAAAATATCAATATCGCTGTCATCTCGTTGGTTACCGTGCAAACAAGAACCAAATACCGCCAACCGCCGAACGTGATATTGGCGACAGATTGTTGCTAAATCGGCCGAATCAATGGATAAATCTTTCATTGCGGGTAAAATTCTTTCTCCAAGAGTTGCTCTACTGTATAGGGACAAACATCAGGAAAAGTGCTTTTAGCTAACTGGGTTTCCTCACTGGCTAATTCCACTGCATCCGGATAAGCATTAGCGATAGCTTCAGACAAATGGGGTTTTAAGCCTGGATTATTCCTTAATAATTTCGCAATCTGCACGCGCTGTTCAATGATTGAACCACGCCAACTACCGCCTTGCCAAGACCACATTGCCATGATTTGTTGCAGCTGATATTGCCATTTCAGTAAATGCGCAATTAAAATAATAAAACGACTTTCTAATTCGCGCTGATCTTTTTTACTCATGCTTTCTAATTCCTCAGCAATATGCTCAACGTCAATTTCCGCAAAGCGACCTTGACGCAATAATTGGGCGTTGCGCACCGCCCAACCATAAAAATCGACTTCGTAATCGCCAAATTGACTCATCGGAACACCTCATTAAATATAATGCTATAAATTGTCAATAAATTCTTGTAAATCAACTGGGTAATTTTTAACTCGGGCATTTTCCCAAAATACTTTAGCAAAACTATCTGCGGTCTTATGTACTGTTAAAGCTTGTTCTTCGTGCAGCCGCTTTTTCAAAATCGCTTCCACTAACAAGCGATTTTCCCAACCGTGGAGATAATGCCCTAATAACCAACAACCGCGCCCGGTCAATTGTCTAACGACATAGTTGGGAATCAGTTTATCGGTGTAGCGGGCGAAAGCGAAATAATCTCTTTCTGATAACATCAACGAATCTCGTTGATTGATGTTTAAGGGTTTACTCAAAGTAAAACCACCGAGAATTTTATAAATTAGCGAATAGCCCCGTTCGAGTAACTGTAATCCGGATAAATCTTCAGTCGAACAACATTCGACCTCGGTTTTATTGGAATATTCTAATCGTAACGTCCCAATTTCTTCTACCACATGGGAAAGTAACACAAATTCCTTACCCTGTTGACGAAAGGTATTTTCTAATAGTTCGTTGATACAACTAGAGATAATGACTAAAGGAATTGGAACACGGGCTAATAATTGATGCAATAAAATCGGTGTCGTGAAAGGGGTATCGACTAATTCCTGTAATTTAAGCCGCAGAAAATGACGACCATATTGGTTATTCATATCCAAATATTCACATAATTCCGGTAAAGAACCTTTGAATTCTGGATAGTTAGCACAATGAGCTAATTGGGGAACCAGTTTTTCAACGGTGGGAACACTTTGATCAAAGGCTGCTGGGGCGTCGGTACCCAAAAATATGACAATTTCACCACGTTGTAACCGTCCGGCTAAGGCTTGATAATTAGGCATTTCCACCGCTGGGGTTGATTGGATATCAATGCCACCGCTCCAGAAATCGATAAATTCTGGCGCGGTCGTTTCACCCGCTAAAAATTCCGCAATCGTTGCTAAAATAAACTCCGCCGTGTCGTCAAGACTTTCCTTTTCCAATCGTTTTAAATGGGAAGCAACCGACAGATAAATCGATTTAATTTCTAATTTGCGTTGAAATAATTGTTGTTGCAGGATAATAATACGTTTATTGCGGGTAATTTTTTCCTGAAGACGTTCAATTTCTGGCGCTATCGTTGACGTTTGGGGATCGAAGGTTTGAATTTTTTGCCATTGAGCAATGGCTTCCTGGTAAGCTTGATTGCGTTCCATGCGTCTGGCAATCTCGATCCATTCGGTTTTAATCCACGGTGGCATGGGCCAATCAATGTCTGGACGATCTTTGCGCCCGATTGCAATCAAGTCAAGCAGACGTTGATGTCGATCTAAATAGGTTATCAATTCTGTAGCGACTGCTTTTTTGGCTGAATTGCTTAACTCTTGACCTAATTTAAAAGCCAAAAGTTTTAATTCTTCCAATGAGAAGCGCTTGTCCAGGATATCAACTAAATCATTAAGATAAGCTTGCTTGGTGTCCATTATGATTTTCTACAGTTTCTCTCCAAAATCAGCAAAATTAGCGGTTTAATTCCCGTACTAAACG
The DNA here is from genome assembly GCA_012032555.1 of Thioploca sp. Lineage (GTDB taxonomy): Bacteria > Pseudomonadota > Gammaproteobacteria > Beggiatoales > Beggiatoaceae > Thioploca. The sequence goes on from JAAUSR010000002.1 coordinate 47,290, forward strand.
GTCAAATATTCAGCAAAGGCAATACCATCAATATTATTATGGATGAGAATTTGGGGGAATGGCTAGCTGGGTTGGACATAGACCAAAATTATCTGAACTATTACAGTCAGTTATTATTTATAGTGGATAGCATGTGCAAAAATATAAGTGCACACCGGAACACCTAAAATAAGTCCCCAAAAATAAAACAATTTGCCACCAATGGTGAGAATAATCAAAACAATAACCGGGTTGATACGTAAACGGTATCCATAAATTCTTGGATTTAATACGTAACCTTCTAACAAGTGAACCACAACAATTAATCCAATTGCCGCTAACATGGCATGTATACCAGAAACCTGTAAGACCACCAAACAAATCGGTATAGAACTAATAAATACGCCCACAACTGGTACAAAACTAAATAAAAATACAATGACCGAGAGAAAAGCAATGTGTTGTCCCACACCCAAAAAAGATAAACCCAACGCCGTCAATAAAGTATTAACAAGAGCAATTAAAAACTGCGCTTCAAAAGCTTGGCCTAAGACGAGTCCAAAATCATGAATACTCTCTGCCACTTCTATATAAATAAATTGTAGTTTGGTATTTTCCAAGCTTCGAATACTAGCACTGAGAACCGGTAAATCTAACACAATGAGAAAAGAGAATAATAAAGCTAATAAAAAAGCCGATACGGTAGAAATAATTTTTTCCCCAATATGTTTGACATTACCCAACAGTTGTTCAATCTTTTCATGCGATTTAATATTTTCTTTGCTAAAACCAGCTAATTGCCGAATAAAAAACTTGGTAATTGAGGGCGGTGAACGACTTTGACCTGATTTTACGGCCTCCACTTCTTCTGGATCGCGTAATTGTTGCATAATCTCTTCAAGCAAAGAGTGGTGAGCACTAAATTCCCAAATGCCTTGGTCAATCTTTTGGGTATAAACATTAAACTGAGTAATAAAATTTTGGGTTTGTTGAATTACTCGGGGCGTTAAATAAAGACTTAAGGCGATTAAAATACTTAAAAATAAACTACTAAACAAAATAACTCGCCGAGTACGATTTTGGATATGAGGGGCGAGACGCTTCGCGCCATTAGCTTGAATATAAGCAAATACAAAAGTGAGAAAAATTAATAAAAAAAATGATCGCAATAAGTAAAGTACCAGAAACAGTAATCCCCATACGAAAGTACGGGTACTCAGAGAAAAAATTCGATCCCAGGGGGGCGGTAAAGCGGAATGAGGTTCGTTCGGTAAGGCAACAATAGATTCATTAGAATAAGACTGATTCGACATAAGATATTATTTTGACAAATTATACTCAAGCATTTCATGGCTAATTATTGTTGATATTTATAGTTCAGTAATAAGTTACCATTGGTTGAATTAATGGGATGATGACCACCATTCTTCAATGGTAAAACCCTGAGTTCTTAATTTATCGGCGACTTTTTGTACAATAAACAACTCTTCCATCCGAATTTGGCCTTTAGCCAAGTTTTGAAATAGACTATAAACTCGAAAAAATTGATCTCTTACGGCTGGATCTGCTTCAAATAAAATATTTTGGTGATCGGTTTTGGCTAAGGTTTTTACAGCGTGTTGAAGAATTTCCGGTGAATAGGCACTAAATAGCGAGGACATATTTTCAGCTAGAAAAATTTGTTGTTCAGCCCGTGCTAAATACGGACTAAGAACATCAAAAGAAATATAATCATAGCGACTTTGTGTTATTTCATCCACCATACTTTGATATTGGCGCCATTGTTTCTCAGTTTGAGGCAGGTCCTGTGAGGTAACCTCCCGAATTTTATCTTGTAAAACCGTTCCCAATTTAATTAAAGATAATTTAAGTTGTTCATATCCTTCAAGAACTTGGTCCACTTCGGTGAAAGATAAAGTTGCAATCGGATTATTGATTTCATGTTGAATTTGCCACTGACGATTAGACAAAAAATTGCGTGAGGGTGGCAAAGAACCGACTGAAGCGAGTTGACTTAAAGTCCGTTTTTGGTTCTGGATCTTCAATTCATCAAACAAACGTTTATCGACTTCCAACCAGCGATCCAATAAGGTCATATCTCCCGTGACTTGATAACCGTCTTGAATAATTTCTCGTGCTAGTCTTATCTGGTTTTGGTTTAATAAGTAATCTGCCTTAGCCAGATATTCTTTCACTGGTGAGGTGGTTTCCGGAGTGGACGTGACTGTCTTAGTCGTAGTCGTTGCTGATGGGGTTGGTTGCACCACATTCCAATCACTAAACAACAGCTTTTGAAAAATGTCAGTATAACCGCGAGCTTGTGCTATTTCCATGGGAGTAATCCCTTCATAATGCCGAATATTCACATCCGCATGATACTGTAACAACAGTTCAACGGCTGTCATATCGTTATTTTCTACGGCATACATTATGGCGGTATAGCCAGTGCGCTTATTTTGTAAATTGACATTGGCACCTTGTTCTAATAATAATTGCACCATGTCATGGTATTGATTATGTGTTGCGGCCATGAGAGCCGTCATGCCTGCCGCATTTTCTACATCCGGATTGGCTTTGGCTTCCAGCAATAATTGAGCAATAGGTAACTGTCGATGAGAAACCGCCACTAACAATGCTGGATTGCCTTGTTCATCAGCGATATCGGGTGAGTTAGCTGTTGCTAAATAGCGTGAAACTTCGGTAACTTGACCTTCAATAATCAATTGAATCAGTGATTTGGTTTCTTCAACAACTTCATCTTCAGCAACTACAGTGGTGATAAAGGGCAGTATAACAAGCCATACGCCCAAAGTAATATAAACTGATATTTTCATTATGAATCACTCCGGTTATAACTTAGTTTTTCGCATTTAAGTGACTTTATTGTAAACCTTGAAAGTCATGCCATAGTTGTTGAACATCCTGATTTAATTGCATTAACTGTTGCTGGTGCGTTGCTATGTCATCACGATTAATCAGTGAATCACGCTGTAGTTGTTCAATATGAAGATTAATTTGTTTAAGTTGTTCAGTCATTAAGGATTTTTTCTCAGTAGCTAAGGGGTTATTTGTTTTAAAATGGGCTAATTGATCGGCAAGTTGTTGGGTTTCCTGAATAATACGGAATAATTCTTTATCTAATTCATTAAGCTGTAATTGTTTTTGGTCTACATCTACCGCTAAGCGACGTTGTTCTTGTTGAGCTTCGCGTTGCAAGTGTCGTATTTCTTCTAAACGACCCTCTTGTTCTTCAATATGATTATTATAAATGCCGGCACCAATACTATAAGATCTATTTCTTGTTCCACTGGGTTGAGTTTCATATCCCGTAGTACAACCACTGATAATACCAATAACTAACACCACCACGCCGGTTAATTCGTTGATTTTATTTTTCTGCATGGCACTGGCTCCTTCAATAAAATTGCTTTAACTTGACGATGAATTACAATTTGACTAATCGATCTCGTGAAGAGATCGGATTCATTAAGTTATAACCAATTGCCGATTAATAAAAAAGCTGACCAATAATAGGGATGTCGATAACGGACATAGCTTTTATCAGTTAGCATCCTTATTTGAGCCTGTTGTAAAGCTTTCGCTTTGGATAAGCTTAAATTTTGCAATTGACTATAAAATTCAATAATAACGGCGGGGGTTGCCTCATCATCAACTTGCCATAAACTAGCGACAGCACTGTTAACGCCGGCTCTTAAAGCCACACCAGCTAAACCTAAAGCGGCTCGATCATTACCAACGGCTGTCTCACAAGCGCTCAACGTGAGCAAGTCAACCGGTTTACCTTGAATCGAGGTGAGATTCATTAATTCCTCCAATTTAGCCATCGTTAATTTGTCATCATAAGTTAAAATGAAGGTATTGTCTAAATTAGCGCTAAATTGACCATGAGAAGCGACATGTACAGTAGAGTAGGTTGTCTGATTGAGAGAACGTTGCAAAGCGGGAAAGGTAAATTTTTCGTTGAGTAAAGGTTGAGGGGCGGTTTTAAATAAGGCTTGGATGGTGGTTAGTTCATATTCAGCACAAGGTAAAGCCGAAAATCCTTGGACGGATTGAGATAAGCCGCCTAGTAGAATGGTTTGTGACCCAGAGCGATGGGATTGCGATTGGCTTAAGCATAAACTAGGTACACTAGCCAGGGCATATTTCTGAATTAGAAATTGTTGGCCATCATGTAAAGCCGCAAAAGGGATGGTATACAAAGCGCCTTCCGGTACAATAACCAGCGTGTCAATGTTATCTAAATAAGCGGTGAGTGGTTCAATTAACCAACGATATAAATTCTGGGCTGGTTTTAAAAAGGTTTGAGTAGTAGCGGTGAGGTTTTGGGCAATAGACCCGCGTGTTGAAGGCTTACAAATCGCTATTCCCGTTTCCTGAGAATTACTATTTCTGGTTCGTTCATCTGGATTAGGATGTTGACGAAGTGGTGATAAAAAAGCCGCTATTTCATCACGTAAATAGATTCTTTAATGGGAATGGTTATTTGGACCACGTTATGGGATAAATTAAGTAATAATTCCAACCGATCTGGCAAAGGAATGGGATATAAAATAGCGGTATGTGGATCGAGTAATTGTTCTACATCAGTACAACTCGTGGAAATATTAGCACAATCCCATTGAAAATAATCTTGTAATTCAGCTTGTTTAAACAATTCTATCGTATTTTTGGCTTGTTGTAATAATGACTGACGTTGATCGGCAGAATGAGTTAAATGACTCTCTTGTAATAATAAATCAGCTAATTCAAAATAGATCGGTGCGACTCGTTCCCGAAAACTTTCTTCCAGATTAATATAACCCATGGTGGCAACCGGTAACCGGATGGGCGTTAAGTTAGTGACTGCTTGTTGATAGGCTTTGATAGCACCAAGTCGATCACCTTGTGCTTTGAGTAGTCTCCCTAATTGCCACTGCCAATAATACAATAGCGATTTAGTTTGGGTTTGTTGAGCAAAAAAAATAGCTTGACGAGTAAAAGCTAAAGCTTCCTTATCATGATGAGTTTGTTCATCGCGTTTGCCCAAATAACCGTAGACATAAGCTTTAGCCGTCGGGTTTTCGCTCTGTTGAGCGAGGGTTTGTGCTAATTTTAAAGCCTGATCCATCAGTTGGTTTAAGTGAATAATGGGTTTGGCTAATTGAGCTTGAATTTGTTGCGCTAATTGGCTTAAAGCCAACAGTCCCAAGATCTGGCTGTAAATATCATCCCATTGTTGAGTTGCTTGCCAAGCCGTTGTTAATGCAGCCATACTTTCCGGAAAAGCGAGTTGTGAGTCGGTATATTGGAAAGCATTTTCAGATTCAAGCAGAAAAGTAGTTCGTGCTTGATTAATAAGAATTTTTCCATATAGAGTGGCTATTGCTGACGGCGAAACCAGCGGCTGTAGAGCTGGTTGGTAAACTTGAAGGTGGTTTAAAGCTTCACGATAATGCTCTAGAGCTGATTCATAGTCACCCTGAACCGCGAGCATATTACTCCAATGGTTTAAAACACCGGCTAATACCCAAGGATGATGAGTATTTCGCGTGAGCTGCAAAGCAGTTGTCACTAATGAAATCGCTTTCTGAGGCTGGGTTGGTTTTTGGGAGAAATATAACTTACTTTGTTCATTCAGCAAGAGCACATAGTAAATCGTATCAGTAGATTTAGCTAAAGGTAAGGCTTGGTTAAGTATTTTGATAGCTTCCTCATAAGCCCCCAAGCGTCGGTAAGCTTGTACTAAACTTAACTCGACTTGGAGGCGTTGCTGGGTAGTTGGGGAATGAGTTAAAGCCATTTGCCACTGTGTTATTGCTTGCTCATAATAACCTTGTTGAAAAGCTTGTGTCGCTCGTTCTAAAGGCTGCGCAACGGTGCTATTCCAAATAAGCGTTAATAAATTAATTAAAAGTAAGCACCAGAGATCACGGATCATAATCGCAATTTGGATAACCTTTAATTGGCTTTAGACTCAACCAATTACTAAAATAATCAAGCGGTTTGTTTTTCTAAAAGCATTTCTGCTTGCCAATCACAACCCTGCTGTTTCATCCACTGGATTTGTCCAGCTATCGTTTGATTCTTAAGTGGAATTTGATGCACAATAATTTCGTTATATTCAGAAGCATCACCGAGCTTGATTAGATAAGTATGGCCTGGCTGAATAGGTAGACGGTTATTTGGCCAAGCGAGAGTGGTTTCATGAGCAAGCCACCGTAATTTAATTTCTCGTTGAGTTTGCTTCTCTTTAATGATAAGTCGATCTAACTGTCCACTCCGGTTATCTTCTGGTAACCACAAAACAATTTCTTCTGGGGTAAGGTAACAAAAATCACGATAGTGATGAATGTTAATAGCCCATATCTTGGGTGGAGTATTTTCTAAACCTCTTCGACGTGATTCAAACTTTTCAGCTAGCCAGAGTGGCTGTGGATTTTTAACCGTTACCGGTGTAACTTGTTCTAGCTCATTAGCAAAACTTTTACCCAGATAACAACAATAAAGCATCAATAAAAAAATAAAACGTAATGATAACATGGTATTACTCCCTAAAAGTAGGCCAGATTAGGTAGTGCTTAAGCGGTAGTCATTTTACTCGGGTAACCAAGAATTAAAACGACTCTCCTGGTTGTTAGGTTGCTAATCTGACTGCCGGTTTAATACTACTCTCAATTAAATAACATCATTCAAGATGGCTGTGAAATAATTCAATTTATCATGTTGTCGTAGTTTATACCAAGACTCGTTATACTGAAAATTGAATAAAACTTTTCCATATCTATTTTAAATTTAGCATTCAATACATTGAAATGGGTATTAAGTTGTCAATTGGTAGGAGAATAAGTCATGATGAGAAACTAAGTAGGAGTAATAATAACAATTTTATTAGCATTAACACTATTTTATTGGTAGTACTTAAAATGAATGCCTATCATCTGATTGGGGTATTATGGTTTTATTTGTGGCCATTATGGGTTGTTGCTTACCCTCCAACGCTTAAATTTGAGCATCTTTCTCTGGAAGAGGGGCTGTCTCAAAGTACTATTTATGCTATACTACAAGATAGTAAAGGATTTATGTGGTTTGGTACCCAAGATGGACTTAATCGATATGATGGTTACCAATTCACAATTTATCGTCATAATCCAATTGATCCTAACAGTTTAAGTCATAATGAGATCTTCACCCTTTATGAAGATCGGCAAAACAATCTTTGGATTGGGACCGGGGGTGGACTTAATCGCTTTGATCGTCAACAAGATCGATTTATTCACTACTCTCATGATCCACATAATCCGAATAGCCTAAGTCATAATACGGTTTGGTCAATTTATGAAGATCACCAAGGTCGGCTATGGATTGGTACTAATGGTGGTGGTCTTGATCAATTTGATATTCAACATAATCGTTTCATTCATTATCGGCACAATCCTCAAGATCCTCATAGTTTAAGTCATGACCGGGTTTGGCCCATTTACCAAGATAAAAAAGGTACTTTATGGGTGGGTACTGATGGGGGTGGTCTGAACCGATTTGATCCCCAAACTAATCAGTTTATGTACTATTTACTGGATATGCAAAATCCAGATTGTTTAAATAATTATGTGACGAGTATTTACGAAGATCAAAGTGGTATGTTATGGATTGGCACGGTTGGTGGATTACACCAATTTGATCGGGATCATGAACAATTTATTCCTTATTACCATGATCCGCAACAACCCAATAGTTTAAGTCATGATGCAGTATGGGCTATTCGTGAGGATGAACAAGGTAATTTATGGATAGCTACCGACGGTGGTGGATTAAACTGGTGGGATCGCCAACAAAAAAAATTTTTTCATTATCAGAATGATCCACAAAATTTAGCGAGTTTAAGTAGTGATGCGGTATTATCAATTTATCAAGATCAGGCGGGTACTTGGTGGGTTGGTACCGGGGGGGGAGGAATCAATTTTTTTAATAACGAGCGTCAAAAATTTATCCACTACTTCCATGATCCCAATAACGCTAATCAGTTAAACAATAATCATGTGTTATCACTCTATGAAGATCGCCAGAAAATACTTTGGGTTGGGACACGGGGTGGCGGACTAAACCGGTTCAATCAACAACGAGATAAAGTGACTTATTATCTTCATGATCCCAACAATCTAAATAGTTTAAGCCATAATGATGTGTGGTCTATTCTTGAAGATAGTTATGGTATGCTTTGGATTGGAACTTATGGGGGGGGATTAAACCAATTTAATCGTGAGCAAAATCAGTTTGTTGCTTACGTTCACGATCACCAAAATCCTCAAAGTTTAGTTAATAACTATGTTTTATCGCTTTATGAAGATAGTACAAAAATACTTTGGATTGGTACCCGCGAAGGGTTAGACCAACTAGACCGCGAGCACCACCAATTCATCCATTATCACCATGATTCCAAAAACAATACCAGTTTAACTCATAATACCATTTTATCTATTTACGAAGACCGCACTCAAACTCTCTGGGTTGGTACTCAACAAGGTTTAAACCGTTTTGACCGCCAACACCAACACTTTAGCCATTACCAATTTAATCCGCAAGATCCAACGAGTTTAAGTCACAACCAAATTTCGGCGATTCATGAAGATAACTATGGTAATCTATGGGTAGGTACCTTTGGTGGTGGTCTCAATCAGTTAAATCGGATCACTGGGACTTTTAATCACTATCGAGAAGCGGATGGATTAGCTAATGATGTCATTTATGGCATCTTATCAGATGCTAAGGGATATCTTTGGATTAGTACCAATAAAGGTCTTTCTAAATTCGATCCGGCTACGAAACGATTCAGAAATTATGATACGTTAGATGGATTACAAAGCCTTGAATTCAATAGTGCTTATTTTAAAAATAGCCGTGGTGAACTATTTTTTGGCGGTATTAATGGTTTTAATGTCTTTAATCCTCAACAAGTTAACGATAATTCTTATATCCCACCGGTCGTGATCACCGATTTTGAAATTTTTAATCAACCCATGACTATCGGTGAAAATTCTCCTTTAACCCAATCCATTACCGAAACTAAAAAAATCACGCTAACTTATAAACAAACTTTTTTCACTTTTGAATTTGCTGCTTTAAATTTCTTACAACCATCCAAGAATGAATATGTTTATAAGTTAGAAGGTTTTGATCAGGATTGGAATTCGGTTGGTAATCGCCGTCATGCTTATTACACCAACGTACCTCACGGCACTTATACTTTCCGAGTCAAAGGGAGTAACAATGACAAAATCTGGAATAAAACTGGAACTTTTATTGAACTGACCATTTTGCCTCCCCCCTGGAAAACTTGGTGGGCTTATAGTTTATATATCTTAACTACCTTAATGGTTATCACCAGATATATTTATATTCAACAACAAAAATTATTTGCCAAACAACAAGAACTCGATCTAGAAAAGAAAATCGCTACTCAATTAAAGGAAGCTAATCGACTTAAAGACGAATTCTTAGCGAATACCTCGCATGAATTGCGCACACCGCTCAATGGAATTATTGGGATTGCGGAATCTTTGCTAGATGGAGTGGCTGGACCACTCAATCAAGCCGTCAGTAACAATTTGGTGATGATTGTCTCCAGTGCTCGACGTCTCATGACTTTAGTTAATGATATTCTAGATTTCTCTCAAATTAAACGACGCAAACTGCAATTGCAAATTGGTCCGGTGGATATTCGAACCATTACAGAAGTCATATTAGCTTTAACTCGCCCCCTCATTGGTCATAAACCGGTGCAATTACTTCAGCAAATTCCTATGGATTTGCCACTGATTCAAGCCGATGAAAATCGAGTTCAACAAATTCTTTATAACTTAGTAGGCAATGCTATTAAGTTCACTGAGAGCGGAACAATAACCATAGCCGCTCAATACCCAGAAACCTCAAATCATCTCACCATTACGGTTACGGATACTGGAATTGGTATTCCAGCAGATAAATTAGAGCGAATTTTCGATGCGTTTGAACAAGCTGATGGTTCAATTATCCGAATTTATGGCGGTACCGGTTTAGGTTTAACGATTACTCGTCACTTAGTTAAGTTGCAAGGTGGGCAATTATCCGTGCAATCTCAAGTAGGCGTTGGCTCGCAATTTACTTTTACCCTTCCAATTTTACCACTAGAATCAATCGAAACGCCTTTACCGATTTCCCCTTTACCACTTCGAAGCGAATCCACTTTATCTTTGGTTCTCGTTCCAGAATTACCGCAATCTGATCGGACTCAAGGAAACTATCACATTCTGATAGTGGATGATGATCCCGTTAATCGACAAGTTCTGATTAACCACCTATCCTTACATAATTACGCGGTTAGTCAGGCGACTTCTGGACAAGAAGCACTGACTTTAATCGTGAATGGTTTAAAACCGGATTTAATTTTACTCGATGTGATGATGCCCCACTTAAGTGGTTATGAAGTGACCCAAAAAATTCGCGAACAATGGCAAGCGAATGAATTACCGGTACTGCTACTAACCGCTAAAAATCAAATTGTTGATTTAGTGACTGGCTTGGAAGCCGGTGCTAACGACTATTTAACCAAACCGGTGGCTAAAGAAGAATTATTGGCTCGTATTAAAACTCATCTGCATCTGCAGCAGCTACGAGCAGAAAATTTACGTATGCATACTGAATTAGAAGTAGCTAGACGTATCCAGCAAATGTTGTTACCCACTCATCCGGAACTACAATGCTTAACGAGCTTGGATATTACCGGTTACATGTTACCGGCAGAAGAAGTGGGTGGTGATTATTACGATGTTCTTGAACATCAAGGACATATTCTTTTTGGTATCGGTGATGTTACCGGACATGGGTTAGAAAGTGGTGTATTAATGCTCATGGTACAAACGGCTATTCGTACTTTGCTAGAACATGGAGAGAAAGATTTAACTCAATTCCTCAATACACTCAATCGCACCCTCTACAAAAATATCCAGCAACGCATGAAAGTGGATAAAAATCTCACCTTATCATTACTCAAATACTTTCCATTATCGGCTACTACCGGTCAGATCTATCTGAGTGGACAACATGAAGAAGTCATTATTATTAGAAACAATGGTCAATTAGAACGTCTTAGCACTGAACCGTTAGGATTTATAATTGGGTTTATGGAAGACATTTCAGCATGGTTGAGCCAAACCCCCATTTTATTAAATTCTGGTGATATGATTGTACTTTATACCGACGGTATTACTGAAGCGGTCAATTTAGCTGGTGAATATTATGGACTGGAGCGACTCTGTGAAATCATGCTTCGTCATCAACAACAAACCGTTGCAGAAATTCGCCAAGCGGTAATCAACGATGTCCATCAACACATTGGTCGACAAAAACTGTTTGATGATATTACGTTATTAATAATAAAACAAAAATAATAACACAACCGATTAGGAATCACTATGAACATTAAAGATGACAATTATAGTATTGATTATGATGCCGCCACCGCAACGGTTTACCTACGTGGAGTATTACGTCTTAATCCGGAAGAATATGTGCCAATAGTGCAATTATTAGAACAGGTTATTACGCTAGAACCAACCTTACTGACAATCAATTTACGCGAACTGGAATTTCTCAATAGTTCAGGATTTACCAACCTAGCTCGCTTTATAACCAAAGTGAACACTAAAAAAACTATCCAATTACAAATGCAAGCTTCTTCACAAAATCCTTGGCATCAAAAATCATTGAATAATTTTAAGCGGCTCATGCCTCAATTACGATTGGAATTTGTTTAATTTTAAATCACTCCAATGTAGTTGATGTGGTGTAGGCAAAATAACAACCTATTTTATTCATCCAATACTAATTGAGTATTGTGGCATTGGTAAGACGTCGGCAATACGAATAGGCTTGGTTATGATTTCAGCAGTGACTCTGGCGGAGTGACGTTATGGTGTACGTTGTTGCTCACTGGAAACCCGTACCCCAAACGAAACGGCACTCAATGCTTTATTAGAAGTGATTCCGGCAATCCCTGTTGATGAGCAATCGGCAAATCAATATGCCGAAGTCGTTATGCCACATAAGAAAAAAAGAAGTCTGATACGTTGGATAAGTTGATTACTACACAAGTAATTGTAGGGTGGGCATTGCCCACCCCACCCGGCTCAATGCCATTAAGTTAAGAATTCCCCGCCTTTGAAAAAGGGGGGTTAGGGGGAATTTAAAGATCTCGACCTCACAGCTAATCTTAGTTCACTACTCAAAACTTTGAACAAAAATTCGTCTCATTATTCGTTGAGACTACTTTTCCACCGGTTTGTCCAGCAAAACGCGATTAAAATTAATGATAATTTTATCGTTCCCACGTTGGAGCGTCACTGCTATTAAGTTAAGAATCCCCCCAAAGGGGGAGGGTCGATTCAAAGTAAACAATCATTATTTATAACAATTGATTAATACAAGAGTAGGGCTAACCTTTTGATTAAGAATAAGCTTTGTCTCCGAAAGAGATTGTCTTCCACAACGCCAAAATATTATCTCCCCTGGTGCTGATGCCCTCGGAAATCGATTTAAATCCATTCATGACCAACCCATTAAAGCGGATATTTCGAATCACGGCCATATGGCCGCGTGAGGAGCAGCCCAACCACAATCCGCTTCATTTGGTCCCACGTCTTTGGTCCAATGAAGCGGGTTTTCTATCTGGCGGTGATTGCGGATAATCTGAGCGAGACCCCAAGCACTCAGCGGTTCACTCGTCATAAAGTCGTGGTATCAATGGCTTTGCCGGTGCGGAGGCCTTGACGGCGGACGCTCACCTAACGTTGCCATCCCGCCCAGTTGGTCATCATGACTTCATCGGCGTCCCCAACTTTAATCCGACAGCGGGTGTCATGTCCGTGTCCCAGTTGTTGCCAACTATGTGCGTCAAGCGGTTTCGCTTGGGCTTGAGCTTCAATTGCTTGGTATAAACGGGGTTGATTATTTTTTACCGTGATGACATAACCATTTCCGGAGTTGACCATTCCCAGCGTCATTGAGCGTAATTTCTCCACCCAATAAGGAAAATGATTGTTTTTCTGACACGGACAAGTGACTGCCATCTACCGTCAACGTCCCCGGGGAGTCAGTTAAAAATCCAAACGCCACTACCGGGGCAATGCTCAACACACTTTCTTCGGGTTGACGAGCATTGAAAGTGCCCCCATCTTCAAAACGTAACACGTCGGCGGAACTGGCATGAAATGACCCCAAAATGTCTAAAGTGGCTTGGGGACCAAAGGAGATTCCCGCCGGGTTAATTAGGTAAACATCCGCATTCGGAATGGTGGAACGTAATAGTCCGTTGAGGTGAGCGGTTTGCCCACCCGTGACTCGACTAATGATATTGTTAATTGATGCTGGTCCAGAAAAAGTAGCGCTTTCTCCGGCAATAAGGTTAAAATCCTTGAAGCTATGGAATAAGTTATTACCACGTTGTTGGCCTAATTCGGCTCCAATTTGATAATGGGGGACAGGTAGCGTGAGCCGAGGGCCCTAAGGTACCATCGAGGGTGATTTGTGCTGGCAGCGGCAAATTAAAGCCGCATAATGACAAGAATAGTAATTTCTTTAGCATCATATTGATTATTCTAATTTTATTTCCATTCAAAGCTTTGCACAACCAGCACGCCCTGTTCACGAGCTTGTTCTAACATCGCCGGGTTGGCAAAATGAGTCACGATTAAAGGAAAAACCGGCTGATGAAATTGGGTTGCAACCACTTGGACATTTTTTCCGAGTTGTCCTATTTTAGCGCGATCATCCAATCTCAACACGGTTTCACCAACTACCAAGAGTGGTTCAGTATGACAGGTCGCCTTAGCAAACAGATTAATTTCTTCGCCACCAATCACGGTACGAATAAATTGTTCGGTGATTTCTATTTGATAATGGTCTTTTAAATAGATTGGTAGTTGGCGATAGGCTTCATTTTCTAACGCATAAGACATACTTCTAGCTAAGCCACCAACCTGAGTTCTGGTGCCTTTTGCAGAGCGGGAGAGTTCTGCAATTTCTTGTTCAGTTTGTTTCTGTACTTGAATTAGATCTTCTAAGGAACAAGAGAGTTTAGTCACTTGTTGTTTAGTTTGTTGCTGCGCTTGAGTGAGTTCTCCTAGGGAACGAGAGAGTTTGGTCACTTCTTGTTCAGTTTGTTGCTGCGCTTGAGTGAGTTCCCCTATTGCTTTCATTACGCCTTTCTGAGCTTGTGCTAATTCTTCTTGGGTTTGTGCTAAGCTTGCTAAGCGTTGGTCAATACGAGCTTGTGCCTCGGTCCAGCGTTGGTCTGTGCGATTTTGTGCTTCGACCAAATTTATCAAACGTTGCTCGGTACGGTACTGTGCTTGGGCTAAGGCTTTAGTTGTTTGACCGAGTTCTTTGACAATTCCTTTTAATTCATTGAATTCCGTTTTCGTCACCGAGATTTCCCGGTGTTGTTCAATTTCGTCCAGAATCGTCCACCAAATTGCTTTCCAGGGTGGTTCGAGGACATCGAGTCGGCGCATTAGATTGACGCTAAAGGACATGGTTTATCTCACTTGAAATTAATCAAACGATCTGACTTAAATTAAGTTTCGAGCTTGGCAGGGTTAATGTCAACTACTTGGTTTCAATTATTTGGCTTTAATTACTATTGAGTTCACTTTGTTTAATAGGTAAAGCGGATATAAACTGGATTAATGTCAGGTATAGAGCTAAAATGCTAACAATTAATTTACTAACGCTCAGAAGGTTCGGTAACTACCATTAAATGAAATGGTAGGCGTAATTTAACTACCCAACCAGGAATCGAGTTGCAACCTTTCAAGGTTATCAACCGAGAGCGAATTACCTAAAAATGTCTAATTTTGTCTAACTCTTTAGGAGTAGCAGTAGGCTATGGCGCTCACTTTAACAATTCCCGATGAAGTCCTTGAATCTTTAAAAATTCCTAAAAAACAACTTGAGAAAGAATTAACTAAAGAAGTTGCTTTTTCTCTCTAGGAGAGAGGTTTGCTATCTATGGGTATTGCCAGACGTTTTGCTCATTTAAGCAAGTGGGCTTTCATAGAAGGTTTAGCTGAACGAAATATTCAAAGACATTACTACCAAGAAGCAATGGACGAAGACTTAGCTTATGCCAAGCGTTATTAGCAACTCGTCTCTTTACTTTATACAATAACTTTTTGTCTAAAGCAGAATTTACAACTAACTAACAACTAACCGATGTCGCCCAGTTTCGACGCTTTTATCTCTTACGGACGTGCTGATAGCAAAGTCTTTGCTACTGAACTGTACTCCCAGTTAACTGAACAAGGTTTTAAAGTCTGGTTTGACCAAAACGATATTCCGCTAGCAGTTAACTTTCAAACCAAATTGATGATGGTATTGAAAAAGCTCATAATTTTCTATTTATCATTGCACCGCATTCTGTTAACTCACCGTATTGCCTCAAAGAAATTAACTTAGCAGTCCAGTTGAATAAACGGATTATTCCCTTGTTTCATGTTGGTGAAATTAAGAAAGCGACTTGGCAACAGCGAAACCCAGAAGGGACTGATGCTGATTGGAAACTATTTAAACAACAAGGCAAGCATAATAGTTTTCCCAATATGCATTCTAAAATTGCCGAAATTAATTGGATCTATTTTCACGCGGAGGTGGATGGTTTCAAAATAGCGCTACCAGGCTTAATCACGGCTTTGCGTAAACATGCCGATTATGTTAGCCAACATACGCAGTTTTTAATTAAAGCCTTGGCTTGGCAACGGCACCATAAACAAAACCACTATTTGCTCATTGACGAAGAACGTATTCAAGCCGAATCTTGGTTAAAAATACGGTTTGAAAATGAACAACCGCCTTGTGAACCAACTGATTTACACTGTGAATTCATTTGCGAAAGCACTAAAAATGCTAATAACTTAATGACTCAGGTATTTCTGAGCTATTCCGCGCTAGATAAAATGCTAATGCAACAAATTCGACGAATCTTGATGCGTCAGGGTATCACAGTGTGGATGAGTAAAACCGATATTCAAACCAGAACTGAATTTCAAGAAGAAATCAACCAAGGCATTGAAGGCGCGGATAATTTCATCTATTTAATTTCTCCTGATTCAGCGCAATCCAAATATTGTCAACAAGATCTGCAACATGCTACCAATCTCAATAAACGCATTATTTTCTTATTAATTCGAGCTACGGAGCCTGAATTTATTCCGCTGCCGGTACGCAAGCAACAATTTATTGATTTTACTAAATATCCACATGAAACGCTGGGAATAGACGAATTACTGAAGGAATTGAACCAATCGGCTTATTATTACCAACAACACAAAATTTTGTTAGTTAAAGCCTTGAAATGGGATCGGCAAAATGCCAATCCCAGTATTTTGCTACGCGGGCATACTCTACAACATTTTGAAAATTGGCTGAAAGTGGCTAAAACACGCCAACAACACGGGACTTTACCGCTGCAGGAACGGTTTATTGCGGAAAGTGCTAATCAGCCAGCGGATTTGATCCAAGAAGTTTTTATTTCCTATTCGCGGGCTAATGCCGATTTTGCACGCCGACTGAATGAAGCGTTACAACTCCAAGGTAAAACGACTTGGTTTGATCAAGAAAGTATTGCCGCTGGCGTTGATTTTCAGCAAGAAATCTATCGCGGGATTGAGAATACCAATAATTTTCTGTTTATTATTTCTCCGAGTTCGATTCATTCGCCTTATTGTCTTGATGAAGTAAATTATGCCCAAAGCCTTCATAAACGTTTTGTTACGGTGTTGTACCGAGCGGTTCCGTCCGCAGAGTTACCTTTAGCCCTAGCCAGCGTACAGTGGCTGGATTTCAATCGACATGATGCTGATTTTTATGCTAATTTTAGTGAATTAATCCGCATGTTAGACCTGGATCGAGAACATGTTCATCATCATACGCAATGGGCTCATCGGGCTAATGCTTGGATTCACAAAGAGAAAAGTGTTGATTTGCTTCTGCGTAGTAGTGAATTTGTCATTGCCGATCAATGGTTACGAGCAGCCAAACAACAGCATAAAAATCCATCACCGACTAAATTACAACAAGAATATATTCAAACTAGTCAAGCAGCCATTGTTGCCGAACAGCAGCGCAAACGAAGACAACTGGTAGTTCTTCGTATACTGCTCAGTTGGTCGGTCATTGCCCTGATCATTTCAGTTTTGTTAGGTTGGTTTAATTACCAACAAAAAAATCGCACTGAAATTGCTCTGAAAACTGCCCAACGCACCCAATCCTTATTTTGGTCGGCCTTATCTCAGCATGAAACTCGACAAGGTAACGCTGCTAATGGTACTTTGTTAGCGTTAGCCGCTTTGCCAAAAGCGGTGAATCATCCGGATAGGCCTTTGTTACCCACGGCCAAACAGGCACTATTTCATGCCGTTACCCAATTACACGAACAAACTGTGCTCAGTGGTCATCAGGGCTCAGTAAATCAGGCGGTTTTTAGTCCAGATGGTACGCTGATTTTAACGGCTTCCGATGATAAAACCGCCCGGCTCTGGCAAACTGAAAGTGGTAAACTTTTACAGACTTTGATAGGGCATCAAGCTAAAATTGAGCAAGCTGCTTTTAGTCCTGATGGGCAATGGGTGATCACGGTTTCCTCAGATAAAACTGCCCGACTGTGGCCAGTTAAATCCGGACAATTATTACATACTTTCACTGGGCGTGCCGGTACCATTTATTATGCCGATTTCAGTCCAGATAGTCGTTTGCTCGTAACCACCACCTGGGATGAAGAAGCTCAAGATCCGAATGCCCGCTTGTGGGATGTTAACAGTGGTAAACTACTACATGTTCTTGCTGGTCATACTCGAGGCATTAGACATGCCGATTTCAGTCCCGATGGTCAGTACATAGTAACCGCTGCTGACGATAAAACCGCACGGTTATGGGAAGTGAGTAATGGTCAGTTACGACATATCTTTACAGGACACCAAGATGGTGTTGCTCGCGTCGCTTTTAGCCCTGATGGTACTCAGGTTGCCACCGTCTCTTGGGATCAAACGGTACGATTATGGGAAACCCCAAGTGGTCGATTGCAACACATTCTTGCCAAGCACACCGATGTGGTTTATCGGGCGGTCTTTAGTCCCAATGGCAAGTTGTTGGTTACGGTTTCTAACGATAAAACTGCCCGAATTTGGGAAGTTGCAACGGGTAAACAGCGGCAGGTACTAACTGGACACCAAGCCGGGATTGCTCGCGTCACGTTCAGTCCAGACGGTTTGCTTATCGCGACCACTTCTTGGGATAAAACTTTACGATTATGGCAAGTGAATGATGGCCAACCCTTAGCGGTATTAGCCGGACATGAGGATATTATTCGGGATATCGCTTATCATCCGTTGGGTCACCAAATAATCACGGCTTCTAATGACCATACTGCCCGACTATGGCAGATCAAAGCCAATGAATTACCACGAACTTTAGTAGGACATGAGAACTGGCTTTGGTTTGCGGCTTATAGTCCGGATGGTCAAACGGTTGTGACTACCTCAGATGATCATACTGCGCGGTTATGGCAAACCGAAACTGGTCGTTGGTTACACACCCTCACTGGACATCAAGGAGAAGTGAACCAAGCCGCCTTTAGTCCTGATGGTACTTACCTTGCAACGGCTGCTTTTGATAAAACCGCTCGCGTGTGGGAAACCAACACCGGTCAGTTACGTCATATCCTAGTCGGACACCAAGGTTGGGTTTATCATGTGGCCTTTAGTTCGGATGGACAACAAATCGCGACGGCTTCTGGTGATCACACCGCCCGGCTATGGAATGCCAATGATGGTCAATTACGTCATATACTTAAAGGCCATCAAGATGAAGTTTATCGCCTTGACTTCAATTCTGCCGGGACTCGCCTCGTAACCGCCTCAGCCGATCACACTGCCCGATTATGGGACAGTCAAAGTGGGCAATTGTTACAGGTATTAGTGGGACATCAAGGCAAGGTTAACCAAGCGGTGTTTAATCCGGACGGTTCGCAAATTCTTACCGCCGCTTTTGATAAAACCGCCCGGTTGTGGGATACTCAGACCGGTCACCTTCTCCAGGTTTTAAGGGGGCATGATGATAAGATTTACCGTGCTCAGGTTAGTCCGGATGGTCTGTGGGTAGTAACTGCTTCAGCGGACCACACCGCCGGTCTCTGGGAGGTTGCTAGCGGCCAATTGTTTCACCAGCTTAAGGGTCACGAAAATGAGGTAGTCAGTGCGGTTTTCAGTCCCAATAGTCAACAGGTGATTACCGCTTCAAAAGATAATACGGCACGCCTTTGGGATGTTAACAGTGGCGAACTGTTGTTTGTGTTTGAAGGACACACCTACGCAGTTAATTATGCCACTTATCACCCCAATGGTCGGCAAATAGTAACTGTTTCCAGAGATAAAACCGCAAAACTTTGGCCAGTTTATAGCCTGCCAACCGATATCCAAACACTGATTGATTATGCTAACCAAGTGGTACCACGGCAACTAACCACTCAACAACGGCAACAATTTTTCCTAGAATCACCAGGTGATTAATAATGAAATCTATGATTATGCAAGTTTTTCAACACTGGATAGTCTTATTATTTCTATTTGGGAACGGTGTATTGTTTCCCAGCCAGAGTATGGCTAAAACTCAAAATGAGTTAATTCAACCGGATCAATACGTCAATACACTTATTCGTACTGCGACCACTTATCAAGCTGACGGTCATTACCCAGCGGCACTCACCACTTTGCAGCAAGCCCAAGTTTGGGTCGACCAACACGGCAACGCTGAACAACAGGTATTGGTGTCTAGCTATTTGGGAGATATTTTATTGGTGTTGCAACAACCAGAAGAGGCAGAAACTTATCTTGAGAAACAACTCGTTACTGCGCGCACGTTAGGTAAACCCATTGTCTTAATGCACTTATTAAATAACTTAGGCAATGCTTTCCTGGTTCAAGAAAAGTATGCCAAGGCATTGACGCTTTACCAAGAAGTCATTGAAATTGCTAAGAACCAAGATGATATCGCTCAGCAAATTCAAACAGCAGATAATTTAATCCTAACGCATCTGGAACTCGGTGAGGTTGTAGCGGGTTTCATAACTTTAGAAAATACATTGTCTTTAGTTCATCAACAAGCAGATGGTTATTTCAAAACAACTGAACTATTGCGTTTAGGTGAATTAGCACTCCAAATCTACGCAGTACAACCGCAGCCGGCCACCCTGGCACACGCCTATCAAGCCGCTAACGAAGCTTGGCAACTGGCCCAATCAGACCAGGATAAGCGTTTAATGTCCTATGCCAAAAGCTTACTAGCACGTGTTTACGAGCTTAGGCAACGTTATCCGGAAGCACTACAACTAATACGAGAAGCTATTTTTCTGGCTCAACCAACCTCTGATCTGTTATATCAGTGGGAATGGCAACAGGGACAGCTATTAGAATCTCAACACGACTTGGTAGGGGCTGCTGCCGCTTATCAATCGGCCTTTAAATATTTACAGCCGGTGGTGGGAGAACTGACCACGGGTTTGCGTAACGCTCATGAAACTTTTCAGAAACGTATCCGGCCTATCTATTACGATCTGGCTGATGTGTTATTGCAACAATCCGCCATCGCGGCTGAGTCAAACAAGCCGGCTTTATTAAAACAGGCTAGAGAAGTCGTTGAGCAACTCAAAGCTGCTGAATTACAAGATTATTTCCAAGACGACTGTGTGGTTGCTGTCCAAGAAAAAGTAACCGCATTGGATCAAGTCGATCCACACACAGCGGTACTTTATCCAATTTTATTACCCGATCGAACTGAGTTATTGCTGAGTTTACCGACCGGTATTTACCAAGTCGTCGTACCAGTAACCTTTGAACAACTAGAACAAACGGTACGGGATTTTCGGGAAAATTTACAAGTGAGCGCTAGTAATCGCTATTTTGTACAAGCTAAGCAGTTATATCAGTGGCTTATCGCCCCGGTCCAAGTTAACTTGAAAGAAATTAATACTTTAGTGATTGTCCCCGATGGCCCACTACGTACTATCCCGTTTGCGGCTTTCTATGATAACCAAGCTAAGCAATTTCTGGTTGAACAATTGGCATTGGCAACCACGCCGGGGATTCGACTGACTGATCCACGGCCGTTACCTCGGCAAAACGAATCTATTTTACTCAATGGCTTATCTGAATCAGTGCAAAATTTTCCCGCATTGCCTTATGTTAAAGAAGAAGTGGACGATATTGGTGCATTTTTTCAGGATAAACAGGTATTAATTAATCAGGCCTTTTCTCTAAAAGGGGTTAGTCAAGCATTACGGGCAACACCCTATTTGATTGTCCATATTGCCTCGCATGGTCAATTTGATCGTAATCCTAAGAATACTTTTTTGCTGGCTTATGATACGAAAATAAATATGGATCGTTTAGAAAACTTATTATCATTTAGCCAGTTTCGTGAAAACCCAGTAGAATTGTTAACCTTGAGTGCTTGTAAGACGGTTGAGGGAGATGAACGATCGGCACTCGGTTTGGCTGGTGTTGCCATTAAGGCTGGAGCGAGAAGTGCCTTAGCAAGTTTGTGGGCGGTAAATGATGAATCAACTTCACAACTGATCAGTGAATTTTATCGACAGATAAGTCATTCTCAAGTATCTAAGGCGCAAGCATTGCAAAGTGCCCAGCAAAAATTGCTGGAACAAAAAACCTTTCGTCATCCCGTGTATTGGGCACCATTTTTGTTAATTGGTAACTGGTTATAGTGGCTCATTGAATAAATCTTAGTGGTTTTTAATCTTTTTAATCTAGTTCTGAATGGAATTAGAAGGATTGATATTATGCTAAAAAATTTTCTGGTCTTCTCGCTATATAGTCTCAGTTTACCGCTTCCAGCACAAGTGACCCTCGATGGCACTTTAGGTACTCAGCTAACCCTACCTGGCCCGGATTATCAAATTGGAGCGGCATTAGGCCAACAACACGGCAGCAATTTATTTCATAGCTTTAGTGATTTTAATCTGGCGGCGGGGGAAAGTGCGACGTTTTCTGGCCCAGATTCTATTAACAATGTTATTACTCGGGTTACTGGTGGACGGGTGTCTCACCTCAACGGACTATTACGTTCCACCATTCCGAATGCGGATGTTTACCTAATCAACCCAGCGGGAATCTTCTTTGGTCCCCAAGCTACTTTAGACATTTCGGGATCATTTCATGCTAGTTCCGCCGACGTGTTGCGTTTTGAGGATGGGGGCACTTTCAATGCTCGTCAACCCGAAGAAAGTGTGTTAAGCATCGCCCCGGTAGCGGCGTTTGGATTTTTAACTGACTCCCCGGGGACGTTGACGGTAGAAGGCAGTCACTTGTCCGTACCAGAACAACAATCATTCTCCTTGCTAGGTGGAGAAATTACGCTCAATCAAGCCCAACTTCAAGCCCCGTTTGGCCAATTAAATCTAGCAAGTGTGGCGAAGGCGGGAGAAATTGGTTTGGAACCAACCGCCTTAAAATTAACCGGTACACGAGGCAATATTAGCATTCGTGATTCACAGATTCATTTGAGTGGTGAAGGTGGTGGGGCGCTTGATTTGCAGGGTGGGCAAATTATCGTGACTGGGAGTGAGATAGATGCAACTACGATGGGTGTTGCTGCCGGTCGGGGTGTGAGAATTCAAGCCGATCAGTTTACGATGACCGGGGGATATTTGTTTTCTAATACGGAAGGGTCTGGGCCGGGGGCAATATTGAAGTTGAAGCTGATTCGGTCAACTTGGAAGCTGGTACAGTACTTACTGCTAGCGTTGGTAGTTCTGGTGATGGTGGTAAAATCAAAATCACTGCTCAACAAGTCACGCTAACCACCGGAGGAATGGTTTCCGTCAATACTTTTGGAACTGGCCATGCTGGCAAATTGACCTTGAACGCTACCGATAAGCTACTGGTTGCAGAAAATAGCTGGGTTAATGCTTTAGTATATTCTGGTGCTAATGGGGGTGATATCCAAATCGACGCCAAGCAAGTTGTACTAGAAACCGGCGGAATAATCTCAGCCAGCACGCTTGGGCAAGGTCAAGGAGGAAACCTCAACCTAACTGTTGCTGATACCTTGCTGATTACTGGAAAAGGTAATGATGATCGCTCTAGCGCTATTTGGGCATTGGTAGGTTCTAGGGCCACCGGTGATGGCGGTGAGGTCCAAATCAAGGCCAAACAAATTACAGTAGAATCGGGAGGACAAATCGCTGTTAATACTTTTGGAGCCGGTAATGCTAGTAAGCTTACCTTAATTGCTACCGATAAGTTGCTGATTACTGGGAAAAATGGTGATAACAATTCTAGTATTATGGCTGGAGTGGGTTCTGATGCTACGGGTGCTGGTAGTGAAGTCCAAATTGAGGCTAAACAAATCACAGTAGAATCAGGAGGACGGATCTCTGCTGACACTTTTGGAGTTGGTAATGCTAGTAAACTCACTTTGAGCGCTGCCGATAAGCTACTGATTATTGGAAATAATAGCTTGGTTAGTGCCCGATCAGGAGGTGCTGGTAATGGGGGTGATATCCAAATCGAGGCTAAACAAATCACGGTAGAATCGGGAGGAGAGATTTCTGCTAGTACTCTTGGAGCCGGTAATGCCGGTAAACTTACCTTGACCACTACCGATAAATTATTAATTAGCAGTGGCGTCATTTCGGCGGAGTCTATGGCTACCGGTGCTGGAGGTGAAATCCAAATTGAAGCTAAGCAAGTTACACTAGAAGCTAGAGGGCAAATCTTGACCAATGCCTATGAAGAAGGCCATGCCGGTAAGATTACTTTGGTTGCAGCCGATGAGCTATTGATTACTGAGAATAGCTTTATTGGTGCTTCAACAGTTTCTGGTAGTAAGGGTAATGGCGGTGAAATCCAGGTTGAGGCTAAACAAGTTATATTAGAAACTGGAAGTCAAATCTTAGTGGGTACCCACGGAGAAGGCTATGCCGGTAAGCTCACTCTGAGTGTTGCTGATAAACTGTTGATTACTGGAGATAGCTGGGTTGAGACTTCAACATTTGGCGCTAGTGGTGCTGGAGGTGATCTCCAAATCAAGGCCAAGCAAGTGATGCTAGAAGCTGGAGGAAAAATCTCTGTCGGCACTTTTGGAACCGGCCATGCTGGTAAGCTTACCCTAATTGCTACCGATAAACTACTGATTACCGGTAAAGAGAGCTTTGTTATAGCCGGGGTAGGACCTGATGCCAGTGGTGCTGGGGGTGATGTCCAAATTGAGGCCAAGCAAGTCACGTTAGAAGCCGGAGGAACAATCTCAGTTGGCACTGGTGGAGAAAAGCCCGCCGGTAAGCTTACCTTAATTGCTACTGATAAACTGCTAATTACTACGGGTGGTTGGGTTACAGCCACTGTAGGACCTGGTGCCAGTGGTGTTGGAGGTGATGTCCAAATTGATGCTAAGCAAGTCACGCTAGAAGCCGGAGGAGAAATCTCAGTTGGCACTCAGGGAAAAGGCCACGCTGGTAAACTCACCCTAATTGCTACCGATAAGCTGCTGATTAGTGGAGATAGCTTTATTGAGGCCGGAGTACAATCCGGTGCTACTGGTGCTGGGGGTGATGTCCAAATCAAAGCCAAGCAAGTCACGCTAGAAGCTGGAGGAAAAATCGCCGTCGATACTTTTGGAGAAGGTCATGCCGGTAATACCTTAATCGCTACCGATAAGTTGTTGGTTACTGGAAAAGGTAGTGATGGTACAACACCCAGTCTTATTGGTGCTTCAGTACAGCCTGATGCCACCGGTGATGGTGGTAATATCAAAGTAGAAGCTAAACAAGTGATATTAGCCGCAGGAGGAACAATCTTTGCTAGCACGTTTGGTCCAGGCCAGGGAGGTAACCTCAATTTAACTACTGATACCTTATTGATAACACAAGGAGGAGCTATCGGCGCTGGCAGTTCAGATAATGGTGGCACTGCTGGCGAAATTATTATCAAGGCTAATGGTAACATCCAACTCCAGAATCAGAATAGCCGTATTTCTGCCGCTACCGATGGTGCCGCCGGTGGCAATATTTCTATTACCACCACTGGTTTGCTCCAGCTCACCGATCAAAGTAGAATCAATACTAGTGTTCAAGCAAACCAAGGCAATGGTGGCAACATCACCCTACAACCACTCTTTCTAATCCTCGATGACAGTAAGATTTTGGCTCAAGCGATTGAAGGTCATGGCGGTGATATTAACATTAAGACTAATGATATTTATGTGTTCCCCTCGTCCCAATTTCCGCAAGCTGATAACCAAGACCGGTTGAAACAAGCGATTAATGCCTCTTCTCAGTTGGGGGTGAGCGGCACTATCACGGTTAATTCTCCCGACATTAATATTGGCAAAAATCTAGTCGTTTTTTCCACTAGTATAACCGACGCCAGTTCCAAACTAAAGAAATGTGTTGCCACGGCTTTATCGGAACGGAGTCATTTTTATATCAAACGTTTGCCGGCTCGACGGTTAGTCATCGATGATTTAAAAGCCAGTCGGTTGTTATTCGTTTCAACTACGACACCATCGGCTCAGACGCTTAACACCCCAGTAGATCAATCACCACCTCCAGTCGCTTTGTTAATAGGTTGTCATCAGGAACCCAATCAAGAATCATCGACGGATGCGGTGCCAACGCAGTTATTTTAAAATGTAAATCTTCTTCGGACTCAGCAATGCTAGAATAATCCCATGAACCGGGTGTGCTCGTTATAAAATCATTTTTTAATTCAAGCAACTTATTCAAAGTATATCTTCTATGTCTTCTAATTTAGCGGGTTTAAAAATCTTAATTACTCGACCAATTCATCAATCTGAACACTTATGTCAACTTATCGAAGCTCAGGGTGGACAATCGATACGGTTACCGACGATAGAAATCGTTGAAGTAGCGGATAAAAGTGCTTTATTGGCCTGTTGTCAGCAGTTGGATGAATTAGACATTGTCATTTTTATTAGTGCTAATGCGGTAGAAAAAACTTTACCGATTTTATTAACCCAACGGACTTTACCACCCTCACTGCAAGTGATTGCAGTGGGTAAGGCCACTGCCGAAACACTAGCCGCTTGGGGAATAACTGCGCTTAGTGCGGCACCACCGTTTAATAGTGAAGCGGTTCTAGCGATGCCTCTCTTGCAAGCAGAAGTTATCACCGGTAAAAAAATTGTGATCTTTCGAGGTGAAGGTGGACGCGAGTTACTAGCAGATACCTTACGTCAACGAGGTGCTACTGTGGATTATGTTTCGGTTTATTCCCGAACACAACCATCGGTACCAGCATGGGCAATCCAACCCATTGATATAATTACAGTGACTAGTCGAGAAGGGTTACAAAATTTATTAAGTATGTTAGCGGGACAAGCTTGGGTACGCCAAACGCCATTAGTCGTTATGAGTCAACGCATTTTAATTGCTGCGCAAAAATGGGGAGTACAAGCGCCTATCTTTGTAGCTGCTCAAGCGAGTGATGAAGGATTAGTCGCTAGCCTGTTACAAGCTGCTCAGCAACTTTATAAAAAATAGCTTTAGTCAAGATTCATTTCTTAGGGGAACAATAGTTTTTGCAAAATTGACCCGTATAGGATTGTGGTTGTTGGGCAACTTGTTCTGGTGTCCCGGTGGCCGTGATTTGTCCACCTTGATCGCCACCTTCCGGGCCTAAATCAATTATCCAATCAGCGGTTTTAATGACATCCAAGTTGTGTTCAATAACCACAATGGTATTACCCCGATCCCGCAAACGATGTAGCACGGTTAAGAGTTGTTCAATATCATAAAAATGTAAACCGGTGGTCGGTTCATCCAAAATATATAAGGTCCTCCCAGTATCTCGCTTGGATAATTCTTTAGCCAGTTTGATCCGTTGCGCTTCCCCACCTGAAAAAGTCACGGCATTTTGTCCTAACGTAATATAGGATAATCCTACATCTACCAAGGTTTGTAATTTCCGCGCTAATACAGGTATAGCCTCAAAAAAAGTATAAGCCCATTCTACGGTCATCGAGAGAATTTCATGAATATTTTTACCTTTATATTGAATATCTAACGTTTCACGATTATAACGTTGACCTTGACACACATCGCAAGTGACATAAATATCCGGTAAAAAATGCATTTCCACTTTAATAACGCCGTCTCCTTGGCAAGCTTCACAACGTCCGCCAGTAACATTAAAACTAAAACGTCCCGGTTTATAACCACGAGAACGTGCTTCTGGGGTAGCGGCAAACAGTTCGCGAATAGGCGTGAAAATGCCAGTGTAAGTTGCTGGATTGGAACGTGGTGTCCGACCAATTGGACTTTGATCAATGTCGACTACCTTATCTAATAAATCCAGACCAGCAATCGAATGATAGGATGCCGGCGTTAAATTGGCACCGTTCAGTTGATTAGCTACGACCGGATATAAAGTGTCATTAATTAAGGTTGATTTACCTGAACCAGATACGCCGGTAACACAAGTCATTAAACCGATTGGTAATTCTAAGGTGAGTGCTTTGAGATTATGACTACTAGCACCGTATAAGCGTAATATTTTCTGCGTATCCACCGAGCGGCGAGTTGGCGGTAACTGAATTTGCCGCTGTTTAGATAAATATTGGCCGGTTAAAGAAGTGGTATTTTGAATAATATCCGTTAATAATCCTTGTGCGACCACCTGTCCACCGTGGATACCCGCACCGGGACCGATATCAATAATATGATCAGCCGCTCGGATAGCTTCTTCATCATGTTCCACGACGATAACGGTATTACCTAAATCACGCAAGCGAGTCAATGTGGCGAGTAACCGTTGATTATCACGTTGATGTAAGCCAATAGAAGGTTCATCTAAAATATAAGTGACACCCACTAACCCAGCACCGATTTGACTTGCTAGGCGGATACGTTGTGCTTCACCACCGGATAATGTCTCAGCACGTCGATCTAAAGTGAGATAATCTAAACCCACATTGATTAAAAAATTTAGTCTTTCAACGATTTCTTTAAGAATTTGAGCCGCAATTTGTCCGCGTTGACCTGGTAAACATAAATTTTCACAAAATCGCTTAGCTTGTCCAAGCGGTAACGCAGTCAGTTGCGGTAAATTGTGTTCGGCAATCATGACGTGACGTGCCGCTTCATTTAGACGTGTGCCTTGGCAAGCCGTACAAAGCTGTTGACTAAGGTATTGAGTTAACTCCTCGCGTACACGGGAAGAATCTGTTTCTCGATAACGTCGTTCTAAGTTGGGAATCACGCCTTCAAATGGTTTCTGCCGAGCGAACTGGGTGCCTTTATCCGTGTAGTTAAGAAAATGAATTTCAGTGATACCACTTCCATATAAAATAACTTGTTGAATAGATTCTGACAACGTTTGAAACGGGGTATTTAGATCAAATTGATAATGTTGACTTAAAGACTCCAGCAATTGAAAACAAAAAGCATTATTCTTATCCCAACCACGGATGGCACCTTGAGCTAAACTAAGAGAGGGGTTAACGATTTTTATAGGATCAAAGAATTGCTTAACACCTAAACCGTCACAAATTGGGCAAGCACCGTAAGGATTATTAAAAGAAAATAACCGCGGTTCTAGCGCTTTTAAACTATACCCACATTCAGGACAAGCAAATTTAGCGGAAAAAACCATCTCCATTTCAGTCACATTGTTATTCTCAGTAGCTGCCATTAAACGAATTTGAGCTAAACCATCACCTAATTTCAAGGCAGTTTCCAACGATTCGGCTAAACGCAGTTGTAAATCAGCGCGCACTTTAAACCGATCGATAACGACTTCTATAGTATGCTTTTTATGGAGATCAAGTGTAGGTGGATCATCTAACAGAATCATCTCGCCATTAATATTAGCGCGAATGAACCCTTGCTTTTGCAAAGATTCTAATAATTGACGATGTTCACCTTTCCGTTCTTTAACGAGGGGTGCAAGTAACATCAAGCGAGTTCCCTCGGGTAGCGATAATACTTGATCAACCATTTGACTAATCGTTTGGGCTTGCAAACAAATACCGTGCTTAGGACAATGCGCTTCCCCCACTCGGGCAAATAATAGTCTGAGATAATCGTAAATTTCTGTCACGGTACCAACAGTCGAGCGCGGATTATGAGAAGTTGATTTTTGTTCAATAGCAATAGCCGGTGATAACCCTTCAATATACTCCACCGGCGGTTTTTCCATGATAGCTAAAAACTGTCGAGCATAAGCCGATAAAGATTCCACATAACGTCGTTGTCCTTCTGCATAAAGGGTATCAAATGCTAAAGATGACTTACCCGAACCAGATAACCCGGTAATAACAATCAATTTATTTCGTGGTAATTCCAAATCAATATTTTTTAAATTATGGGTTTTTACACCGTGTAGTTTAATAACATTCATAGTTAAATTATTATTATTTAAACGAAATATTTTACTATCTCTCATCAAATAGAATTTATGATTAAATCAAATTATTTATTAGCTAGTATTTTTACTATTAACTTACTCTTTATATTTGCAAAATGCAAAATAGTAGCAAATTGGGATGCAGAATGCAAAAACAGATAATATAAATAAACCATAAAATAATTTATTATATTATAAACAATAAATTATAATTTTATTATAAAATGGTCTATTTTGTGCTTTTGTTAAATTAAACAGTAGAAACTCAATATTATGATGGTTTAAATTTACTTTGAGTCTTCATTAAATAAGAGTAATTCTTGCTGGTAAATGTTCGCTTTAGTCTGTAGGGTGGATTAGGGCGAACGAAATTTTTTTATTTTAATTTTATACTGTCGGTTATAATTTTTATTACTTTAATAACAACTTAAGTGAGGCGATTCATTCCAAAATAAGGTTTATATTATTTAATGAATAAAATAATAACTATAACTACAACTCGCTAAATAAAAAAATATTATTTGCTATTATTAATAATATAAGTCAAATTAGGTTAGTGGTTTATTTTTTGCTTTAAAAACCGATATAATACAAAATTTTAATTCCAGTGAACCTAATAAATTTGTTTAAACAAATGTATTAATATGACTAATTTATATCCTAATATTGAACCCTATGCGACTTATTCTTTGGCAGTTGGAGAAGGCCATGTATTAAGGGTAGAAGAATGTGGTAATCCCGAAGGCATTCCCGTGATATTTCTTCATGGTGGGCCGGGTTCTCACTGTAAACCTTATCACCGCTGTTTCTTCGATCCAAGCGTTTATCGAATAGTATTATTTGACCAACGGGGTTCTGGACTTTCTACTCCTAGAGGTAATCTACAAGACAATACAACCTGGGATCTATTAGCCGACCTAGAAGCGATTAGAAAGAAACTCAATATTGAAAATTGGGTTATATTTGGTGGTTCTTGGGGAGCGACCTTAGGTTTATTGTATGCTCAGCAGTATCCAGAACATATGTTAGGTTTGATTTTACGCGGAATTTTTTTAGCCCGAGAACGTGATATTCACTGGTTTTATGGCGAAGATGGCGTTAATCGATTCTTCCCGAAAGAATGGCATGAATTTACTCAGTTACTACCAGAAGGACATTGGGAAACCCCACTAGCGATTTATTATAATTACTTAACCAGTAACAACCTCAAAGAAGCAGAAAGTGCCGCTTTAGCTTGGGCCAAGTGGGGAAATTGTGTGGTTAATTTGGGTAAACCCACCCAACGCTTAGCAGAATCCGTTGAGCTTTTGAACGAAGCCCGAATTGAATGCCATTATATGTTTCATCATTGTTTTCTAGAAGAAAACCAGTTATTACGTGATGTAGAAAAAGTAGCGGATATTCCGGCTATTCTTGTTCACGGACAGTGCGATTTGGTTTGTCCGCTGGAAAATTCTTTTCTGCTAGAACAACAATGGCCAGCGGCACAATTGAGTATCATACCCTCTGCTGGTCACTTAGCTTGTGAGCCAGAGATGCTCACCGCTCTCGTGGAAGCAACCAATGAAATGGCGAAGATGGTAGCGGCTTTTTGGAAAAGTTAAATGACCATCCATAAAGCCGGTGGCTTATCAAGGTGATCCCCTCAAAATGGCATAAACAGCAAATCGTTCCAAGCGGTGGTTTTAATCAAAATCTCTGAAATTTTGTCTATTCATAATGTGTCTCTAAGGAACTCTGGTTGATGGATATCATTTCTGACCATCGCTTGCTCAAAACTTAATTATTTTAATAACTCAGGAAGAGGAACAACCAACTATGTATTGGTACAACATAATAAAACCATTAGTCATCAGTGGATTAATACTCTATTTCACTTTAAATAACGTTCAAGCAGCTACGATTTCCTATCCCGGGGTAGATGTGCAAGGCAACCCTTTCACCTCTTGAATAACCGTAATAGAACAAATAGGAAACCTATTTTTCTTACAAATTGAGGGAGGTATGCCGGATATTGATCCTCAAACGAAGAAGCCTTATTTAAGAACACTGCGATTTAATGAACTGGTTAATAATCCAGTCTATGCTATTTTTTCCGATCCATTTCTTGATGTGTTTGCCCCGGCACAAGTCAGCTACCATAAGCTGGTGGTTGACGTTAATCAGATCTACATATTTCTCTGGCAAGGTCAAAATCAATTTCAACTGGATCATCTCTTTCGGGGAGGACTTTTTTGTGATGCACAACCTGGCACTAATGAAGAAGAAGCGGGTTTATTTTATGGTGAACCGGTTTGTCAATTGAAATCAGAAACGATATCCTTTGATACACCGGTTATCTACACTTATGAATAGCGAGCACAGGTTAAGAACAATGCCATTTTAATGGCAGTGACGCTGGAACATGGGAACGAGACCATCCGACAGAATACGGTTTATTGGGAACTCATGGTGTATGACGCTGCGCTCATACACCTCGGGCTATAAAAATTAACGAAGATTTATCCGATTCCAGTCCAGATCAAAAGTGAAGGTTGAAGGTTGTTGAATAAGATAAATTTCATAGACTTGAGGATCGCCAAAAGGACCGGGGACATTAATAAAGGGAATGTAAACTTCACCATTTGCTGGATTGTAGCTTGCGTAGGCACCACCACTATTGCTATCACAGTTTAAGGCAATGCCACAAGAGGCTGGGTTAGAAAGGCATTGTTGAATACCCGCTTGTAAACCGGATTCAAAATCACTACTATTGTTTGATGGTTGAGTACTGCCGCTAGAACCGCTGTTTTTTAGAGCGTATATTTTTTCAAAATCACCTATTCCTCGAATTATCAGTTGAGTGTAAGTCAGATCAGGTTTCAAGGTGATTTTTTGAGAGAAGACATCATTAGCGTAAAGCTTGGCAACGTTATTTTTGACAGAAAGTCTCCAAGCCCTTTTTTCAAACGACGACACGTTACTTTGATCTCCGCCCGCATATTCATTGCCAGCGTAGAGATCACGACCATTTATCCTGATCTTGTACTCATCTGCAATCAAAAGAAGCTCTATCCAAAAATCTTCTTCAAAAAACACTTCAAAATTACCAGAGAGATTAACAGAAAATTTTAACTGACCGCTCACATTAATATCAGTTTTAATGCCAGTTATCCACTTCACGCCGGTTTTCTCACTCTGCGCAACCACAACATTTTCACCATAAGGTGGAGAATCTCCCTCCTCATAAGCTGACAAGTTTAATAAATCTGTCTCTGCTATCCCATTTCTAGCGAATAAAAAAACTATTGCCATCAGACTTAAAAACCAGTAGTTTGATATTCTCATTAGAACCTCCTTAACAAAATAGAAATGATTGAATTAAAGTGGTTTCATAATAAAAATGGGCAATTACTTTGTCCACCAACTCATACAGGTCTTTTAACTCACTGAGAGTGGTTTCATCATGGAAATACATGAAAAAATTAGTGCCATCCGCCACCTAAGAGGTTGGTCGCAAGAAGACATGGCGGCAAAACTCAACTTGTCAAAAAATGGTTATGCCAAGATTGAACGGGGGGAAACGGATATTCCGCTTTCTAGATTGAAAGAAGTAGCGGAGGTATTAGGGGTTAAACTGAAAAACTTATTTGACACCGATGAGAAAATCTTTTTTAGTTCACATGACCATAGTAATCAATATAATTATATTTGTTTTCTAACACAACAAATCGAAATAAAACAAGAATTAGAAAAAGCCTTGTTACTATTAGAACAAAAAGACAAAGAAATTAATTATTTAAAAGAAATTATTCAATTGATGAAACCAGAAAAAACGTAGAGTGGTTTTACAATCGGAACATGAAATAAAATAACCCTTTGTGAATTTCAACGGAGAATTATCATTGCCGAGAGAGTTATAAGAGACGGAGCACATTATGAAAAAACTGCCCCTTGGCATTCAAACGTTTTCTAAATTAATCAAAAACAACTGTTTGTATGTTGACAAAACCCAGTACATCGTTAATCTCATTCAAGCCGGTGATTACCTATTTCTTTCTCGTCCGCGCCGATTTGGAAAATCTTTATTAGTTTCAACGCTGTATGAAATATTTTCCGGCAACCAAGCACTGTTCCAAGGCTTATCGATCTATAACCAGATTGACTGGCAACCTTACCCGGTCATCGTTATTGATTTTGCCACCCTCGATTTTTCAGCCGAGATGGATTTACAAAATAGCTTGATCCAATTTATGGACAGCATCAATGATGACTATCAACTGAATGTCAACTCCCAAGGTTTTAAAACTTATTTTAAGAATATTATTGTCGCCATCTATAAAAAATATGGGAAAGTCGTTATTTTAGTCGATGAATATGACAAACCCATTGTCGAATATATGGACAATATCGCCCTAGCAACTAAAAATCGAGACCTACTGAATCAGTTTTTTGGGGTTTTAAAATCCTCAGAAGCTTTTCTACGTTTTGTGTTCTTAACCGGGGTTTCCAAATTTGCCCGCGTTTCGATTTTTTCCGGCTTAAATAACCTCAGAGACCTCACCTTTTCTCATCAATTTGCGAATTTACTGGGATATACCCAAGAGGAACTCGAAACGAATTTTGAACCCCATTTGCAACATTTGGGTTTAGCATTAGGGCGCTCAAAAGCGGAATTATTGGCTCAAATCAAGACGTGGTATAACGGCTATTCTTGGAATGCGAAAGATCGCCTGTACAATCCATTTTCGATTCTCAATTTATTGGCTGAACAGCAATTTGATAATTATTGGTTTGCTAGTGGTACCCCAACTTTTTTAATGCAACTGCTTAAAAACAATGCTTATGAAGCTACGGTATTTGAAAATAAAAAAGTACCCAAAATCGTTTTTGACAGTTATAACATCGAAAATATGAATGTTTTCGCACTGTTATTTCAAACTGGCTATCTTACCCTCACTGACATTGACACCCAAGCTGATTTTACGGAATATACCTTAAACTATCCGAACTTTGAGGTAAAGCAAGCCTTTATCACTTATCTCTTTAAGAGTTTTACCCATAATGGTTTAGAAGAGATCCAACCGGCGGCTAAAAGTTTACGCCACTACTTACAAACGGAAAATCTCGAAGGCTTCATGACACTCATCCGGGCCTTATTGGCTAAAATTCCCTATCCATTGCACATCGAACAAGAAGCTTATTACCATTCCCTATTTTATATGATTGCCATACTGATGGGCGTTGAGATTGATTTAGAAGTGCTCACCGATAAAGGACGGATTGATGGTGTCTTAGCGTTAACTGATAAAATTTATCTGCTTGAATTTAAATATGGTAAAGCCAGTACCTCAATGAAAACTTTGATTAACCAAGCGATTCAACAAATTCAAGCCAAACATTATGGTGAACGTTTTTTAAATGATCTACGTCCTCGTTTTTTGCTGGGTATTGGATTTGTAAACAAAGAAATGGATTATAAACTACTCAAGGCTAAAGACTAATTAAGATTGAGATTTACCAAGATAATCAAGGCCATAACGACCTTGAGACGACCTCTTTTTTATGACTTTTTGATTGGAACACTTCGCCTTAATTGAGCAAAAAATTCTCGCCGCGAAACTTCTTGTTGCCAATCACATCGCCGCTGTTGTTCAACAATAACTCGATTACGTGTAGTTATTACTTCATTCCAAGCGTCAAATGCCGCTTGCGGTGTGTTAAATTGTGCCATAGATTGGATAAGGGGCTGAATGAGGTAATGGCCTAACTTAGCGTGATAATTAAGATGGGCTTTTTCTTTACCACCTAAAATTGGTAAAGAAATCGCTGGACCAATCACTAACAGGGGTGCCTGAAGTCGTTCTTCCGCTTGCCAACCGGTTGGAAGGATAAGCGTTGGTTTATGTTCAGGTAAAAAAATTCGCGCTAATGTCCAAGGGGTTAGAAGCAAGAAGATGCGCCAAATATCGGTGTGACGAAAGGCTCGAACTTCAATAGGCAACTGGTGATTAACTAACAACTCATGAATGAAATAAGTCTGATATAGTTCAGTGAAAACCCCTATTACCGTGTTGATAACAGCTTCATCGCTCGCGGTTGAATCCAAAATTTGCCAATTTGACATGGCTTAAAATAATTCCTTTAATTTAACGCCAAGTTGCTGATAAAGAATTAATTCACTATGAGATTGTAAGTCTTCAGCAAAGCGTGGCACCCACGGAACGATATGGTTTTGCCATAATTGTTGCCATTGCTCCACATCAACCGGCTGTTGTTCTGCTAAATAAGCGGCACATTCTAATAAAACGCCTAAATAATCTGGTGGTAATCCATCAATCGTTTCTAAGCCAATGGATTGGTAAAATCGCTCAATGTCTTCGCAAATTGCACCATTCATGACACCATGACGATAAACTGATTGAAAAGGTGGACAACAGGTTTGGGGATGACCATTGATAAACAGGCGGGTATGCTCTGCCTGCCAATAATCGAGAGCCATCTGTTGAAGTTCGACCACAGCTGGTTGTAACCACAAGTTTTCTATAGTTAATTCAATAAGCACCGCTAAACTGTCTTTGCTGGGTGAAGCGAGTAGCCCAGCAAAGAGACGCAGTTTATCCGGTGTAATGTTATTAGGTAACATTCGCCACCGTTAGCTGAGTTTACCCCTGAGGTTCTAGGGTAGTTTTAGGTTGAAGTTGAGCATGATGGGCATTGCTATTGACTGCTGGATAGGGACGTTCATAAACACCCGCATACATAAAGTAGTGACGCAGTAGGTAACCACCACTTAAAACCATAATAGCGGCTAAAACGATCGGGGTTGGATTACCCCAACCTTTAGTCACGCCACGCAGTTCAATTAAGAAGGGCACAATTAGCCCAAAGCCGACGAACCCAATAATCCAACCCATATCATTCCACAAAATTTGCGCAGTATAACGAGCCGATTCCAAACCGTAAGTGGTGTAATGGAAGAATACAAAGATGATTAAGAGTTCAACGCCTATCAAAATGACATCAGTGCGTTCATACAGAACCCGCAAGGCATGATCTTCTTCGCGCTTCACGATTAAATACAACACTAAGAGCAAAAATGCCATCGAAGTGGAAAAAGCCGATACAATAAAGAGTAAAGGCACCCCAGGATTATGCCATAAAGCCACAGCAGGGAAAGATTGTAATAACAATCCCGTGTAGAATACCGTTCCCACACTATTAATGACTGCTAACCAACCAATAAGCTTATGGAATTTTTTCGATAGATTGCCTAACCAAGCAAACAGCTTTAACACGGTTCCAATAACCGGCATTTTGGTAAAAAATGGCGTTTCCAACATATAAGGCAACGCATAAATGATACTCCAAACCATCATCCATACAATAAATTGAGTACCCCAACTAATCCACGCATCGGGCTTATTGATAAGTACCATCGGATTCAGAACATGAATCACATTAAATTTATTGAGTAGGTGAAGAAATAACAAAAAAGAACCTAGGCTTAACATCACGAACGAGGAGACAATTCCCCATAATACTAGCGGTTTATGTTCTTTTACATACATGTTAGTCATACAGGTGGTGACCACCGTTGCACCACCTAAACCGCCTAAAAATAGGTAGATAGCAATCCACCAAGTCCACACTTCTTGAGTTGAATAGTACATCCCCATTAGGTTGCCCTCTCTAAATCGCTGATATAATAAACATTAGGTCGAGTACCCAGATGAGCCATTAGTGGTTTAGCAACGCCACTCTCCACTATTTTAGCTACCGGATCATTCGGATCATTTAAATCACCAAATTGACGAGAAAAGCCGACGCAAGTTTCCACGCAAGCCGGCTTAAGTCCTTTCATTACCCGATGGGCACAGAAGGAACATTTATCGACACTGGGATGTTCACGATGAAGTAATTCACCGTAAAACCCTTTCCCTTGTTCAAGATCGTCATTAGTCATATCCAAACGGGCATCATACGGGCAAGCCATCGCACAAGCCCGACAACCCATGCACAAGCTATCATCTACGAGTACAATCCCATTATCTAATTTATGAGTGGCACCAGTGGGACACACGCTCATACAAGGTGGATTGTCACAATGATTACATAAACGGGGGAGAAATCGCCGCCGGACTTCGCCACCCTCTTTACCGATTTCCATATCATGAACGTAAGTACGCCATTGATTTTTCCAGACTGGCGTTTGATTTTCCATTGCGCAAGCTGCCATACAAGCATTACAGCCTACGCAAGTATTTAGGTCAATGACCATTGCATAGTGCGGGGTATTCGCCATAGTGAATTTTTCTCCTTTGATCAATTCTCAATTTGCAGTACACCTGCTGCTGAATGCCTAATTTCAAACTTTGGCAATTTTAATGGTAAATTCTTGCGAACGGAAACCAGCAACGACCGGTTCGACATTATGTGGAATCAACTTGTTAGTGGCGGTACCACCCATCGCGTAACTCCGAGTCAATTGGGGATTTTCTACTCCAAATGCTGAATGGAGGAATAAGGTATCCGGACGGACTTTACGGGTAACGTAAGCGGTTCCCTCAGCTTCCTGATTAGAAAGGGTATTGCGTAGTTTGATTTTATCGCCACTTTGGATATTAAGTTTGTTAGCCCGGTCCGGATGAATCCATACCCCAGTATAAATATCCTTTTTAAAGGTGTTAATCGCTGCCAATACCGCATTATTACTATTAGTGGAACCATAAGATACGGTCGGTACTTTACCATAAGAGAAATAGAACTCATCCGTCTCTAGCGGTTGCTCCATAGTCTTATCAGCACGACATTCTGCCGGAAAGTAGCTGGCTAGTACATTGAAATGGGGCGAAGTATGGCCTTGTGAACGCAGCATATCAAAGAAACTACTAAAAAACTCAATGCGCCCACTGGCGGTAGTAGTGGGAAGTTTACGGGGTACGCTGGTATGTTCCAGCAAGTCACGCCAGTTTTCTTCATGATAGACCCCTTTTTCCCGCAAAACTTTATCTAATTCTTCTGGGGTAGTATGTAAGCGTTTGGCGGTTTCTATTAAGCCCACCTCTCGACAAGCGACCATAAAGGGGCTCTTATACTTCGGACCACCCTGATCATCTTTTTCGTTACGGAGTTGTTCTAATCTTTGTTTAGTAGCCTCGGCGGGAAGCCCAGTCAACATTTCCATCCATTTAAACAGATCTTCGGGTTTACCGCTGATGATTTCAGTTAATTTCAGCAGAATATCGGGTAATTCTTGAGAGTCATATAAGGGATCAATCGCAGCATAACGAGTAGTTATTGCTAAATCTTGATTGACACCATTGCCATAGAAAGTTGGTTCACTCCGTTCAAGATAAGTACTGTTGGGTAAAATAATATCAGCATAAGGTGTGGTGTCAGAAGGTAGGACATCAACCGCCAAAACTAACTCGATGTGGTTACTTTCCATGATATCTTTCCAATAAGTATCTGGATAGTAATGGCGTACTGGATTAGCGGCGTTAACAAATAGTGCTCTAGTCAGGTAAGGTTTACCTTCCCACATCACTTTACCTTCGGCGGATTCTTTTAAGCCTTCATCAGCCAAGACTGGCAAAGCCACACCCTGTTTGCCCTCGGCTTTTTGTTGTTGCGAGTAAGCCCAGGCCCAGCCAGGATGTCCATGGGGAAAATTTTTCCCATCAGAAAACGCTTTAACCACAAACAGAGCGAAGTCCATTCCGGCTTTAGTAGCCATTGGTGCTGGCAATTCTTTATTATCTTGTTTGGCTTTATCTTGATTAGCCAGTTTGTGATGAAATTCACCACTCAAGATCCAACCGCCTTCTTTATCAATGCCACCATTTAAGGCTTGAATCATAGCTTGAACCCGACGAGTCATCATCACATTGCCAAAACGGGCACCATGCCAACCAGGATCAATTAATGCTGGACGGCTATTCCCAAATTCATGGGTAATCCGACGAATTGTAGCCGCTGGGATGCCCGTCGTTTTTTCTGCCCATTCTGGGGTACAGAAATCAATTTCTTCTAGTTGGGCTTGCAGTACCGTGATCGCCCGTTTGCCAGCACCGGCAGCGGCAGTTTCTGGAACGACTAATCCTTCTGGTGCGTGAAGACTCGGACAGAAAATCTGGCCATTAATATCCATCCGATTGTAATTCGTATAAGCAGGAAGAATATGGATATCTGCAGTACCATCCCAAACAATCATGGGGCGCCCTTCACTGTCCTTAACAAGTTGCCATTGGTTATTATCATCTTTGTAAACCAAGAAAGGCATATTAGTATGAACTCTTAGGAATTCTGCCTCATATAACTGTTCGACTAACATTTCTCGCAACATTGCGAGACAAAAATCTAAATCAGTTCCGGGTCGAATCGCTACCCACTCATCCGCTTTAGAAGCGGTTTCAGATAAACGCGGATCTAAAACGACCACTTTAGCGCCATTCTTTTTACCTTGCGCAAACCGGACCGCACGACAAGTTGAAACGCCAGCAATAGAAGAATTGTTACCCACGTAAATAATGTATTTAGCATTATCATAGTCAGGGAGAATTTCATCATGGACGTTAAAGGTACCGGTGACGGCATCAGTGCCCAAATGACCGGTGGTGACGCAATGTTGCATAGGGGAGGCGACAATATTGGGTATGGCATTAGCCATAGCAAAGGGAACTGACCAATTCATGTAAAAGATACAAGAGGTCCAACCACCAATCATGGTCCATTCCCAAGGTTGGATATTGGCATCCTTCACTTTTTTATTAATGTGTTCCCACACTTCTTCCCATGAAGCTTCGCGGAATTTCCATTCGCCGCGTTTACTTCCTTCTACTCGAATCAATGGTTTCTTAAAACGGTCGGGGTCATAGGTTTGCCGTAAACCGGCTTGACCGCGTGCACACATTTTTCCACGATTTAAAGTGGAATTTGGATTACCATCGAGCTTAACAACCCGTTTT
The DNA here is from genome assembly GCA_012032555.1 of Thioploca sp. Taxonomy (GTDB): domain Bacteria; phylum Pseudomonadota; class Gammaproteobacteria; order Beggiatoales; family Beggiatoaceae; genus Thioploca. The sequence goes on from JAAUSR010000002.1 coordinate 87,683, forward strand.
TTACCATCATGACCTATTCGGCTAGTCACTTTAACATTACATAAAGAAGAACAGAAGTTACAGATAGTGTAATTAATCTCTTCTTTGTTTTCACTTTGATCGGCCGCTTGGGCTGATTTACTTAACAAAGGATTAAACTTTAACAAACTTAATCCGGCGGTACTAAGACCGGTGGTCTTTAAAAAAGTACGTCGAGAGAGCTTAGGAAAATTCCAAGCCATAGTTGTTTTTCTCCTTCATCCTTTAAATAATCGGAATTAAGAATGAATATCTCATGTAGTTAACATGGGTCTAAGTTGATTCAATGTATAAACTCAGATCGCAGTAAAACCTTACTTTTGACAAATAATCTGAGTAAAAGTGTTTAATCTCAAATAAACTGACTTATATTCCTCGGGATATCGCATTGCACAATGACCTGAGTAGATGAGTCATTAGTATGATTTTATCAGATAGAGTTTACACCACCATGACATGTTAGCATATTATTGAAAAAATAAAGCGCCTTGACAGGAAAAGAATAATTCAGCCTTATTAATTAATTTTATTAAAATAATTTAATTAAAAACAATTAGTTGATTCTTGAATATAAGAAAATAATAATATTATTATTTAAAATAAAATATTAATTTTAAATGTTATTTAGAGTAGTAATTATTTAGAGATGCTAATACAACCAATTAGAATATTACTATTCATTAAAATTTAGATTTTTTATTGTATTTTGGGGTTAAAGTATGAAGAGATACAATTACATAATTGTATAATAATTGTATAAAAAATGCGGAATAGAATTGGATTAGAAGAAATAATAATAAGATAAAATAAAATTTATTTCCTGATATTGGTATGGATATAGTATTAATAATATTGTAGTATTTTATACTTTATATAAATTGTCAAGTATTAATTGAATAAAAAAGCAGAGTCAATAGACTAAATAAAATTAAGATGAACCGGATATAGAAATTGTTACCTCATGAAATAACATAATTTTATCTAAAATTCTCCCGATAGAAGAGATGTTTTCTAAGCATTGCAGCGAATAAAAAATGACTTTTTTAATTTTGGGGATAGGCACCATAGCTAACGCCCCATTAAAACCCAATGTTGGTAATGTCACACCATTCGCTATCAGCGTTAGATTAACTAATTATCTAGGAAGCATGCTAATCTGCAACGGTGTGATCGATTTAAAGTCTATTGTTATGTTAAGAATATGGGTAATTTGGTTTATACGCGACAAAAATTTTCAACCGAATAATAAAATCAAAAAATAACAGAAAACCAACATTTAGAACCACCCCTAACCCTCCCTTGATAAAGATGGGAAGGGAGAAATACTTAACTTAATGGCAGTGTGGGTCTAAAGAGGCACGAACTCCCCCACCTGCAACTGTCATAATCTTTCAGTCCAATGCATCAACAACTTTAGATTTCAAGCAGAACAGAGTTTAGTTTTTACGCCATACTTTCATCACATTGGTTAAATTATCAATTTTAGCTAACAAGCGGCTAAGTTGTTCAACATTGAACACTTCAAGAGTAAACATCATTTTAACGTTGTTATCCATTTTATTAGTATAAGTATGTGTGGTAATAATATTGACCTTTTCGCTAGTGGCAATATTACAAATATCGCGTAGTAATCCGATGCGATCATAAGCACTGATCTCAATATCAACTGGGTAAACTAAATTCCGTTCTTCTAAAGGCTCACTCCATTCGACTTCAATAAGACGTTGGTTGCCTTCATCTTGCCAACGTAACGCATTGGAACAATCGCGTCGATGTACGACTACACCACGTCCGGTCGTAATATAACCTACGATGGGATCATAAGGCACCGGTCGACAACAACGAGCTGTTTGAGTTAATAAACCACCAACACCTTTGATATAAATACCACCTTTACTTCGGCTTGATTCAACGATAACTGGAATAATTTGACTATCTGTATGAAAAACTTGCTCATTAAAAGTAACGGTCATTTGAGTAGTCGTCATATCTCCACGCCCCAGTGCCGCTAATAATTCATCAACCGATTTAAAGCGAAATTTTTGCGCTAATTGTTCTAAATTACAATTCTTGATGTTGAGGCGACGTAATAATCGTTCTAATAACACTCGTCCTTCACTGATATGCTGTCGGAGATCTTGTTTTTTTAACCATTGTCTCACTTTAGCGCGAGCACGTGAGGTTTTAAGGTAACCCGCTTGCGTTAATAGCCAGTCACGGCTAGGTTTTTCCTCGTTAGAAGTTAAAATTTCCACTTGGTCACCGTTCTTCAGCGCGTAAGTAAGCGGAACAACACGATTATTAATTTTAGCACCTCGACAACAGTGTCCTAATTTGGTATGAATCGAATAAGCAAAATCGAGAGGTGTGGAACCTTGTTGTAAATCAATCACTTGACCGGTAGGGGAAAATACATAAACTCGATCTTCAATAATCTCTGATTTGAATCGATCCAATAATTCATTGGGATCACCTTCTTCTTCTTTTCCTGATTGTAAAATCTGTCGCAACCAAGCGATTTTTTTCTCAAAGTTTTTATCGAGGTTGCTGCCTTCTTCTTTATAACGCCAATGGGAAGCAATCCCTAATTCAGCATGATGATGCATTTCATGAGTCCGAATTTGCACCTCAAAAATTTTTTGTTCTGGGCCGACGACAGCGGTATGTAACGATTGATAATTATTACTTTTGGGATTAGCGATATAATCATCAAATTCACCACGTATTGGTTGCCATTTAGTATGAATGATACCTAAAGCAGTATAACATTCACTCACGGTATTCACTAAAACTCGGATGGCCCTAACATCAAATATTTGATTAAAGTCAATCCTTTACGTTGCATTTTTCGCCAAATACTATAAATATGCTTAGGACGACCAGAAACCTCGGCATGAATGCCAGTCCGTTGCAGTGCCCCGGATAAAATTTTCACCACTTTTTGGATATAATTTTCTCGATCAATCCGGCGTTCATCTAGTAATTGCGCCATGTGTTGATAAGTTTCTGGTTCCAAATAACGTAGTGATAAATCTTCTAATTCCCATTTGATTTGCCAAATACCAAGGCGATTAGCGAGCGGTGCGAATAAATCTAAGGTTTCACCAGACATACGTCGGCGTTTTTCTACCGGTAAGTAACGTAATACCCGCATGTCATGTAGTCTATCTGCTAACTTAATTAAGATGACTCGAACATCTTCTGCCATAGCTAATAGCATTTTACGTAGGCTTTCAGTTTGGTTTTCTGTTTCGACTCGTTTCGGTGATTGTTCATGAAGATTTTCAATCAATCTCATTCGAGCGACACCATCTACTAATCGCATTACCACGGGATTAAAACGTTTCTCTACTTCACTAAGAGTCAGCTGTTTGGTTTCAACACATTCATGTAACAAAGCCGCAACTAATACATCGGTATCTAAGCCTAATTGGGCTAAAATATCAGTCACATTCACCACATGAATAAGATAAGTTTCTCCAGAAGTCCGGTTTTGAGTTTGATGAATAGCTTGTATTAGGGAGTAAGCATCAATAATAGCTTGCTTATCGTTAACGGGATAGTTTTCAGTAATACGTTCTATCCAAGCATCTAAAGCAATCGGACTTTCAGTACTAGAAATCAATAGTGGATTAGTAGTATTAACCATAAAACGATACGAATTGCTTGATGAAAGGTAACCATTGGGGGGAAAACTTAAATGGGTGGCTCACACAGTTCATAATTAGGAATAGGTCAATTAGGGTTTAAAATTATTAGAGATAGTTTTATCCGTAGCTATAACGCCAATGAAATTTAAATGACTACTAAACCATAATAACTACTAGATGGTAAAAAATATAACAAACTTTAAAATTAATCATGCCTGTCAAAATGGGCTTTATTTTTTTACCATTTCATATTATACAATTAAATTGAAACAACTTAAGCCAATAGTTCGGACACTTTTTTCTAAGTCATTGATTTTATATGATACGACTTAAATGGTAACTCATTGATAAAATTATGTATTCTTAAAAACTGTCCGAAGTATTGTTAAGCTATCATAGGAAATATCAAGATGAGGGACATTCTGATTGCGAGAGGTGATATTGATGTTAATAAACCAAATTATTATATAATAATAATAGCATTTACTCACCACAATATTTTCGGATTTGATTACCAGCGGTGGCTTCGTTAATTCTAAATTGACTAGCCATTAGAAATTAAAATGAACTGAACTGATGAGAGATAATTCGATGCATCAGTAGTTTAAAGTCTTTTATAATCAAAGGAAAGTTTGACCTGTTCAAGAGTTGCTTTTAATGATTTTGCTGGTATGCCAAGTAATAAAAATGATAAACTGCTAAGTTCATTAAGGAGTTATATTATGTCTTCAGAGTATACTTTGGAACAAGAAATTACTTTACTTGAACAGGATTACATTCTCTTAACCGAACTCCAAATAGAACTTCAACAACGCTTAGTCACAGAAAAAGAAAACCGACTTGTCTTACAACAAAAAATCGCTGATAATGATAAAGAAATCAATGAAATTAAGCAGAAATTAGAACAATTTAAAGCTGAAGCTGGATTAGTACCCCATCAAACGTCAACTTTACCACCAGCCGATTTACATCAGGTGCCGGATTTACCGGCCTATTTAGTCATTAATTTACCGCTTTTCAATGAACTTAAAGCGAAATTAGTTATAAAACCCAGCTTAGCAGAAATTTCTGAGGGTCAAAAAAGCCCGTTATTAATTCAATCTCCCAGTGGTATGGGGAAATCCGTTATTGCTGCTGTTTTAGCCCATGACACGGCTATTCGTCGCACTTTTAGCGATGGCATCTTTTGGGTCCATTTAGGTCAACATTCTGATTTGATCAGTTGTCAAATGGCACTTATTCACGCTCTAGGAGAAGAAGTCAAACATTTTCTTAATCCTCGGTCGGGAACAGAACGACTACGCCAACTGTGTGCTAAACGAAATTGTTTATTAATTTTAGATGATGTATGGGATGTGGATGAAGTGTTAGCTTTTAATGGATTAGGAAAGTATTGTCAGTTAGTTATCACGACTTGTGATAATACTTTGCTAGAATTCCTGTCCCGAAGTATACCCAGTATTCAAGGGTATGTGCTAACCGCGCTAGCCGAAGAACCGGCTATCCAATTTTTTTTGAATTGTACCGGTGGGCAACATTTAAATCCGGTACCAATAGAAGTTAATGCGATAGCACGAGCTTGTGATTACTTGCCACTAGCACTCAAGTTGATAGCTGCGTTAGCCAGTAACCAACCGATATCTGTTTGGAAAACGTTAGTGGATAGTTTACAAAATGCAACTACCAATGAATTTCCAGACACCCATCCACGAACCTTGATGCAAGCCATGCAACTGAATGTAGATGCCCTTGGAGAACAAAGTGAATATTATCTCACTTTAGCTGTATTTGTTAATTATTCGGCCATTCCTCAGAAAACGGTAGTCATGTTATGGCAATATCTTTACCATCTTTCTGCTGATCAAGCCGATACGCTTATTAGAAAATTAGTTATCCGGGGATTACTTCAAGTTGAAACCGTTTTATCTCAGCAATACCTTGGGTTACACGCTTTTCAATATGATTATCTATATACTTCTGCAGAGGTAGAAAAATTGCACCATCATTTATTAGCCGCTTATCGTCGTCATTGTCCCCATGGCTGGTCGAATGGCCCTAATGATGGTTATTTTTTCGAGTATTTGTGCATTCATCTCCTCGCAGCGGAACGTACCACCGAACTGAAGTCTTTATTGCTTGATTTTGATTGGTTATATATTAAATTACAAAAATGTCCTTTACATCAATTACTAAATGATTATGATTTATTACCGGATCCGGAACTACAAACAATAAAAAAAGTGTTATCTCAATGGGTTAATGGTTTACAACCGGATCGTGAACAATTAGCTAACTATTTGCTTAGCCAATTAGCTGATCAAACTGCATCAGAGATACAAAAATTATTAAATCAGCTCAAAGAAATATCTTCAGAATGGCAGCCACCTCTGAGCTAAATAATACGGGTTGCCCCAGCAATTTTTTCTTAAAAATCTGGTATTAGAAGGCATGAGTTATGCCTTGAACTTTTTATGCGTCAGAAACCCCTAAGAATTCCCAAAGCTCGTAATAATGCTGCACATGCCTCTCTCCAAAGCTATTTTGACAGAATTTCTCACAGCTTGGAAGACCGGTTAAGTGAGTATGTGCAAATGAAAAAATACGTCCGAATTTATGGAGAATCTAAGAAACTATTGGAAATTGAAAAAGCAGTTAATATTGCAGCTGGTAGTATCTATGAAATCAATATTGATAAAAGGTTTGATACACATTCTATGAAACAATTGCTCAAGCTATTAGAAGAAAAAACTAAGGAATTAACCGGATTAATACGAAATAAGCCAAAATCACTACAATTTAAATTTGTTCACCAAGTTATTAAAAGTATTCATATCGTTATGAATAATTTGATTCAAATTAATAAAAATATTAATCGCGTCAATGAATTGATTCCAATCATTAAAGCACTTCTTAAAATGCCTGATAAAGAAAGTAATTATGATAATAACGCTGTTCTTATAGAAATTAATAATGCTTTATCCATTAGTATTACTGAACCCAATCTAACTGAAATTAAAAATGGCTTAGCTAGGGAACGAATTGATTTAGCGCAATATGATGCTCGATTGTTGTTCGAACATATGAACGATGTCAGTGATAAATTGATTGGCTTACTTAATGATAAACTATTGCTTATTATTGGAATATCTGAATTTCTCATAGCGGGTGTAGATGATGATGGTGCTAATGACGTCACGGCTACGCAAAGATTACCTGATGAACTGAGAGTGTTATTTTTAGCTTCTAGTTTGTTTGATATTATCTATCGAATTAAACAAATCAGAGAAAATATTAAAGGTATTTTTAATAATATTAAACTTTGTTTGCAAATTATGAATAGTGAACGATTAGAAATACAGTATCAAGGCGCTTTAAAAGGAGGAAATTCAAGTGTATATGAGCTACTGTCAAGTAATACACCACGTCTGTTGCAAAGAATTAAAAAAGCCATTATTGAAACTGCTCCAGGCTTTGATGCTTTAGAGTTAAAATTAAAAATAGATACTCTGGATCTTAACACGATAATTAGAATGACCTATGGATTAATTTATGAAAAGGCTAATAAGGTATGGGAAAATCCTTATGAAATGGAATAATTATATCAGCACCAACTATTAACATCTCAGCAAATACGGAGATTACTTTAAAAAAACAGTTGTAAAAAGTGATAAATAAGAGCCGAAACGAAATAATGCGTGGTTTCATACGGCAAAATACCTGATAATGTTATTTTATGGTTTAAACTATCCCAATCATCAGATTGTAATTCTATCGAATGACTTTGGATCGAGGTTAAAGATAAGTCCGGTAGGGTGAGCGAAATGCTATTAGCATGGTTACAGAACGAACAGAGTATTTTGCCCACCATCAAGCCAGTATGAGTCAGGAAAGTAATGGGCAATGCGCTTTACCGATATAACCAAACTCGCATCAGTGAAATTAATTTATTCGTATCGACCGGTTTTGATAAATAGTCATTCGCACCAGCTTCAATACATTTGGCTCTATCACCCCTCATTGCTTTAGCCGTTAACGCAATGAGCGGTAGTTTACGAAACTGTGGTTGTAAGCGAATCTGGCGCATAGCCTCGTAGCCATCCATTTCTGGCATCATAATATCCATTAAGATGATATCGACCGATGGTCCTTTGGCTAACAATTCTAAAGCTTCTTTACCATCTTTCGCTACAGTCACTTCCATCCCATGATTCTCTAAAATACTCGCTAAAGCAAAGAGGTTACGCATGTCATCGTCAACGATTAACACTTTTTTGGTCTTTAAAATAGCCGTTTTGTCATGCATCATTTGCAACATGGTGCGTTTTTCTGGAGTTAAGTTGGCTTCCACTTGATGCAGGAATAAAGTTGTTTCTTCTAAGAGCCGTTCTGGCGAATAGACTGCTTTAACTGTCAATTGCTTAGTAGTCCGTTGTAAAATAGTTTCTTCTTCTTCAGTGAGTTCACGGTTCGCATAGATGATAACCGGGAATTGAGTAAGTGGATGATCTTTGTTGACGTGATCGAGTAACTTAATTCCAGTATGTTGTTCTAGATCCACATCGAGAATAATACAATCATAGGAATTATTGGATTGTAAATACTGTTCCGCTGCTAATCGAGTTGTCGCTAAAGTGGTTTGCACTTGATCACTATTGACTAATTCTAAGATCTGCTGTTGATGAGCGTCGTGGTCAGTTATGATTAAAAGAGTTTTCACTGTTTGCGTTAAAAAATGTTCGATTTTCTTAAAAGCATTACCCAGTTGCGCCATATTAACTGGTTTGAGTAAATAACCAATCGCTCCCATTCGTTTTGCTTCTAAGACATGGTCAGAAGCGGACATGAAATGAACCGGAATATGCCGCACATGAGGATTATCTTTTAAGCGTTCCATCACTGTCCAACCGTCTATTTGCGGTAAACCGACATCGAGGATGATCGCCTGAGGTTGATATTGTTCGGCGAGTTCCAGACCGTTTTTACCATCACCCGCTACTAAACACTTAAAACGCTTTTCCCGACTTAATTCCATTAAGATGCGTGCAAATTTACGGTCATCTTCAATAATTAAAATAGTTTTATCTCCAAGTTTAATCTGATCTCTATCATCTTCTAATGGTTTATTCGCTGGCTGGTCCTCTAAAATAGTCGCGGTAGTTGGATTATCAGTTTTCTGCTGAGCCGGTGTTGTTGCAGCTACTTGAGGGAAATTACCCCATGTTTCTGGTAATGGCGTAGTTGGTGGTGTTTCAGGAAGATAAAGGGTGAAGATACTGCCTTTACCTTCTTCACTTTGTAAGTATATTTCACCACCTAGCCGACGGGCTAATTGTCGCGAAATGGATAAACCTAAGCCGGTTCCACCATAACGACGACTGGTGGTGCCATCTGCCTGTTGGAATGCTTCAAAGATAACTTGTTGTTTATCTTTAGGAATACCAATTCCGCTATCCACTACACTAAATGCAATCATCTGACCGGCATCCAAGCCTAAGTTGGATAGATCTTCCGTAGGGCGTTTAATATCAAGTTTGACTTCCCCCTGAGAGGTGAATTTAAAGGCATTAGAAAGCAGATTATTAATAATTTGTTTGAGACGATGGGCGTCAGTATGGAGACTTTGGGGTAAATTGTTCGCTGAGTTGACTGTAAAAGTAATCTCTTTGTTCTGGGCTAAGGGCTGGAATTTCTGCTCGATGGTTTTGATTAATTCTGGTAAGGAGACCGCTTCAATTTGCACCTCGATTTTACCCGCTTCAACTTTGGATAGATCGAGAATTTCATTGATAAGCGTGAGCAAGTCTGAGCCAGCACTGTGAATCGTTTGTGCATATTCCACCTGTTTGTCATCTAAGTTGCCGTGCTTATTATCTGCCAATAATTGGGACAGAATAAGTAAACTGTTCAAAGGCGTCCGTAATTCATGGGACATGTTGGCGAGAAATTCTGATTTATATTTACTAGCTAACTCTAATTCTTTGGCTTTGGTTTCAATAGCGGTTCGGGCTTTTTCAACCTCGGCTTTCGCTTGTTCCAGTGCGAAATTTTTATCTTGAATCGCACCTTTTTGCAGTTCTAGTTCTTTGGTTCGTTCAAATAATTCGTCATTTTTTTGTTGAAGTTCTTCTTGTTGGGTTTGTAATTCTTCCGATTGCGTTTGTAATTCTTCGGATTGGGTTTGTAATTCTTCATTACTTTGTTGTAATTCCGCTTGTTTAAGCTGCATTTCTTGGGCTTGTTGCTGGGTGAGCCGTAGTAATTGTTCCATTTGAGTGCGCGATTCGGCGGTATTTATCGCAATGCCAATAGTAGGTACGGCTTGTTCCAAAAATTCTTGTTGAACGGTGGTTATGGGGTCCGTAGAACCTAATTCGAGAACACCAATAATGGTATTTTCATAGAGGATAGGCAGTAAAATGATGTAACGAGGTGATGCCATTGCTAAACCCGACTGAATAATATGAGGACTTTCTTCTGGGGTGTGAGTTCGCACTATAGTTCGTTTTTCCCGAGCGACTTCACCAATCAATCCTTCTCCGAGTTGGAATTTATCTGAGACTGATTTATCGGCAGTATAAGCATAGCTAGCGATGACTTGTAAGTAAGCGGCTTGCTCAGCCTGCTGGGGTTGTTTCAGCAAATAAAACAAACCGACTTGGGCTTTTAAATAATTAGTTAAAAAGGCAATCGTGTTTTTAGCTAAGGTAATAACCTCTTGATCGCCTCTAATTTGATCATTTAATTGCGTGATTCCGGTTTTCAGCCAATCTTGTAGGGCATTTTGTTGGGTAGCTTCACCTAATTTAAAATTCGCACTTTCTAAAGCCACTTTAATTTGAACTAAATCACCGCGATATTCGGCAGTAGATTTTAGCTGCTGATTTCCCGCTGCTAACCCTTGAGAAATTTGGACAATGTCTTCAATAACTGTCTTAAAATAACGGGTAACTTCATGAAAAGCATAACCAATATCACCCATTTCATCTCGATAGGTGGTAACTTTTTCTAGATTAGCTTGGTTGGACGCAGTTAGAGTGACTTGACCAGCAACTAATTGAGCAGCCGTTGCGCTAATTGTTCGGACTGCGGTAACAATATTGATTGAAAGAACCAAACTGAGTAAAGTACTCAATATCACCACCATGATAAGTGCGACCAAAGTCGTAATAATGACTCTGGAACGGGTTTCCTGGGCACTGGTATACATACCATTGGCTTTATTGGCAGCATAATTAACTAATTCAGTCATCTTACTACTCAGTAAGGCAACCTGTTTGGCACCTTTCCCTCTCGTGATAGCCACAGCTTCTGCTCTTTTATTGGCTTCAATTAAGGTAATCACTTCTTCTCGAATAGGCGTCCAATCTTGGAAAATTTGAATCGTGTTGGCAATTAATTGAGCACCTTCTTCACCCAAAATCCATTTTTGTACAATAGCAAATTGTTCATAGACTTTTTCTTCATATTGGTTAATTGCTGCTTGGGCAACTTCCACTTGAGTAGTATTCTCAGCGAGAACAACATCTTTCATGCTGCGATGTATTCTGACAATGCCACTATCTGCGGTCAGAACGGCTCGAGTGACTTGTAGGGGATGGTTATAGATCTGGGTAGTTAAACCGGCTAACACCTCCATTTGGAACAGTCCATAAATATTGACCGCGCTGCTCAGCAATAAAATAATTGCAAAAGCTAAGAGTAATTTGGTACGGATTTTAAGCTTCATGGTAATTTTCCCTATTATCCTATAATTATTTACTCGCTTTACTGTTGTCCCATCTACTAAATAACAAATATTTTTTATTTATGAGTTTAAAAACAAACGAGATGGAGTTTTTATATAGGCTCTTATCAATAGATATAAGCTGTTATACCCAAATAATATACCCATGTTTCTACCTAAATTATTCCTATTCCTACCAGAAAAATAATATTTTGTGCAGTAATCTTGTTCTAAATGAGTTAGTGAAGATATTAAACTGATTTATTATAGCACTTGACTTAAAATTAAAAACACTACTACTAAAAAATGATAACGCTAAAATGTTGGAGTTGCTATCGTCACTCTAATCAACGTGCTTTTTTATTAATTGCCGTATTTTCTACTTGCTCCTCATTCCCAATGATTTGGGAAAAATAAATGACATGTGTAGTACCAATAGAATTCAAGGAAATTTCAATGAAGCAATAGTTAGTTACCTGGGTAGACAATATTTTATGCCTGCCAACCTGGGTCGTAGCGGCGGATACGCCATGCAAAGAAGAATATAAAATGAGTGTGGTAGTGGATTCCAAACTACCGTGGGGTGAAGCCGCTACTAAATTTGCTGATTTCGTTCGAGAACGTATCCAAGAGCGCATCAAGGCGAGAGTCTATCCAGCGGTGTCTCTTATGGCAGGTAAACAAACTAATGAGTTTTTAATGTTAAGACAAGGAATTGCTGATTTCGCCCTAGTTTCTACCATTAATTGGTCATCTACGATTAAGCCATTTAATCTTTTTAATCTACCTTTTTTCTTTCCAGACTATACTGCGGTTGACCAGATTACGGGTGGAGTGGTTGGGGAACAACTTAACAATTTGATTAAGAACAAAGGTGTCACTATATTGGCTTGGGGAGAGAATGGCTACCGTGAACTGGTAGTGTTCCTAAAGTAATGGTGATAAAATAATTTTCGGTTATAACCGCTGGAGATAACTTAATGAAATGTCTGAGTGGTGAACAACAAGAAATTATAAAAAATGGCAAAATTCATAATGGTAAACAGAGGTATAAGTGTAAGAATTGTGGCCGACAATGGGTAGAAAATCCACAAAATCGTCGGATAACCGCAGAAACTAAAAAAATAATGGCCAATGGTTTATTAGAGAAAGTTTCCTGGCGAGGGATTCATCGAATCACCGGCGTAGCCGTCAGTTGGATACCAGAATATAGCCATAAAATCTATCCTCAAGCTCTACTAACCCCTTTATCGAGTAAAAAAAAGTCCCATGACCATCGAAGGTGATGAAATGTGGAGTTATGTCGGTAACCAGGCTTCCAAGAGTTGGATCGGGTTAGCTTTAGATGTGGCTAGTCGGCAGAGAGTGGGATATACCGTTGGTCAACGTGAACCGAGAGAAGTATTAAGATTATGGCAATCGTTACCACCCGTTTATCGCCAGGGTGCCGTTTGCTACACGGATAATTGGAAAGCTTATCGGGGAGTTTTGCCTAAAACTCGCCATCGAATTGTTGGGAAAAGTACTGGTAAGACTAATCATCTTGAGAGATTTAACCATACGTTACGTCAGAGAATTTCTCGTTTAGGTCGAAAAACACTCGCTTTCTCTAAAAAGCTTAAAAATCACCTCGGAGCAATTGCCTATTTTATTCACTATTATAATTCATCATGACTTTAGGAACACTACCAAAATTTTATCAATGCACTGGTATCCATAAACTAATTTATAGAGAGTGTCTTTCTTGAAGAATGTCCTCAGACCAGCTACCATAACTGGATTGGGTAAGAGCTTGAATTTGGGCAAACCATTTCTTTTCAAGTTCGATATCTAGGTTAGGATATCATCACCACTTTGACTTGGGTGTGATCTGGAAAGGGGAGATTATCAAGATGTAATTGCCCCTGTTGGATATAGGTGTCTATCGTGACTTGAGCCACAGTCGTTTACCTTGGAGTTAGAAAGTGGCAATTTGAGTTAACTGGATCTAATTAAAGTTTAACACCAACAAAAGGTTTAATGAAGTACTAACGCAATGCTATGCGGGAACAGGTTTGTAACCTGTTCCCAAACGTTTTCAAACGCTTGGGACGGGGTTACAAACCCCGTCCAGCGTGGGATATTTTCTTGAGAATGCTTGAGTTAACGCAACTTCTCCAGCACCTCCTTCGTAAAGGGATTATTACCCGCTTGTAAGGTATCAACCCAACCTTGAACTAATTGATAATTTTCTTCTTCATCCATTTTAAAAAACAACAGATTAGCAGCCTGTTGTAAATCGTCGATAGCACAAGCCATCTTACCGAGCAAAGCGTTAGCAATGCCCCTATTATGGAGATATTCCCAGTTATTCGGTTTAAGTGCGACGGCTTTCTCACAAGCCGCTATGACTTGAACCGCTTGTCCATAAACAATACCAGATTGGCATAGCGTATTCCATTGATAAGCATCAATTTTTAGATCAGTTTTCAATTCTTGAGCAGCTTGAAATTTAGTTAGAGCAGTATCAATTTTGCCCTTCTCGGCCAACTCTACCCCTTTGTCTAGAAAAGCCAAAGCAGCTAATCCTTGAGCATACACTTCTAAGTTATTTAATTTAAAACGCGAATCGATAGCCAAGGCTTGTTTAAATTTTTCCACTGCAGCCGATATCTTACCGTCTTGAGCTAACACTTCGCCCTGATCTATTTTCGCTTGAGCAGCAAGTTGTTTAGCTTGTGCCTGGGGATCAAATTTAAGACAAGCTGCCTGAGTTTGTGCTTGTTTAAATTGCTTAACTGCTTCGGTTAAATTACCTTGTTTAGCAAAATTTTCACCAGCCGTTATGAGGTCATCAGCTTGAGTAGATGATAAAAAAAAAGGCTTGACGTTGTGCTGATGTTAAACAACGCGGCACCATATGGTTAGCATAATCGATAAGTTCCTGAGTTTTAAACACTCGCCACAGCTTGGCGGTCTTATCAAAGGAAGCGGTCGCGAGGGTCTGGCCATCGGGACTGAAGGCTACACTGAAAACATAACCTTCATGTCCTATTAAGATATGTAATAATTGACCATGGTTATTCCATAAATAGACCTGTTTATTTTTAGCTGTCGCTAAGGTTTTGCCATCTGGACTCCATATCACTTGACCCCCTGTCAAAATCTGGCTTTCTGACCACTGGGTAGTGGAACTTAATACCGCTTGATAGAGTTGCTGTTCGGCTTGAGCAACATAAGGTCTATCATCGTTATTTTTAGGTAATCCTTCTAAGGCGAGTAAAATACTATTAGTTATGCTCCCTTGAGCAGTTTGTTGACGAGAGAGATCAGCTAGGAATAATGATTGTGTTTTAAGGGCTTCATTTTTTTGTTGTTCAGCTTGAACCTTAGCTTCATCAGCTTCCTTCATTTTCACCCAAGAAAAAATCGATAACATAACTGCAACAACTAACCCAACAGTTACTGAAATTAAAATCGTATTACGCCGGCGTCGTTCAATTTGTTCAGCTAATTTAATGGCTGTTCGACTTTCTTTAATAAAATCGTGCTGTAATGATGTAGGTTGTGGTTGTTTATGCTGAGTAAGTGTGAGGGCTTGCCACCACTCTGCATTCTTACAAGCGGTATTATTCAATAAAAAATCTTGACTGCGATCATTTCCCACCCAATCACTGGCACGTTGTTGTAAGAGGGTATGCTGATGAGCATGATCTCTATCTAAATCAATCGTTTCAATGAGTTCGGGAAACGCTTTAGTAAAGGGGAGCTTGTCAAAATCAATCCAGTGAATCGCTTGCAATGCCGGGGGTATAACCGCTGGTTCGGTAGTCCGCCACAGCACCGGCAAAAAGCGCTTGCCCTGAGTCTGGGCATAATTGACTTCCCGTTCACAATACGGCGATTCTACGGCATCTGGGGAAATAATGAAGATAAAATTATCAGTATTATCGATGCCTTTAAAAATCTCATGGGCAAAATCGACGCCAGAGCTAATACTTTCTTGATCAAACCAGGTGGTTTTCCCAGCGTCTTGTAAAGCCAGATTAAGCTTTCTAGCAAAGTCACCATCTTTACGAGAATAGGAAATAAAGACCTCGGTACCTAATTGTCCTTTAGCGGCTTCACTGGCGGTAATTAACGCTTGATGGGGTTCAGTCGGGGGATGAGCGGTGCGATTACGGTGGAGACGTAACCAGGTTAAGGCATGTTCAAGATTATGTCCACGTAGTAATAGTGCTGGTTGGTGATTTTCACGTTGCCACCGTAATGCCCGGGCTAACAGAATCTTGTGATCTTCGTAATAATCAGCTTCTAAACGCAAAATTCTTAGCAAGGCTTCGGGATAAATTCCTTTGGTGAAATCGAGGTATTGTAACGTTCGCAGGGCTTCGGGAATCGCCTCGTTGGTCAGGGGTGCAATCAGTAAGGGAATAATGCGTTTATGGTATTGTAAGGCATGTTGCAGTTCGGTTTGGCAATAGTGAGATTGAATTGCCGCTGGTGACAGGAAGTATAGGAAATTGTCTGCGGTTTCAATACCATATTCAATAGCACGGGTGAAATCTGAACCTTCTTGAATATCACGATCATGTCGCCAGGTGGTAACCGCATGACGAGCTAATAAGCGTACCACTTGATCGCGAAACGGTTGGTCAGCAACGTCATAACAGACAAATACTTGTGTCATCATATTCAAGCTGTTCTTTCGCGACTCACAGATAAATTCACACTGTAAGTCGTTGGGAAAGCAGGGGGGTTGTTCACCTTCGCTAAATTCTGTTAGTAACCAATCTTCGGCTTGTAAACGTTCTTTGCCTACCAATAAGTAGCGGGTTAGTTGTTGGTGACGTTGCCAATGGAGGGTTTCTAAGAGAATCTCAGTATGTTTGTGGACGTAAGCCGTGTGGCGTTGCAAGACCAGTTGCAGCCGCTCCACGATGCTGGTTAAAGAATCGATAGTTTGGCCAAAAATGGGCAATTCTAGGGTGGTTAGGTAATCGGGATCTTCATGTTTATGCCAGTGATTTTCGTAACTTTGTGCCCAATCGGCTAGTTGTTCACAGTCAGTTGTCGATAATGGTTCTTTCGCATCGAGCCAATCGGTTCGACCAATTAAATCTAGGGAACGCTCTAAAACATCTTGAGTCGTTTGGAGATTGGGATCGGGGAGATGATGAGTGACGTAAAAGTGCTGTAAAGCAGCTTGATCCTTGGCAGATAAGGTTTGGAAAGCGGTTTGAAAGATCACCATTTGATTTAACGGAATGACGCGTTTGCCTAACCAACGAGCGTATTCTAATTCGATTAGACAATAAGGTGAGGTTAAACAGCGTGGTGCCATGACGTAAGCAAAGTGATGGGCGGTTTCGATGCCGTGGTTGATGCGTTCAGCGTAGTCCTCGCCATCGGGAATGTTGACTTTATCAAACCAAACTTCGTAACCCGCCAGTTTGAGTTGCTGGTGTAACCGTCCAACTAAACTGAGGCTTTCTCGACGTCCATAGGAGATGAAGAGATCTTTGGTGAGCATGGTTGCTGTTATCCGTTGGTAGAAATTGAGTATCTTTTAGTTTTATCAAGTAGTTGATGGGTTTCGCTGCGCTCTACCCATCTTACAGGATTACGATATCATGTTTGTTTTTAAGAGAAAACTCAATTTCCATCTGGTCGTTACGCATTTCCACGCGGGAGCGTCACTGCCATTAATTTAAGCAGGATCCTCCCCCTCCTTACCAAGGAGGGGGTTGGGGGTGTCATTAACCAGTTGAATAAGATTAACTTTTTCAACCACCCCCAACCCCTCCTTGATAAGGAGGGGAGAAATTTTTCTTAACTTAATGGCAGTGATCCTATGCGAGCTACCTATTTCTTGCTGAGAGAGCTACGCTAACTTATTTACGCAATTAATTATTGAGGCCAAAAATGAGGGTTCATAGCTTGTTCATAGGTAAACGGCATGATTTCAGGAAAGGCATTGAGAGGTAAATTGGTTTCTTTCGAGGCTGAAATTCTAGCATCTTCATAAACTTCGTATACGATATCAGCTAGCTTCGGTTTTAAGCTAGGATTTTCTTTCAAAAGCTTTTCCAGTTTCCGGCGTTGTTCGAGGATGCTAGCTTTCCAGCTATTACTTCGATTTTCGGGCTGAAATTGCCATTTCAGTAAGTGCATGAACAAGATTTCTAAGCGGCTTTCCAAGGCCCTTTTGCTACTTTTACCCATCTCCTCAAGTTCTTCCAGAAGATTATCCAAGTCTAATTCCTCCCATCGACGCTTTTTAATTAATTCAACTTGCCGCTGGGTCCAAGCGTAATAATCGATTTCATAGAGTGGTTCGTTCATAATGCCTTTTCCAGTGGATAAAATAATTATTTACCATTTTAAAAAAGCCAATCTAAGTAACTGCAAATATTTTTATCAAATATAAATTCTTGATTAAATTATCAAAAATAAAGGTAACTACCTACCCCTCAACTCACTACAATGGTCCGGAGCGAAAACAAATCGCGTAGGGTAGCAAACGCATTTAGCCCCTGCTTGCGGAAAGTTGAAACGGCCCCCAGCAAACGCGCGTAGACACGAGCACCTAAGCCGGTGCGAAAGCATCCACTCACTTGTGGCTTAACCTTGGCCGGGCGTAAGTCCCGTTCAGCTTGGTTATTCGTGAACGGGACACCGGCCTCCAAGGCAAAAGCTAGCACCCCTGGTTCGGGTTTTCTCAGCCGGTTGAGCAAATTACGGCTGGGGGATTGTTTAGGCTTACCTCGCTTACCCGATTTGGGGGGGGGTTCTTCAAGCTCTGCTTGAGAAAGAATGATACCATAGTGTTTGTGTACTTCCTCCACCGCTACCACCGGGCGTGGCATCTTATACCAGTCAAGCAGAAACTCGTGCATCTGTTCTGCCCACAGAGAATCCAAGCTGGCCAGTTCGCGCCGTAAGTGCGCACCGCACAGAACCTGCCGCGCCGGTTTAAAGCTAAAATACGGCGACCCGCAGTCATGTACTGCTATGCCTTGAAAGTCTTTCAATACTGATGCCTCACTCTGGAGCGCCTCGGTGCCACGTTTTTTATGCACAAACCGGTCGGGGTGCTGTTCGGTAGAGGCCGTGTGTAGCCCGTGCCGTTGGCCCTCACCGCGCACACCTGTTTCATCAAAATGCCCTAGCTGCCAACAGGCATACCTTAGTTTGCTTTTCAAGCGTTTCTGCCAATTTGTAAGCTGGTTCCAGGGTATTCTCCATCGTGGTCGTGTTGAGGTTGTAGCCGTAGAGGTCCTTAAATAGTTGGCTGAGCTGTTCCAACGGCATCTTGTGGTCCACCGAGCGTTTGGTGAGCAAGGCTCTTACGCTTGGGCCATATTGCATACTCGCGGTGACCCGGGCTGGGTATTCTTCACGGTGCAATAGGCCACCGCATTCAATTTGTCCTCTACTGTGTTCAGTCACTTCTCGTTTCGGCGTGACTAAGTCGAATACTTGCCGGCTTTGAATGATTTCCACTTCAGCTAGCCTAAATTGGCGGTCGCAGCAGTGGCATTGCGCCGGGTGATGGATTAGTTGGTGCTCAGGTTGCTCCACTTATCACTACCCCGGTAGGACTACCCTATTTTTTAGATTGAAATCAAATTATTCAATAACGGCTCAAAAAATTTCTGTGCTAACACTTGAAAGCGTTGATCTTTTAAGGGAGCATTCTGATCAAATTGACCAAAATTTAATTGATAATATTCATTTTCTGCTTCCCCTAGTGCAAATTCGTTACCTCGCCAAGCTTGCCAAGCTCGATCGTAAGATTCTTCGGTTGATTTACCACGGTGAAGTGCTTTAACAAAGGCAAAAGCAGATTGTGGAAAAAACGGCAGCGGTTGTAATAGTCCCTGCCAATAGTAATCCGTTAATAAAGTGATTAAAATCGTTTGGCTTTCCAATGGGTCAAGCGGTTGATAACACCATTCCCCGTCTTCACCGATTAATAAACTTTGACGAGGCAGGTTGTTATCCGATAACGTATTGAGAATGAGATGGTAAATCCAGGTATTAATATAATCTTTGGCTTTGAATTTGGCATAACGATAATAAATTAAGTGATCCCGCCAAATGCCACCCAATCGACCGATCAGGCGCATTTCTCCGAGATTCAAATTAATTCGTGGTGCTGCTTGCTTTTCTTGCTGGGTTACTTGCTGGACCCGTTCTACAAAAGGTTGTATTTGTTCAACTAATTGGTTATAGACATAATCGCCAATTTGGCCATGGGGTAATTGTCCACGGGCTTTGACAATGCGCTGGTAAGCTTTCAAGTCTTTACCGGCTAACTGCTTAGCCACTAAAACTTGACTCAAGGCATAACGATCCAGTCCACGGATTTCAAACGGTTCAGTTTCGTCCAGTAAGTCTTGGTCAGTGGGTAATTTTATTCCTAAACGTTCTTGAAATAAAAATTCAATGGGGTTAGCAAAAAAGCGAGTTAAGCGTTTAATCTCTACAGTTTGCCATTCTGCCACTGGTTGAGGTTCAGGTAATGAGGTGAAAATAAATTGTGGAGGGAGTTGCCGCTCCTTAAATAAAGCCGTGCTCGCTACACAATATTCATTAGAATAGCTAAATAACCGTTGATCTTCACTGTTGAAATAACGGGGACTAAAAGCTTGTAAGGGATGGTGAAGTACCAAATAATCAATAATATCTTGCTGTGGATGAATAAAACCATGATGAATATAATCTAGTAGTTCGCTGACTAATACCGACGGCGGTATAACGGTATCATCATGAATACTGCGTCCCACATAACTGATATAAAAATAAGCACGTGCTGATAATAACGCTTCCAAAAATAAATAGCGATCGTGCTGCCGACGTGAGCGGTCGCCGCGTTGAGGATGTTGGAAAATTAGGTCAAAACTCAAAGGTTGACTTGGACGGGGATAGGTTTGATCATTCATTCCTAATAAAGCCACCACTTTGAATGGAATGCTACGCATGGGCAATAAAGTACAAAATAGGACTTGACCAGTGAGAAAATGAGTTGGAGACGGTTCTTTTTCTAAGTAATGTCGCAAATAAGCCAAAATGACTTCTCGACTTACTTCACTGTTAAAATGGGTAAGCTGGCTGTTTTCAACGAGAGTCGTTAATAATCGACGAATTTGTTGGGCTTCAAACTCACTATTTTCATCAGTGCTCAATAACTGTTCAAATAACTCGGTTAATAAACTCGACCATTGTGGTAAAGGACGAGATTGTTCTAAAGATTTAATGTAATCAAATAGTTGTTCAATAAAAGCGAGCAATTTACCGAGGATCAATCGATCACTGCCTTCGATTTGATCAAAAGGTAAAATATCTTGAAATAGCAATTCTTCTTGATTTATGGCTAACTGACTGTCAGTTGATTGAAACAATGGTGATGGTGGTAAAGCATAGCCAAGTAACAGTCGATTCAAACCGGCTCGCCAAGTATTTTCTTCCAAAGCCGGTAAATGCATTCGCTCTCGATCCGCCGCATCTATTCCCCAACGGATACCGGTTTGCTTTATCCACCAACGAATCAAATCTAAGTCGGGTTCTAAAAAACCGAAACGTCTTTGTACAGCCTCTATTTCTAGAATAGTCAACACTTCATTTACCGTTAGGCGGCTTTGACTTAATTCCAAAATAGCCATAAAGGCATCAATTAAAGTACTTTGACTACGTAAACTTCGATCGGCAATACTAAAGGGAATTTTTTTATGTTCTGCTGGTGTCGTAGCGAATACCGCTTCAATAAGTGGTGCATAAGTTTCAATTTCCGGCATCATCACCACGATATCTTTTGGTAATAAGCTGGGATCAGTTTCAAATAGAGCCAGTAGCTGATCATGTAAAACTTCGACTTCCCGCAGCGGACTATGACAAACGTGAATTTGGATAGATTTATCGGCTATCTGAATCGGTGCCGCTTTCACTTCGCCACGTTCTCGTAAGTACAAAATATCTGCTTGAATGGTCGCTAATAAAGTGGTTGGCGTCGGTGCAGTAAAGTATTCGTGACTCGCATGCGGATATTCTTGTAGCAGGTCAATAAAGTCACGTCCCATTTTTCCCCAAGAAGCTAATAAAGGGTTACCTCTAGTAAAATAGAGCTCATCTGGGGTAGTTGACCTTTCCTGAATACGTGCGGTTTTATGTGCTATTTCGATATCGGAAACAATATCACCCCAATATTCTTGACAAGGATTTAATAAAAAGATATGGATGTCCCGGAATTGACCTAAATGAGCAAATACTTCTAAGTGAAAGGGGGGTAAAGCCGGTATACCAAATACTGATAAACGTTGCCAAGGGGCGGGTTGTGAATTCAGTTTGGGTAAATACTGAAAAAACTCAGCACGCAATTTTGCGCGATGATTATTGCCATACTGTTTTACTAAACTTTGCCATAAGATGGCTTGCCATTGAGCAGCAGAATTATTTTCTAACTCGGGTGGTTGTTGATTATTTTCCCAATGTGCTAACCAATGTGGGCGATAAACCATATATTGATTAAAGAGCGTCGCCAAACGTACTGCTAATTGCAACCGTTGGATTTGTTGGATATCGTTTTGTAAATAATGCTGTAATTCTGCAAACGATTCTTGCTGCAAACAATCCGATAACTTTTCCATTATGCTCCACACGAGTACTTCCGGTTCAAATGGAGAAGTATCTGGGAGATAGCCTAAAGCTTCTTTAAGCAGCCGCCAAACAATCGTATCTGCAAACGGGAAAGCTGCATTTGCCCATATTCCAAGTTCTTCAGCCAATTTCATCGATACCCAGCGTTGCATACCTTGACTTTGAACGACAATAATTTCTTTGGCCAAGGGGTTAGTTAACGGCACTTTAACGACGCTTGCTAATGCTTGGAGTAAATTTTCTAGACGATTACTGGTGTGAATATGAAGCATTTAAAAAATTTAAGGTGATATACCTAATCTCGCCATCATCTCATAATCTAAAGTGGTCGTTGGTGTTTGCGGTGGAACATAAAGTGTTGAGATTTCACTGACTTTTGCTTTAGGTAATTGGGAAAGCGAAAGCGATTTAATCAACGGATGACAAACTGGGTAATAAGTCGCTGCTTCATAAATAACCACTTCATGTTCAAGACCATAATATTGCCCCAACACTTCTGCTAAGATAGTTAAACCCGGTGAAGGTGCGCCTTCTTTAAGAAAGCCTAAATTACCCACCATAGCCAACTGCCATAAAATTAGCATACTGGTTGGATCAAATTGACGACGTCGAATTAAAAAATCAGTCGCTTCAAAGCTTTGACAACCATTTCGTCCGGGATCAACCCCTAAATCCGCAAATAAACAATCCTCAGCAGAAATGCCCGGTAACATCTGAGCATGAAATCCTTCCTGACGGGCTTGTCTAATCGCCTCATGAGCTGGATCAGAGAACACCCCCGGATGACCATAAAAAACCACACAAATATTTCCACCTTGACGAACAGCCGCTAAAATGTATTCAACCATTTCCTGATAGGTTTGGCGTCGCCGCTGATTATTGGTATTATAAGGCAATGGTTCTACGATCTTATTAAGAGTTTGTAACCATTTAGCTGTAACGGGATCAGCTACTGCAAACAAAACTTTGTCAGCTTCTTTAATCCAAGCTTGAGCGGCTAAAGTTAAATGACCTACTAATTGAATACCTGTTCCTACAATCGTCAATGTTCCAGGTTCCAAATCAAATCTCCTTTTTTATAAGGTTATCGTTATTGATTTATTCAGGTTATGCATGGTTGCCGTCAACTTAAGTTATTATTCTCACACTTTATTTCAATAAAATTGAGAATTAGCTTTATTATCAACCAATTAAATCCACACTGTCTTCATTTTTCAAATGGGGGAATCCTTAAAATGATTGATTTTTAATGTTATATACACCTTGTAGCTACGGATAAAATGGTTGCTTAACTCAATGGTAGTGGAGACTAAGGTATATTTACCAGCAGCCCATTTTCCGAAATCCTTCCTCCGTTATTAAAGTGTAACCGGAATTATTTAATTTCAGCATTAAAGATTCGGTGAGTAATTAATTAAAATTAAAATCGCATTCCCGGTGGCAATTTACTTTTCATTGTACGCATAATACTGGTTATTCCGCCTTTTTTAGTCATTTGTTTAACCATTTTTTGCATTTGAGTAAATTGTTTTAGTAAGCGATTTACTTCTTGAATCTGGGTTCCTGAACCTTGGGCAAT
Organism: Thioploca sp.; assembly: GCA_012032555.1. Taxonomy (GTDB): domain Bacteria; phylum Pseudomonadota; class Gammaproteobacteria; order Beggiatoales; family Beggiatoaceae; genus Thioploca. The sequence continues at coordinate 111,291 of JAAUSR010000002.1, forward strand.
ACGGCGCTTACGTGAACCTTTAATAATACCGGGAAAGCGTCGTTCCTGAGGTGTCATAGAATTAATAATCGCTTCTAAACGACGCATTTCTTTATCATTAACTTGTGCTTTAGCTTTATCTGGCACTTGATCCATCCCGGGCATTTTTTCCATTAAACTAGCGACTCCCCCCATATTGCGCATTTGGATTAATTGGGTCCTAAAATCCTCTAGATCAAAGCCTTGCCCTTTTTTTAATTTGCCTACTAATTTGTCAGCTTGTTCTCTATCAACAGCACGTTCCGCTTCTTCAATTAAACTGAGAACATCACCTTGACCAATAATTCTTGAAGCAATTCGATCGGGATAAAATGGTTCTAATGCGGACGTTTTTTCCCAATCCCAATAAATTTTATCGGTTTACCGGTAATATGACGAACCGATAAAGCGGCACCACCACGGGCATCACCGTCAGTTTTAGTGAGAATCACGCCGGTTAAAGACAAAGCGTCATTAAAGGCTTTAGCGGTATTGGCTGCATCTTGCCCGGTCATGCTATCGACGATAAATAATGTTTCAGTGGGTTGCGTTACCGCATGTAATGCCTTAATTTCAGCCATCATGTAATCATCGACATGCAGACGACCCGCTGTGTCAATGAGTAATACTTCAGCAAACTCCCGACGTGCTTGAGAAATAGCGTTTGTAGCAATATCAACGGGTTTTTGGTTAGTTTCACTCGGAAAAAATTGTGCTCCCACTTCAGCCGCTAAAGTTTCCAATTGTTTAATAGCAGCAGGACGATAAATATCACAACTGACTACCATGACCGTTTTCTTCTTGCGTTCAATTAACCAGCGAGCCAATTTCGCTACCGTTGTGGTTTTACCTGAACCTTGTAATCCAGCCATCAAGATAACCACCGGTGCTGGTGCATTTAAATTGATCTCATCACATTGTTCACCCATTAATTGGGTTAATTCATCTCGTACAACTTTAATTAACGCCTGACCTGGTGTTAGACTATTGAGGACTTCTTGTCCAACAGCACGTTGTCGCACTTGTTCTACAAATTCTCTGACTACCGGTAAAGCGACATCGGCCTCTAGTAAAGCCATACGGACTTCACGTAGCGCTTCTTTAATATTGTTTTCGGTTAGTCGACCTTGACCACGTAGTGTTTTCAAGGTTTTGCTTAACCGTTCGGTAAGACTTTCAAACATATCACATTGACCTCTGTTATCTGTTATTAACTGATAATAAATTTATTATTAATATGAAAAATCAAGTTTGTTGTTGTGCAATGAGTTCTTGTTCTCGTTGTATTAATTGTTCGGCTAGAAAAAAGTATGCTTCTTGCCAAGCTGAAATAATTTCATCTGTCATTGATTCATCTAGTATTTCTCTAAAGGCTTGTAACAAAGATTCTCCTACCAGCGGATAGTATTCTGGTTGTATACCGACAGCAACATGTTTACGAGCAATCTGTTCTAAAGCACTCGATAAAGCAGACAAATCATCAATATGCTCACTATAGGCGATAATTGACTGGGTTAATATTTTTGATTGATTATCCGGGGCGTTAGCAAATAATGGTTTAACTTGTGAGTATTTCTCAAACAGTAACTCATACATTCTGGTAGTAATGGCATCACCTTGTTGTTTTAATACGAATAAAGTGGCTTTGATAAGTCCTTTAGTCATTTCAGTTATCATAAAAATTTTCTCGTTATGTAAAAGCTAAGTTAATAATGATCTAATTTAAGATTTCTAACGCCTCGGTCACTTCTAACCACATGGCTTCTGTTTGTTGTAACTGTTCAGCCAGTGTAGTTTGTTGACGCAAATATTCCGTGACTTTCTGCTTATTCGTGTAAATAGTTGGGTCCGCTAACTTCGTTTCAATCGTGGTTTTTTGTTGGCTAAGTCTATCTAAATCTTGTTCTATTTTTTTCAGCCGGTTTTGTAAAGGACGACGTTGCTCTCGTTTAAGTGTTGCCGCATTTTTCTTGTCTAAACGTTCTTGTTTGAGGGTACTAGCTTGGGTATTGAGATTGGGTTTGGCTCGATATTCCAATAACCATTGTCGATAATCCGCTAAATCACCAATAAATTCTTTTACTCGACCATCAGCAACTAACCATAATTGATCAGTTGTAGCACGAAGTAAATAACGATCGTGGGAAACCATAACCAGAGCACCTTCATAGTCTTGTAACGCTAGCATTAAAGCATGGCGCATTTCCAAATCTAAATGATTAGTCGGTTCATCTAATAGTAATACATTGGGTCGTTGCCATACTAATAGTGCTAATACTAATCGCGCTTTTTCACCACCGGAAAAAGGGGCTACAGGCGTCAATGCTTGATCACCGACAAAACCAAACCCACCTAAAAAATCGCGTAAAGTTTGTTCAGTCGCTTTAGAATCGAGACGTTGTAGGTGTTGTAGCGGCGTTTCTGCAAAACACAACTGTTCTAATTGATGTTGAGCAAAATAAGCGATATGCAAATTGTCATTAACTGTATAATCACCGCTACTGGGCTTAAGTAATCCTGATAATAATTTAATTAACGTCGATTTGCCAGCACCATTGGGACCCAATAAACCTAATCGAATCCCTTTACTAATCCGCAATTTAACTTGTGCTAAAATAGGATCATCACTATAACCAACACTAACTTGATCTAAATGAATGAGTAAATCAGGTGATTGTAACGGTGGTTGAAAACTAAAATGAAAGGGAGAATCAATATGTGCTGGTGCGATTTTCTCCATCCTGGCTAGAGTATTGAGACGACTTTGAGTTTGTTTGGCTTTGCTAGCTTTATAACGAAACCGCGCAATGAATGACTGAATATGAGCGATTTCCCGTTGTTGCTGTTGGTAATTCGCTTGTTGTGAAGCTAATTGTTCAGCGCGCTTGTATTCAAAGGCTTCATAATTACCGGTGTAAAGGGTTATTTTTTGTTGAGAAAGTTGCGCGATAGTGTCCACCACATTATCCAAAAAATCTCGATCGTGAGAAATCAATAACACCGTACCAGGATAACGTTTTAACCATTGTTCAAACCATAATATTGCATCTAGATCGAGATGATTAGTGGGTTCATCTAATAAGAGTAAATCGGAACGACACATTAAAGCTTGAGCTAGATTTAACCGCATTCGCCATCCACCTGAAAATTCATTGACTGGCTTTTCATGCTCAATTGCCGCAAAACCGAGACCATACAACAGTTGTGCAGCGCGTGATCGAGCAGTATAACCATCAATGGCTTCAAATTGGGCATGTAGTATCGCTTCCTGCATACCATCACTGGCTGATCTGAATAGGGCTAATTGCATTTCAATAAAACGCAATTGTTGATCACCATCTAATACATATTCAATAGCCGGAATTGAAGTAGCTGGCATTTCTTGCACAACTTGAGCAATCTGGATCTGGGGTGGCATAGCGATTTCACCGCTATCAGGATGTAATTCACCACACAGTAGTGCAAATAAGCTTGACTTACCGCAACCATTAGCACCAATAAAACCGATTTTTTGACCCGCATGGATTGTCAAATTAACTTGTTCAAATAATTGTTTAGTTCCTCGTTGTAAGGAAACATTGCGTAAAGTAATCATAATCAGTTATCAGTTATCAGTATCCATTATTGAGTTACAATGCTATTAAGTTAAGCGAGTTGATCTCCATTTAGTACATACCTGACGGTTCACTGTTATTAAATTAAGCCGTTTTCTCCCCTTTTTCAAACTAATCTTTATCCATCAGTAGGAAGATCAAAATAATTTTAAAAGGAATTAAAAATAAACACCGCTTTAGTAAAGTTATTGAGACATTGTAATCCGTGCTAGATAACAGTCGCACCCGGTAACATAAAAATAGCTACAAAAAAAAGCAGATGAAGCAAAATATCGGGTAATAAAAGAGTTAAGAGCGGTCGGCAATGAGCTATTAAGAGAATGGGCTAAGGAAAGAGTTAAAACAAGCGTAAAAAAGTTAAGGATAAAGCAAGAAAAAGTGAGGCATAATGGCAAAAAACTGCATTAACATACTACCTTTAATGGAGATAGAAGTAACCAAAATAGTTTTCAAATATATGGCGCTGGGGTGATTTATTGGTTTGATCCTTAACTTAGTGGCATTGATCGCGGGCTACGATTAGCGCATCCTACATGGATTCTATTTTACCTGAGCATCATCCAAACACCTTTTCAACCGTTCAGCAAGTATTCGAACCTGAGGTTCTTGAAGTATTTCTCGGTGTCCACCGGGAATGACATGACGAACTAGGCCACCGGTTGTAAATTCAGACCAGCGCTTTGCCCAAGGTCCCTCGCCTTGGTTTTCTAAAGCTTCAAACTCACTGCTCCGAAACAAAATAACTTTGCCCGAATAAACTGGAATTCTATAATTCATATTAGCCATCTGGTGAGCGGCCATAACGTTTTCAAGGCGACGGCGGTGTTGCGGATTCAGTTTCATTTTGAACCAACGGTAACGGCGGTTCATAAAATCCTTTAAGGCAGAGTATAGTTGATACCACTGACCACGTCGATAATGATAAATAGTACGATAGATATAATAACTGAGAGAATTTAAATTTTCAAATTCAGCCCACTGAGGTAATTTGGAAACAATAGGTGCACCGGGATCCAATAAAGCTAGCAGAGCTATAGAGTCACCTTGTACTTGAAGTTGTTGTGCCATCTCCCAAGCGATATGACTTCCAAAACACAAACCAGCCAAATAATAAGGTCCATCTGGTTGAAAAGTTCGTACTTCCTTAAGATAATAATCGGCCATTTCCTCGACCCGATTGTGAGGAGCCTGTTTGCCATCTAAGCCCAGTGGCTGTAACCCATAAACGGGCTGATCTGAACCTAAATGACGCACTAAATCAATAAATCCAGTGACCGTGTTCCCAGCCGGGGGTATACAAAAAAGAGGGGGTTTAGAACCGTGAGGTTGAAGAGGCACCAGTGACAAATAAGAAGTTGAGTCTCTGGTTTGATAAAGAATATGAGCTAATTGTTCAACCGTTGGGGCTTGGAACAGGGTAGCTAAAGGCAGATTTTGGCCTAGTTTTTTCTCAATCTTGCTTAACAAGATCACGGCTAATAAGGAATGCCCACCCAAATCAAAAAAGTTGTCATAAATACCAACTCGTTTAACTCCCAACACTTCCGCCCAAATTTCGGCTAACCGTTTTTCCGTTTGGGTACGAGGAGCAACAAACGGTTTTGCTGAGACTTCTAAGTTTACCGATAATTGAGAAAGTGCACGGCGGTCGATCTTACCATTAGGTGTGAGTGGTAAGTGTTCCAAAGAGACAAAAGCCACTGGTATCATATAATCGGGTAGTTTCTCTTGAAGAAAAGCACGTAATTCACTTGGTTCAATGAGTTGTCCCGGCTGAAGGACTAAATAGGCCACTAAACGTTTCTCACCTGATTCTGATTCCTGGACAATAACTACATCTTCTTGGATGGTTGGATAACTTGCTAACACCACTTCAATTTCACCAAGCTCAATACGGAAACCTCGAATCTTAACTTGATTATCGATACGACCTAAAAATTCAATATTACCATCAGGTAAATAGCGTACTAAGTCACCGGTTTTATAGAGGCGTGAATGGGAACTGAAGGGGTTGCTAATGAATTTTTCGGTGGTTAATTGGGGGCGATTAAGATAACCTTGAGCTAATCCAGCACCACCAATATAGAGTTCTCCTGGCACACCAATAGGTACCGGTTGGTGATTTTGATCTAAAACATAAACTTGGGTGTTAGCAATCGGGCGACCGATAGGTATATTAGTTACCCCTGCTGGGACCTCGGTTACTAAATACCAAGTAGTAAAAGTAGTATTTTCGGTTGGCCCATAAACATGCAATAACCGTTGTGGTGGACCGTGGTTAAGTATTTTAGCAACCCATTTAGGTTCAACGGCTTCGCCGCCAAAGAGTACCTGTCGCATACCCTGAAAAATCGTCGGTTGCTCCCGCGCTAACTGATTGAATAGAGCCGTTGTTAAAAAGATGACACTGATCTTGTGTTCACGCAGATAAGCAGCCAAGTTGGGGGGTGAGAGCAGGATATCTTTTGTTATCCCAATAAGTTGTGCACCCTGGAGGAGTGCTCCCCAAATTTCAAAGGTTGCGGCATCAAAAGAAATATTTGACGCTTGGGCAACTCGGTCGGAAGTTTCTAAATGGATGTATTGGCTGTTAAAGATAAGACGGTTGATGGCTTGATGAGGAATGGCTACTCCCTTCGGTTGGCCGGTTGACCCAGACGTATATATCACATAAGCCAAGTTGGTTGATTTGACCTGGTGGCTCGGGTTTGTTATAGGGTATGGTAACCGGGCTGCCGTTTCAACATCCAAATAAACTATTGTTACCCTGGTTTCAGGTAGTTGTTTGGCTAAGTGGGATTGAGTTAACAATATAGGAACGGGGGTATCTTCTAACATAAAGGCCAAACGTGCCTTGGGATAAGTGGGATCCATCGATAAGTAGGCCCCGCCAGCTTTGAGAATTCCTAATAAACCGATCACCATAGACACCGAACGCTCTATGCAGATAGCTATCAAGGCCGCCGGTTTGACTCCCAAAGCGATGAGATGATGTGCGAGTTGATTCGCTTGGCGATTTAATTCACTATAGGTCAGTTGTTGATTTTCAAAAACCACGGCCACGGCATCCGGGGTTTTTTCAGCTTGAGCCTCAAATAACTGATGAATACACCGATCTTGAGGGTAATCGGTGGCGGTTTCATTCCAGGCTAACAGTTGTTGTTGTTCAGCAACGGTAAGTAATGGTAATTTATGCAGAGGTGTTTGTGGATTGTCCACAATACCAGTTAATAAAGTTTGCCAGTGACCTAATAAACGTTCTATCGTCGTACATTCAAATAAATCAGTATTGTATTCTAACCAACCGAGCAGCCCTGATGAAGTGGTTTCATTGAGTGACAGAGTCAAGTCAAATTTTGCGATCACACTTTGCCATTCTAAAGTAGTTAAATGAAGCCCAGTGAATTCTAACTCTGTTCGAGGCGCATTTTGTAACACGAATAGGACTTGAAACAACGGTGAATGACTTAAATTTCGAGTTGGATTGAGTTTCTCCACTAACTTTTCGAAAGGAATATCTTGATGAGAGTAAGCTTCTAAGGCAACTCGCCGAGCTTGTTGCAAAACGGCATCAAAAGTGGGATTACCACTCAAATCCAGACGCAAGACCAAGGTATTAACAAAGAAACCGATTAGCGGTTCGGTTTGGCGATGGGTCCGATTGGCGATGGGAGAGCCAATGACAATGTCGGTTTGACCACTGTAGCGAGATAATAAGGTAGCCCAAGCTGACCACAAAGTCATAAACAAGGTGGTGCCAGCGTGTTGGCTAAGGTGTTTCAGTTGTGTGGTCAATTCGGGTGACAGGGAAATGGGAATATGGGCACCTTGGAAACGTTGTACTGGTGGACGTGGATGGTCAGTTGGTAATTCGAGTAAGACTGGAGCGTCAGCCAGTTGTTGTTTCCAATAAATTAATTGTTGTTCCAGGATATCTCCCGTGAGCCATTGCCGTTGCCAGTGAGCAAAGTCTACATACTGAACCGGCAATGGGGACAAGGGAGATGGTTGACCTTGTGAAAACGCTTGATAAAGTGTTGATAATTCACGAAGCAAAACGCCTATAGACCAACCATCACTGATAATGTGGTGCATCGTTAATATTAGAATGTGCGATTCAATTCCCAAATGTAGCAATATTGCTCGGAATAAAGGCCCTTGTTCTAAGTCAAAGGGACGTTGGGCTTCCTCATTAACAAGGCGTTGAACTTCATGTTCTCGTTCTTCAACACTTAAAATGTGTAAATCAAACAGTGGCAACGATCCATGCTCAACTGGAGAAATGACTAACACGGGTTGTCCTTCAACCGTTTTAAAGGTTGTTCGTAGGGTCTCATGGCGTTGTACTACAGTTTGTAAACTCTTTTCAAGAGCCGTTTGGTTTAAGAATCCTTCTAAGCGCCGTGCCGAAGAGATATTATAAGTTGCACTAGCTCCCTCTAGTTGGTTTAAGAACCACAAACGCTGTTGGGCAAAAGAGAGCGGGAGCATTTTTGACCGATCCACCGAGGTGATTGACGGTAAAAGGGTCTGATAAGATGTCGCATCTAGTTTATGGCTCAAACCAGCGATAGTTGGTGATTCAAATAACTGACGTAAGGGCAATTCAATTTTAAAAGTTTCACGAATTCTCGACATCATTTGGGTAGCCAAGAGAGAATGTCCACCCAATTCAAAAAAATTATCGTGAACACCGACTCGCTCAACTTCCAGTACTTGGCTCCAAATTCCCGCTAATAATTCTTCTTCCTCAGTTCGAGGGGCGACAAAAGTTTTTTTGGGTAACTGATAGCTCGCTATGGCAAATTGAGATAAGGCTCGGCGGTCGACCTTATTATTGGGTGTGAGTGGCAAATGATCCAAAGAAACAAAGGCTAGAGGTATCATGTAATCGGGGAGTTTTTCTTGAAGAAAAGCACGTAATTCACTTGGCTCAATGAGTTGTCCCAGCTGAGGGACCAAATAGGCCACTAAACGTTTCTCACCCGCTTCCGATTCTTGGACAACGACGACATCTTCTTGTATGGTCGGATGACTTGCCAAGACCGCTTCGATTTCACCAAGCTCAATACGGAAACCTCGAATCTTGACTTGATTATCGATACGACCTAAAAATTCAATATTACCATCGGGTAAATAACGCGCTAAGTCACCGGTTTTATAGAGACGTGAATGGGGATCATTGCTGAAGGGATTCTTAATAAATTTTTCAGCAGTTAAGTCAGGACTATTCCAGTAACCGCGAGCTAAACCAGCACCACCGATGTGAAGTTCTCCTGGGACACCGATAGGAACTCTTTGAAGATTTGAATCTAAAAGATAAACTTGGGTATTAGCAATGGGATAGCCTATAGCAATGGTGTTGACAGAAGCACTCATTGTTATGGCTGATACTTGAGTCATCGTTGAATAAATTGTAGTTTCGGTGGGACCATACAAATTCCACAAGGTTTGGCCTTTTTCCAACAATTGTGTCGCCAATGTAGAGGGGCAGGCTTCACCACCACAGAGTATTTTCAATTGAGGAGAATTATCCCAACTCGCAGCTAGCAGTAACTGCCATGTTGCTGGTGTTGCCTGTAGAATGGTAACGTTCCCCAATTTTAATTGGTCTAATAACTGAAAACCATCAGCAGCTACTTCACGACTAACTAATACGATCTTTGCGCCGGTAATCAGCGGCAAGTAGAGTTCTAGTGCGGCAATATCAAAAGAGAGTGTGGCGATAGCAAGTAGTACATCATTTGAAGTCAATTCTAGCTGTTGATGCATAGACACTAATAAATTGAGTAATGATGAATGACAAATTTGTACACCTTTCGGTTTCCCAGTTGAACCCGAGGTGTAAATTACATAAGCCAAATTAGTAGGGTTCACTTCACCTAAAGGATTCGCTACGCTTAATAATGATCGTGCCGGGATCTCCATATCTAAACAAATGATCTTTGCTGGCGTTTCCGGCAATCCATCGATTAACTGGGATTGAGTCAATAGTACCGATATTTGAGAATTTTCCAACATAAAGGCTAAACGCGCCTTAGGATAAGTGGGATCCAGCGGCAAGTAGGCACCTCCCGCTTTGAGAATTCCGAGCAAACCGCTCATCATAATAAGTGAACGTTCTACACAAATACCCACCAAAACTTCCGGTTTGACTCCCAAAGCAGTAAGATGATGTGCGAGTTGATTCGCTTGGCGATTTAATTCACTATAGGTCAGTTGTTGATTTTCAAAAACCACGGCCACGGCATCCGGGGTTTTTTCAGCTTGATCCTCAAATAACTGATGAATACACCGATCTTGAGGGTAATCGGTGGCGGTTTCATTCCAGGCTAACAGTTGTTGTTGTTCAGCGACGGTAAGTAATGGTAATTCATGCAGGGGCATTTGGGGATTGTCCACAATGCCAATTAATAAGGTGAGTAAATGGCCTGACAAACGTTCTATCGTCGCACGTTCAAATAAATCGGTATTGTATTCTAACCGACCTCTTAGCCCAGAAGATGTTTCAGTCAGTTCCAAGGTGAGGTCAAATTTAGCGATAACACTTTCAAATTCTAAAGTAGTAAAATTCAGCCCGGCTAATTCCCAATCGGGTTTTGGTACGTTCTGTAACACCATCATCACCTGAAACAGGGGCGAATGACTCAGGTTCCGGGCCGGCTTGAGTTCCTCTACTAACTTTTCAAAGGGAATATCTTGATAAGAATAGGCTTCTAAAGCGATTCGCCGAGCTTGTTGCAAAACGGCATCAAAAGTGGGATTACCACTCAAATCCAGACGCAAGACCAAGGTATTGACAAAGAAACCGATTAGCGGTTCGGTTTGGCGATGGGTCCGATTGGCGATGGGAGAGCCAATGACAATGTCGGTTTGACCACTGTAGCGAGATAATAAGGTAGCAAAAGCTGACCACAAAGTCATAAACAAGGTGGTGCCAGCGTGTTGGCTAAGGTGTTTCAGTTGTGTGGTCAATTCTAGTGACAGGGAAATAGGAATATGGGCACCTTGGAAACGTTGTACTGGTGGACGTGGATGGTCAGTTGGTAATTCGAGTAAAACTGGAGCGTCAGCCAGTTGTTGTTTCCAATAAATCAATTGTTGTTCCAGGATATCTCCCGTGAGCCATTGCCGTTGCCAGTGAGCAAAATCGGCATATTGAATGGGTAATGGGGATAAAGGAGACGGTTTGCCGTTTAAAAAGGCTTCGTAAAGAATGGAAAGTTCTTGAAATAAAATTCCCGTTGACCAACCATCGGAGGCAATGTGATGTATCACTAACAGTAAGATATGCTCGGTGGGTTCTAACTGTAATAAAGTGGTTCGCAGCATCAAATCTGAGGATAAATTGAAGAGACGTTGACTGGCCTCATTAATCAAATGTTGAACTTGAGCTGCTTGCTGGCTTCGAGTTTTTCCCTCTTCCACAGCAATCACTGGCAATTCCACCGTTTGGCTTTCGGTAATAAGTGATTTTGGCTTGCCATCCACAGAGACAAAAGTAGTACGTAGGACCTCATGACGGACCACAATGGCATCCAAGGCTTGTTGCAAGACATCCACATTGAGCGTCCCACTCAATCGTATGGCTTTGGTGACATTATAGAAAGGGCTATCTGGTTCGAGTTGTTGCAAAAACCATAATCTCTGCTGGGCAAAAGAGAGTGGAACGGTTTCCTGATTGACTCGGCGTGGAATCGCTGGTTGCCCCGTTGCTGCTGACTCTTGTTTTTTGATGAGCCTTTGCTTAAGGAGAGCACGTTTGACGGGTGAAAGTGTCGGCTGCTTATTGCTCAGCGTTTCTTGAGGAGATAGCTTGTTCATTTTTGATTTCTCCTCGCCATATTATCCTTTAAAATAGCAGTACAACTTTGTACATCTACTTGTCCTTTGCCAGTTGGTAATAAACCATCGTTTTTATTGAGTGACTTCATCGCCGCTTCAATAGCCACTTGGGCGGCGAACAGACAAGGGGTACTATATATCACCAGAGACACACCAGCATCCTTAAGTTCTTGTAGATGACCGACGGGAGATTTGCCACCAGCAATTTGGTTAAAGGCGATGGGCAAATTGACTTCATTCTTCAGCGTTTTAATCAGAGCAATATCTGCTATCGCATCAACTAAGATAGCATCTGCTCCGGCTTGAGCGAATCCTCTAACTCTTCTGATGATGTCATCAAATTCGCTGGCATCGGTGCGAGCAATAACTAACATCTCGCGGCGAGTAGCTAACACACGATGTAATTTAGGCAGAAATTCTTCCAATTCCATCAGTTGTTTACCATCAAAATGACCGCATCGTCTCGGCCTTTTTTGATCTTCAATGACAATAGCCGAAGTACCTATAGCTTCTAATAGAGAAACAACATGACATGCGGTTTCAGTGTCAGTATAGCCATCATCGATATCGACTAAAAGATGATGATGAGGTAAGACAGTTCTTACTCTTTGGACAAAGGCCACCATATCGGACCAAGCGATAAAACCAATATCCGGCAAACCATAATAGCTAGCCGCAAAACTAAAACCACTGATGAAAATACCATCGTAAAACTGAGCAGCGAGCGAAGCCGAAAAAACGTCATAAACGCCAATAAAAGGGATTATTTCACGGGTGGTTAATTTTTGTCGCAAACTGTTCTCAAACGTGGAATGGCGTTTCATAAGTCATGCTCCTTTAAAAATTTATTTATAAATTACCGCTGGTTAATTACGTCTTCATGCTTTATCAAGTAGCTGCTTGGCTTCCTCGTCAGAAAGTTCATCCAATTCGGCAACTAATTCAGAAATGGTGCTTAAATCACTGGCATTTATTGATGTTGCTAGCAACTGAGAAAGTTCGGCTACAGTCGGTTTCATAAATAGGGTAACGATAGGTATATCTATTGGAAAAAACGCTTGTAATTGGGAAATGACTCGAGTGGCTCGAAGTGAATCACCACCTAACCGGAAAAAATTATCATGTATTCCTAGTGTTTTAATATCAAGAATTTCAGCCCAAATATCCGTTATCAACATTTCTAGATTATTTCTTGGTGCCACGTAGTCACGCTGAAGTTGGTTAACTAATTTAGCGGCTAGTCCAATCCGCTGTAGCTTACCGGTAGCGCCTTTGGGAATCTCATCAACAATCACGACCTCACTGGGTACCTTAAAATCGGCTAATTGTTGAAAAGCAAATTCACGAATCATTGGCCCCGTTAAAGTAGCTTGGTCACGTAGCACTACCGCAGCGGCCAGATCTTCTCCTAAGGTAGGATGTGGAACTGCAAAAGCGACCGCTTGGAGGATATCAGGATGTTCCAACAGTGCTTCATCGATTTCCCGCGGAGAAATTTTTTCGCCACCCCGATTGATGATTTCTTTGAGGCGACCGGTGATAAAAAGGTAGTTTTCACTATCCAAATAACCTTGATCACCGGTACGAAACCAACCCTTGGTAAAAGCACTTTGATTAGCTGAAGGATTATTTTCGTAACCCGATGTGACATTTGCGCCTCGAATCACGATTTCACCAAGTGTTTCCGCTGATAGCAAATGGCCTACCTCATCCATAATAGCAATCTCCGGACCGGCTGCTATCCCTACCGAGCCTAATTTACGCTGACGGGGTGGTAAGGGATTACTTGTCATTTGATGAGAAGCTTCTGTCATACCATAAGCTTCAATGACTGGGGCATTGAACACGGTTTCCAACTCGGTTAACACTAGCGGTGGTAAAGCAGCAGAAGAGGAACGGATCAATCGTAGTTGACAGTCGCTAATAATTTTATGATGGTTTGAAGCATGGGCCAATATGGCTTGGTGCATGGTGGGGACTGCAGTGTACCAAGTTGGACCAAATATCTTCAGCCATTGAAAAAATTGGCTGGCATTAAAGCCCAAGGAACAAACCACACTGGCACCCACACTCAGCGAGGATAATAAAGCACCGATGAGGCCGTGAATATGAAACAGCGGCATCATATTTAAACAACGATCTTTCTCAGACAGTTCTAATATTGAACTAATATTGTGAGCAGAGATACAGAGGTTATTTTGAGTTAGCGGTACGATTTTTGGACGGGATGTGGTACCGGAAGTGTGTAGTACTAAAGCGATATCATCTGGCTGTGTCCAACTAGTATACTTGGAACTGTTCAGTTCACCACTGGTTAGTGTCGGTATAAGAGTAAAAATACCCGCTTCCGCTTCTAATACGGGTTGAAGTTCGATGATGGGGATACCACGCGCTTGGGCAACTGTTCGTGCTGGTCCGGCAACTCCGGCTTGAATAATCAAGGCTTTCGCATTTAGATCGGATAAATAAAAGTCAAATTCTTCAGCCCGATAGGCTGGATTGAGTGGTGCACTGGTTGCAGCGACTGTAACTGCTAAAAATGCCACCGCCATTTCTGGGCCATTAGGAAGGACAATAGCTACTCGATCCTGGCGGCCCACACCACAAATATTTAGTGTCGCAACCAATTGATGAATATGTTGATTTAACTGGTGATATTTAAGGGGAGTACGCTCAGGTGCTGTAATAGCTATCGCATCGGGATGTTGTTTTGCTTGGATTTCCAGAAGGCTATTTAAACATAATGGTTGCATAATTTTACCCGTTTTTTAGTCTCATCTTTCCTAAATAATTTAGGAACTTATGATAATGTATAAATCAATACGTTATGCATAAATTTATTATTTCATAATTCATGGCGTTTTAATATCATTCGATTATCAGTATTTTACAAATGAGGTGATCCTGTCAACCTACCTATGTCTATCCACCTATCATTTTCAGGTTACCTTAATAAAAGTAATAAGTTGAAGGCGGTTCAGTTAGCCAATTATCAAAAGAAATCAGAAAAGGATTACTCGAATCCCACCCCAACTGTGGAGGCAAGTCTTCCAAAAAAATTACCTTTGACAATCAGTGCCTAGTTAGAAGCCCCAACTGCAAATACCACGGTGATAGCCACGTATCCAGTAGAAACGGAACGTGAGGATTGGAGACCACCAGGATTAAGAAGTTTATTATCGTGGAGTTACGCACCAACGACTGGTGAAGTCAACCCAATTTGTGATAACTTACCGACGAAAACCGAAGCACTCCGAGTGTTGCCTCCTCAATTTCTCCCGGAAGGCTTTATCTTACTTGGTTCACACCATAACCAACAATTGCAATTACAAGTTTTCGATAGAGTTTCTTGCCAGCGAGTAGCTAATCAAGATATTACTATTGGTTATGATGACGTGGAAGGTTTAGCTATGCCGATAGCGGCGTGTCAATAAAGCTTAATAATAGCGTGTATTAGTGCGTATTGCTCTGAATCAGAATTTCCACAATAAGCAGAATAGAGTGCATTTGGAAAGTTCTTAAATTGGGTAAATTCTGGTTCAGACGCTGTTATCTCGTTCATCAAAGAGATATTTATAGGTGACGTACATTCATTGTCGGTTATCTCGCTGAAAATGCTCTTTTCAGGTAAATAACTCAGCCACTGGCACTTGAAAACCGGGCAGAACTTCACCGCCGGTCAAGGTATCTTGAACGGTCAAGATCTCTAAGTCGGTGAGAGACCGGTAGATGTGAAGCTTTTGTCGACGCGGATCGACCACCCAAATCAGTTGGGCACCAACCGCAAAATATTCTTCTAATTTTTCATGAACTTCACTCCAAGTATCATCCGGTGACATCACCTCCACAATCAGTTCGGGACACACATCCAGAAAACTTTTGGATTGAACTTGAGCTAAGCGCTGGTGAGAAATAAAAGCGACATCGGCACCGCGGACGGTATCGGGTTGGCGATGAGTATAGATACCGACTTCACCCCCTAACACTCGTCCTAATTTATGGGTTCGTACAAACACATTTAGGAAGGTGGCCAGATTAACTTCGTAAAAACCATGAGGATGTCCAGTCGGCATAAGATGAATGATTTTTCCTTTGACCAATTCGGTCCGTCCGATGTCTCCCATAGCCGCTAGTTCTTCGCCTGTAATCAGTGAAGCCGGAGAGGAAACTTTAAGAGTGGGAACAGGAGCTTCAGTTAACATGAGGATTTCTCCAACCAATTTTTTAAATATTAAAATAGTAGCATGATGTATAAATTAACGCTAACCCTGTTGAGCTAAATCTTAAAAAAGATATCCATTTTTATTACTTGGGAGAATGAAAATGAACTATGATTTACTTTCCTTATGCAGGACTACCTAACTGTGTAACCTGATACTTGACTTAAAAATAACTTGAGAATACAATAAAAAAACTTTAGTTCGGGGTATAGCGCAGTCTGGTAGCGCACCTGCTTTGGGAGCAGGCTGTCGGGGGTTCAAATCCCTCTACCCCGACCATTTTTTATTATTTTATAAGCGCCTGTAGCTCATCCGGATAGAGCATCGGCCTTCTGAAGATTAATTGGACCCATGGCAGAAAACAAGAACTGTTATGGTGGATGGTGCTATATCGGTGAACCCTGTAAAATGGCAACACCGAGGAAACCGAAAGGGTGGTAAAGGGGTGAATTATCTTACCGGTAACTACTCCAAGGCTATGATGTCTTAGGGTTCCGTAGAGGCCATATGCACCATGCCTGAGAAGGCAAAGATATGGTCCAGACCACAAACAAGGTTATAAACTTGGTAGTGAAAACTATAGTGGTATGAAGCCGAGGGTAGCAGGTTCGAGTCCTGTCGGGCGCGGAGTATTTCTAGTGGTGGACGTAGCTCAGTTGGTAGAGCATCGGATTGTGGCTCCGATGGTCGTGGGTTCAAGTCCCATCGTTCACCCCAATTTTTTAATTACAACAGATTGCTACCAGAATTAAAAAATTAGATGATAGTGAATTGAACTCGATCCATTGTTACCCAAATATTAGGGTGTTCACTTTCACTAACAACAACCGGAAGGTAGTAACTTATGTCTCATTCCACTCCCCATGATATTCGGGTTGAGGTAGAAACGATGTATGTGGATGCCCAATCTGATCCCGAAGATAATCGATACGTTTTTGCCTATACTATTACTATTCGTAATGTAGGTGCTTTGCCCGCAAGATTGTTAAGGCGACATTGGTTAATTACCGATGCTAATGGCAAAATCCAGGAGGTCTATGGTGAAGGTGTGGTTGGAGAACAACCTTATTTACGGCCGGGAGAAGGTTTTCGATATACCAGTGCGACGATGATAGAAACCCCGGTGGGTAGTATGCAAGGACGTTATCAGTTGATTGCAGATGACGGACAATCCTTTTATGCAGAAATTCCACCTTTTAGCTTAGCATTACCACATACACTACACTAAATGTCAATGACGGTGTTGCAACGAAGCTACACACTGTGGGCACCGTTTTATAATAAAATGGTGGCTGCTCCCACTGAATTGGCGCGACAACGTAGTCTTGCCCAATTAGAACAACCGAGGCAAGCAGAAGGTGTGTTATTGTGTGGAATAGGGAGTGGTTTGGATATTCCTTATCTTCCCCAAGGATACCATTATGTGGGAATAGATATCACTTGGGCGATGTTAAGACAGGCTCAAGCGGCTATCCATAATCAAGAGAATATTATTCTTCACCAAGGTGATGTCATGCAATTGCCTTATCCGGATCAGTGTTTCCAATTCGTCATTATGCATTTGATTCTAGCTGTTGTTGCTCAGCCACAATTGGCTTTGGATGAAGCCAGTCGCGTGTTGAAACCGGGCGGAAAAATTTTAATTTTGGATAAGTTCTTACAACCTAAACAGTGGGCACCGCTCCGTCGCTGGCTAAGTCCTTGGTTGGGTAAAATAGCTACTCGAACCGATGTTGTATTTGAAGAACTCAGCTATCCTAACTTAATCGTAGTTAACAACAGCCCCGCTTTAGCTCGAGGTTGGTTTCGACAAATTCTATTATATAAACCGCCAATCTCCAGGTAACCACCCGGTCTTGAAGCAATCCTTTGAACGCTGTTTTGTGATCTTGGCCAGAACAATCAGGAGAAAATATCATGTCACCCCATTTAACTATTGCCCAAGTCACGGATCCTCATATTGGGCGCTCAGATTTACCTTATCGAGGTATTCATGCTCGCCAACAATTCCGTGATGTCTTGCAAACCCTAGCTAAAGTTCATTTGGATTTACTCGTCGTATCGGGTGATTTAGCGGCGGTGGCCGGAGAACCAGAAGCTTATGCTTGGCTAAAAGAAACTTTGGCTGATTTTCCTTATCCTTATGTGGTCATGCCCGGCAACCATGATCATGTTCCACGTTTGGCACGCGCTTTTAAATTACCCGATGAAGAGATATCAAATGGTATGCTGTATTTTAGTCGCCAAGTTAAAGAACGATGGTTATTATTTTTAGATAGTTCTCCTTATCGAGTAGCACCCCAACAACTCACTTGGTTAAAAGAACAATTCTTACAACAAACCGAACCCGCCTTGTTATTTATACACCATCCCCCGTTACATTGTGGTTGTCAATTTATGGATGAGCGCCATGCTTTACAAAATACGGAAGAAGTTTGGTCAGTTTTAACCCAATTATCTCAGATTAAACATATTTTCTGTGGACATTATCACGCTGAAAAGACCATCTTTAAAGAAGATAAATCGATTTATCTTACCCCTTCAACCATTTTTCAAATTAGTACTCAAACGCCTCATTTTGTTATTGAACATACTCGTCCTGGTTGGCGTATCATCGAATGGAATGGTTCACAAGTACACACTTATGTCGATTACTTATCAGCTTGAAACTTCTCCAACTCAACTTATCCATTTAATAATAAGTAGTTAATATTAATTACTTAATTATAAATACTCATAAAAAATAATACTTTTGGCCCCCCCATTAAAATGGCCGGCTGTTTTAGCCGGGGTGGTAAACTTAATTATTACCCTAATACTGCACAGTTTTAATTGACCGCTAAATCGACATAAGCTGGGATAGCTTGTTCTTGTAGATGACTTACAACCCGATGAATTTCGGTTGTAGAAATAAAACTGCCATGTACTCGCACTGGCATACCGGTGCCCGCTGTCATATATAACATATCTCCTTGACCTAACAAATTTTCCGCGCCCATTTGACCTAAAATAGTACGTGACTCGCTTTTATTAGTGACTCGAAATGCCATCCGTGTAGGAATATTGGCCTTCAGTAAGCCGGTAATAACATTTACTGAAGGATATTGTGTCGCTAAAATAAGATGAATCCCGGCGGCACGTGCCTTTTGAGTTAACCGGGTAATCGCTTCTTCGGCTTGAGCACCACTACCGTTTTTCATTAATTCATCGATCTCACTGATCATAACGACTACATAGAAAAGCGGTTTTTGAGTATCGGGTTCTGGCAAGCGGGCTAGTGTGGCGGGATTAAGTAAAGCTTGATTGTAATCATCAATATTACGAACGCTCAGTGCCGCCATTAACCGATAACGTCGCTCCATTTCTTGAACACACCACTGTAGCGCTTGGGTAGCGCGTTGCATATCAGCAATAAGGGGGGTTAATAAGTGGGGTATATCTGTATAAGCCGAGAACACCTGAGTGGAATTGTTCACCAGAATTAACCGTACTTTGCTGGGTGGAGATTTAAATAACAAGCTTAAAATTAAAGTATGGAGAGCGAGATCTTTTTCTGCACTTTCACTACCGGCTATCAAAATATGAGGAATCCGGGTTAAATCAACAATAACGGCTTGTCCACTCATATCTTGACCCAGCGCCACTGGTAAGGCAGACAGATGGTTTTGATATTCAGGAGAATTTAATAATTCACTTAAATATATAGTTTGTCGCTTAGGATTTGGCATTTCAACACCTAAAATCCCCGGTTGGGTTTCAACCACCCGTATCGTCGCGACCGGTAATGCTTGGGCAAGTGCATCGCCTAATTCAGGGAGATGATTGGTGTTAATTGGCGTAATAGTTTGCACTTCAAAACCAATTAACACCGGACCTGGGTGGATGGTATTGACCACCGCTTCAATTTGTAATATTGCAAAAGCTTCTTCCATTCGCGAAGATAAGTTTTTAAAATTCGTAGGAAGGATTTTATTAGGCACGGGATCCAACCAATCCAGATCGGGTAATAGCGGTGGTATTGATGGTTCAATTTTGAATGCAGTTGCCGCTATTTCCTCTGGATCCGGTAAAGGTGGTGATTCAACCTTGGGTTTAATGGATGGTGATGATGGTGTTGTTTCAGTATACTGAGGTCTTTCATTAACAAAATAATCTTCTTCCTCTTCATAATCGCTATCGTCATAGTCTGCATATCGTTCACGTTCTTTACGCCATTCGTTCCGACGAACTTGCCAACGTGCATAAGTAAATCTGCTCAAGGTAATGAGCTTAATTAGCAAGATACTTAATACTTGCTTGATAATTCGTAGTCCCTGCTGACTATATTCGAACAACCTCGGTAGAAATTGTTGGCTAAAAAACCGTTCTAAAACCGGTAACCACAGTAAGGTGTGATAACCTAATTTATCCATTAACTTGAGCCAGGATAAACCCGTAAGCAAAGTCATGCCGGTGAAAAATAAAGCTAATAAAATTAAAGTCGCACCTAACCGATCAACAATAGATACTAACCCATTCCCAATCCATAGACCTAAAATACCACCGGCGTGAGTCGGTAATAAAGCACTTTCTGCCATAAAATGCACTATCGCTAAACCACAACCGGCACTTAAAGTTAAAATAAAGCCAATTGAAGGAATAATTAAGTTTCTGGGTTCAGCTAAAATATCATGATGGCGACCTTGATAAATAAGCCAACCACTGTAACCAACCATGATCGGAAATAAATAGGCAAAATAACCAAATAAATAAAAAAAGATATCAGCAAACAAGGCACCGGCAACGCCACCTTTATTTCTGACCTCTTCAACCGGACCGCTATGTGACCAACCCGGATCACCACCATAATAAGTGAGTAGTGATACAAACAGATATAAGGCGACAAAGCAGAAAAATATTAACACAATCTCGCGCAGACCATGTCCAATCAGCTTTTCTCTAGGCGCATTGCTTCTTCGATTGGTACGGCGAGCCTGTTGAGCCATTCGTTCGTTCCTTATCATCATAAGATACTGTCTCTCTTGCGCATTACGATTTTAGGGTAAAGTAAAAAAAATTAACCACTTGCTAGCAGAAATCAGCCCTAATTTAAGTTAATGGTACCGTTACTTAAACGAGATCAAGAGGAATTATCTACCCTTTTCCCTATTGATTTTAGCTACAATAGCCAGTGTTTCCTTGAATTCTCCAGAGGAGATGCTTTGGCAGCGTGATGGAGGTCAAGTCAAATATTTTAATAATCAGTTTATCATTAGACAAGTGATTTATCACAACATAATCATTTTAAAATAAATAAGTTGAATTAGCTACTTCACATTTAACTGTAGAAATAATCCGTAGCTATGAAAATTTATTCACAAATTACAATTCCACCGCCACCGGCTTGTTTAACTTTAGATAAAGCTTCTTCAAGATGAATGAGGAGCGTTTCCATATCCGTATCCGTTGCAAAATCAGTGTCACCTCGATATTCGCAGGCACCAACACTCAAACTAATTTTAAGAAGTTCTCCCATTGGCGTTTTAATGGTTTGTCGCTGAATTCGTTCTAAAACCGCACGAGGTTGGACATGATTAAAATTCCATAAAACGATAAGATACTCATCGCCGTCCCAGCGTGCTAACCAATCGCCTTCACGAACACTTTTAGAAAGAATTTCAGCAATTTGCGTTAAACAAACATCACCAACATGGTAACCGAAGTGATCATTGATATTTTGTAATTGATCAATATCCACTAAAGCCACTAAAATTTGATTTTCAGCACGACGTGCCCGAGCCATATCTTGGCGAAGATGTTCTTCACCAGAGCGACGGTTTTGTATTCCAGTGAGTGGATCCAGGTTAGAGGCATTGCGTAAAGATTTACTAAACAATTCTATTTTATCAATCGTATATTGAATGTAAGTCATCAATTGTCCAGCAGCATCTTCATAACCGACTGGTAATGGAGTTCTTTTTTCTTCACTGATATATTGATAAGGGTAGTTGCAACCAAGTTGATAGGATACAAAATTAGAAATAATAATAACAAGGTGATGGTTGTACTCAATCCGGTTGATAACACCATAACCAGAACCAGAAGATAATGATTATAAAAGGTCAAAGTTGAACTGACCGCTATATAGAATAGTAAAATCAATAAAGGCAGTTGCATACCAATAAAGACAATGAACATCACTTTACGGTTATAGCTTTTACGTAAAAGAGTATTTGAGCAAGGATAGAATACAATTTAAATTGGTTATAGTTCATATTCAATTCTCGATAAAATCAGTTGCGGAGAAATTTAAGATACGCTATTTAATCAGTTAGTTGTAAAGAGTAGCCCGTAATATAACTCAACAATTTGAAATGGTACCATTTATTATTCTGGTAGCGAAAAATTATTTTTTCAATTTTTGCTAAGCGACATCAACCGGCTGCTTAAAATTTTTGATATTTCATCATTATTTTTCTTTCCAATATCACTTTTGGTGAGTCGTGTCTTTTAACGCTTTGAGAAGCCAATAATTTCAAGCTTGATCTTCAATACTTCATTGACTTGAAAAAGCTTTATGTCATTATACGCAAAATATTAACCAAACCGATTACGATTAATTAATTTCTCATGAATGCCCGTGTATTTAAACCTGAAGCGTATCTCATTGAACAGCAACCTTACTATGAGCCTATTGGCAGTGAGATCGAATTATTTGAAGCGGCTTATCATAATCAACTGCCTTTATTACTCAAAGGCCCCACTGGTTGTGGTAAAACGCGTTTTATGGAGCATATGGCGTGGCGGTTACAACGACCTTTGATTACCGTGTCTTGCCATGATGACTTAACAGCTTCCGATTTAGTAGGACGCTTTTTAGTCAGTGGCGGTGACACGGTTTGGTTGATGGACCATTGGCACGAGCGGTACGTCATGGTGGTATTTGTTATCTAGACGAGATCGTTGAAGCACGTAAAGATACCACCGTGGTGATTCATCCGTTAGCCGATGATCGCCGCGTGTTACCCATAGAAAAATTAGGTGAAATTCTGGTTAGTCCGGCGGAATTTTGCTTAGCGATGTCTTACAATCCGGGTTATCAAAGTGTGTTGAAAGATTTGAAACAAAGTACCCGGCAACGTTTTGTTGCCTTGGAATTTGATTATCCGTCCCCACATTTAGAAGCCAAAATCATTGGTAACGAAACCCAGATTGATGCGGCTGTCGCTGATAAGTTAGTTAAATTTGCTCATATGACGCGTAATTTAAAGGGAAATGGTCTAGAAGAAGGTGCCAGTACTCGATTGTTAGTTCATGCTGCTAAGTTAATTGTCAGCGGAGTTAATCCTAACCTAGCTTGCCGTAGTGCCATTGCTCAAGCATTAACGGATGATGGTGAAATGTTGTTGGCCATTAATGAGCTCAGTGTTTCGTTATTCTAATTTAAATTAAGAGAAAGATTAATGAACTCAGATACATTGGTTTCAGTACAAAATCTATCGCGTTATTATGGTTATTTTTGCGCGGTTAATCAGATTAGTTTTGAAGTAAAACGAGGTCAAATCTTAGGTTTTCTTGGACCAAATGGGGCGGGAAAGTCAACCACAATGCAAATGATTACGGGAACATTGGCACCCTCTACTGGTCAAATTACGGTGGCTGGCTATGATTTATTAGAACAACCTTTACCGGCTAAATTAGCACTCGGCTATTTACCTGAACAACCACCCATTTATCGAGAAATGTTGGTCATAGAATATTTAAGATTTTGTGCGCATTTGCATCGGATTCCGGCTCAGGCGATTACCAGTGCGGTTAATCGCATTATTGAACAATGTGGGTTAACTTCAGTGACTCAGCGACTGATTGGTAATTTATCTAAAGGTTACCAGCAACGCGTTGGTATTGCGCAGGCCATTATTCATATGCCAGCGGTGGTTATTTTGGATGAACCCACTATTGGACTCGATCCGATTCAAATTCGAGAAATTCGGGAATTGATCCAAAGTCTCGGCACCGAACATAGTGTGATTTTATCCACTCACATTTTGCAAGAAGTTCAAGCTGTTTGTAATCATGTCCAAATTATCAACCGCGGTCAATTAGTTCTTAACGATACGATTAGCGGATTATTTGCTCAAATGCAAACCACTCACTTGCAAGTTGGGTTACGTCGTCCGCCTCCCCTCCGGGTGTTAGCACAAATTCCCGGCGTAGAAACCGTTGAAGGACAAGATCATGATCATTTTCGGATTCGACATCCCACCGATAATAATCCCGCTGAAGCGCTAGTAGAACGAGCGGTAGCTGGTAATTGGGGATTGTATGAATTGATCCCGGAAAAACGGAGTTTAGAACAAATTTTTGTGGACTTAACTACCGAACAACAAGATATCAATTTATCTCATTCTCCAAAGCAAGATACCCTTTTATCAAATTCTTCAGAAGCAAATTTTTCAGAAAAAGTAGATATAGATCAAGTTGCTGGTCTTGCAGCTGACCGGTTACATCAGTAACGAGATACTCATTGATTAACTCATTTAGGAGATTACTTAAATGTGGATTATTGCCGCAAGGGAACTACGAAGTTTACTTTCATCTCCGCTAGCGTGGAGTATTTTAGCTGTGATGCAACTGATCTCGAGTTGGAATTTTGCCAAAGTAGTCGAGTTATTTTTACGTCCTGATATTCAATCGCGGTTGGCTAATGAGCCTAATGCACCGGGTATCACGATGATGGTAGTGAGTTCTTTATTTAGTTGGATAGGTATTATCCTTTTGTTAGTTATGCCGTTACTGACTATGCGACTGATTAGTGAAGAACGACGCAATAAAACTTTACCGCTATTATTATCTGCACCCGTATCCATGACCGGTATCATTATGGGTAAGTTTTTGGGATTAATGTCTTTTCTTTTGATTATACTAGGGATGTTATTGCTGATGCCTTTATCCTTGTTATTAGGTGGTCATTTAGATTTTGGTCACTTAGCCGCTGGATTATTAGGTACTATTTTATTACTGGGTGCCTTAGCCGCTATTGGGCTGTATATTTCTACTTTAACGGCTCATCCAACCATAGCGGCTATTAGCACCTTTGGAGTACTACTCTTATTGTGGATGATTGACTGGACCGGCTATACGGAAGAACAAAGTGGTGTTTTAACTTATTTGTCTCTCATGAACCATTACCAAACCCTGTTGGAAGGTATTTTCAGCACGGAAGATGTTATTTATTATTTATTATTCATGGCCCTATTTCTGATTTTAAGTATTCACCGCTTAGATTCTGATCGCATTCAATAGAAAGTTTTTTAGTCCTAGGTTATCCATTATTTACTGATAACTGCTAACTGACAACGGCTAACTGAAAATTATGCAAATCACTGAACGCACTCGTCTACATTTACGGTTACAAAATAGTTCATTTATTATTTTGTTAGTTATTATAATTGGATTAGCGGCTTGGTTAAGTACCCGTTATAAACTACAAGCGGATTGGACCTATAGCCATCGCCATACCCTCTCCGAAGCTAGTCAAAAATTATTAACCGAATTCACTGTACCCATTACAATTACGGCTTATGCTTCTAAAGATGAACAACTTCGTCAACCGATAAAACAATTAATTCAACGTTATCAGCAATACAAATCTGATATCCAATTACGCTTTGTTGATCCTTATACCGTACCGAATGAAGTCCGTGAACAGAATATCAAAGTAGATGGTGAATTGCTTATTGGTTATCAGGGTAAAACCGAACGGATTACTACACCACGCTTATCTGAACAGGAAATCAGTTCAGCTTTACAACGGCTAGTCCGTTCAGATAAACCAATCATTGCATTTTTAACTGGACATGGTGAAAGAAGTATTACTGGTTTTCAAACGGTGAATTTAAGTGAGTGGGCACAAGAATTAAAACAGCGCGGTTTCGACGTCCAAGCTATCAATTTTGGCCAAAATTCACTGCCATTGGAAACCATCAAAGTATTAGTTATTGCTAGTCCACAAAGCAAATTTCTACCGGCAGAAACCGCACTCCTCAAAAAATATATTAACCAAGGTGGTAACCTATTATGGTTGCTTGATTCCAATAAATTATTCGGTTTAGATTCCCTCGCAGCTCAATTTGGTGTAAAAATTCAACCCGGCATTTTGGTTGATCCAACCAGTCGGCTATTTGGTATTAGCGATCCGAGCACTATTTCAATTACCACAACCGGCTATGGTCATCATCCCATAACTGAAGACTTAACAGAGCAGTTGACCTTATTTCCTCAAGCAATGGGTCTCGTCGTCGAACCACCCGGTGAAGAGTGGGAAAAAACCGCTTTATTAACTACTCATCCTCAGGTGTGGTCGGAAACTGGAAAAATAGAAGGAACCGTAAAATATGATCCAAAGACGGATATAAATGGACCATTAGACATCGCCTTTGCGCTGACTCGCGCTCAACCCAAAGCTCAAGCTGAGAATAGTAAAAGTGACTCACAACCAGTCCATAACACGAAAACCAATGATAAGCCATTGGAAGAATTTGGTACTGAGGTCACATCCGGTCAAACGCCGGCGGTCCTTGAAAAAGTTGAAAAGACCAAACAATCACCAGCTGACAACAATACAAGTCAAGCTAAACAACGGGTGGTTATTATAGGCGATGGCGATTTTCTGTCTAATGCCCTATTAGGTTATGCGGGACAACTTGATTTCAGTTTGAAGTTAATCAATTGGTTGGCACAAGATGATAATTTAATTAAAATTCCAGCTAAAGCGGCACTGGACCTCAAATTAGAATTGTCTTCCAATACCGTTATTCTTTTAGGACTGTTTTTCTTATTCATTTTACCGGGAACTTTAATTGGTACCGGTCTATCTATTTGGTTACGTCGGCGGAGGGCTTAATGCAACAACGTTGGTTAATTAATCTCATTTTGGTGGTGATTATCTTCGTTCTTGGAGCTGTTACTTTGTATACCCTAGAACAAGAAAAAAAGCGAGCACAATTACCAGAGCTAACTGGTTTAACTGCTGAACGCATTCAAACGATTACGATCGATCGATCTGACAAAGAATTCATTAAACTCGTGAAGGACGACAAAGGTCATTGGCAACTCACTAAGCCGTTTACTTTGCCAGCCAATTATTTTCGAGTCGAGAAATTACTCAAAATTCTCTCTGAACATCATTACAACTTAGTTGAAGACCAGCAACTTAATTTAGCTGATCTGAAGCTAGATCCACCCTTAGCAACATTGACATTTGATCAACTTAAAATCGCTTTAGGGGATAAATCTCCCCTAGATGACGGACAACGTTATATACAAATCAACCCAAAAGTTTATTTAATTACCGATACCCTGTTTTATTCAGTAAATGATGATGCGGTCGAGTGGGTTGGTTTATCTTTAATCGGAGAACAACCTAAAATCACTGAATTAAAATTACCCAATTACCACTTAATCCAAAAGGAACAACGCTGGGTTGTAGATACCACACTGCCGACTGAAGAAATAGATACCGGTCAAGATGCACTCAATACCTTAATTGGCAATTGGCAAGATCTGCAAGCCTTCAATGTTGAACGTTACCAATCCAACTCTGTTGCTCAAGGCGCGATAGAAATTACCTTAGCTGGAGAAACACAACCCCTCCATTTTGATCTGATTTCGACAGCACCTCATTTTGTCATGGCACGACCAGATAAAGGGGTACAATATCAATTACCTAAAACTCAAGTTGATAGGTTGCTACAGTTACCTACTAAAAACCAAGAAGTCACTGCGGCTAAACCACCAGCGAAAACCGAAAAGGCGTCTTCTGATTCACCATCAAAAACACCAACAGAATGAGAATAGGCCCAGACTATTTGAACCGATAACCCTCATCTTCATCGCTACCAAGCTTAACTTAATGGCCGTGAGCCGCTGGCGGTGGGTGACGAAGGCCACCATTATCTTCATTAAAAATAACTTCTTTAACCCCATGTCGGTTGTGTTCTATGCGACGATGACCTCTTATGGTATGAGCGAGGACCTAAGCACTACTGGATTCACTGGTGAGGTAATAAGTCGTGGTATTAATGGTCTTGCCTTTTCTTTGACCTTGCCGATTAACGCTCATGACTTGCTGTAATCCAGCCCCGATGGGTTTGATTTCTTCCAAAGCACGAGAGACTTTGATACGACATTTGACTGGATGTCCATGACCTTTGGGGTTCCCACTCCATGTTGGAGTTGGGTGGGTCATTAGCGTTTGTTTTGCTATGGCCGTATCTAGTTTGGGTTGATTCCGTTTCACGGCAATGACGTAACCCTTGCCTTTATCAATAAGGGTTTGGACCGGTTTTTTTGGCCATGAAGGGCATCTCCGGGAAATACCGCTGGGTTGATTTC
>JAAUSR010000149.1 GCA_012032555.1 Thioploca sp.
GCTGGATAATTTCAGACCTAGATAATAAAGGATTACTCTCTGATGCTTATGCGCTTTATCGCCGCCGCAACCCTAATCCCGATGTTGAAGACGTTCAAGCATTTAGAAAACAGTATTCGTATTATGATGCCGCAAAGGAAAATACGGGCGAGCCATTAGAGACTAACCCGGTCAAAATCAAATTTCTGGGTGTTTGGGACACGGTTGGTGCTTTGGGCATTCCAATTGGCGTGCTTTCATTAGTGGGTTGCCCGGATGAGGAGATTAAAGAAATCAAGTCAAGGCAATTCCATGACGTGAACTTAAGCGCTTTAGTTGAAAATGCCTTTCATGCCTTAGCGATTGATGAACATCGTCAGGACTATGAGGCAACCTTGTGGAATTCAGCCAAGAAACCCCACCGGCAGGTAGAACAAGTCTGGTTTGCGGGGGCGCATACCGATGTGGGTGGCGGGGTGGCGGGTTATCCATTAAGCAAGATTGCTTTAGCGTGGATGCAAAAAAAAGCGATTCAATGTGGGCTTGAACTGGATGACAGCCAACTCGTGACCATCACTCAAGCAGACAATCTTGCTGAGATTTATGATTCTTTTGGCGAGTTTCTAAAAGGTATCTATGCGAAAGAACATCAACGGTACTACCGTAACATTGGCACCCAATCCAAGCGTTTTGAAGCCATTCATGAATCGGTGAAGTTTCGTTTGAATGCCGATAATCAATATCGTCCACAGAATAAAGTGGGGCAGCATGTGAGTGGGCGGCGTGAGGAGGCGAAAGAGGAAAAACTTTAAAGGTATGAAGATGCGTGATGTTTGGTGCCTAACGCATCTTAATGCTTGGTTTATTGTCTATTTTTTCAACAAGAGGAATAAAATATGTCAAAGTACATTTCTAACTGGTTAGTTTTAGGGCCGATTTTCGATGAATCCCATCAAACTTCAGAATCTCAACATCATAAAGGAGATGGTCACCCTAAGGCTGGAGAGATTATCAGAGATATTGATAACAATTCCATTGATCCAGAAGCAATTACGAGGTCATTTGATAATGCGCCTCAGGATGGAGATGTTGTTATCTATGGAAATGGTAGTATCTATGCTAAACAGGAATATACTTGGAGAAGTCGAGAACTCTCTGATATTGATTGGAACAACATTCATGATGTAGAAGATAACATTCATCGAAAGTTACCTTTATTAGAACAGACATCTCACCTAACCTGCTCAGCTTTTTTAGGAAAACATCATGCTCTTGCTTTTTTCTTAGTGCACATTGAATCCCCTAAAGACCGGAAAACTAAACTATGTATCAGAAGTGATGATTCTATTAGAGTGTGGTTAAATGGTAATGAAATTGAGGATCTTAAATGGGAAGACGAAAGAGATATCAATAAGTATTCAACAGAGGTATGTAGTAATGTTAATTTATTAGTAGGGTGCAATATTTTAATGATTGCTGTTGCTGAAACTCACTATGAATGGGGATTTTCAGCAAGAATTGAACATGATACTGATTTAAGATTTACCACAATACCATCTCCTTACTTAAAAGTTACTCCCCATACGGCACAAAGAGGGGAACTTATCACTATCGAAGGAATGGGATGGGGAAATTGTCCGATTAGGTTAAAAATTGGCGACAGTAATGTTGGAATTGACCGTATCATACAGGGTGTATCTGCCGCTACCGGTATTAAACCTGATGCTAAGGGAAATTTTAAGTTACTTGCAACAACATCAGAGTTGCAACCCAATAACTACGAGGTAGTTGGAACATCAACTTATCCTAATTCCAAATACAGTGCTTCTGACACGATTAAAATTATTGAATGTTCACAGATTGAATTGAGCGGACAAGAAAAAACTCTTGTTAATTACACTTTAAATAGTTTGAGTGTTAGCAATCCAGACAGCACAATTCCGGCGATTGTTAAAAATTGTTAGATAGTATCTGGCCCTAATGCGACTGTTTTAGGAAATTTTCCCAATGCTTTAGATTTTTCTAAGAATGGGCGAATTCAGGCAAAACTTCCTCAAAACGATACACAAAGATTTTGTGTTAGAGTTTCATTTAAAGCTACTCAAGCTGTTACTTCCAGACAAAACCTAGTAGAAGGCACTTTTTTACCGTTCGCGATATTCTTGGATAAGGGTAATAGCGCTAATAATTTCAATGTATTTGCTTCTGTAGACAATTCATTCAACAGTTGGACCTTGGCAGATACTAAAGGCAAAGCGACTTTAGGGTTGAATGAATGGCATGTCGTGGACTTAGTTTACGATCATGATACATTGGGGTTGCTAATAGATAATCAAGTGGTATCTGTCACAGCCTTTCCTATTGGGAAGCTTAATTCTGGTACAGGGGAGCAGCTATTTATTGGTACGTGGACGAATGGCTCATCTTTTCAATTCAAAGGGCAAATTGCCGCTGTCGAGGTCTTTGATGGTGTTCCTTTAAGTCTAGAAAATAAGTTAGATAGTAAACGTAGTACTCCAGAGTGGTTTATTACTAATAAGTTCAACAAGATTAGAAAGAATCTCAATTTTGGAGCGAAGACCGGTAGTATTGAATTTGATGGTTTAATTCCAGCCTACGTCCAGTCTTATCAACATGGCTTAATCATGTATGCTTCAGGTTATGGTGCTGCTTTTGAAATGCATGGTGCTATCTTAGCTTTATATCAAGCACAACCTGATCTCAAGACTAAGTTAGGAGTCTTAGTAAGTGATGAATTAGATGCAGCAAAACCTGGTTCTAGGAAGAGTCTGTTTGCTAAAGGGGGTATTTATTGGTCTGGGAATACTGGTGCTGTACCGGTTCTGGAGCAAATATACCTTAGCTACGAGAATTTTGGTGAATCATCTCACCCAATAGGACTTCCTGTAAGTACTATGCAAGATGTGCCTAATGGTAAGATGCAAGAGTTTGAAAGTGGACGTATATATTATCGTGATAGCTCACCTACAGCTTTAGAGGTACACGGTGCTATTCTCAGTAAGTACAAAGAAACGGGATCTCACTTAAAATGGGGATTCCCGATTACTGACGAAATGGATATTAAAGATAAAAATGGCTCAACAAAAGGAAAATTTAGCCAATTTGAGCATTGTACTATTTATTGGAGTGGTCTTACTGGAGCTCACGTTGTTTACGGTTCTATTCGAGAAAAATATCTTGGAATTGGTGGACCAAACGGTGACTTAGGGTTCCCTATTTCCTCGGAAGAAGACATTCCAAATGTCTCTGGGCCTGGAAGGTATAATTGTTTCCAGAGAGGAAGTATTCTTTGGTTCGGTAACAAGACTATCGTTTGTTCTCCTTATCAAATATTTATTGGTAGAGTGAATACGATTGAAGAGGAAGGATGTTGCGCCGGGCAGAACGATGTTTATATGTTCCTTACTATAAAGGATAACGGGCATGTTTTATACAGAAGACGTTTGCCTAATGATGGAGATTTTGGTGGTAGAAATATTGTAGATGTTAATCATAAAACTCCGTCCATTATACCTAATAATCCTAATAGTCTGATAACAGTCGAATTGGATATTTGGGACAGTGACGGTTTTTTAACCGGTGATGATGACCATCTGGGTTTTTTCAAAAAAGAACTATCCATTTCTAATGCTTGGGGGCTCTTGGAAAGAGAAGACGGGATATTTAACTCCGGTCGGTTCAGTTCAGTTAACAATATTAACTGGGCTGTTCAACCAGTCGTTCCAACTGATTTTGAAAAAGATTTTTGGGGAGTAATTAACAGGGGTACTCCTGAGTTAACTTGGGAGCAATATGCAAGTGCATTTGAAGATGTAGACTCTGAAACAGAGTGGTGGGATATTACGGATGGATTTGATGCGCTTTTTTATGAACTGGTTGTAAAGGGTATTGCATCAGGCGGTAATTGTTTTGGTATGTCTACGCAAGCCATTTATGGATGGAAAAGCAATAGTATTTTTAGCTTGCCTTTGAAACGTTTTACCAATTGGGGAACTGTTGTAAATGAATTTAACGTAAAACAAGCTTATCAAATGGGTGCTGGGCCTATCTGGTGGTTTGTAGGAGAGTTTTTATTAGGAAATACACATGATCCGAAAGAAGTCTTTATTAAGACAAGGGAAGCTTTCAAAAGAGGTGACACACCGGTTATGTGTGTTTCACAAAATTATGATTTCAGTGGTGCCCCACATTGTATACTGCCCTTTGAATGGGATAGTTCTTCAAAACCCTGGAAAGTAAAAATCTACGATCCTAATAAAATGAATACTGCGCAGATTATGTCCATTAACCCTGATGATAATTCGTTTACTTACAATAATGGTACACAGTATCAAGGCACTGGATGGAGCGGTGGAAGATTACATTACATGCCCTGGTCGTTACTTTCTCATCCTCAACGTACTCCGGTTTGGGATGCCATTGTTCTGCTTTTGGCAGGTATTATTTTGATAGTAGGCGATGATGCTGAAACAATCGCCTTGTTGGATAATGAAGGCAATGATATTAATGGAATAAATGATACTTCTCAAATAATTTCCAATTTGAGAAATAAGTTTGTGCCATTTAAAGGCTATGGTGCTAAGGGTACGGTAAAAGGAGATATCTTTTTTGGAAGGGATATCCAATCTCCTTCTATCCAACTACTCAAAAATATGAGTGCCACCAGATCAAGCGTGGCGTCTATAGAGAGGTTTGCATCAGGGTTGGAGTCTTTAATAGGATCTAGCTTGACTAATTGTTTTCTACACAAGATTAAGGGGTTAAGAAAGGGCAAGTTGAACTATTGGATGAAGCATAAATTGACTGAATATCATTTCGAAAGTGTGATTAGCAATAAAGAACAGAACACTCTTGAAGTCAGAAATTTAGGTACTCAAGAAAATACAGTAAAATTGAATACACCAATTGATAAAGCTTTCAAAACGACTTTTGCTTCTAGGTTGGGTGTAGGCAATGATCGAATGAGAGTTGTCCTTAATAATATGCCTGCTAAAGCAAATTTGGCTCTTACTATGAATATCCAACCTAATTTAGGAGCAATAGATATACTTTCAGGTGTAGAACCAGTAAATGTTCCTATTGGAATCGAAACTAAAATTGATGGGAAGATAACTCGACGTAACTTCCAAATACCGCTGGACAGAGGAACCCGCATTGTGTTATCTCATGTTCTTAGTACAGAGAGCATAAAAGTCGGAAAAATTGATAACATTTTAGGGGAAATCATTGAACCGAAAATAATTAAAAAATGCTAGTAGCTGTAGGGTCGGTTTCGCGTTGCTGCACCGACCCTTATCGATATAAATTGAGGTAATAATTTTTCAAATGGTCAGCTCGCGTAGGATGCGCTGACAATAGGAAGCGCATCTTTAAAAAGATTCGATTGATGCGCCTCGTTCCTCGGCACATCCTACGTAAACTGGGGAGCGTGGTTGAAGAGTAGCTCGAATGAAACAATGCTTGTAACAAGAGAACATATTAAAATTGATTTTCCTGATACGATTGAAGGACAGCGGGCGGCAACTATGGCTCGTGACTTTACGCAACAAAAAGCGTTTTTCCCAACGGCAACAAGTCAACGGATGCTGTCCCCTTAGGTCCGCGACTTTGAAAGCAAAGGCTGGACTGTCACTTCAATACGCTGG
>JAAUSR010000068.1 GCA_012032555.1 Thioploca sp.
GCGCTCAGTTGTGAGTTCTGTCAATTGCATTTTCATACCCGGTTTCCTAAGTTTTCAAAACTTGTTCTTTCTTATATTCTCCTTTTAGCAAAATAGCATTTTAAATTTCGTGATACAACTCTAATAACGCGAAAGTGCAGATTGTTAATGATTTCAAAGCACATGAAATTGCTTGTAGATTGGGTTACATCGATTTTGATAATGGTCAGACTAAGATTAAAGCCATGCTAAATTTTTGGTATTTAGATAAAAAAGATAGATTTCCTTTAATAGTTGAATTTTCCTTTGGTTATGACGCGTTGACCAATAGAGCAGTACCTGAACAGTTAGAACAGTTTCCAATTGAAGTTATCGAAAAAACTTATCTTTGGTTTAATACTTTAAATAGGCAGGTAGGATGGGTATCTCAATCAGCGATGACCAAGACCAATTATGCTTATAACATAACTCGGTAACTTGATTAGATAAATGACTGAGCCAAAATGAGTTTGGCTAAACATTTTTTCTAGCTACTTTAGGAGGTGATGTGAAAAAACCAAATCTGATTAGTATTATCAAGCTATTTTCAAAATGGTATTTTTCAAAAGGAGTGTTTTATGTCAATCAATAAGATAAATTTTTGGTTGGTATGGTTAGCGTTGATTTTAATCAATCTGTCTATCAATCAATGGGTTTATGCCCAAGCTGGCTTCAATGATGATCGGGTGATGCTGCAAGGATTTTACTGGGAATCTTATCGTCATGGTCATCCCGATAAATTTCCGGAATTTGGCGATAAAAAATGGTATGAAATCGTCAAAGAACAAGCTGAAGCAATTAGATCTGGTCGCTTTGATTTAATTTGGTTACCACCGCCTTCTTATGCTGGTCAATACAGTGCCGGCTACAATCCCAAAGAATATTTTCGTCTCGATAACAGTTACGGCAGT
Organism: Thioploca sp.; assembly: GCA_012032555.1. GTDB lineage: Bacteria > Pseudomonadota > Gammaproteobacteria > Beggiatoales > Beggiatoaceae > Thioploca. The sequence continues at coordinate 930 of JAAUSR010000068.1, forward strand.
TTTGAGCAACATCGCGCGATGATCGAGGCATTGTTGGAAAATGGTGTCGAACCCGTAGCCGATATCGTGATTAATCACCGTGATGGTTCGACCGGATGGGCCGGTTTTGAAGATCCTAAATGGGGTACTTGGTCGATTTGTCGCAGTGATGAAGCGTTTAGCAACCCAGCTTCAGAGGTTGTTGACACGCCAGAAGAAGAACGCGGTGCAGAGGAAGAAAGTCCTTACGAATATACCGATCATGGTGGGACAACTTATCAATACGATTCTTTTAGAGATATCGATCACACTAATGAAATTGTTCAATGTGACATTATCAACTATCTAAAACAGTTACAGTCAATGGGCTATCGAGGCTGGCGTTATGATATGGTGCATGGATTTCATGCCAAGCGGCTGGCTAAATACAATCAAGCTACACAGCCTACTTTTTCCGTTGGTGAATATGATTGGAATAAAGACGGTGAACAACGTGGTTGGGTTTGGTACAGTGCTACCACACTAGGGGATTTGGAAACAGCCAGTAGTGTATTCGATTTTCAGACGCACTTTATTCTAAAAGATAATAAGGGCAATTACACTGCTTGGTATGGTGATGGGAATGGGATTGGCAAATTGGGCGATAATACCAATGGTCATCCCTGGCGAAATAAAGCCGTTACTTTCCTAGAAAATCATGATTCTGGTTATCGTACCAATGAAGACGGTACGCCTCAACCAGGTCATGAGCATGATAACTTTGAAAATAATTGGCAAGTCGAACAAGCTTATGCTTACATCCTCACTCATCCCGGCGTACCAACGGTTTATTGGAAGCATTATTTTGATTGGGGTAGTGAATTACGCCATAAAATCAAAGCATTGATTAATGCCCGTAAAGTTGCCCGTGTCACGGCCGGCAGTGAATTTTATCCACAAAATAATGCTAAAGACAATGGCGTTTACGCAGCTTATGTTGTTGGCAAAGATGGCGCATTGTATGTTCGCATCGGCGGCGATGATAACAGTTGGCAACCTGATTTTTCTGGTTACCATGATTATAGAGAATATGCCTACGGTAATGGCTGGAAAGTCTGGGTAGCGTTGCCTGATAATCCTGATGAAGTCAAACAAGCACCATTTAAAGATGCGTTTTCAGTGCCGGTCTATGAAACGCCGGTATCCTGTGCAATTTCACTTCCTCCCCCTCCTCCTCCTCAACAATTTACTATTCATTATCATCGTCCCGATGGCGACTATGACGGTTGGGGATTACATTTATGGGGTGACGCAATAGACAATCCTACCGATTGGAACGAGCCACTTTCCTTTACTGGACAAGATGATTGTGGCCAGTTTGCGGTTATTGATATTCCACACCTTGGTGAACCACTTGGATTAATTGTTCATAATGGTGATAACAAAGATATCAATGCAGATCGTTACTTTACCCCGACTAGCGATCAGTTGGAAATTTGGCTGGTTAAAAATGATGATATGATTTATACCACTCAACAACCAAGCAATTGTACAGTTGAACCCCTTCCCACTCAGGAATTGACTATTTATTATCATCGTCCCAACAACGACTACCAGGGTTGGGGTTTACATTTGTGGGGTGAGGCGGTAACTAATCCCACCGACTGGAATACGCCTCTTACCTTTGCCGGACAAGATGAATGCCGACGGTTTGCAGTCATCAACGTTCATCCAGACAAGATACTTGGATTCATCGTTCATAAAGGCGATCAAAAAGATATTAATGCCAACCGTTATTTTACCCCGACCAGCGCACAATCAGCAATTTGGTTGGTTGAGAATGAAACTGCAGTTTATACCACCCCCAAGCCTATCGATTGTAAAGCACCCATTACAGTTGCTCTGACTACCGCTGATGATCCTGACAAAGAAGGCAATGTCATGTTAACAGCAACAACCTCTTGTGGTACCGTGGTTTTTTACGCTAATGCCAATCCGATTCAAGAATATTCACTAGAAGCTTCTCATTCAATGACATGGGATACCACAGCATTATCTAATGGTATTTATGATGTCACGGCGGCAGTTTATGACAAAGCCGGTAATTTAAGCGCAACCTCTGAGTCTGTAGAAGTCGTTGTTGACCGAGATAATGAAGTTGATTCCCAAGATTTCCGAGAAGAAACTATCTATTTCCTCTTAACGGCTCGATTCTACGACGGCGATTCTGAGAATAATTATTATAACCGCGATCGACTCAAAGAAGGCGATCCACAATGGCGTGGTGATTTCAAAGGCTTGATCGAAAAGTTGGATTACATAAAAGATTTAGGATTTACCGCTATTTGGATCACACCGCCGGTCACCAATCGCAGTGGTTTAGATTATCATGGCTATCATGCTTATGATTGGACTAAAGTTGATCCTCGTTTAGAATCGCCACAAGCAACTTATCAAGACTTGATCAATGCCGCTCATGCCAAGGGATTGAAAGTAATTCAAGATGTGGTTATCAATCATTCTTCTAATTATGGCATTCGTGACCAAGTGTGGATCGATCATCTGCCTATTAAATATTATCGTCCCGAAGGAGGAGCGCCTATTGATCATGGCCCTTATCAAGGTAATCTGGGCGATTACAAGAGTCCTTACCGAGAAGACAATGATAATTCCAAGGCGCCAGATTGGTTTAAAGAAAGACAAACCTCTGATCCAGAAGGCGATGATCCCTTAATTGATCCCAAAACCGAAGCAACCTTGCCACAACCGGGCTATCAACCCGAACGGTTTTTTAATGTGACCGAAGCCGGTGCCCAAGAACTGGATCCAAATTGGTATCACTTAGATGGCTATATGAAAGGCGGTGATTGGGAAAATCCGAGTGCCTTACAACGCAAACATTTAGCTGGAGATACCATGGATCTGGCGACTGAAAATCAAAATGTCAAGGATTACTTAAACAATGCCATCTTTACATATCTTGACATGGGTGTAGATGCGATTCGGCTTGATACCTTAAAGCATATGGAACGTGGCAATGTTCTCGAATATATCAATGCTTGGAAAGCTCACAAACCAACTTTATTTGTCTTTGGCGAAAATCTAGTCAAGGGTACCGGCTGGGGTGATTTAGGCGGAGACAATGGTCCCTCAGATATCAGACCGTGGTGGTATACGCGCTTAGGCAATGATAAGCAAAATCCTAATTCAGGCGGTGATTCCGGGTTATCCGTTTTAGATTTCTCACTATTTTCTACCTTCCGCGATAATTTAAGTCACGGTCACTTTGGTGGGATTGGCGGTATATTAAGTATGGATTGGGTCTATGGTGATGCCACTAAACTGGTAACTTTCTTACAAAATCATGATGTTGGCCCAGATAACGATTTCAAATATCGTTTCCAAGGTGATCAATGGATGGCAGCCATTGCTTATAACCTACTGTGGACCATTCGCGGGATTCCTTGCCTGTATTACGGTGAAGAAATTGAATTCATGAAGGGCGCACCGCAAGATATTGCCGGTAATAATGATACCTTAGACATGACCGGACGCGCTTATTTTGGTGATCACTTACTGAGTCAAAACCTAGCTGAAACCCAAAATCATCCTTTGTATAAACACATCCAAAGGCTCAACTTAATCCGCCGCAATATCCCGGCTTTACAAAAAGCCCCGATGAGTGCGGTAAATGAATGGAGCAGTGGCATGAGCTTTATACGCGATTATAACAATGGCGAAAGCTATGTCGTGGTGGGATTAGCTGCCGGTAACGATCAAGATATGACGGTCAATAATGTCAAAAACGGGACTTATAAAGATGCCGTGACTGGTCAAACTATCGAGGTTGCAATGGTACGCTCTCTTTTTATGTGAAAGGTAAATCAGCGGGGATTTATGTGTTAAATGGTCCTGGGAAAATTGGAGAAGATGGTATGTATTTGAAGTAATAAGTCGTTAGATTATGAGATGGGTTGAGCGGTGGCGAGACCCATCTTTTCTTTAATGGTTGAAAAAGAGAATTTGTAAAAGAAATGAATGGGAAAAAGCTGTAAAATAACCCGCCAACAAGCCGTTCTTCATAGTCTCTCAGCTCGCAGCGATGAGTTGGCGAACCATATCAATCGAACTGAAAATCTAAATCAACTCATCCCTAATTTCTTTTCCAAATAGTGAATACTAATCCCACCAGCTTGAAAAGTTGCATCTTCAAGTAGGGTTTGTTGTAAGGGAATATTGGTTTTGATACCATCGATAATAATCTCATCAAGTGCCATTCGCATTCTAGCCATACTGGAATCGCGGGTATCGCTGTAGGTGATGAGTTTACCAATCATGGAATCGTAATAAGGTGGAACCCGATAGCCGCTGTAAATATGCGTATCGACTCGTACTCCTGGCCCACCTGGGGCATGGTAGCGCGAAATGATACCCGGAGAAGGCAGAAAGCTGTCTGGATCTTCGGCATTAATCCGACATTCTATAGCATGTCCTTGAATTTTTATATCTTTTTGTTTGTAGCGTAACGTTTCACCGGCGGCAATTCGGAGTTGTTCCCGAACAATATCAATGCCCGTGATTAATTCCGTGACCGGATGTTCAACTTGGATACGGGTATTCATTTCAATGAAATAGAATTGGCCATTTTCATACAAAAACTCAAAGGTACCGGCACCACGATAGTTAATGTCTCGACAAGCTTGAGCACATAATTCGCCGATTTCATGACGCTGAGTTTCGGTTAACCCCGGTGCTGGGGCTTCTTCTATCATTTTTTGGTGACGACGTTGCATGGAGCAATCGCGTTCGCCCAAGTAAATGGCATTGCCATAACTATCTGCTAAGACTTGGAATTCTATATGTCGCGGATTTTCCAAAAATTTTTCCATATAGACCTGATCATTACCAAAGGCAGCAGCGGCTTCAGCACGTGTTAGCGAAATGGCACTCGGTAATGCCGCTTCACTTCGTACCACTCGCATCCCACGTCCACCGCCGCCACCAACTGCTTTGATAATAATCGGGTAACCAATTTCACGAGCGAGTAATAAAGTTTTATCGATATCTTCGTCCAGTGTCCCCTCTGAACCTGGGACGCAGGGAACACCGGCTGCTTTCATGGTTTTAATTGCTGAGATTTTATTTCCCATCAACCGAATCGTTTCCGGATGCGGGCCAATGAAAATGAAGCCACTTTTTTCAACTTGTTCTGCAAAATCAGCATTTTCAGCTAGGAAGCCATAACCCGGATGAATAGCTACTGCGTCGGTTACTTCAGCAGCACTGATGACCGCCGGAATGTTGAGATAACTATTTGCCGAAGGAGGCGGACCGATACATACCGATTCATCAGCCAATCGTACATGCTTGAGTTCACGATCTGCGGAGGAATGGACTGCCACTACTCTAATACCCATTTCGCGACAGGCTCTTAGAATACGTAGGGCAATTTCACCCCGATTAGCAATAACAACTTTTGATAGCATGTACTTAACCTCTTTTTAGTTAACTGTTATCGCAATTGAAGGTTCACCGATAACTGATAACTAATAACTGTTTATTATTCAATAACAAATAACGGTTCACCGTATTCTACCGGTGCCCCATTCTCGACTAGAACCTTAGTAACAATGCCGGCTTTATCGGCCGTAATTTGGTTGAGAATTTTCATCGCTTCAATAATACAAAGAGTATCTCCCTCATTCACCATTTGTCCTTCTTCCACAAACTGTTTACTGGCCGGAGAAGGTGCACGATAAAAAGTACCTACCATCGGCGAAGTAATGAGATGTCCCTTCATTTCTTTAGCCGGTTCCATTACCGGCGATGAAGGTGTATTCATGGTTGTCGAAACAGTTGGTATACCTGGCAAGGGCATTGCCTGTGACATGACCACCGGTGTTGAATGAGGATAACGACTAATTCGGATTAAGTTTTCACCTTCGTGAATTTCTATCTCAGCAATGCCAGAGGATTCAATTAATTCTATAAGTTTTTTTATTTTACGAATATCCATGAACCTACCTCGAATTCGACAAAATAGACAGTGCAGCTTGTAAAGCTAGACGGTATCCTTGGGCACCCAATCCGCTGATAACCCCGATAGCAATATCAGAGAAATAAGAATGATGTCGAAAGGATTCACGGGCATGAATATTCGATAAATGAACTTCAATAAAGGGAATAGCTACCGCTAATAAAGCATCGCGTAAAGCAACACTGGTATGGGTGAAAGCCGCCGGATTGATTATAATAAAATCAATTTGCTGATGACGAACTGAATGGATTTGCTCTATAAGCTGGTATTCCGCATTACTTTGAAAATGGGTGAGCTGGTGGCCGGCAGTTTGAGCCATCTCAACAAGCTGTTGGTTAATGCTTGTTAAGTTAGTTTGACCATAATGCTTCGGTTCGCGCTCACCCAATAAATTAAGATTCGGGCCATGTAGCACGAGTATATTAAACATAGAGAAATCAGTTTAACTAAAGTGAATGGAATGATCAGATATTTGTTTACAATACCATACGTTGATGCACAATAATGCAATTTTATCATCGTTATTTCTTGATCGACATATTATGTTTCAGTTTTATTAATAGTACCGACTTACTCCTCATCCTTTTAAATATTCAGTGAGCAATTCACTGAGAAGGTAATTTACCTCGGGTTATTTACCCAAGCAATTGATTTTAACCGTTACTAAGTAAAGTGAGCATAATTTTGGGCACAGACACAATCTGGAGATGTTGTGGTTTTTATAATCAACACCGGGTGAATTAAAGTGAATAACCTAACCGTAACAACATCAAAATTGAATACCCTTTGTATCCGTTGTATGCAGGCTCAAGTTCGGTCCGGGTTGTGTCCCCAATGTGGTTATAATGAACATCAATATCAAGCGCATCCTTTGTATCTTCAACCGAGGACACTGTTAAAAAATCAATATATTATAGGACTTCCCTTGGGTCAAGGGGGATTTGGCGTTACTTATCTGGGTTTAGATCAATGGTTACAGAAAAAAGTAGCCATTAAAGAATATCTTCCAGTCGCCTTGGCAACGCGTAATATTCTCAACTCGAACATTGTACCACTGAAACCACAAGAAGAAAATTTTCGCCAAGGAATACAATTTTTTATAAATGAAGCGCGTAATCTGGCTAAATTTAATCATCCTCATATTGTCAGAATAATTAACTTTTTTGAGGAAAATCAAACTGGTTATATGGTGATGGACTATCTAGCTGGGACTCATTTAGCTGATATGCTTAGCCAAGGTCATAACCGTTTACCAATCGATGCCGCACTTAATATTGTCTTACCTATTTTGGATGCTTTAGCCCAAGTTCATGCCCAACATATTTATCATCGTGATATTTCTTTACAAAATATTCTGGTTTTACCAACTGGTGAACCCATTTTAATTGACTTTGGTGCTGCTCGGCATATTGTCGGCGAATATACTCGTAGTTTAGATTTAGTTCTTAAACATGGCTATTCACCACTAGAACAATATTCTGGTAAGGGTAGAATTGGCCCTTGGACTGATATTTATGCTTGTGGTGCTTTATTATATTTGCTCATTACCGGCCAATTACCACCCGCTGCAACTGACCGTTTTGGTGGTGAGCGTCTCATTGCACCCATTGAATGGGGAGTAGCAATCTCTCCAAGTATAAATGAGGCGATTATGCATGCGTTAGCTATTCGGCTTGAAGACCGTTTTCAAACGGTCCAAGACTTTAAATCGGCTTTACAAGGTCAAATTGCCTTATCCCAAACGACGATAGCAACGGCTTCTCCATCAAGAAATAACCCTAAACCGAATTGGCAATTTAAAAAAAGCGTTATGGTAGTCATAATCATTATGATACTATTCATATTAGTATGGTTTTTCTTTTATCAACGAGAACCTTCTCCACTCCAATCTTTATTAACACAAGCTCAAGAGCAGTGGAAACATAACCAAATAACGCAACCGGTTGGAGACAATGCCTACGACACTTATCAACAAATACTGGCTATCGCACCTAATCAGGTTGAAGCACAAGCCGGCATCCTAAATATTGTTAAATATTATGAACAACTCGCTCGTCATAACCAACAAGAAGAGAAGCTAACGGACAGTCTAGCTAACATTAAACAAGGTTTACAAATCATGCCAAATTATATGCCATTACAAATACTTGAACAACAGTTGCAGCAAGCACTTGCTCAGCAACAACAAACACAAGTACGTACCGGGCAAATTAAACAACTTTTGAATCAAGCGGATAAGCAATTGACCCTATTACAACTCGAAGCCGCTTATCAGACTTATCAAACCGTTATTCATCTTGAACCGCATAATCAATTGGCACCGGAGGGTATTAAAAAAATTGCGGAAAAATATGTACAATTGGCACAAGCAGAACAAGAAAACACCAAAAAATTATTATTCGTTAGTGAGGGATTAGAGAAATTTCCTCATCATGAACAATTACTCGCTTTACAACAAGAATTAACTCCTTCGCCATTAGCACAACCACAACAAATTCAAATTTTAATTGAAAAAGCCGCGCAGCAATTGGCTGCATTGCATCTCACTACCCCGGTAGGTGATAATGCTTATGAGACTTATCAACAGCTATTAAAACTCGTTCCTGAACATCCGGTGGCTAAAGCTGGGTTGGTAAAAATAGCGGATCAGTATGAACAACTCGCCCAAATTGACCCAAATCAGTTAGATAAGAATTTAGCTTTGATTAACAAAGGTCTACAAGTATTTCCCCATCATGTTGGACTATTGGCACTCAATCAAAAAATGAGAGAACAAATGCGGCATAAAGCGGTTAATTCCCAGCAACCGGCTTTGTCAACAAAATCAGAGCAATCCCCTTCATTACCGCCTTTAGTTTCAAATACTTCTTCATCGTCATTACCCGTTTTAGACTCAATGGATAAGTTATCGCCAACGCCATTACCGCAACCGGTTTCTAAGCCACAGTTACCTTCAATTCGTGTTGAAAAACCACAAGATGAATTACCCCAAGCCTCGCAAGCGCTTTCATCTGCGAAACCGGGGGTAGCACCAGCAACTCATAATGTAGTAGCAGAACTGTTGGTTATTGCCAAACAACACCTTGAAGCTAATCAATTTGATGCTGCTTATCAAACTTACCAGAATATTTTAACCATAACACCTCAAAATGAATCAGCCAAACTCGGCTTGCAGCAACTTGCTCATCATTATGAACAATTAGCCCAATTAAAAAGTAACCAGGGGGATTTAGAAGCCAGTTTATTGTTAATTAACAAAGGATTGTTAGCTTATCCCACTCACCAAGGTTTGTTAACCTTGCGAGAAGAAATTAAGCAGCGCTTAAAAGAAAAAACTAACGCTAATACCCAGCAACCATCACATCTTATTTTTACCCCTTCTTTTTAATCGTACTCAACTCATTCACGGGTTGTAAATTTTATAATTCTGTCAATTCTGATTTAGACAATCAACGCCATTCCTCTAGAACCTCCTCAGTCAATGGATTTGGTGAATAGGAGGTATTGAGGTCACGAGGCATCTCTTTGATTTATAATTGTTAAATGTGTTTATCATTGTTCAGCATATCCTACGCTTGCTATAATATATTTTATTCTTAATAAGATAAGCGCAGCGACTGTGACCCAAAAAGACCTGATTTCCAAACAGATCATTAAGCGAATTTTTATTGATGTAGCGACTTACCTATTTCAATTAGAATTGACCGAAGTCGAACTCATCGAAACCGAACAACAGCGCATTGAAGATCGGCGTGCCGATTTGGTTGCTAAAGTAGTGGATAGTGCAGGAAAATCTTTGATCGTTCATCTGGAGATTCAAAACCAGAATCAACCCCAAATGCCCGATCGAATGCTACGTTATTTAACCGATATTCGGCTCAGTTATCCGAATCAAACGGTTTACCAATGTTTACTTTATATTGGTAAAGCGCCGATCTCCATGGCCAATGGGATAACGACTGAGCAATTACATTATCGGTATCAATTGCTTGACATGCATGACATTGATTACCGGTTTTGATGCAGCAAAATTCAGCCGATGCGTTAATATTAGCGGTATTGTGCGACTTTCAAGAAATCGAGCCACGTACTGTAGTGCGTGAGATTTTGCACCGACTGATGACCCTCCAACCTGATGATCCCAAGGGCTTAAGAGAATACCTGAGTATGTTAGAAGTTTTAGCCAGTAATCGGGATTTGAATTTAGATATCAAGCAGGAGTTTGAAATGTTAGAGATTGAAATAGAAAGATTACCCAGCTTTTTGATTGGTGAAGAACGCGGATTCCAACAGGGAATTGAACGGGGAATTGAACAGGGAATTGAACGAGGAATCGAGCAAGGACTTAAACAAGGACTCAAACAAGGCGTTGAGCAAGGCGCCCATGATAAATCAATAGCTATTGCCAAGCAATTACTGAAATTGAATTTATCGAAGGCCGAAATTGTTCAAATGACCGGTTTGACTGTGGCGGAACTGGAACAATTGAACCAAAAGTAAAGTAGCATGTAGTAGCACGTAGGCTGGGTAGAACGAAGTGAAACCCAGCATCAGAGGAGAATTCACCTCGCTGGGTTTCGTTTTCTCAACCCAGCCTACTTAAACTGCATTCCCACGCGGGAGCGTCATTGCCATTAAGTTAAGATTGGGCGAACACACCGGTTCGCCCCTACAGGATTTAAAAATCGAACCTTTATGTAGGGGCAGACCTGTGTGTCTGCCCTCGAACAGGGTAAAAAGTTTTAAAAGTAAAAGAGTTAAAGAGTCCGCGCAACCACACGAAAACCAACGAGGTCGTAACGGCCGACTGGATCTCTCCAGTAACGGTTAGCGGCACGGACGTCGAGAGAGTTGTCGATCCCCGAACCACCACGCATCACTCGAAAATTATTACTATTTTTTCTTAAACAGCTCAATTCTTTACCCCGATACTTATCCTCATATTCCGAACAAGTCCATTCCCACACATTACCCACTGTATCATATAAACCAAACGGATTCACGCCAAAAGAACCCACGGGGGCGGTTTGGTCAAAACTATCACCACAGCTACTGTTGTTACAGTTAGCCCAATTAGAACCGATTTCATTGCCCCAAAAATACTTCGTTCCCGTGCCGGCGCGGGCGGCATATTCCCATTGCGCTTCCGTCGGTAAACGATATTCTTGTCCCGTTTGCTGACTCAGCCACTCGGTATAAGCCACGGCACCATACCAAGACACATTAATGACCGGATGCGTTTCATACGCTTTTTCAGCAACAAATTCACCCACAAAACCGGTGATATGACTGCTTGAATTTTCTGTTTTCGTAGAAAACCAAGGTTCCTCTTTAGTCCCCCGACGTTTCACTGAATTTAAAAAACGGACAAACTCTTCATGGGTGACCTCATAACGCCCAATAGCAAAACTGGCTACTGACACCTCATGCACCGGCTGTTCATTATCATAACCGCCACCTTGAATATCTCCCATCTGAAAAGAGCCGGCCGGTAGCACAACCATTTCTGGTCCATAACCGCCCTCTGTCAACGGATGACGGAATACTTGTACTTGGCATTGATCCTCATTTTGCTTAGGTTTCTTAGCTTCTACTTCGGCTTGAATCAAAGGTTTTTCTTCTCTGACAATACGGAACCCCCTGCTGGCACCACGATAGCCAAGCCAACTACCAAAATGACGATGTGCCAATAGCAGGGATTCCAAGTGACTTGACCACGCACCACCGCGAACAACACGTAGACAACGACTACCCCCGGTTTCCCAGACCTGATCATCCGCTGGGGCTCCCTGATAATTGTCATGCCAGGGATCAGCCACCCATTCTTCGACATTGCCCGTTATGTGATAAAGCCCAAACGAATTGGGAAACAAAGCTTCAACCGGGGCCGTTGGTTTGAAATCCCATTCACTACCACAGCCATTACATACGCCCCAACCCTCACCAATATTAATTCCCCACCAATAGGATGTTTCTTTACCACCACGCGCGGCATATTCCCACTCGGCTTCACTCGGCAAGCGATAAGCTTCTCCGGTTTCTTGGCTTAACCATTTAGTATAAGCCACAGCGTCATTCCAACTGACACAAACAACGGGTTGATTATCCTCTTGTTTATTAGGAAAACTCGGGTTACGCCAATTAGCCTCCTCTACCTCTTGCCAGCGATTGCCTTTATATACCCGACAATTCAGTTGTTTTTCAGTTTGATAGCTGGTAGCCTCAATAAATTGTTTAAACTCACCTACCGTGACTTCATAGCGTCCTATCGCAAAACGATTGATAGACACCTCATGCACTGGTCGTTCATTCTCATAGCCTTTACCAAAAATATCCCCCATCCGAAATTGACCGGCCGGGATCCAAACCATTTCCGGCCCTTGATGACCATTCTTCAAGTCATCACGAAATACTCGGCCTTTTTCGGCTTCAATAAATTCTTTCGCCACTTTGGTGGCTTCGTCTTTAGTCAAACTAGAACTTTTGAAGGCTTGTTGATATAGCCGTTGGGCTTCATTCATTTTCACATAAGCCAACCCCGACGCAACAACCGCTAAAAGCGTCAACACACCCATCAAGCCAAACAACATATTCCGCCGCCGATTTGCCTTTTGAATGGCCCGTCTACTTTCTTGGACAAACGCTTGTTGCAACGGTGTGGGGACCGGTTGTTTGTTCTCTTTTAACGCCTGAGTTTGCCACGCTTCCGCATTATGGCAAGCCGTTTGGTTCAGCAAAAAATCGCCACTGTTTTGATGCTCAGCCCAATCGCTGGCGCGTTGTTGCAAAACCGTATGTTGGTGAGCATGGTCTCGATCCAACTCAATCGCTTGAATCAATTCTGGAAACGACTTCTCAAACGGGGTTTTCTCAAAATCAATCCAATTAATCACCAGCAACGCTTCGGGCATGGTTTGAGTCGCGGCTTCCCGATACAACACACTGATAAATCGCTTATTTTTCTCGCTGGCGTAATTCACCTCTCGTTCGCAATATTCCGATTCGACCGCGTCGGGCGACACCACCAAAATAAAATTATCCGCCCCATCAATGCCCTTGTAGATTTCCTTTTCAAAATCCACACCCGAGCTAATACTCTCCTGATCAAACCAAGTGGTTTTACCGGCTTCTTGCAGGCTGGTATTTAAGTGGCGTGCAAAATCGCTGTTTTTTCGGGAATACGACAGAAACACTTCGGTGCCTAATTGGCCCTTAGCCGATTCGCTGGCCGTAATGAGCTGACGATGTAATTCTAATGGCGAATGCTGTTCGCGTTTTGCCGATAAGTGTAACCAAGTTTTCGCATTTTCTAAATTATGGCCCCGCAATAAAAACGACGATTTATAATTCTCAGTTTGCCATTTCAAAGCCCGAACTAACAAGACTTTATGTTGTTTATAATAATCTTGCGCTTGTTTGAGGAGATTTAAAATCTCATGGATTTTATTCTCATAGTCCGCGGGTTCCGTTAAATCAATATATTGCAAATTGCGCAATTGATCTGGAAACGCCGAAACCGGGGTGGGTGCAATAAGCAGCGGCACAATGCGTTTGTGATAGTTGAGCGCGTGGGCTAATTCTTGTTGACAGTAAGCCGAGGCGACTGAAGCCGGGCTGATAAAAAAGACAAAGTTATCGGCCCATTCAATCCCCCGTTCAATCGCCCGCTCGTAGTGTTCACCTTTTTGAATATCGCGATCATGGGTCCAAGTGGTTTTGGCATAGCGCGATAAAGCGCGAATCACCTGATCTCGAATCGCCTTATCGTGATCAACATCGTAACAGATGAAGATATCAGTCATCAGATTTTCGGCATTTTTGCGGGCTTCACTGATGAATTCACCTATCAATGGCGTGGCTTGACAGGGCGGTTGTTCCGGTGGCACAAACGAGGTCTTCAGGTGTTAACATGAGGCCTCTCTTTGGTTATTTTGTGACTTTAATTACAAATTGTATCACAAACCATCTTTTTTTATTTATGGACAACTCTATTTTTTATAATGCGAACTTTTTTGCAAATAACTTATGAATAAATTCTTTTATTTCCCCTTCTAATCACGGTGTTTCAAACCGATAAATAATAATTTTATAAACGATATCATTTTATTAAATTGTTTAGTTAATTAATCTGGATATAATTTTGCGTTAACGAATAACGTCATCGAAAGAAACCGTTTGAAGAGATAATTAGGAGATAACATGAATATTTCTTATAGCAAAGTCACAAAATGGACACAAATTGCACTATGTTTTGCAATGTGTCACCCAAACTTAGTCAGTGCACAATTACCTGAAAGTTGTCAAGATATTCTGACGGCGGACCCAAGTGCTTCAGATGGTGAATATGCGATCTACCCTGAGCGTCAAATATTTCCAGTCTATTGTCACAACATGGCCTCAGGGACACCGGAAGAATATCTGACTTTGCAAAATACGGGTGGGAATTTTAACTTTTCTCAGTATAGAGCAGGTGGAGCCTCTCCCGGCACGACAGTAGTAACTTATTATACCAAGATTCGTTTTCATCCGGACACACTGATAGTTGATACCGGTGACCAAACCTTTGCCCAATCCAGCGGCTCGCTGTGGCATCCTCCAAAGCAAGTTCAATGGATGCCCTACGGTTCGGCTATGGATTGTTTATCTAATTTTTCATCGTCTGGACGAGGCAATGTTGACCTAACCGGTACCCCATTTGAAGTGGATGATAGATTTGGGATTGCCGGTTGGAGGGCAGCGGGTAGTATTTCAGATGCTAACCAATTACTATCGACAACTTCAGTTGCTGTATCCTCCCAAGTTGTGAACCTAAAAGGGGGTGGGTACTGCGGATGGGCCAGTATAGCAGGAAATGTTCCACCAAATAGCGGAGGAGGTCAACTGCAACTGAAATATATAGGTGATGTGTTACAAGTAAAATTGGATTCTTTCAAGCGAGTTGGAAAAACAAATTCAATTGAAATAGCTGCTTTTGGTGATTCCGGAGATAAAATAACGGTTGTTGAAACAGATTTGAAGGGTAATGTAACTAATAAGAACTATGGTGAAGGACAGATTGGTGATTCAAACCCAGTTGGTCCGGATCTCTTTTATAGAGCTGCTAAGTTTTCTGGACAGCCGGGACATTGCTATAAGTTAGAAGGCACAGATGGAAATACCGGTGAAACCGTTTTCCCGTTAAAAGATTCTGAGGGTACAACTGCAATAGTGTGTATCGACTAATCTCAAAGGTTGGCTAGGGATTGCCAACCTACTTTATTTCGTAGGGGTAATCCCTTGTGGTTACCCTAAAACCCGATCTAAGGTGTAAGTCCTAAAATATCTCCCTTTCCTTCCAATGAAATCACTTTCAGATCCGAAAAAACCAAATAATCTCCCCCACGACCCTGTTAATCACGCCATTTCAGCATTCCGCACTTGAGCCCGCGTAGGTTGGGCTTCCTTACGTCAGCCCAACCTACCGGGCTAACTTTTATTAGATATTAAAGAAGAGAAAAAAAACAGAGATTAGTTAAGCGTAAAATGAAACGAAGTGCAAGAGGAAGGATTTTAAGAACCTCGCCGTCGGGGATATTGACTTTATCAAACCAAGCTTCGTAGCCCGCTAGTTTGAGTTATTGGTGCAAGCGGCCAACCAAGCCTAAGCTTTCACGACGGCCGTAGGAGATGAATAAGTCTTTGAATGGATTAGTCATCATTTTGAATTTCACGGGTTAATCGGATTATGGACGGTAATCCATTAAGCATAAGCTATGTTCCTATCAGAGTGAATATCTCATTTTTAACAAATAATAGGTTTTGGTAGATGGCTGTTAAATCTTCTATTTTGGTGGAATCGAAGTTTTGCGAGAGAAAATATTGGTATTTATGACGTTCCAATTTTTCCAAGATCACGAAATGCCAATGGCCACCGATAATGTAAGCCCCTTTAATGAATTTCCAGTCATTTAATTCCACCGCACTGATGAGTTCGGCTAAGAGTTGTGGTCTGGGATTGCCATACTCTTCATGTCTTTTAAATTCTTGAATAAAAAAATAGGGTTTTTGGCTCTCGATTAACCCTTCAGATACGACAAAATCGACGGTACCATTTAAGATAAATTGATCGGTGACATAACTCATGGGCAATTCATAAAAACCGCGTATTTCCTTCTCTCTATTCAGAAAATCAATTTGGTTCAGCAAAGGAATGATGTAATAGACTTTCAAATCTTCTTCATGATAGCGTTCAACTAAAAATTTATTCTTGGCGATTAAATCGGTTAAAAATACTGTCACTGAGTCATCTATTTCAATGGGATCATTAAACCATTCATCAAAAACATGATCATCTAACTTCTGTTTAATCTTAAATAACTTTTTTAACTCAGTATCTCGAATTTTGCTGTATTGGTAAGTGGGAATTTGATGGTCATCTTCTCCCTTTAAAAGAGCAACTTGTTTTTTTAACTCTTTTATCTCTTTTTTAAGTTGTTTTAATTCGATTTCACTGTTCATAAAATCTCCTTTTGTCTGAATCAGAATTGGCAGAATGATAGAATTGACAGAATAAAATCAAAGTTAAAACCATTTTAAGTTCATTGAGTTTTAATCCTGATCGCGCATTAGATCAGCCACTATTTTGCCATCACCGGCTCCTTCTAAGTGATGCTGGCTCAAAATGGCAATCAATATACGTAACAATTCTTCCAAATCAGCCGGCACTCGAAATAAGTTCAAATCTTGAGTAATACCTTGCTCTTTTCGATGCAGAATGGCAAATTGCCAGATATTCCCCGTTGAAACAGCACCATACAAACAAGGCTCAATGGTCTCACACCATTTATCTAAAGCAATGAGTTCTACTGCTAATTGTGCAAAACCACTTTCTAAATCTGCATTTTTCGCTTCAATAATGAGCACCTGTCCTTGTGCCTCTAGGTAATAATCCAAGTTTCCTTTCAATTGTTCATTCAGCATTAATGGAAATTCAACACGAATCTTGGGGCGGACATAATGCGCTAAATCCATCAGTACTGGGGCAATTAAAAATTCACGGCGTACCGTTTCATTGTTCAAGTTGAGTAAAGGTAGGTTTTCCCGCAAACGGTCTTTTAAATCTTGCAGGCGGTCTAGTTGCTGACGACTCTGTGGCAACTGGTATTCACAGCGCTCTAAGGAATAGCCAAATTCATTTAGAATTTCTTCAATATAAGAAGACAGTTTAAAGTAGTCGGCAAAACTGTAACTGCTATTTGAATCAATAATTGGTGTCTTCATTTCACATATCTTGGCTATTGCCGTTATGCTTCTACCATGGCGAATATCTCATTTTTAACAAATAACAGGTTTTTGTAAATGGCGGTTAAATCTTCTATTTTAGTCGAGTCAAAATTTTGCGAGATAAAATATTGGTATTTATGACGTTCCAATTTTTCCAAGATCACGAAATGCCAATGGCTGCCGGTAATATAAGCCCCTTTAATGAATTTCCAGTCATTTAATTCCACCGCCGTAATCAGTTCAGCTAACAGTTGTGGTCTGGGGTTGCCATATTCTTCATGTCTTTTAAACTCTTGAATAAAAAAATACGGTTTTTGGCTTTCGACTAAGCCTTCGGATACGACAAAATCAACCGTACCATTAAAATAAATTGATCGGTGACATAGCTCATAGACAATTCATAAAAGCCGCGTATTTCCTTTTCTCTATTAAGAAACTTAATTTTATTAAGCAATGGCGTTATCAAATAGATTTTCAAATCTTCTTCATGATAGTATTCAACTAAAGATTCATTCTCAGCAATTAAATCGTTTAAAAACACTTCCACTGAATGCTCTATTTCAATTGGATTATTGAACCATTGTTCAAAAATCTGTTTATCTAACTTCTGCTTAATCTCAAATAATTTTTTTAACTCGGCATCTCGGATTTTGCGGTATTGGTAAGTGGGAATTTGATGGTCATCTTGTCCTTCTAAGAGATGAACTTTTCTTTTTAATTCTTCTATCTCTTTTAGTAGTTTTAATTCGATTTCACTGTTCATATCATAAAATCTCCTTTTTTTTCTTGTTCCCACGCGCCGGTGTAACTGCCATTAACCTCATGCCGGTGCAGGTTTGCAACCTGCACCGAAACGTTTGGCTTGCTATCAAGCTCTGCTTGGTAGTGTTTTTGGTGAAGCTCGGCTTCGGATATTGTCCCACTTCGCCAAGCAAAGCTTGGCACACCGGCGTTACCAAGTAGAACTTGGTAACGAGCAAACGTTCGGGTCAAGGTTGCAAACCTTGACCCGCGAGTTGCAAACCTTGACCCGCGAGTAAACCGCTTGGGGAATGTAGATTTTACCAAACAATTGATAAAGTAAGTTAAATCGCTGAATGGTAGCCAACCCAATCAACGGCGTTGTGTTTGATACAATGATCATTTAAGTAGGGTTATCAATGTTCAACAACTGTGTAGCAACATATTCTTCTTCTAATTCTTCAGATGTATAACTGACAAAAGCGATCCCTCTTTTTCTTAGTAAAGCTAGAAACTCCACACGACTCATGTTGAGTAGTTGAGCGGCTTTTCCAGAAGAAATGCGTTCCTCCGTAAACAAAGAGAGAACCAACCATTCATTGACGCAACGCTGTATTTCAACTTGATTAAAACCAAATTGCAATATAGATTGAGAGATTTGGATTTGAAAGTTTTTTTCTAACATCGCACTTCTCTAAGATAAGTTGTTGAAGCTTGCAGGCTCACTCCAACCTACGGGCTTGGTAGTGTTTTTTGGCAAAGCTTTGCTTCGTGTATTGTCTCATTTCGCCAAGCTTAGCAAAACTGGCGTTACCAAATAGGACTTAGTAACGAACAAATAATCTTTTGGTCATTGTTGGAAAGCTCATACCATAACCAAAATGTGTTTGACATTACTCTTGAATTCGCTGGGTTTCGTTCCTCAACCCAGCCTACGTGCTATGTTTCATAGTCATTTTATGTTGCCTTTGCTATATCGTTTCCTAATAAATCCGGTTCAAAGCGCTTCGTCCCCAAACACCCCATTTTCATCTAATTTCCGTACTTCGGCAAATTTGGCTTTTACTTGGGTGGTTTTGCCTTTTGACTACTACTGACCAGTTATTTATTCCAAAAGACTGCTTATATTGTTTCTCTACAAGTTGCTGTGGAACAGTCTGATGGGCATGATCAATTAAATCTTGAGTATTTGAAAAAAAGGGTAGAGACGCACGATACCGTCTACGGAGTCTGTAACAATATATTGATTATCGGGACTTAACAGCGCCTTGTATCCTTGTAGTGTAGTAACCGGTTTACCAGTTTTTACATCCCATATTCTAATAATATTGCCAAAATAGGGTGTTGTTATAATACGTTGTCTATCTAAACTAAACGTTACCTCATCAATGCCTTGAGTAAACCCAGTTAATTCAGCAACCTTCTTTCCATTACTGGTATCCCATATAATTGAATCCGGTTTGATCTCATCAGATCTACTGGAATAGGTGATTAAATACTTTCCCTTTGGTCCAACTCCCGGGGTCCAAGTATTCCGTTTGGTACTTCGGTCGGCAACTAACCGAAATAATGACTTCCGCAGGATCAGCTTCCTAGCTGCTTCGAGTGTATATCTTCCTATATTTTCCTGACTTTAGAAAGGGGTAGGTGAACAGATACAATAATTTTAATCTTGGTTTGAGGGAAGATTTTAAGTGATTAGATTGACTTTCCTCAAGACTTTACTATGATTTTAAAAAGAGAACGCTGCCCTTTTTATCAAAAAAATCCGGGAGGGGGTGCTGTGTCAAAAAAGGAAGGGTAACATCTCCTTTTCCCCTCGGTTGATACCTAATGCAGCCTCGTGGCTATATCATTCAATCAAAGCCAAGGAGGATTTTATGAAGTATTTTACACTTGCCCTCACGGTTGCTATCTATTTTGCTCATTTATCCACACCGGTTCAAGCCGATACAACGCAAGCGTTGAATTATCTGCATCAAAGCTTAAATCGCTACCACAACAGTTTCTATGTATACCACGATGCCGATGCAGGGGGTAATCATTTTATACCTTCTGGGTGGATGGGTGATTATCAAACTATTCAATTCTCAAGAAATGCTCAAATTTTGCCTTATTCTGGTGCCACCTGTATTGAAATTCAATACCACCCTGAAAATAATCAGGCGTGGGCTGGAATTTACTGGCAGTACCCGGAAAAAAACTGGGGAGAGTTTCAGGGATTGAACTTATCAGGTGCGACAGTGTTAACTTTTTACGCTCGCGGTGCCCAAGGTGGGGAAAAAGCGGAATTTAAATTTGGGGGTATCGGTAGTGCTGAGATACCAGTGCATCTAAAACCTGGCTCGTCCATGGTTTATAGCTACAAAGTTACTAATGTAGGAGACTCTGAGGAAACATATAATATTGAAGCAATTGCAACTAAGACCTGGGCTAATTTTTTAGGATTACCTACAAGCATTAAGCTTGAACCTAATGAATTTGCAACCTTTAATATTCAAATAACTATTCCAATTGGGACATCGTCTGATGAATCTGATTTACTGATTGTAAGAGCCTATAGCTCATCAAATTCAGCAATAGAAGATACAATTGAAACTTCGATACTTATTAGCGTTACTAATGCTATAAATCTATTGGATTTTAACCAAGTAGGCAATGTTTTAACTTGGACAACAGCTAGTGAAGTGAATAATGCTGGTTACTATGTATGGGTAGGCATACCAACATTGGGTCAATGTGGAGATGAAAACACCCAGTATGATCGAGTCAGAAAATTAACTAACGAGCTAATCCCTGCCAAGGGTGGACTATCTGAAGGTGCTTTCTACACCTATGAAGTACCACCATCGGAAAGCAATGTCACTCTCTGTTATGGAATAGAAGACATAAACACAGAAGGACTAAGTACTTTTTATATTATACCTATATTCAGAAGTGAATGTTAGGAGAAAAATAATTTGAGCTAAATAAGTCGGGTTAGGTGTTAACCGTAACCCGACATTTTTTTAATATTTCTTGTCAGATCAATTAATACCAAATATTGCCTGAAATAAACCTTATGATATTATATATAATATAAATTCATTTAGGTTATAGGTAAATTATAAAATGGCTCGAGAACTTGAAGTTGAGATCCAAGAAACCGCTCAAGAATTAAAACAGTTATTACACCAACCTAAGAGCGGTCGAATCCAAGAACGTGTACAAGTGTTATATTGGTTAAAAACTCAGCCGACTGAAACCGCATTAAGTGCCTCGGTGCTGGTTGGACGAAGCTACTCAACCGTTAAGAGATGGTTGAGAATCTACCGTCACCATGGACTCCAGGAATTGCTGAAACTGAGACACGGTGGCGGCAAAGAGTTATCTTTATCAACCAAGCAATTAGAAGCACTCGATAACCGTCTTCAACAACCATAAGGATTTGAAAGTTATGAAGCCATTCAAATTTGGCTGGAACAAAGCTATGGAATTAAACTGTGTTATTCAACACGTTATGGCATCGTTCCTAACCGCTTCAAAGCCCGCCCCAAAGTCGTACGTCCATACAGTGCTAAACGTGATGAATCTAAAGCTATCGACTTTAAAAAAAAAGGCTTTACGGTTAAGCCAGATAGCCACTCTTTATCATCATGAGTACCAGCGAATCCGTTATTGGTGTACCGACGAAAGTCGTTTTGGTTTGAAAACTATCACGCGCCGTCGTTTAACTAAACGTGGTGTCAAACCGATAGGTCAGGTTCAGTGGGCATTTCAATCCTATTATCTCTATGGTCTAGTTGAACCCCTAACGGGAGAAAATTTCTTCCTCGAATATTCTCATCTCAATACCGATGGTTTTCAAGCTTATCTTCAGGAGTTCTCCGAAACTTACCCGAATGAACTGCATATCGTACAACTCGACAATGCGCGGTTTCATACGACCAAACGTTTAAACCTACCGGATAATATTATTTTGTGGTTTCAACCACCCCACTCACCAGATTGTAATCCAATTGAACGATTTTGGGCTTGGGTTAAACAGAAACTCGCTTGGCAATGGTTTAATAATTTAGATGAACTTAAACAACAAGTAGCGGAGATTTTAATTCAGACTTCAACCATCTTGTTGGCTTCTATCACCGGTAAAACTCCGTTAAGTGCCGATTTAGATTATTTAGATTCTAAATTTTTTTATAAGGTCTAATTGAATTAAAAATTGGTATTACCACAATCTTCCCGGCAGTACTTTCCGGTTATTTTTATCTCAACCAACTGCTATACCGGCTGGTTGGAAACGGACCACACCGACCAGTACTTTGGTTATTATCGGTGAAAATGATACTCGCCAAGTCGATTTAGGTTTTGCTCCTCCCAATGTACCGCCCATCATTGGTACGATACCCGATGTCACCGCCTCAAAATCAAAATCACCGGTCGCTCTGCAAGTTAATTTTACTGATGCTGATACGAGCGATACCCATCAATGTGATTGGCAATTTGGAGATAATCAAACCGGTTCATCTAATGCCATTCAGAATCCGACTGAACCTTTACAAAGAACTTGTAAAATTGACCACAGTTACGGTGCCCCGGGAACTTATCAGGTCGAATTAACCGTTACTGACAGTAATAATCAGCAAGCGAATACGACCTTTAAGGTCAATGTACCCAATACTTTTCCAACGGTTGATCTGGGAAAGGATATGTCAGTTAATAAAGCCACCCCGGTGCAATTTGTTGGAACCGTTCAAGATCATGATGGTGATGAAATTACCACCATGTGGGATTTTGGTGATAACACCCCGGAAGTATTAGATACATTAACCACCACTCATACTTACGATAATCCCGGGGTTTACACCGTTACGCTTACCGCAACCGATACCCGTGGTGGTACCAGTAGTGATCAGTTGATTGTCACTGTAGAAAGGGTAGCGGTTTTTCCAATCGGTGATAATGATAAGCCGATAGAAATCGGCGATTCGATATCGGTTAGTCTCAAAGGATTATCTGAGGAACAATGGTTCACAGTGCAATTAGATGATGATTTAGGCCGGCAATGGTCATTTGCGAAATTGTCTTCGGATCAAGCTGGTGAAATTAGATACCGGCGTATAGTTATTCCAAATGGGTGTGAAAGACACTCATTTTGATTTTACACAAGGTGTAGGATTTAAAACATTTGCCGAAGCTGATGCCTTCTTTGCAGCGGGGCATTATTTTATACTCACCGTCAAAGATCAAAATGGCGAGATCGTTTCGCAAAGACAATTGACTTTTCCACCCCGTACTTCACCAATGATATACAGTTCTACTGCCAACGGTGAATTAGTCAATGCGCTGGATCTGAATGACAATTCAAGTGAAGCTTATATGACTGGCTTACATTTTCCAGCGGGTGCTCAGGTGCAATTGTTCCTAGTTGAAAATCAGCGCCTCTGGCAAGAAGGTGATGTGTTGATCGATATTTCTGGTATCAATCGTTCTGCTGAAATTGAAACCGTAACAGTAGATGCGAATGGTAATTTTACCGCTAAAATTTGGCCAAATGCTAATTTAACTTTAGGCAGTTACGATTTGGTGGCCAGAATTGGTGACGATACCATGCCAAAATTGTTAACTGGTGACATTGTAGCTTACGGCGATGATAGATACGGCGTTGGTGGTACAACATACCTCGGAAGGTCATGTGCTGGCGGATGTGAGTGTGCCTGGTAACTTGTATTGTGGTAATATTCATGGTTTTAATCCGGAAGCTTGTGAACCTGGGCGAGTAGGTTCAGGTAGTGATGCACATTTCCGCAGGGTTGGCAATAGTTTTGAAAAAGGGCAAGATGTCGGTGCCGCAATTGATCCATTGGATAGACCCAAAGGTGTATGGGAATTACCTGGAGATCCTTATGGACGTTACTATGTAGTCGAACATAAACCGCTTGAGCAATGGGCAGAAGGTACTCTACTTACCGATGTTTCGGGAGGCTATGAAACGTTTCCACTCAAAACTTGGTGTATTAATGGCACTTGGCGCAAAGTTTGGAACAATGCTACTCAAGTTGAACACATTAAAGGCTATGATCTCATCATTGATGTCAATAATGACGGTAAATATAGCCCCGGTGTAGATATTCTTGATCAGCAAGATAATCAAGACAATGAAGCCGGTTTTTGGGTGGTCGAAGATCCAGCGACTGCGGGAGATTTTAAAGTTGGAACAGTGGAATTAGTTGGAGATGTCACTGATTTAACTTATCCCGCTATGGATAGGACGATTCTTAACTACGAAGCCCAAGCCATTATCAATTATCCAGCTGATCAAGCCGGCATAGAACAACCCGTTAGTAATCAATCTGCGCCTTACCCAGTAGTGGTATTTCTCCATGGCGAACATGCTGATTGTCAGTGGGATAATTTTAACGACTATAGTTGGTTTTTGGATGAAGGGAAATGCCCGGGAACACCCATTCCTAATCATGCTGGCTATAACTATCTGTTAGAACAGTTAGCTAGTCAAGGTTTTATTGCTTTATCTATTAATACTCAGGGTATTCAGGGCGCACAATCGCCATGGCAATATGAATTACGTGGCAAAATCGTGATGAATTTCCTTGATAAATTAAAAGCTTGGAATAATGGTGACACCGAACTGGGTCATCCTAATCAAACCGCGCTGGCTAATCTGTTTGCCGGTAAAGTCGATCTAACTCGGATTGGCTTAGTGGGTCATAGTCGGGGTGGTGAAGGCGTGGTAGCTGCTGAAGCTTACAATAATTTCCGTGCCGCTAATAACCGCTATAACATCAAAGCAATTGCTGCGTTAGCGCCTAGTGATAATTACCGAATCGACCAAAACACGGGGGGATTCGTACCTAAAACCAGCGCTTACCTCTTACTAACGGGTGGATTGGATGATGTTACGGATTTTATCGGCTATCGGATTTATGAACGTGCCTATAAAAATGAAAGTCAAGCCCGCCAAGAAAAAATGGAAGTTGATATCTATGGTGCTAACCACAACTATTTCAATACGGTGTGGACTACCTTTTCTGGAGATGATGCTGATAATGTCACGACCAGTGAAACCCGGCTAACTGATCAACAACAACAGCGTATTACCCAAAGTCTGTTATCTGCCTTCTTCCGTTTCCAACTCCAAGAAACCAAAGCGTATAAAGATCTTTTCGCTGGTGATCTGAAACTCAGTGCGCTTTTGCAAATTCGCTACTTCCCCAGTTACCAAGGTAAAAATCGGATGACAGTTGATGATTTTGAACAGGGCACCTTGAATGATGGCGTTAATACTTTGGGTGGTACCATCACAAATAATCAGTTCTTAATCATCAAGGAAGAAAAATTACTGGCTAACAATCCTAATGGCTGTGGTTACCCCAACTCAGCTAATCTACCTCAAGATACTCATTTCCGAGGTTGTACTAAGGGAGTGATATTAGCCGGCAATGGTGGAAGTTATGTAACCACTTTACCGGAGGGTAAATACGACGTCAGTAATTTCAAGTTCTTGAGTTTTAAAGTTGCTAAAGTAGTGGATGATAATCCGCCTTTAAATAGTGTCGGTCAAGATATTTACTTACGGGCTTATCTAGTGGATAGTGCTGGTAATATTGGTATTCATGAAGCTGGTACCTACTTATACGATACCATTCCGCATCCGCAGCAACGTCAGGGTGGACATATGAGCTATCCTGCCAATGAAGCTGTTCTAACAAATGTTGATATTCCACTGGGTATGTTTTCTCACATTCACACTCAACCCTATCAGGCTGCTGGAGTCAATCTCAAAGATGTTCGCAAGGTGGTGATTCAACTTCGCACTAGCGCTACGATTGGCTTAGATGAAATTGAATTTACTCAGTGAGAAGGAGATTGATAATGAACCGTTTAACTCAATTTTTTAGTAAATATCCTACGTTGGCGATACTTCTTTACGCTATCAGTCTTACGCTGGTCCAAGCCGCACCAGAAGGCAGTTTAGATATCAAAGTAGTATCGGCAGAATTACGTCACTTCGATCCACCGATGGTGTTTGGAATTGGTGACGATGCGGTGCAATACAGTGAAGCCTTGGTATTAATCGTTGATGTTCCACGTCAACAATGGTTAGCTTTACCGCCGGCGGTCGCGCCTTTTCTGTATATTGGCACACAAGAATACGGCATTATTAATATGTACCGCAGTGACCAGCCCGATCAGCTCAGATTAACTTTCCATGTTCGTGACTGGCAACAACTTGAAAAAGAGGCTCCCATTGTGTTGACGCCATTACAGGGCGTTCCTACCGTTGATCCTGGTAAATTAGTCGATGACACTACGCCACATTTTCATCAAGAAGATGTGGTAGATAAACGCCAAACTTATATTGCTGCTGGCAAAATTCTTGATAAGCAAGGTAACCCTTTAGCCGGTACTTTAGTGGCGATAGGTGACCAAACGACGGTGACCGATGAAAAGGGGTCTTGGAAAATCACCGGCCTTTTTGAAGGCGAATATACCATTACGGCTAGCAAAGCCGGTTATAATTTCACTTCTCAGCAATGTGGGGTGAGTGATGGGCAACCTTGTAACCCGGTTTTTAAACCCACTTCGTTACTGGTCTTAAAAGCCAAACTGGAATCTAACACGCTTCAGCAAGGTAATAATATCACTTACTTACTGACAGTGACTAACACCGGTGCCGCTACCGCTACTGAGGTTGTCCTTACCGATGTCCTGCCAGCCACTACCACTCTAGTTTCGTTGACAAGCCTCGCTGGTGGTCAATGTGATGTGAATACTGTCAGTTGCACGCTTCCAGATTTAACCCCGGGAGCAATGGCTCAAGTTAAATTGGTCGTTAGTCCTACCCAAGCGGGTAAATTGAGCAACACCACCACAATTTCATCAAAAGAATATCCCGCTGATGTAGTCGTGACTACCAAAGAAATTAAACCGTACCTCTTCACCACAATTAATTGCACTCCTAACCCGGTGGAGATGCTCCAAGAACTGCATTGTGTCTTAACCGTCAACCTAAGCGCAGATGCACCAGAAGCGGTAGCCAATGACTTGAAATTAGTGACTTCCTTACCCGAAGGCGTGATTTTAAAAGCCATAGATAATCAATGGGGTCAATGTGATACGAGCCAATTACCCAAGGTGATTTGTCAGTTAGCTGATTTGAACCGTGATGATGGTCCGAAACCGGTGAATATGGACTTATCTCTTCAAGATGCCGGATTATTGGTACTCACGCAAGTCGCTGAAGTTACTTCCAGTAATTATCCTAGCTACTCGACCCGCGTGCGCGTTCCTATCGCTATTCCTTCGGAAATTCAGGTAGACCTAGCGCTAGTCATTGATGTGACTGGTTCGATGCAAGGTGAAATCGATGGAGTTAAAACCGCTTTGCGCGAGCTAATTGGCAAACTAGAAGCTAACCAATCGCCACTTACGGCTTTAGTCGTGTTCAAAGATGAAGTAACCATCAAAGCCTTTACCAAAGACTTGTCAACAGTATTAAAAGCCGTTGAATCTTTGAAAGCACAAGGTGGCGGTGCTTGTCCTGAAGCTTCCGGTGAGGCAGTTACCATTGCTGCCAATCACGTTAAGCCCGGTGGGCAAATTTTCTTTACCACGGATGCGTCTCCTTATCCTGACGTTGATATAGCAGCCATCCTCGCATTGCTGCAAGCTAAAAATATTCAGTTTGATGCGATGGTAACGGGGGATTGTTCAATGGCAAGTAGTTGGAATGAGAGTAAGCCGTAACTCACTTTGTTTG
>JAAUSR010000069.1 GCA_012032555.1 Thioploca sp.
TTAAAATACTCAAATTCGGTAACATTTTTTAACCACCCCCTCGCCCCTCCTTCTCAAGGAGGGGGATGATCTCTTAACTTAATGGCAGTGACGCTAGAGCATGGGAGCGAGGAAACTGGTTAGGTTTATACCACTACTTGTTTAGCGCCACCTTTTAATGACCTTGTTCCAAAGCGATTCGGATAACCCGTTCACTTAACCAAATACCTTGTTCTCGCATCCGTTTAATAGCTTGTGGCATAGCAAATGGGTAACCTTCCCGCTTGGCGCGAATTAAGATACCTATCGAACCGGTGAGAAATAAGCCATGTAACCGTGCTACTCGCCGTCCAGCAGCTTCATCAATGCAGACGGTGGAAATGCTCTCGGTTAAAGCGAGTTGAATTACGGCTGCTTCACCACAATCCAACGAATTACTAAGAAACTGGGAAATTTTTAGTGGTTTTTGCCACTTCTTTAGGAAGGTTGCTTGTTCAAATTCAGCTACGGCGAAACCACTACTTCCTCCTCTCTGGAGTTCTTGACAAACTTCCCAAGGCACTAACACTTGTTGATAAAGTAACTCCAATACAGTTAAATTCCCCAGTGCTGCAACTAACGAAATTATAGGGCCGGTATTGATAACGATTTGCTTAGTATTAGGCATGTTCAATATCTGATAATAGTTCTTCTTCCTCCAGGTCAATCATAGGTACCCCAAAATGATGTAGCGATAACAAGAAAGTCACCCGGTTCATTCCTATCCACTGAGCGGCCATTCCAGAAGATAATCTCTTCATTTCAAAAAGTTTAACGACCATAGCGAGTTTAGCTTCTTGTTCAAAGGCTTCTCGGGAGAGTTGTAAAAAATCCGGGAGTGTTTGAGGATAGGTAATAGTGAATTGATTTAACATGTTTTAGTTCTCGTGTCATCAGGTGAGTAAAATTACATCTAGCGTAAAGCAAAATCCCTTGCAAGGGACCAAACTAGAATTTAAATTGCGGATAGCCAGCAGAGTGGCTGAAACGAGAAAAGATAGCAACCACCACCTTACTAAAGGTGCTCAAACTCAATCTTAATTCAATCTCAACGCTAATAAATGTTAATTTAATTTTATGGTATTTCTCAATTAAGAACTGGTTGGAATTAACACTTTCACCGGTTGAAATCAACCAGTAGCGATTCTTTTTATAAGATAAATCAATTTCTTAATTAATAGACTTATTACTACCGGTTGTCCAAATTAACACATCATTCACCTCTACTTTTTCTGCTCCTCGATTTTCTTATCCTGTTCCTCATTCTTCGGTTTGAGCTTCTCAATTTCTTCGTCCTGAGTATCGTTCTTAGTTGAAATGTTACTGGCTAGAGTAATTAGATTATTGAATTTGTAATTCAGATCGGTGAGTTGCTCACTATGTTTTTGAATAATTGTAGCACAAGTAGGCTGGGTTGAGGAACGAAACCCAGCTTATTCAAAACCCATATCGATCACATTATTGTTATGAGTAGCCCAATCCATTGGATAAATACCACGAGCGACCCAACGATGAAAGGATGAAGATTTCCAATCGCTCACCAGATTAACGTCACTGGGTTTTACTGGGTTATAGAAAGCTGGGTTTCGTTCCTCAACCCAGCCTACGTGCTACAGTTAGCGCCTCCTACGTGGGCTACGTGCTTGATTAGCAATCTATTTTATAGCAACGTTTTTATTATCTTGGTAAAGTAATACAGACTGGCGTTTGTTTTTATTGATTACCAACAATGCTACCTTTGCTGTTCTTAAGACTTGTTCCCACTGAGGACAATTGATATATTCTTCATCCGTTGCTTCTAAACCCAAAGCCTCAAATACGTGATCAAGTGCCTCGATAAGTGCCTTAATTAAAGGAACTTCTTCGGACTTTTCCAATATCAGACCAACAGTGATTTCGGGATTATCTGCCAAGTGCGTATCATCATAAAGAAAATGTATCGCAATATCAAAGGAATCTTCCATTCCCTTAGGAACATTTCGTTCAACCCAGGCCTGTTGCTGATATTCTGAATCGGCCAAAGTTTGCAAAGTTTCTATCAGTTCCTGTCGTAAATGAGGAAAACGTATCATGATAATCCTCTTTAATAGGTTATGGTGAGTGCCACGTTTTCCACTTCAACCAATCTTTTAGTGGAATGTGAGCTTCTGGCGTTTTACTCGGTTTGAGTAACTCAATAGGTTGACCGTCTGACCTTAAGATACGACCTCTTGTTCTTACCACAACATGTGATTCACGTTGTGAAGGCCATTGACTTTCAGGATCTCCTTTATCTATTCTAACACCGTTCCCATCGTTATTTGGATCTTCCCAGCGGCGACCCGGTTTCTTTTTATTAGGTTGTCCACCTCCCCATTCCAATGGGATTTGAGAGGGGCATGAATGACCATTGATGATATCGTCAATTTCATTCTCAGTAATCATG
Source organism: Thioploca sp. (assembly GCA_012032555.1). GTDB lineage: Bacteria > Pseudomonadota > Gammaproteobacteria > Beggiatoales > Beggiatoaceae > Thioploca. Next base: position 2,444 of record JAAUSR010000069.1, read on the forward strand.
TTAAGGAAATATTTGCTAACCTTTTTGTGCTTGACTTAGCTTGGCTATTTCATCAATAGCCCAAGCCAGGTAGGGTGTAAAGGCAAAGCGTTGCCCACCCTTTCCCCGCACCGTGCCCCATTGATGGTGGACAAAATGCCGTGTAAGTTTCATACCCCTATTAAACCTCTTGGACGGCATTTCGCACACCCTACTTGGCTGACTGGGTTTCGTTCCTCAACCCAGCCTACGTACTGCTATTGCAAGTGATCTATGCGCGAAAATATTTTTATACATAATACTTCACCTTAAGTATAGTATATAGCGTTCATAGGTTACGCCGGGCGCAACTTTTTATAAAGATTTAATTTTAAACAACTAAATTTAACCACATTAAAATAACGTATTATTCACAATCAATGAGTTATAAAATAAAGTTGCACATCGCGTTAGGTTGTTAATGCAAAACAATAACAACTTTAATTAATTGTACTCTTAAAAAATAACTTGACAATGTCACATTATCCCAAAGTCGCAAGTAGTCCTATTCAAAGCCAGCCGGGTAGGGTGCGCAAAAGCAAAGCCAAGTAGGGTGGGCGAAATGCCGTCCAATGTGCTTATTTTGGGCAGACGACTGACACGGCATTTTGCCCACCCACGGATATGGTGGGCAATGCTTGGCTTTTGCCCACCCTAATTTTACTAATACACCTCATCATGCGTACCGATGTCCACAAATACAACCTTTTCATCCGTTACAAAGTAGAAAACTACCCGCGTATCGTATTCGATACTGAAACTCCACAATTCCTTCAAATTACCGGTTAGTTTATGTGTTCTCAAGCGCGAGTCAAACGGGTTTTCAAGAAATATTTCCACCCGTTGCCAAAACCTTTCTTGCAAATGCCTTTTACCTTTGAAACGTTTACGAAAGCTACGCTCAAATGCCGGGCTAAAAGCAATTTTTATCATACGTGGAAACGTTTTTTCAGCGAATGAATATCGTTTGAGAATTCTAGGGTATCCTCAACCATTCGTGCTTCTTGATAAGCACACAAAATATCGTTCCGCCGCTCTTCAAGCAGATATTTTTCCAATAGTTGCCAGAGTTCTTGTTTTTCATCGGTTGACAATTGTTGAACTTGTTCAACCAGATTGGCAAAAGTTGCTGGTTGCATAGTGGTTTCCTTTTTTAGGGTGACCGGTGATTATTGGTTACTGGATTGGTTTTTAACCATGGTGTTTTAGTAGCTGTAGGGTCGGTGCAGCAACGCGAAACCGACCATTATTGATATTTCAAATGGTCGGTTTCACTACGTTACACCGACCCTACTAGGCTACTAGGCTAGGCTACCTCAGTTAAAAATGAGTCCCAATTCGAGGTCAATATTAAGTATTTCGGTGGAATTGTTAATTAACTGATTATTCTCAAATAACGCTGCTCGACAGTAGCGTAATACCGGGGATTGTTTCCAGCCCGGTGGTAATTCCGTTTCGGCATAAAAGTAATTATACCAGCCGGGGTGACTAATCGTGACACTATTAAGCAGTAATGCTTTAGTCAGTTCCGGAGACGGTTTATGCTTAGCGGCTAAATTAATCGGTTGAGTTCCAGCCGCATCGAGATAAACTTGCTGGTGAATTTGGTGTAAGACAATGATGGTAATACTTGGACGAGTTAGACGGGTTTGAGTTTTATGAACTATATCATCATCATCCATGACATCAGCTAATTGCTCAAAGAAATCTTCTTCGGTGGGTGGCGGTAAACTATTTTCCTGGGCAATAAATTTAACTTGTTTAGCTAAGCCGTGAGCAAGCATTTCCCAATCTTCAGCCGTATTGGTTAAATTCTCAGGATAATGAATTGCTTTGGAACCATAAACGGATTCAATTAAATCACTAACAGCCGCTGGTAAGCTAAGCGCTTGATGATCATAATTTTCTAAAACCAAAGCAGTTTTAAGTAAAGTAATCGGTTCATAAACCTCAGCACTCAAGCCAAATTGTGGGGTTTTTACGGTTAAATCTGCTTGTAAACAATATAAAATCGCTGGTGCTAGTGGCGTGGGACGGGGATTATCATGCCGATGTAATCGTCCAGCACGTTGCAGCATTAAATCAATTGGTGCTAATGCTGTGATCATCAAGTCAAAGTCAACATCTAAACTTTGTTCTAAAACTTGCGTCGCCACGACAATTGCAGTTGGTGGACGCTGACCGTGTTTGCCAAATAATTGCGCCAATTTATCTTCTAATACCAGCCGCTGTTGCAAAGGAAACCGAGCATGAAATAATACTAACGGGGTGTTAGGCAGTAGTGGGCTAATCTGTTTTTGTAGATAGCTAAATAACGCTTGGGCTTCAGTAACCGTATTCAAAATGATTGCAGCACAACCCCCTTGATTTAATTGAGTAACTAAAATTTGACCAATCGCCTCCCAACGAATTGCCAGCGGTGCTCGGATTAATTCGAGTTGGATAGTTTTAGTCGGCGTTTTTACCGCTTGAATGAATTGTTGTCCGTGCCGATTGACGCCAATTCCCCGGGATATTGAGGCTGAGCCGCTAAAGCAAGTTGTGGTACATAAGCTTGCAGCAATTCTCGCCGACGTTTTTCCGGTAAGGTAGCCGATAATAAAATCACGGAGGTATTTAAATATGCTAACCACGTTAATAAGCGATCCAGAAGTTTAGAAGTATAAGTATCATAAGCATGCACTTCATCAATAATCACCACTTTACCGGCTAAACCATATAAACGTACAAATAGATGTCTAACTTGTAATGCCCCTAATAAAGCTTGATCTACGGTACCAACTGCAAAGGGTGACAATAACCCCCGTTTTTTAGAAATAAACCAATGCGAAGCTTTAACTGTAGCCGATTCATCATTATCGATAGCCATCAATTGCAACTGCTGGTAATGGTCTTGAAGTTCAGCATAAGCATGTAATAAATGTAACTCCGCCCCGGCTTCAATAGCAGGATTACGAGAAATGAATTGTTCTACCCGTTTAAATAATTGGTTCGCCGTGGCTTGAGTGGGTAACGCATAATAAATGCCTTCGGCACCCATAGCGCGTAACCACCAATCACTTACATTTAAGGCTGCTTCAGTTTTCCCACTGCCCATCGGCGTTTCGATAATTATCAAGCTAGCAGCGCCGGCTAATTGTTGAGCAATGGCTAAACTGACTTGCTGACATTCATTAGGTTTCTCTAAAGCAAACAATTGCTTAAAATCACCCGCCACCGTTGAAATCACCGTTGGTTGTTTAAGGTGTAATTGTTTAACTAAGCAGCGCGCTATTTTTAAACGAGTTTTGGCATAGTGACTTAAATCGAGTGGTAAAGTATCACCCACATAGTCAAATTGACTTGCATCAGAACCAATCCAATCGGCTACTGTCGTTAATCCAGCTAAAGTGATGAGAAAATCTGTTGTTAAATCGGTATTCCAAGGAATTGGTTGTAGAGGTAATTCAAATACCGTTAATAATGCCTTAACGATCTCCGTTCGAGTGGTATTCCATGCGCCCTGCCCAGAGTTTTTGCGTTTTTGACGATTTTGCACGGCATGAAACTGTCCATGATGAGCGGCAATAGTGCGTGCTAACAGCTTACCCACTGGACGTGAGCACAGATTCATCGATTCCAATAACTCGGGTAACGTATTGAACGTCACTCGACCATGATCGGGTTCATCGCCATGAACACTAAAAGCAAATTCGTCCGGTAATGATTGAATTAAGTCTCGACGTTTAGCCTGAAAACCGGGCGAAATTTTACCCAAATCATGCAAAGCTACGATAAAAGCTAGCCACTTGATTTTCTCAGTTACAGAACCGTGGAGATGACGTAACAACAACTCATTAAGCGTCGCTGAAGTTTGTTCAAGTAACGCCTGACTGACTAAACCGACATCAAGCATGTGGCAAAGGGCAGGATGAACCGAGGTTGGTATGTTAGGAGTATGATTGGAATTCGCCTTACCCCAAAAAGAATATAGTGAAGGTGTTATGTTCATTTCAGAATAAAAATATTTTAATAGTACACGACTTTGAAGGTTAGCCCACGTAGGTTGGACTGACGCAGGAAGTCCAACAAGAATTGAATTTAAATGTTGGAGTTCGCAAGCTCACGCCAACCTACACGGGCTTGGCTAATACACCTCATCATGCGTACCGACGTCCACAAATACAACCTTTTCATCCGTTACAAAGTAGAAAACCACCCGTGTATCGTATTCGACACTGAAACTCCACAATTCCTTCAAATTACCGGTTAGTTTATGTGTTCTCAAGCGCGAGTCAAACGGGTTTTCAAGAAATATTTCCACCCGTTGCCAGAATCTTTCTTGCAAATGCCTTTTACCTTTGAAACGTTTACGAAAGCTACGCTCAAATACCGGGCTAAAAGCAATTTTTATCATACGTGGAAACGTTTTTTCAGCGAATGAATATCGTTTGAAAATTCTAGGGTATCCTCAACCATTCGTGCTTCTTGATAAGCACAAAAAATATCATTCCGCCGCTCTTCAAGCAGATATTTTTCCAATAGTCGCCAAAGTTCTTGTTTTTCATCGGTTGACAATTGTTGAACTTGTTCAACCAAATTGGCAAAAGTTGCTGGTTGCATAGTAGTTTCCTTTTTTAGGGTGATTGGTGATTATTTGTTACTAGATTGGTTTTTAACTACGGTGTTTTAGCTTGGTAGGGTGGGCAAATAGGTCTCAACCTCAAGGGTCGGTAAACAATCATAAGATGCGCTAAGTAGCTCATGTAGGTTGGATTGACGCAGGAAGTCCAACAAGAAGTGAATTTGAATGTTGGAGTTCGCAAGTTCACGCCAACCTACACGGGCTAACTCCGGTTCACCCCCACTCACGCGGGGAACATGTTCAGGTACAAAAAGAAGGGGAACAGATCGACGGTTCACCCCCACTCACGCGGGGAACATACTAATTACAACTAATTGTTTTCTAATCGTAAAAAGTACGCTCTAAATTCTACCAAATTATTTTGACTTTTTCACGACAATTTCAATTTTTTTATTTATTATAAATTAATAAGTTATATTTTAAACCGAGTTTGCTTTTTTATTCTACCAAACCCAAATTCCGACTAAAATACTTTTAATCTTCCAAATCAGTTAATTGAGAATTCTCTTCCATCGGATAAAAGGCAACTAATTTTAAGCCGTCCATTTCTACTGGTAGACGACGATTATTTCCCAAGGTTTTGAAATCATAACCACTCTCGGTATTAGTCGTCCAAGCCATAACAGCATTGCCTTCCTCAATACCGGCTTCGACATATTTCCAGAGTAAATCCCTTACTTTAGCCGAAGGGTTACCAATATAAACACCCGCACGAATCTCGATGAGATAGATCGCTAATCTGCCTCGCAATCGTGGTGGTACACTTTCAACTACGATGACCAACATCACCCAAGTTCTCCGGATTAGGAATAGCAACTGCAACCGCTTCTTCAAAAGGTTTAGGAAGTTCCAATTCGCCAGCCGCTAAGATTTCTTCTATTAGTGGGATAATTCTTTCCAGAACTTTTTTAGTACGAAATATCTCACGACAGGCATAACGTACTTCACGTTCCGGTTCGGGAGGACGTCTTGCAGCAATCTTAAACGCAATCGGCGTAACCGTATCAAATTTAAAAATGTCAGCAATGTCATATACAAAAGCTAAAGGTTTCCCACTATGCAAGAAACCAATCGCCGGTGCATAACCGGCTGCCAAGATTGCTGCTTCAGTAATGCCGTATAAACAAGCATTAGCGGCACTAATACATTGGTTAGCCAGATCACCAGCTGCCCAATCTTTAGGATCATATTGACGTCCTTTCCAAACTACCCCGTAGCGTTTTGCCATGAGCTTGTACATTTCTTTTACACGAGTTCCCTCAAAACCTTGCAGTTGTTTAATACTTCTTTTAGCAGGTGGCGCTTCATCAAAACGAAGTTCGTACATTTTTCTAACGACTTTTAATCGTGCTATATCGTCCAATGCTAATTTAGCCTGGTAAAGTAATTTATCTGAACGAGCACCACCAGGTTGACCAGAAGCATATAAACGCACCCCAGCTTCACCAACCCATACCAGCAAAGTTCCTACCTTAGCGGCTAGTGCAACCGCGGCGTGGGAAATGCGTGTTCCGGGTTCTAACAGGATGGCGGCTATACTACCTACCGGGATATGGGTGCGAATGCCAGTGACATCTATAGCGACAAAGGCACCGTCAACAACATCGATTTGGCATTTTTCTAAAAAGAGTAGAGAAATTCTATCTTTGATAGGAATGGGTTTAAGTTCGGGTAGCATAATCAGTTATTCCTCGTTTTCTCATTTCCATGCTCCAGTGTTATTGCTATTTAAGCACAAATAGGCTGGATTGAGAAACGAAATCTAGCTTATTCAAAGTCAATTTTGAAAACAAAGTGCCGGCGTGATTGGTTTGAATATTTAAATCATTTTTTGTCGTGGTGCTACATGGCGTTACTGATTTAAGTTAACACCAACTGGACTAGAATTAATGAAATTATCTTAGATTATCTAATTATCTTAAGCTAGCTTTAAAGAATTGAAGGCTCACCACCTATCAATTTTTAGTTATAATTAATATCAGTTTCATAGTGCATTGAGAAACGATAAGTTCAGTTAAAAAATTAGCAGATAAAATTCATTCTGGTCTTTGCCAAATACAGCCCGAGTTACGTAAAGTTCTCAAAGCCCGGTAGGGTGCATTCTATGCACCATAACCAGGTCGAGATGTGGTTTGGGATTCTGACTCGCCGTTTACTTAAGCGCGGTAGCTTTGCTTCAATTGAAGAACTCAAACAACGTATGCTTTCTTTTATGGCGTTCTTTAATCAAAATTTGGCTAAGCCTTTTCGGTGGACTTATATTGGTAAGCCTCTCCTGATATTGACTAATATAACTTATTTATGGCGGGAGGGACTAGCTAATTGGAAAAGATTTTTCAAGCAGTGCGTAGGTTGGGTAGAGCGAACCCTCACCCTCTCCCAGCGGGAGAGGTGGACAAGATTTAAGGGCAATGACGCAGGAGCGTGGGAACGAGGGATTATTTTTTATTTCTCCCAAATATAATCTCTAGTCTTTATCTTTAATATCGAACTTGGGTTAGATTAATTTTTCTAATATCACCACTGCCGCTGCTACCGTTTTCACATGCGATAAACTGACATGGATGTGAGTCACTTCTAATTGTGCTGCTATTTTAGCGGCTGTGCCCCGTGTCACTAGATAGGGTGCGCCACTGTCGCGATTAAGTACTTCAATGTCTTTGAAAGTGACGTGTTGAGTTAAGCCGGTGCCAATGGCTTTCATAAAGGCTTCTTTAACCGCAAATTTGCCCGCATAATGTTCAACTGGATAATGATAACGTTGACACAGAGCTATTTCCGGTTCTGTAAATAAACGCTGTAAAAATTTTTCACCATATTTGTCAATGCCCTGGTGAATACGAGCGGGTTCAATAATATCAATTCCTAAACCGATTATCATAAGTTGTTCAAATAAATCGTTATACTTTGGTAACAAGGGGTTGCCATCCCTTGTTGCCCTGAAATTATTCCATTTTTAGTTATGATCTACGTTGATTGGTAAATTTTGCCACCTTGCGTGTTAAATTCTGTTGCTTTTTCTTGTAGTCCGGTAGCGATAGCTTGCTTGAGATCGGGGATGCCTTTTTGTTGGGCATAATCGCGGACATCTTGCGTGATTTTCATGGCACAAAATTGTGGGCCACACATGGAGCAAAAATGAGCAGTTTTGGCTGAAGATTTAGGTAGCGTTTCATCGTGAAAAGATTGTGCTCGTAAAGGATCTAAGCCTAAGTTAAATTGGTCTTCCCAACGAAATTCAAACCGCGCTTTGGAAATCGCATTATCACGCAATTGGGCACCAGGATGACCTTTAGCGAGATCAGCGGCATGAGCAGCAATTTTGTAGGCCATAATGCCTTCACGCACGTCATGTTTATTCGGTAAACCCAGATGTTCTTTAGGGGTAACATAGCACAACATGGCGCAACCATACCAACCGATCATCGCTGCACCAATGCTAGAAGCAATATGATCATAGCCTGGAGAAATATCGGTAATTAAAGGACCTAAAGTGTAAAATGGCGCTTCATGACAAATTTGAAGTTGTTTTTCCATATTTTCGCGGATGAGATGCATAGGGACATGACCGGGACCTTCTATCATCACTTGAACATCGTGTTGCCACGCGATTTGGGTTAGTTCTCCTAATGTGGTTAATTCAGCAAATTGAGCAACATCATTGGCATCGGCGATGGAACCAGGGCGTAAGCCATCACCCAATGAAAATGCCACGTCATAAGCCTTCATGATTTCACAAATTTCCGCAAAATAGGTATAGAGAAAATTTTCTTGATGATGAGCCAAACACCATTTAGCCATAATTGAACCCCCTCTGGAAACAATGCCGGTTAACCGGTTAGCGGTAAGGGGAATATGAGCGAGACGAACCCCGGCGTGAATGGTAAAATAATCAACCCCTTGTTCGGCTTGTTCGACTAAGGTGTCACGGAAAATTTTCCAAGTTAATTCTTCTGCTTGACCATCAACTTTTTCTAAAGCTTGATAAATGGGTACCGTACCAATAGGCACTGGTGAATTGCGTAAGATCCATTCGCGGGTTTCATGGATATTTTTGCCAGTAGATAAATCCATCACGGTATCACCACCCCAACGAATAGCCCATACCATTTTTTCTACTTCTTCCGCAATAGATGAGGTTGTTACCGAATTACCAATATTCGCATTAATTTTAACCAGAAAGTGACGCCCAATAATCATGGGTTCTAATTCTGGATGATTAATATTAGCTGGGATAATGGCCCGTCCACGAGCAACTTCATCACGAACAAATTCGGGGGTAATTTCTTTCGGTATTGCGGCACCAAAGGCTTCACCAGGATGCTGATTTAACAATTGCGTATCACGGATCTCATTTAACCGCTGATTTTCTCGAATTGCCACAAATTCCATCTCGGGTGTTATAATTCCTCGGCGAGCGTAGTGCATTTGAGTTACCTGGTGACCAACTTTCGCACGACGTGGTTGATGATTACCGGGAAAACGTAATGCCTGCAATTGCGGATCAGCACGACGGAGTTGACCGTAATGAGAACTGATGGTTGATAATTCCTCGGTATCATTTCGTTGTGCTATCCAAGCTTGGCGCATTTTAGGTAAGCCCTGACACACATCAATATTGATTTGCGGGTCCGTGTAGGCACCCGACGGATCATATACCACCACAGCGGGATTTATGGTTTCAGCCGCTAAGGTAATTTGCCGCATGGGTACCCGAATGTCGGGGCGGCTGCCGGTCACATAAATTTTTTGTGACTGTGGAAAAGGTTGAGTTGCAGTCGGATCAAGTTGCGTAATTTGAGTTAAAATAGCTTGAGGTATTGCGCTCATAATTAATTACTACCTTTATCAGTTATCAGCTATCAGTGAACAGTTATCATATTTCCTGGTTATTAATTATTAAGTGAGCGTTATCAACTCATGCTTATTAATTAGCTATTAGGTTAAGCTATTATTGATAACTGATAACGGTTAACCGCTAACTGATTTAATTAAGAAAATCATATCCAGCGCAAGAGAAACAGGTTAGTATGTGCTTCCCTACGCCGGTACCATCCGGTTCAGGTTCAAAGGGTATGTTCTCAGCCCACTTGGGCACCCCTAGCCGTTTAAATAAATAACACTATATAATACTGTCGTTATTTGCAAGATCATTTACTTTAGGAAGGGACTATGTCGCCATTCAATTTTGAACAAGCCCGCTTTAATATGATTGAACAACAAATTCGTCCTTGGGATGTGTTGGATCAGCGGACTTTAGATTTAATAGCTAGCGTACCGAGAGAACAATTTGTACCTCAAGATTACTGTAAATTAGCTTTTGCTGACATTAATATTCCTTTAGCACAAGGTCAGGTCATGATGTCACCCAAAGTTGAGGCGCGGTTATTACAAGCTCTGCGACTGAATCCCAATGATTCTGTCTTGGAAATTGGAACGGGTAGTGGTTACTTGACCGCATTATTAGCTAAAGTAGCTAACCATGTTAATAGTGTAGACATATTTCCTGAGTTTATTCAGGCGGCAGAGGTCAAATTAAAAGCTTTAAATATTAACAATGTTACGTTACAAGTCGGTGATGCGATTAACGGTTGGAATACAAATGTTAACTATGATGTGATTGTGTTAACCGGTTCAGTTCCGGTATTAACTTCTCATTTTCAAGACCAATTAGAGGAAGGTGGTTGTTTGTTTGCTATCGTTGGTGAAGAACCGATTATGCAAGCACAATTGATTACCAAAATCAGTCAAACTAAAACTAACCAAGAGCTATTATTTGAAACGGTATTACCTCCTCTTCTCGGTGCTAATTCAACCCAACGTTTTGTTCTGTAAGATTTCAGCTATCAGTTGTCCGTTATCCGTTATCCATTAACGTAATTGATTAATGATTGAATATTTTTTGATAAAAATTACGTGATAACAGATAACGGTTATTTGATAATAACTAACCGTTTATTAAAATGAATAGCTGATAACTGATAACTGACAACTGATAACCAATATGCGTAAAAAATTATTAATATTCATATATTACTTATTCAGCTCGTCTTTTCTTCAAGCGGAAACCTTGCTGGAAATTTATCAATTAGCTGAACAACAAGATCCACAACTCAAAATTGTTAATCAAGAACGCCTCGCGATCTTAGAAAAGCAACCGCAAGCTCGTGCCCTTCTATTACCTCAAGTTACTTTAGGGGGTAATGTTACTGAAGCGTGGCGAACTCAAGATTGGATGCATGGCGATAGTATTGAAAATACCAATGCTGGCTATAATGTTTCGCTGAACTATGCACTGTACCAACATGATCGGCAAATCCAGTTGGAACAGGTTGATAGCCAGATTAGCCAAGCGGAAGCTAATTATGAGAGTGCTAAACAACAATTACTAGAACGAGTAGCTGAACGCTATTTTACTGTCTTAGCGGCTTATGATAATCTCAAATTTGCCGGAAGTGCTAAAAAAGCCTTTCGACGTCAATGGGAGCAAGCTCAACAACGATTTGATGTCGGCTTAATTGCTATCACCGATGTCCAAGAAGCACGAGCCGGTTATGATTTGGCGGTGGCGGAAGAAATTCAAGCGCAAAATGAATTAGATAATGCATTTGAAGGATTACGAGAAATAACCGGACATTATCATCGCGCTTTAGCTTTTTTAAATGCTGATGCACCCTTATTAGATCCGCAACCTAAAGATGTGGAAGCTTGGACTGAAGTTGCGTTTAAACAAAACCCTCAACTGCAATCGGCTCAGTATGCCGTTGAAACGGCTCGGCAGGAAATCGAGAAACAGCGTGCCGCTCATCTACCAACAGTCGACTTGGTAGGACAACATCGTTATGGTGATATTTTGCGTGGAAATGATACACCTAACACGCTAACTACCGAAAATACGATTGGCGTACAACTCAACTATTTTTTATACGAAGGTGGAGCGATTCGTTCTCGAGTGCGTGAAGCTAAACAACGACATATTCAAGCCTTAGAACAAATGGAACAACAGCGACGGAATATTGAGCTACAAACCCGCCAAGCTTTTTTAACCTTGTTAGCTAATATCAGTCGAGCCAAAGCATTGAAACAGGCGCTAATTTCAACAGAAACGGCTTTGAAGGCGATAAAAATCGGTTTTGAATCGGGCACGCGAACCTCAGTAGATGTTGTTAATGCACAACGGGATTTATTAGCTGCACAACGGGATTATTCCCGTGCTCGTTACGATTATGTATTAAATACTTTACGACTTAAGCAAGCAGTGGGCATATTGAATATAAAAGATTTAGAAGGTATCAACAATTGGTTAGTTCAATACACCATCGAGTTACAACAAGAAGAAGAGGAGGATAGTCCACTGCCGGTAGATACAGAAAATGCATTGTCAGAGCCAATAGTAACTCCTGACGAAGTAACTCCTTAGTGCTACCTCAACTATACTACTCTTAGTTTTCAAGGTATTAGTGATAATATTGAATTTAGAGGAATAAATAGTATGTGTGATTTCCGTCCTGATCTGAAGTTAATAGTCTCTCTGATGTGTTTAAGTACATCGCTGTTGGCAGCAAGCCCTGTGGACTCACCAGGTCCGCTGGGAGACATGAGTAGCAAGTAGGGTGCGTTAGGTGTCAGCCGTAACGCACCAACTCCTTGAATAATAATCCATTGTTGTATTGCTCAGTTCCAAGGAAAGGTGCGTTACGCTGCGCTAACGCACCCTACCTTGCTTAATTTCTGTTAGACTTCCTTCGTTAGCCCATGTCAGTTGGCGTGAGCCGGCGAACTCTAACATCTAATCTTAACTTTTGTTGGACTTCCTTGGTTTAATTGATGGGCTGATGGTGAGGTGATTCAGAATAAACCAACTGTTGTGGAGACAAACTAATGAAAATGATTCGACTTAATTTTTGGTTAATGATGATTTTAATCAGCCTACACTAGCGGGTAGTTTAGAACCGCCGGGTCCGCCGGGTAGTATGAGTAGTGCGATGTATAGCGTCAATGACATCTGTGAGCGGTTAAAAACGGGAGCGGAACCGGAATTAAAACCCTTTCGAGGGCCGACGAGTGGTCCGGGAGTGAGTAGTGGCTGTAATCTAAATGAAGCCCCGCCAGACGGGGTTTGTAAGTTAGCGGGACGGAGCTTGCAACCCCGTCCGAAACGTTCCCCCGCCAGACGGGGTTTGTAAGTTAGCGTGACATTAGCGGGACGGGGTTTATAACCCCGTCTGAAGGTTTGATGGGGGGATATTGCACCAAACATTAGGGACGGGGTTACAAACCCCGTCCCGCATTCGTTAAGGCGTCGGCCAACTACTATGTGTGGCCGGTTAGAGGTGGACAATAGGTGATTTTTCTCGTTCCCACGCTCGGCGTGGGAATGTCAAACGTTCTAAGTTCTGCGACTTACACGGCATTTGGCCCACCATTTCCTGAATTTAACAATTGATAATTGATAACCTGATATATCCATCCTACTTCTGCTGTCTGCAGAAAAGCATTAGAATAACGCCTTCTCTGTCCAGAAGGTATTTGTTATGTTATTAAAACATAATCGATTAGTAATTATATTTCTTCTCCTGAGTATCGCCGCTTGTAATAATAGTAGCGATTCTGCAGATTCTTCTAGTGAGAGTTCTACTGGTTTTACGCTCAGCGGGCATATTTTAGTTGCCAATAATACTGCAACTGATAATGATGTTAATGATAACCAACCACTGGTAACTAATAATAATTATAGAGAGACAGCACAAAAACTACCTAATCCGGTTATTTTAGGCGGTTATGTCAATCAACCCTTTCAAGGTCCAAGTGGGTATTCTAGACGAACGGGAGATATTGACGATTATTATGAAGTCGATTTGCGTGCTGGGCAAATTATTTACTTATTTGTAGCCAGTGAGGATTTAGGAAGAAACGATGTCGACTTATTTTTGTTAGATTCCAATAATGTTGTAATCAATGCCTCAACCAGTGACCAAGATGTAGAAGGTTTTAAAGTCGCTGCAACAGGACACTATTTTATCCAAGTAAGAGCTTACCAAGGTGCCTCTAATTATGTTTTAAGTATCGGTCAAGATATTGCCTTAACTTCAAATGGGATGCGTTTAAGTGATCAATTTAGACCCGGTGAAGTGATTGTGCAGTTATCCCCCGATAATCTCTATCAAGCACAAAGTGTTATGAATAGTCTCGGATGGCAGGCTCAATCATTAGATACGTCGCGACGTATGTTATTTCAGGTTGACCACGATCAATCTTATCAGTTAGCGGCTCCGGAATTTAAATTTGCTAGCCCAGAATTACAAGCTAAATATGAAACTTTAATGCTGATCAAACAATTACGCCACCGCGCCGATATTCTTGAAGCCAGTCCTAATTATCAATGGCAAAGTTTCGCGCAACCGAATGATGAACTGTATCCCCATCAATGGAATCTGAAGATCATGAATTTGCCATCTGCTTGGGATATCACTGTGGGAGATCCAACAATTATTGTTGCCATTCTTGATTCCGGTGCCTTATTAAATCATCCGGATTTAAAGGGTAATCTTATCTCCGGATATGATTTTGTTAGGGATTCACGAATATCTCAAGATGGTGATGGTATTGATCCTAATCCGGCGGATCCGGGTGATGGATTATCGGGTGGTAGTTCTTTTCATGGTAGCCATGTGGCTGGCACGATAGCCGCTGTCACTAATAACAATCAAGGTATTGCTGGGATTGGTTGGTTAACTAAAGTTATGCCACTACGGGTTCTGGGTAAAAATGGGATAGGTTCAGATTATGACATTGAACAAGCCATCCGCTTTGCGGCTGGATTACCGAATGATTCGGGTACTGTGCCACCACAACCCGCTCAGATTATTAATCTCAGTTTGGGTGGACCGGATGTTTCACTCGGTTTTCAACAGGTAATGACTCAAGCTCGTCAAGCCGGCATCATGATCGTTGCATCTGCTGGTAATGAAGGTACTAATATTCCTTATTATCCCGCTTCTTTAGATGGAGTTATCTCGGTGGGTGCAATTGATATTAATAAACAACGCGCTTCTTATTCCAATTTTGGTGATTATCTGGATGTCATGGCACCAGGTGGCGATCAAACCCCAGATGTTGATGGTGATGGGATGCCAGATGGTATTCTCAGCACCGTGGGGCATGAAATCGGTACAGCAACGAACAATCCCCAAATTCGATTTACCTTTGATGTTTCGATGGGTACCTCGATGGCTAGCCCTCATGTTGCCGGTGTCATGGCCTTAATGAAAGCGGTTAACCCAAATTTAACACCATTAGACTTCGATAACTTATTACGCAGCGGCAAAATCACGGATGATTTAGGTTCGCCGGGACGAGATAACCAATTTGGTTATGGGTTATTAAATGCACAAAAAGCCGTATCAGCAGCAATTGAGTTAAATGGTGGCGTTGCCCCGGAACCACCTCCACCTTTTTTAGTTGTTAATCCCACTTCTCTCAATTTTGGTTTAGATCAAAGTCAATTAATACTTGCTCTTGATAACAGCGGCAGTGGTGAATTACAAATCGAAAATATTTTTGCAGATTCTGCTGGGGGGGTGTTAACGATTGAAGGCAGGGGTTTAGGAGAATATGTTGTTAAGCTAAACCGTGCTAATTTAGCAATGGGTACTTTTTCCACGACGATTACAGTTATAACTAATGCCAACATCGTTAAAATCCCTGTTATTTGGCAGGTTGGCGATCCCAATGCGACGGGTAATGCTGGGTTCCATTATGTTTTGCTTATTAATCCCCAAACTTCAGAAACCATTCAGGAAATCACCACTTCGGCAATCCAAGGAATTTATTCTTATCAATTTGATCAAGTTCCTCAAGGAACTTACCTGATTATTGCCGGTACTGATTTCAATAATGATGGTTTGATTTGTGATATTGGTGAAGCTTGTGGGGCTTTTTTAACCGCGAGTCGTCCAACTTCATTGGAAGTCAATGCCAATCGCAGTGAAATTAATTTTAATACGGGTTTTAATGTTAATTTCTTTTCTAGTCAGCTTACTTCAACTTCAAAAACTGCTCTACCAATTGGGTTTAGCCGTCTTTATCAAACTCATCGACTTAAATAGGAGATAAAGGAAGATAATTAACAATACTTAGGGATACCAGATTTATTACCTAAACTGCCTTCCGAGTGTGTTATAGCTACTCATTTTTGTGTTGATTTGATTGCTTCAATATCTTAATTTGCTGTCACCCTTGTTTCATACTGCTATCTCGTTTTATTTTGGAAAAGGTATTGAATTACATACTAATTCTAGGTTAAATTTAGCTATTTGAGAATTAACGATACATAATGGGGAAAGTTATGAGTTTGAATAAGATGGCCAGTATTTTCATGCTTATGTTAGTATCTAGCTTTAGCTATGCTCAAGAAATGTTACTACACCAAGCGACTAAACAAGTCAGAAGTAGTCGATTAGGATCTTCTACCGAATATACTGTATACAAATCAATTCCTGATGGCGATAGTCAATGTGAACTGCACATGAAAGTTTATATTTCTCAGGGAAAAACCCATCATCCACTTATGGCATTACATGGCGGTGGTTGGTATAGTGGCTGGTATGCAGATGGTACCGATCACCTAGTTTCTTACGAATATCTTAAAAGATTTCTTAAAGTTGGGGACGGTACGAATACCAGTTACTTGATTGCTGTACCAGAATATCGCTTGGTTCCTAATGAGGAACAACCGGCCACGCAATCTAATGTTCCAATTCCTTGTAAAAACGCCTCTTGGGAGGAAGTTACTAAAGATGTTGGGGATGCATTAGAAACAGTTTATCAATTTACCGCTTACAACCCAAATAAAGAAAAAATAGCGCTATTTGGTTTCTCTGCTGGTGCGCATCTAGCAACTTGGTTAGCTTTTAAAAAGCCTGATAAGGTTAGTGGAGTGGTTATTTTAGGAGCGCCGGTTAATTTTGTTGATACAAATGCTTACTATACAGCTAGTTCCAAAATAAAAAGCTGTTCTTCCGAAGGAGAAAGTTATAATCCTTTTGAAGATTTGCTCGATCGTTTTATCTCTCTAAATAACACCAATGCGATCTCACAAAATTCTTTTCCGGCAAGAGCAATTTCGACCGCCGGGTTACCTCCATTTTTTGCAGTACATGGGATGAGAGATACTGTCGTTCCTTTTCAGCAGTCTTTAGCTTTTTGTTTAGCCTTATCTGGTGATTCAGATTGGAAAACT
Source organism: Thioploca sp. (assembly GCA_012032555.1). Classification (GTDB taxonomy): domain Bacteria; phylum Pseudomonadota; class Gammaproteobacteria; order Beggiatoales; family Beggiatoaceae; genus Thioploca. The sequence goes on from JAAUSR010000069.1 coordinate 19,327, forward strand.
CATGTTGACAATTTGTTCCCAGATAAAACTGAACTGACATCAGAGGATTTAACGCAATTAGTCACCCAACAATATCCAGAAGATTTAACTCCAGCAGAACAAGCTGCTAGAACCACTCAACAAACAGCGCTAAATGACATTGCTAAAAGTTTAAATATTAAGTGTACTCCAACTCGGTGTATGGGAGGATGTGGTGGTAACGGGGGTAAATATCATCTACTCCTTTATGGGAATCATAATGATACTGAATTCGAGTGCCCCCCTGAAGATAATGAATGTTGTACGCAAGAATCTTGTAAATCACGTAATAAAAGTTTTGATGAACTTCGTATGTGGCTTGATAATTTGTACTTAATGAATGCAGGAGCCAACTAATGATGTGCTATACGTTATATCTCAGAAGATTTTTGGTTTTAGTGGGTTATTTATTAGTAGGTAGTATTGTGCCTCTAATGCCTAGTTTAACTAATGCGTGTGGTAGTGGTACTGATGAAGATGAAAAGAATCTTCAAAATTTATTGAATTTGGATAAAAAGTTTGATCAGCTTTTTTACGCTGATTTTAAAACCTCTGGTGGTGATGAATTTATCAATAGCCTTAATGGTCTGTGGGATAATTTTGGTAATGTTGTTCCTCTTAAGAAGGGAAGTGATGACGATGTGTGTGGATGTAAGATCTCTAGTCAATGTGTTAGCGATCCCTATCATGGTTATCTTTGTTATAGTAAATCAAAGGACAATACTACTAGTAATTATATATGTAACGGGATTTGTGCTGTAAACAGCATTATTTGTGATCCCGATTTTAGTGCATTAATTACCACGATAGGAAATCAGCCAACATACTTTGAGGCAAATACGCTCAAATATTTATGGAATTCTATTGGTCATTTCGCTGATTATCCTAGTAATCGTGATTATATTAAAAAAGTTCAACTTATTAACTTCCCTCAGGATAAAGATGGAGAAGATAATGGATACATATGGAGTTGGGATATTAGCAAAAATTGGCCAACTGGTGATTATCTTCATTATGATGGAAATGCTAAGTATATTCTTGCTGTTTATCGTTATCTGATGTGGACTGATGGTTTTGATATTTTGAATGCATGTGTTAATAATCCGGATAACAAAACATGTAGAACTGTCCTACAAAAAATAATGTGGGCAATGCTTTACCAGCTAAACAACCTTAACGGAAAATCAGGTCTTCTAGAAACTCCAGGAGGAGAAGAACATCAACCAGTTGATTACTGGGATAACTATATAGTTGGATATCGTAGTGCTAGCCTTAATATTTACTTTTATGCTTCGTTACGAGCGATGGCAGCTATCAAGAGAAAGCTCCAAGAACGTGGTGAGTTACCAGATGGAAAATCTTTAGAAGCTGCTAAATCTTTTCTTGATACTGATTATGACTCACTTGCAGAGCAGGTAAAGAAAAGATTTAACGAAGTTTTCTGGGATAGTAACAGTGACAAGGAAAGATATATCAGTAGTGAAGATAGGAATGGAACTAAAGTGGATTTTGGGATGACTTTTCTTCAATTTGAGGCAATGTATTACGGACTTGTTGATAATGAATTTGTTGACGTTAATAAAACAAAGACTAAGGCTTCATCTATTTATGATTGGTTAGATGGTAAGCGAAGTATAAATTCAGATATTAAAAATTTTTTTGAATATGACAGCTTTGGAAATAAAATTAATGTTTCTAAAGGAACAACCGGTTCTAATATATATAAATATGGATTTGCACCTGTTTCCAATACAGTACCAATTGAAAGGGAAATGAATGCTCCTACTGATAGTGGCTATTGGTGGTACGACATCAATAGTGGGGTACGAGTAGGAAGGGGTAAAACTAGTAGAGAATATTGTAGTTGGGTTAATGGGGATGAAGAATGTCTTCCTCCCAACGCAAGCTATGGTACACACTTAGAAAACGGTGGTGCAATTTTTTATACTAGCTTTTACGATATAATGGCTCGGTTTAAATATCTTGGTGCTAATGATGCTCATAAAAGAATGACAGCAATTACTAATGAATATGGTAAGGATAAACTTGTACGAGATCCCGGATCTTTACTCCCAGGTGCGGTAGGACGAGACAAGATAATTGATACATGGAAGTTCGGTATTATTGGCGAATTCCCCGAATCAGGTCTTGTTCCAACAGTCTTCCTATATGGTTACATGGGAATCGATGCTAAAGAAGATGGCCTTAATATTAGGCCAAAATTCCCAAGGGATATGACTTGGGGGAAAGTCAACGAGGTTATCTATCATGACAATACTCTTAGTATTGAAGTATATGTTGATCCGGATGATGAAGGTGGCAAAGTCAAAACAGTCAATATAGACGTGAAAGCAGTTAATAGTAACCCACCAAAGTTTATCGATCTGGTAGTTGGAACCCGCTATCCTAATGAGATATTTTCTATTACTAATAAGGTAACCGGCAAGGTTAGACATATCAAAACAGATGGTGAGGGTGTTTTAAGAGTAAAAAAATTAGAACCTCTTTCTACAATAATTGAAAAGACCGAACCCTGTTCCAATGAAAGTTGTCCACAAGAAGAACATGCTACCTATGATGGAAAAACGCTGACTATCCCCTTTATAGATATTCCCCAGTTTGATAATGGCAACCCAACTGGAGAAATGCTGTCATACCAAGTTAGTTTGGACTTCAACAACGTGAACGGACAACGAAGATTTTTATATAATAACGGTCAACCGGTTCAACCTCCAAACAGCACTTGTAGGAATGCGACTTATTCCTATCCAGATGGGACAGTAACACTTCCCTGTGTAGACTACTACGAATTTGGCATAATTCCTATATGTCGTTATAGTGATCCCATCCCTGTTTATAGTGCCACTTTATTGCAGCCTGATCTCAATGAATTATCTTTCACCTTGGTAGAAGCATCTTTAAAGAATGTCCATTCTACCTATACTTACTGTGAAGATAAGCTTGACTATTAACCGATTAAATCCCCCTCTCTCCCCCTTTGTCAAAGGGGGAAGTAAAATGCTTAACTTAATAGCAGTGATCCTAACACTGGCTAAGTATTAGGTGAATAACGTGGCTAGGTGTAATAATTAAGGTTACACCGCTTCTATGATTTTAAGCTTTAAACATAAGGGTCTTGAGAAGTTTTTCCAAACTGGCCAAAAATCAGGTATTCAACTCAAGCATGCCAATCGACTACAATTAATTTTAGGTCGTTTAAATGCTTCAACATCACCTGAAGATATGAACCTTCCAGGGTTGTTTCTACATCAACTCTCTGGAAAAAAAGCAGGTACTTGGTCAGTGAGAGTAAGTGGTAACTGGAGGGTTACCTTTCGCTTCACGGCTGAACATGCTGAAGTAGTTGATTATGAAGATTATCATTGAGGTTTATTTATGTTAATGCACAATCCGCCACATCCTGGTATTATTATCAAAGAATTATGTTTAGTGCCACTGGGTTTATCGGTAACCGAAGCGGCTAAAGCGCTGGGAGTTAGCCGGAAAACCCTGTCTAGTATTATTAATGGTAAATCTGGTATAAGCCCGGAGATGGCTATACGCTTATCAATTGCGTTCAACACTTCTTCTGAAAGTTGGTTAAATCAACAAACCCAATACGATCTTTGGCAGGCTGAGCAACATCGTCATGAATTGCACGTCATTCGTTTGTCATTAGCATAACAAACCATTTTCTTGTTGGGAATGCCTACCTTAATGTTCCAGTGTTAGCTAACTGTACCGCACCGCTCTAGTGGTGCCATACGCATTTCCACGCTGGGGCGTGGGAACGAGAAAAAGTGGAGGAGAACTGCGATGTCCAATCTACATGTACTGCTGCATGTTGTAAATGAAAACTCAGCGTACCTACTTTTCAATAAATAGAAATTGATTCAAAAAAATCAAAGCTCACATAAAGCGGATAAATAAATGCTTATTTGCTATATGTTAGCTTCAATAGTCTGTCAAAGTTATTTTAAAGGAACAGAAGATAAAGCAATAAAATTCAAATAATTTCGTGACACATGAGAAACTTGAAGACTTTATGAACATCAGCTCAACTCAAGTTTATAACTCGACCAATCTTACGTGAAGTATTAAAACAATTTCAGGTAAGATAATGGCAAAGATGTTGAATAAAGACAACTATTTATCTTTGTTTTCGGTTGGATTCAGGTTACAGTACTGTCTATAACAGATATAATCAACTGTCCAATTTTGTTTCACTAAATAGCTAACAAAATACTAGCGTTGATTTTAGTTAAAACATGCGTCATTCTCAAATTATTTTAATTTTGTTAGTTATCGTACTGGCGATTTTCTTTGCTGGCGGAAAATGGTTAGTACACCATCCCTTTTCATCGCCGGTAACGCCATTACCTGATAAAACCACCTCTTTTCCTCGAAAATTATTAACCACCACTGGTGAAACACTTATCATTCCTAAACGTCCCCAACGGATTATTTCGCAAACATTAGCTACTGATGAGATTTTATTAGCGATCTGTCCGTTAGAACGGATTATTGCCGTCAGTACCTTAGCACTCGATCCTCAATATAGTAATGTGATTGCACCAGCACGCCAGATCGCTCAATACGTGAGTAATAATGTTGAACAAATTTTAAGCCTTCAACCGGATTTAATTATGGTAGCCAGTTACACACGTGCAGAAACCTTAGCCTTATTAAAAACTTCAGCGGCACCGATTTTACGACTTAGTCAATTTCAACGGCTTGAAGAAATTAAAAATAATATTCGTCTCATCGGTTATGCCATTGGCGAAGAACAACGGGCTGCTGACCTAATTGCTCAAATGGATAGTGAAATTCAAGCTATTTTAGCTCAGATCCCAACCACTGTACCACCACCTCGGGTCATGTCATATAGTTTGGACCATTATACTGCCGGTCGTTATACTACTTTTGATGATATAGTAAACTTGGTCGGTGCGATTAATATTGCGGCTGAACGAGGAATTGAATCCTACGTCGAAATCAGTGACGAACAAATTTTAAGCTGGCAACCTCAATTTATTATTAGCCATGCTCAATTAGGTGAATTTGATAAAGTTTATCAACAGTTGTTAAGCAATCCGGCTATTGCGGCTAGCAATGCCGGTCAAACGGGTAGAATTATTATTGTTGATAATCGCTATTTATTTGCGGTTTCACAATATATTATTAATGCTATCAGCGTGTTAGTTGATAATTTATATTGAATAGCTAAAGTTTTAATTCGATTAAATTACTTTATGATTTCCACTTGATATTACAACCAATACTTGGCTTCTGGTTGGTATTAACCGGTTGTCCGGCTAAAATAGCATCAAGTGCAGCACGAATATCTTTTCCAGTGACTGGAATATTATTTTGGGGTCTGGCATCATCCAGTTGCCCCCGATAAACGCATTTTAAATCTTTACCAAAAAGATAAAAATCCGGGGTACAAGCCGCTTGATAAATTCTGGCAATTTCTTGAGTTTCATCATAGAGATAAGGAAAAGGATAACCTTTCTCCTGCGCTATTTTTTTCATATTTTCAGGTGAATCATCCGGATAATTCACCACATCGTTAGAGTTAATGGCAATACAAGAAATTCCTTTTATCCGATAATCATTGGCGATTTTTATTAGCTCATCTTGCACATGTTTAACATAAGGACAGTGATTACAAATAAACATGATCAAGGTCGCCATTTCTGATTTTAAACTGTGCAACGTTACTTTGTTCCCAGTAATTACATTAAGTAAATTAAAGTCGGGTGCAAGGGTGCCTAATGGCATCATATTAGAAGGTGTTGCCGCCATAATGAGTTACCTATCCTGTTGGCATTTGAATAGCCATTCAATTGAAATAATTTCAATGTTTAAAATGGGAATAAGGTTAATATAAAAATCACTTATTTATTGATATCGGACGATGCGCTAAGTATTTCACTTAGTACAGCATCGTCCTATAAGATAAATCACTTCAACGCTTGTTTATTGCGCTAAATTGTTTTACTTACATATTGTCACGATGGGCTTCATAAAGTGACATCACCTTGTTAACATACTTTTGAGTTTGCTTATAAGGTGGTATTTTATTGCCGTGACGTTTTACTGCATATTCTCCAGCGTTATAACCGGCAATCGCTAGTTTTTTGTTATTATCAAAAGTTTCTAGCAAATAGCGTAAATAACGAGCACCCGCATAAACATTGGCAGTAGGGTCGGTCAAATTTTTAGCACCGAAGCGTCTCCCCGTAGCTGGCATGAGTTGCATTAAACCAACAGCACCTCGTGGTGAACGAGCACGGGGATTATAAGATGATTCTGCTTGAATGATTGCATGTAGCAAAGCGGGATCAACCTGAGTCTGCTCGGCAATTTTCTGTATAAGACTGCGATAGTTTTTATAATTTCCATGCAGTTTAATGGCACGAAAGCGGGTTTTATTAGTTTGGTTTGGATCGTTATTGCGCTCATCAGTTGCGCTTGAATTTGAATTATCAAGCGTTTCCACGTCATCAAATAATATTTTATTGAGCGCCGCTATATCCTCCGCCAGCGATTCACTGATAACCAGATGTTTGAAAATATCCTTATTGATTTCTATTTTCTTCAAACCATCCCAATTGGGATGCAAGGCTAATCGTTTTTTTACTGATGGCGTTGTCTCCAAACAAATTTTACTACTACTCGTATTTAAGGGCTGTGTATTAAAAATAGTAGGTGAATTTGAATCAACGGTATCCAGTGATTTCATTTTTTGATGAACCGTTGCTGAAAATTCAGCTACTGCCTTAACTCCCTTGTGTTTAATAGTCCGATTATCGGATTCGATTGGGTTAACTTGAGTTTTGGGAGAAGTTATGGTTGTTTGCTCAGCCACCTCAACTGTCGTTTGGGGTGAAATTATTCTTTCTAACGCCGTTGCTTTTTTAGTGTCAAGAAAAGTTTTCTTGGATAGCTGAGTACGTTCAGTGGATGAAATCGATCGGTTCAGTTCATTTAGGTTAGCATGTGTACAGTTCTCCTCATTAGAATGAGTACAGGAATGAAAAATAGTTTGAGTTCGTAATGGCTTATTAATAAAGCTGATTTGCTCAGGTTTATAAGTATGTGAACATGCAGACAAACTGGTGATGGCAAATGCCATAACTAATTTCCTTTGCATTAAATGAAATCCTCCTAAAATATTCTATTTAAAGAACTTGGAATCTATTAACTTCTTTGCTACGATGCTCCTATTAATTAAGCTAAAAATACGACTTAATTTAAGTGATCAATATCACGAGTCACTAATATAACAATTATATAAGTTAGTGACAACTATAAAATTGACCAAATGGTTTATTGGGTAATGATGAATAACGTTAAATCACTTTGCGAATTCCTATGTCAACCGAATAAGGCTAAAATGTCTAATTTCTGACATCTATGGATAGATAGAAAATTTGAATCTCTATTCCGCTTTGAAATTTTATTCACTAAACTTAAAATAGAGAAAAACTATATTAGAGAATATTGGAGTATCTTGTTGATATATTGATGTGTTTATATAACTCAATAATAATGGAATACTTAACCTGCTAATACCAATAAAATCTAATCTTGTAGATAGAGTCTAGTTTAAGAAAACTGACGTGGTTAAACATAGTTAATTTTTGGTAGGATTATTGTGGCTTTGGAATACACTAAGCGTTATAGATTTATTAAGAATAAATATCAGGGTTAGAAGACCATCGGAGAAAAACAAGAAATGAAATTGTACCACTGATTTTAAAGTGGTGGCTCATATAAGGAGAAATAAAATGTCTACCGACAAATTTATTTTCAAAGTCCACGCCAATGGTCAAGTTGAACGTGTTAAAGATTGTGATAACCTAACGTTTTCAGATGTGATTAATGGTCTTGGTATTGCCAAGAATGAGATAAAATGTAAACCGATTAAAGATAGTGGTATTTATGCATTTTACAATTATGATAAAAGTGATGTATTAATTTTTGCTATACCTGAACGTCAAATTGATCACATTAAACGACCTCATGAACATGAGGCAATGCACGGTATTTTGGCAAGCCAGTTTAGAATAGTATCTATGCCACAAGTGACTTCATATTAACTCACTATTTATTCAGAATTAACTGTAGTTAACTTCTTAATTGATAGATCTATTCACTGGCAATAATTAACCTATCTCTGATTTGACCTTCCTGCGGATTATTAGTCAAATTGCAACCCACAGGAAGGTTAAGTAAGGGTTACTCTTCTGGCGTTTCTGGGCTGGATTCCGAAGGTACACCTACTTTTTTTTCATAAACTTGTATCGATGGCTCAAGTAGTTCAAATCCATTTTTAATCCGGTGCCCCATTTTACCGGTAATAGAAGCAACCCAAGCAGGATATTCCTCATTTGCTTTTAATAATTTGTTCCAGGTTCGTGGACGGACTTTCATTTGTACGATTTGCCCTTCAATATTAATATAAAATCGTTGCCAACCTCTTTTAATCGTCTGGGATTGTGTTGGTAATTGATTAATTTTAATATTGATTTCTAATTTACCTTTCGTTTTAGGTATTTTGATAACGGGTTGTTTGCCATGTGTTCGTACGCGCTCGGTATCTGTTCTAATACCTAGCCTCTTTCGTAGTCCAAAAGCGGATCTTGGGCGGTTTATTGCTTGTATTGATGGTCGATTCTCGACTGTTTTTTGAAAAATTACATCCGTTTTTTTCTTTAACCCTAATGTTAGTAGTTGATTGGGTTTATCATTAGCCGTATCTTCTTCTAATGGTTTCCACTCCCGTTTTTTCCTGACACCCAGTGCTAATTTTGACTGTTTTTCAATCGCCTCTTCCTCAGGGTGAATCTGACTTTCTTCGGGTTTCCTTTTTAATCCTAATGTTAATTTCGATCGTTTACCTATGGTCATAATCTATTCTCCTTTCATCATAATAAATTGATGAATGACTGTGACGGGCAATATTTCAAATGTCATGGTTTCCAAATCACCAAATAGATAAGTTGCGGGTGCCCCAATACCCCCTACAGTACCAGGATTACACACAACGGTTTGAGTTCCTTTGATATTCTCTAAAGTCTCAATAGATATGCAATGCGTATGCCCATAGCCAACGAGGTCATAATCACCAGTCACAGCCATTGCCCTTGCATCATGAGGATAATGGACTAAGAAAATTTGTCTACCTCCTAAAGTAAAAGCAGCATTTTGCCCATAGTAGTGAATTATACTCGTTGATGCACGAGATAGTTTAAGAAGCTATCCAGATCACCACGATTATTACCATGAATAACATGTATCGGCAAACCGTAAAATTGTAATGG
>JAAUSR010000070.1 GCA_012032555.1 Thioploca sp.
GGGGTTGGTTTTAAAGTTATTGAACTCAATCAGAACTTTTTTAACCACCCCCTAACCCCCTCCTTGGTAAGGAGGGGGAACGGTTCCTTAACTTAAGGGCAGTGAACCCTTGCTCCCAGTGGCGCAGAGTTCCCAGAGAAATGCCAAAAGTTGAGCAAAACTGTTGTTGGCTCATGCCAGTCTTTTCTCGGATAGCCTTAACATCTATCGTTTTGATCGGGTGTTCAACTACATTATGGTTTGGTTCACCTTTAGCGTGTGCTATTGCACTATCAATGCCCGCCGATATCTCAGTGAATGCCTTGTTCATTTCGTTTTCTCCAGTAAGTCACCAATTCTTTTCAGTTAAGAGAAAATTCCCCCTCCTTACCAAGGAGGGGGTAAGGGGGGTGGTTAAAAAAGTTTATTTCATTCAATGAGTTTAAAACCACCCCAACCCCTCCTTGAAAAGGAGGGGAGAGAGAAAGGTTTAATTTAATGGTCGTATTGTAACCGGTAAATTACTGGGTTAACAGAAACCTCTAAAAAATATTATTCTATTAATCAATAACTTAATCTCAATAAGCCCACAATCAAAATAGTTGATATAACCATTAATCTTTTAATTAATACCTTTTATCATATTTAAGCGAGAAGAAATAAATTACGTTTACCATACTGAAATGGTGGCTAGCAACTATTTAGAATAAGCTTAACCAAAGCCTTCTAAAGAAAGTTAACTACACAGAAGAATTAGGTAGGAATTTGCTGAATTTTAAGCAATCTATTTCTTGCTCTTTTCTTCCTGACTATGTATTGAAAGACCTTAACGTATTAACCATATGTGAAGCAATCGTAGTATTTAAGGAGAAAACGATGAAAAAAACCAGTCTATTGCTGGCAATTGGTGCCTTGTTGTATGGTACGGCAAGTGTTTATGCTTTACCCAAAATAACCCCTGACATGTCAGATGCAGATATTTTGGAAATCGTTAACCAAGTTTTAAGTGAAATCCCGTCATCAGATATACCAGAAGAACCAGAAAACGCCCCCGCTCTCCCACCCAACGCAGAACCCCCTGATGGACTCGATCCCGCTCAAGCGTTACCTCTTAATGTTGGTTTAGACAATACTGATATACTATACAGGCCTAAAATGTGTCCTGACACTAACTCATTCCAGGTGAATGGAAATACAATGCCTGAATTTCCTGTGGAGGTAACACCTCAAGGTGGGACTCCTGAGCTAGGTGTTTGGAATGGTAATGTAGTTTTGGGAACTGACTGGATGTTGATACTACCGTCAAATGATACCTGGAATACCGGGCCATTGTCACAGTGGATACTCCATGCAGATGTGCCCATAGAAAAAGTTCTGCTCAAGCCTATAGAAAGGAATACAATGTTGGATCCCGTCGGGCATAAAACGGTATATACTTTCGATGTTGGTGGAAAACAGCGTGGCAGCTTTAATGAGCATACTAAAGGTGCAGCAAGAGGTCGGTTTATTAAACAAACTACTCCTACGGCACCACCACCGATTTTCACAGCAATTTATAGTAACCCGGTATTCATTACTGCTGGTGGTGGGTTACACTTCAACAATGATACAAATGCGATTGGAATCAATAATCCTCAAAACCCTGCTGATCGTGTACCCTCACATGACCTTTATGGCACTCTAGAAATCAATTTCGATCCGGCGGTAGGAGATATACTAATAGATCCTGATTTTGCGTTCCTAGCTGATACTGATTGCATATTATCAGTCGAAGAAGCAATCTATTCTGGTGACCAACTGACTCTACGTGGAAACGGGTTGGTTTATGTTATGGAAACTAACGCTGCTGGTGGTGAACCTTCGTTTATTTATACGTTAGCAGTGGATAGAGATGAGCTTACAGTGGGTGTGAGTGATAATGTGAGAGCTGGTTATTGCTATAGTTTGGTAAAAGAAGATTTGACAACAATCTTACCGATTAATATTGACGGTGTAGAAAAGCTTAAAGATGAAATTTGCTTCTAATCAATTAGAGTCATTGTCTAGTTAATGATTAACTCTCTTTAATTATTGTGAGCCTGACCGGTGTGTTTGAAGAGCAGCTGGTCAGGATTTTTTAGAAAAACCACTTTTAGCCTATTCGAACAAGATTAAACGGATTAAAGGATTATCAGGATAGCGATTGGCGGAGTGTCAATTCAGTCTGATAAACGGTCAGTACCAAGCGGTTAAAAATAGCTCAAATCCAAAGAGAATCCCGGGTCATCTGATAATCCTTTTAATCTTGTTTAAACGTCTTGTAACCAAATTAAACTAGCCATTCTTCCCGTGGTTTTATCACGCCGGTAAGAATAAAAACGCGCCGGATCCGTATAGGTACAAAAATCACCGCCATAAATATGGGTGACACCTTGTTGGTTTAAGCGCTGGTGAGCCAGTTGATATAAATTCGCTAACCAATGTCCTTGACGACTAGGCGTAAAAGCGACTTGTGCTAGCGGTAACGCTTGAATAAAAGCGGCCCGTACTTCATCACCGACTTCAAATACTTGGGGCCCAATGGCTGGGCCGAGCCATACCAAAATATCCTGGGCGGGTACTTGGAAATATTGCAAAATTGTTTCTAAAATACCAGCCGCTAAACCACGCCAACCGGCATGTACTGCCGCGACAGTAGTCCCTTGACGATCACACAATAACACCGGTAAACAATCAGCAGTTAAAACGACACAAATTGGTCCAGTTTGGTGGGTATAAGTCGCATCAGCAGTACCATTAAGATAAGTTGATTGGGCAGCAATGGCTTGGGTACTATGTACTTGGGTTAACCAAATGGGTTCTGTTGGTAATTTCAGGGTTTTTGCTAGAATGGCGCGATTAGTTGCGACCGCTTGGACGTCATCACCGACATGCTCAGCTAAATTGAAGGAATCATAGGGTGGACGACTCACGCCACCGTGACGAGTGGTGGTATAAGCTTTAACTGGGGGTGGTGCTGGCCAATGAGGCGTAATCACATCAAGCATAGGTGAGCTTATCCTTGTAAAGCGCTAATTAACTAACAGCGGATTAACTGTTGATTATTTACACTTTTGAATCATGGCGTAAGCAGAATGATTATGTATTGATTCGAAGTTTTCTGATTCGACCATATAAGCGGCTACACGGTGGTCTTTATTAAGATTCAGGGCAATATCCCGTACCATATCTTCAACAAATTTAGGATGTTCATAGGCATGTTCAGTGACATATTTTTCATCAGGCCGTTTTAATAAGCCATATAATTGACAAGAAGCTTTTTCTTCAACTAAATCGATTAAGTCTTCTATCCATAAAAAACCATTCGTTTTAGCGGTAACCGTAACGTGGGAGCGTTGATTATGCGCACCATGTCGAGAAATTTTCTTAGAACAAGGACATAAACTCGTCACTGGCACCGTTACTTTAACCGTAATTATCGGCTTATCATCCGTAATTTCACCAATAAAGGTGACTTCATAGTCCAGTAAACTTTTCACCCCAGATACCGGCGCCGATTTGATGACGAAATAGGTAAATACCATTTCAATGTGACCGGCTTGAGCCTCTAGACGCCTAGTCATTTCCACGAGCATATCTTTAAATGAATCGACAGTAATCTCATATTCGTGTTCATTGAGAATTTCTACAAATCGCGACATATGTGTGCCTTTAAAATTATGGGGCAAGCTCACATACATGTTGAAATTAGCAATTGTATGCTGTTCACGTCCAGAGCGATCTTTAACCCGGACGGGATGTTTAATATCTTTAATACCCACTTTATCAATAGCAATATGACGGGTGTCAGCACTGCCTTGGACATCAGGCATAACAACAACCGCTTTATTCATAGTAAAAATCCTCTATTTTGCATCTCAATCATGCCGCTAAAAAGTAATCCACTTTTCCGGAAATTAACTCGGTGTTATTGATTTTGGTGATCTGGTTTAAGTCGATCGAGATAGTTTCGTACTGCACTGATTATGCCTTCTGTATCTAAGCCACATTGTGCCAGTAAGATAGATGTATCACCTTGTTCAATAAACTGATCGGGTAATCCTAAGTTTAGTACCGGGTTAAGTCGGGCATGTGCTTGTAAACATTCATTAATAGCACTACCCGCTCCACCCATCACCACATTTTCTTCGACTGTAACGATAAGTTCATGCTGGTTAGCCATTTGTAAAATAGTTTCAACATCAAGTGGTTTAACAAACCGCATATTAATTACCGTAGCATCTAATTGTTCAGCCGCTGCTAAAGTGGCCGTCAGCAAAGTGCCAAAAACGAAGAAAGCCACTTGCTGTCCTTCACGACGTAATTGCGCTTTACCGATGGGTAGGGTAGCTAATTGGGGTTCTACGGGGATACCTACGCCAGAGCGACGAGGATAACGGACTGCACTGGGACCAGAATAATTAAATCCCGTGGTAAGCATTTGCCGACATTCGTTTTCATCCGCCGGTACCATAATCAAGATATGGGGGATACAACGTAAATAAGCAAGATCAAAATTGCCGCTGTGTGTAGCACCATCTGGTCCCACTAAGCCGGCTCGATCAATAGCAAATAAAACTGACAAGTTTTGCAATGCCACATCATGAATTAATTGATCATAAGCACGTTGTAGAAAAGTTGAATAAATAGCGACAACCGGTTTTAATCCCTCACTCGCCAGTCCAGCGGCGAAAGTCACACTATGTTGTTCCGCAATTCCCACATCAAAATAACGGGTTGGATAGCGGTTAGAAAATTCTACTAAACCGGAACCCTCTCGCATAGCGGGTGTTATTCCAATTAACCGTTGATCTTGCGCCGCCATATCACACAACCAATCGCTAAAGATTTGGGTATAAGTTGGGATAGTCGTATTTGAGACTGCCATTTCACCGGTTTGCCGATCAAACGCACTAACGCCATGATAAGTACAGGGATTAGCTTCAGCATGTGCAAAACCTTTACCCTTTGAGTGATCACATGTAAAAATTGTGGTCCTTCTAGGACTTTCATATTGTGTAATGTTGTTAGAAGGAGGGGTAAATCGTGTCCATCAATGGGGCCAATGTAATTAAAGCCTAATTCCTCAAATAGCGTTCCCGGTGCAACCATGCCTTTCATATATTCTTCAGTACGCCGTGCTAACTCGTGTACTGGTGGGATTCGACGTAATAAGTGTTTACTCCCTTCACGCACTGAAGTATAAAGCTGACTTGAAAGTAATCGAGCTAAATAATTAGATAACCCACCGACATTAGGAGAAATTGACATCTCATTGTCATTTAAGATCACCAATAAATTAGCATTGGTATCACCGGCATGATTGAGTGCCTCAAAAGCCATCCCGGCAGTCATGGCACCATCTCCAATAATAGCAACGACTTTGCGATTGGAGCCGAGTTGACGGTTAGCCATAGCCATTCCCAAAGCAGCGCTGATAGAAGTGCTGGAATGACCAACGCCAAAGGTATCATAAGGACTTTCAGTTCGTTTGGGAAAACCTGAAATACCTTGATATTGACGTAAGGTAGACATTTTTTCCCGACGCCCCGTTAAAATCTTATGTGGGTAACTTTGGTGCCCAACATCCCAAACTAAACGGTCGGCTGGGGTATTAAAAACATAATGTAAAGCAATCGTTAGTTCAACAACCCCTAAATTCGAGGCGAAATGTCCACCGGTACGACTCAACGTCTCGATTAAAAAATGACGTAATTCCTGGGCCAGTCGCGGTAAATCCCGTTCTGATAATTGCCGTAGTTGAACCGGTGTCTGAATTTTTTCAAGTAATGAGTAATTCATTAAAAAATGGTTAATGATGTGTTAACAATGGTTCAAACAGTTTTCGTCATTTGTTGATTTCACATCAGGTGTTTGAGCGAGCTGTGACGCATAGGTTGCTGTTAAAATCAGTGCATAACGACTCTCGTCTAACGTACCCAACTGAAAACTATCTGAAATATTGTGTTAAAAGAATAGACTATTAAATACGGTTACTAACTTTCAATGATACTCTGTTTTGACCGCTTCTTG
The DNA here is from genome assembly GCA_012032555.1 of Thioploca sp. Lineage (GTDB taxonomy): Bacteria > Pseudomonadota > Gammaproteobacteria > Beggiatoales > Beggiatoaceae > Thioploca. The sequence goes on from JAAUSR010000070.1 coordinate 6,031, forward strand.
CCACCTATCCATTAAACCATACTTTATTTAATTAACTGATGATGTCTTAAAATTGATAGGTAACAAATGACCGATTATAAAAAAACAAAATAAAAAATGGTTATTTCTTTGATATAATTATTAATAGTTTTAATAGGGCTAACTAAACCGCGTTTCGCCAACAAAGAATCATTTTTTCAAGATGAGGCGAGAAACGACGGCGAATTATAAGGATAGTTAAAATGTTGCATAAAACGGCTTATCAACAGCCGCTGGTCATTTCCACCGATCGGTCGATCTCCCGACGACTACTAAAATGGATAACCCGTTTTTTAGCTATTTTCAGCTTATTATTGGTTGGTTTATCGGTGTTATTATATTTTCAAGGACAACGAGCTACCCGCATTTTTGATGAGGATTTTCTTGGTTTTTTTGGTGAGTTTGTCGTACAAATCATGAAACCGATATGGCCAGTGCTATGCTCATTAAAATTCCTTTAGAACCAACGATAACCATAAAACAAACTGTTACTTCTCTAAAAAAATATGCCGAACAGTTGAATTTAAAATTATTGGCCAGTTATCCTTTGCATCGAGAACTAGAAGCAGCTACCGGTAAACCTTATCGGTTCATGGAAATATTTCAATTTTGCGAGGCTCAGGTTACAACGGCTTTGTTAGATTATAACCCTGATTTTGCTTTCCATTTACCTTATCGAATCATTTTATATCAAGATGCCCATGATCAACTTTGGTTGGTTACTTTAAATCTTAATTTATTACTGCATGGTACTCAAGGGATGGATCCTCAAGTCAAAATAAAAGTCCTAAAAATTCAAGATAATATTTTAAAATGATGGGTGCTAGTGCACATGGTGCTTAGCCCAACCGATGATAAGCAACTAGCTGTTTTTTTAGGATAATTTAGATATAACTCACTATGTTTGCTATTAAAAATCAATTGCTACTGGATTTATTGAGTAGCGGCATATTATTGCTGTGTTGCTACGGATATGCTTTATTGGCAGCGGCTCAAACCCCCAATTCACTAGAGAATGGGCCAACTCTCCAACAATTTCAAGAACGTCAGCAACAATTAAATGAAGCGCAAACTCAAAATCAGCGTTATCAACAAAGTTTACAAATAGAAGGTTTGGCATTATCAACTAAAATAAAGAGTTTAGAAAATATAACACCAGATAAGATGGTCACCACGCTAGAAATAGCGGCTCAAGAAAGAGAAGCGATTCGTACTCAGTTAGACAATCTGGTTCTAGAACAACAAAATGTTCAAACTAAATTGGATAAATGGCGTAGTTATCTTCAAGAACAACAAAACCAAAAAAAGAAATCGCCCGATTTGTCTAGCCAAGCTACTACTGAGTTAACCGAACACCTGAATTGGCTCATTAAGGCGAGCACGCTAGAGAAACAATACTTGGCGCTGATTAGAAACAATACCGACCTGTTAGGTAAACGGTTGCGATTAGCCATTGAATGGCATGCTCGCTTACAACAAGCTTACCAACAAAATTTACTAGAAAAACGTCAACAAGTTTTGCAAGAAATGCGAACGGCTTTAGAACAAAGTCGTCAAGCCTTATTGACTAAACAACAAGAATTGCCAAGCCAATTGGCCCGCTTGGAAACCGGACAAGTCAGTACCGAACGGTTAGCCGATATTTTAACCACAGCAGCTTTAGAAAGAAAATCAGCCGAAGTTGAATTAGAAAATTTACGTTTAGAATCAAAGAGTACGGAAGATAATTTAGTCAGACAACGTAAAAATATTAAAGAACAACAAGAAAAATTAATGTTGTTAAAAAAAACCACTCCAGAATTAGATAGTGAACGCATTCAATTAGCGATAAAAGAAATCCGGATCTGGGAATTAGAAAATGATATTCAATTGCAAACCGCTGCTTGGAAGTTAGAAGAACAACATCTGGAAATGATTAAAACGATGCGTACCGATTTAGCCGAGAACCGCTTAAAGTTAGCCACTGATTGGCATGAAAAAGTGGAAATGCTTTATCAAAAATGGCAAAAGCAAGATTTGGATAGTCAAATTCAACAGCAACAACAATACTATCTCGCTCAGAGTGCTGAATTACGTGAACAATTAGAAGCTTTATCAGAAACAGATTCTCCGGGACTGCGTTATTTACTAGAAGTTCAAATTACTGAAGCTAATGAACAAGCGCAACAGTATGAAGTCAAATTGGCCTATCTTCAAGATCAATTTGAGCAATTCAATAAACGTTTGAAACAAGGGTCAAAAGAAATTTCTCCAGATATATTGCGAAAAGCACAAACTTTAAAACGAGAAGTCACGACGTTATCGCAATTATTAACTAATAAAATTAATATCTTGCAACAAAAACGTGAAGTTATCAGAAAACCAGACAAAAATTTAAATGATCAAGCATTAGAATATCAACAGCAAGCCGAGCAATTACTCGATAAAGTTATTGAGACTATGCGTCAACATTCGCAGCAATTATTAGCTTTACAGCAACTGATAAAGACGATGACATTCCAATTGGAAAATGTTTATAAGGAAAATCAACGTCAATTGCTATTACAGCGACGAAGTTGGCCGGCGAGTACCTCAGAATGGCAAATTTTGTTTAAAGACCTGAGCAAGATACCAACTTTATTTGTCCAACAAATGCAACTCACTTTATCTAGTTTTAAACAAGGATTTCAACATTTAAGCTATTTAACACTCGCGGTTATTAGTCTAGCGATTGCAATAGGATTGGGAATAGGTTGGTGGTTATATCAGCGTCTTACTACCCTGTTGAATTCATGGACAGAAACACCTAAACACGGTTTCTCGGCTAACCAATTGTTGATAGGACTGCAACTATTACAACAAAATGCCCTTGGAATCGCTATTACTAGCCTATTTTTACTGTTAATAGTCAGTAATCAACTCGATAACACCAGTATCTTGTTGAGTTTAACCTTAGTACTCATTTGGCTAAGTATTAAATTACCGCTGAATTTAGCTTGGTTACTTCTTTCAAATAATAACCAACTGACTCCAGAACGTCGTATCAAATTGTATCGGCAAGTCCAATTGACGCTGATTTTTACTGGTCTTTTAGTGGTTCTTACTATTTTCGGTCATCTATTAGGCGTTTCATTGGCGGTTCGAGATTTAATAGATACTTTATTTATGTTGTTATTATCCTTAACCGTTATACCAATTATGTACATTCGTAACACCTTGTTAGTGTTATTAACACCTTTATTAAAGCGTTACTGGTTATGGGTTTATCGCTTAGTCAGTTGGTTATTACCTTTGGCTTTGCTAGCGGTGGCTTTATTAGGACTGATTGGTTATATCAATTTGGGGTGGAGTATTGCCAAACAAATGAGCTTGTTCCTCATCGTGCTCACCGGTTGGTTAATTGTTGAGGGCTTACTAACCGATATAATTACCTTTGCCAAAAATTTCGCCCTGAAACAAAGTGATTATGGCTTATTATGGACCCAAGATATTATTCCCCTCATCCATAAACTGCTAGGAATAGCTTTAATTGGACTAGCCATAATGAGCTTTTTTTGGCTGAATGGTTGGTATGCGGATGTGGTTAAGGATATTGCTGTTAAAGAAAGCTTAGAAAATTTATTTACCTACCAAATTGGTCAATTAGGTGGTAATCCTTTAATTATTGCTGATGTTCTGCTCGCACTACTAGCCGTTTGGATCCTATTTTGGTTTGGTAGTTGGGTTCGTCAGATTACTTATCGATGGATTTATTTAAATGTGAGTGATCTCGGCATTCGGCATAGTTTATCAGTTTTAACTCAATATACCGTTATTTTACTCGGGTTACTTATTACCTTACGAGTCATTGGCTTTGACTTGACTACTTTAATGGTGTTCGCCGGCGCACTCGGTATTGGTATTGGCTTTGGGTTACAGAACATCGCGAATAATTTCATCAGTGGTTTATTATTACTGATCGAACGTCCTCTACGCTTAGGTGACATTGTGACGATTGGAGATAACTATGAAGGTAAGGTAACTAAAATTGGAATCCGCTCACTGACTATTCAACATTGGAATTACAAAGAAATCATTGTTCCTAACTCAGAACTGATTTCACAAACTTTTACGAATTGGACTCACACTCACCCCATTGTGCGGACTACTTTAAATATCAATGTGAGTTACCATGACGATCCACACCAAGTTATGGAAATTCTTCAACAGGCATTACAAGAAATCCCCGCAATTCTTCTAGAACCAGAACCAGCCATTTTCTTAGCAGAATTTGGTGATTTTGCCATTAATTTTCGCGTAGATTATTATATTAATATGGATGGTATTGGTTTTTGGAAAACCAAATCCGACGTCTTATTTAAAATTTGGGATCATTTCAAACAAGCGGGTATCACTATACCTTACCCGCAACGCGATCTGCATATTAAATCTTTACCGCCTGCCAGTTTCCTTGATCATTCATACCCACGCTAGTTGAATTAGCACCATGTAATCAGAATTAATAACATTTATGTGTAAAAAATTTTGAATTTGAAAATGATATTCACGCTTCTTGTCTAATCATAGCGGCTAAGATACCAACGATCTTACTCGTATTATCAATAGGATAATCTTTTAAATCAATATAAATGATATTATTGTCCAATTTTATAAATTTCCAAGCAATACCCGAAGTAATAACACCATAGATTTTAGAACTATTATTGCCTTCTTGTTCATTAAAAAGTTTAGCAGCGACCATCTTGGCAACACATTGGCCTAAATGACTCATTATATTTTCATTTTTTGCCTCAATAATCGTTGTGACCGGCGCACTTAAAAATAATTGTTCATGAGAAGCACTGACGATAAAATCACAATTACCAAATAAATTATTTTCCTGATCGACATTAAAAGCAATACCCGAGAAAAAGCTCATCTGATGATTAAATATTTTTCGCATTTCCACCAGTAGGTTAACAATGATTAACTCTGAATAAGCTTTTTGAGTATTAATAGAAACAGCCAAAGGCACGTTTTCTTCCAAGGTAACAGTGAGATATTCACTAATCGTTATTTCTGCCAAGGTTGAAAAAATACCTAACTTTTCCACAGTTTCTAGTTGAAAGAAGTTCTTTACTTCTTTAATCGTGAAATCATTATAAGACATTTATTATACTTAACTTATTCAATTCAAAATAAATTATTGCAGTTATTTTAACTTCTCTGCAGTAGGTTGCTTCCCATTGTCGTCATCTTGATTAGCAAGAGTTTCATGGCGCGTGTCTGGTAATACCCCATAAGGATTGACCATAAGAACTTTAGGTTTTAAATTAAATCCTCGAGGTTGTACTGTCACGAGATAGGCACGTTGCTGTTGCGGTTCTGATGCTGATGAGTCCGTCGTATTATCTTCCTTATCAGCGGTTCTTTGGAGTTCTAGATTATCTTCAATCGGTTTTTCGGATGATTCTGACTTATCTTTCTCGTCAATGACTTCTGAATCTTTCGTTTGTATAGCTATGGTATAAAAAGTACCACCAGAATTAAAATTCATCCACGGCTTAATTTCAACTGATTGTTCTGGTTGCATAAATTCGTTAAAATCACTAGGATTTTTGAATGCTTTTTCACGACGTTTAGTGAGAATAGTATTAACCATTTCTTCATCTAGTCCGGGTATCAACATTAATGCTTCTCGCGTAGCTAAATTTGGATTTACCTGAAAACCACGCTGTAACCCTTGAGCACCATAGATGGTAAAGGCCGCACCCATTTCAACACCTTTAAATGCTTCTGCAAAACCTTTGATAAGCAATAATTCTTCTACTGTTTCTATCGCACTATTACGTGGCTCATAAGGCGGTGATAATGTTTCATAATAGTCCTTTTCGGCACCATTAGCTCGTTTTAAGTCATCTTGATCAATCCAATCTTCCCAAGCATCTATTAATGCTGCGATTTTATCAGGATCTTCCCCAATCCGTTTTTCTAACAATTTACGCAGGTATTGCTCTGGTAAAGATCGAATATTAATTTTACCCGCCTCATCATAAATACGAACCGTTACGGTGTTCGGAATCGGATAAGCTAAATTGAGCACTTGTCCATTAAAACGGGAGCGTTGTTTATTTATACGATCGCTTGCACTTAAAGGAACTTCTTGTTCTTGACCCGGTGGGGGGGGCATTGTATTAATCAATAATTCCATTTGAGCAGCGGCTAATGCCTGGAGAGTATCGTTCCAATTTTGTAAAGCGAGTTTGTTATAATGTACTATCTGTGCAGACAAACGCGTCTCACTGGCTAATGTGGCTACCATAGCTGTCACAATAATAAGAAACCATAATACAATGACAAGAATAGCACCGCTTTGTTGACTCGGTGTGGTTCCCTTAGAACGCAAGGCGGTACAATTATTTAACCATGCTAAAATATTGTGCATCATCTCTAACGCATTAAACAAATTTTTAAAGCCTTATCCCAAGCCGGTAAAGCAATACCAAAGGTATTTACCAATTTTTCATTGGATAATACTGAATACGCTGGGCGTTTTGCCGGGGTTGGATATTCAGCAGTCGTAATGGGTAAAAGACGGGGTGGTTTTTCAGCCGATTCTATAATCATTTTAGCAAACTCATACCAACTGGTTTGTCCACCACAAGTCAAATGATAAATGCCAATAAATCTTTCAATATCTTGACTGAATGGAGAAAGCAATTGCGCACTGAGACAAGCGGTTGCTTCTGCAATTAGCCGACTCCAAGTGGGTGAACCAATCTGGTCATCAACTACTTTTAGCTCTTCCCGTTCTTGAGCTAAGCGTTGCATAGTCAGTAAAAAATTTTTCCCACGTAACCCATAAACCCATGCAGTACGTAAAATAAAATAACAACCCCCTACCGCTTGAATCGCTTGTTCACCGGCTAACTTGCTAGCACCATAAACACCTATCGGCTTGACCGGATCGAGTTCAGTATAGGGTTGAGTGTGTTGTCCATTAAAAACATAATCGGTCGAGTAATGAATTAAAATAGTATTTTTCAACCGCAAACTTTCTTCTGCTAAAATACCAGGAGCAATACCATTAATTTGATAAGCTAACTGTGCTTCTACTTCAGCTTTATCAACAGCTGTATAAGCAGCGGCATTAATAATGAGATTCGGTTTTATCTCCCTTATCACCGCGCGAATTAAATCAACCTGAGCTAAATCTAAATCAATTTGACAATTTCTACCCGCAACGATAACTTGCCCCAAGGGTTGTAAACAACGAAGTAATTCCCAACCAACTTGTCCATGCGGGCCAATTAATAAAATTTTTTTATGAGATAATGAAGACATTCTTCAATAATAATCCTTATGTCAGTTATCAGTTATTAACTCAACAGAATGGGTTATCAATTAAGGTTTCTCAATTAATCATGGGGTTAAGCTATCCTGAATAACTGATAACTGGTAACTGATAAAGTGATGAAAATTTATTTGCTTATTACATTTGTTATTATTATTTTCATTATTAGCTTGAGGGGTAACGAACATAACAATTTAGCTCCTCTAACACCATCAACGAAGACAACGGCGAAATCTGCTTTTCATTTACCCATTACACCAATTTATCTACAAAATGACCCACGCTGGAAAAATGATCGCATTGGCGGCAGTCAACAAACTCTAGGAGCGGTCGGTTGTACCATTTGTTGTGTCAGTATGGCACTAGCACATTATGGTATTGATCTACCACCACCACAATTAAATGAATTACTCAAAGCTAATAACGGTTATACTTCACAAGGTTGGTTGAAATGGCAAACCGTTTCTCAACTGACTTCTTCACAAATTGATTTTATGATCGCTGATCAACCACAAACAGCCCTGATTGATGCTGCCCTACGCTTAAGTCAACCAGTCATTGCCAAAATTTTATTATATGGCATATTTCCTCATTGGGTTTTGATAGTGGGCAAAAATGGTCCCGATTATTTAATTAAAGATCCACTGGGAGATGGAAAATCACTGGATCGCCTTTCTCACCAACAGCGTATTTATGCTATTCGTGTGGTTAAAAACCGTAACTGACCCTCAGGGTAACCCCTTTTGAATAACCTGAGGTAATTCTTATGCTAGATTTCATTTTGCTCTGGCTACACGACGCTACAATACGATTAATTTGGAGTAGTCTACAATTTCTGCCGGTGATAGTGTTTAAGTAGATTTTTGAAAAGATTGTTAGTGGGCATTAGATTAAATCTAACTCGTTCTTGCTTGACATCGGGCTACGCACAGACTGCAGCAAGGTGAAAAATTTAATCGCAACAATAAACTCCTTGAAATCAAGCACCCCGACTGTACTCTCAGCGTCAGTCACAGTAAAATCAATGGAGCGGGTGATGGGAATCGAACCCACGCTATCAGCTTGGGAAGCTGAAGTTCTACCATTGAACTACACCCGCTCAGGCGATTAGATTCATTGTAGTTAAATTTTTAACGATAGTCAAAATAAATCAGGTTAGTCATGGATATTTTTTTAAATGGTGAAATTCAATTCGTTGAGGAGAGTTGCACAATTGCTGCCTTAATAAAAAAATTGAATCTAGAAAACAAAAGACTAGCAGTAGAAGTCAATTTAGCAATTGTACCACGGAGTCAATTTGAACATCAGGTATTATCTACGGGTGATAGAGTAGAAATTGTACAAGCTATTGGTGGTGGCAATGGTTTCTGAGCCAACGATAACTTCAAATCGATTGCCAATCCCAACGCCTGCTATTTTAATCATTATTGTTACCTGGAATAAAAAGCAATATGTTTTGGAATTATTAGCTTCTCTTAGTACCTTAGATTATCCCGTTGCCGCATTAGATATCTTAGTCGTTGATAATGCAAGTCAAGATGGTACGGCTGCCGCTATAGCAGCCCGTTATCCACAGGTTAACGTGTTGTGTAACCAGGAAAATTTAGGTGGTACCGGTGGGTTTAATACCGGTCTGGCGTGGGCGTTTACCCAATCCCCAGAACGGTATCGTTATTTATGGTTATTAGATAATGATGTGGTTGTACACCGTCACACCTTAACTGAATTAGTAGCGATATTGGAAGCAAAACCGGATATTGCCGTAGTGGGTTCCACTATGATGCAATTAGATTATCCATGGCGGATTAATGAGATGGGGGCTTTTCTTAACCGTGGCTTAGGTTTATTAGTACTCCATCGGCATTTAGAAACCATTCCTTTATGGCAAGGACGCTCCCTAACAGAATTACTCACTGGTGATACTGATTTAACTCAATATTTGATTCATTGCCAACCCATGATGGACGTTGACTATGTGGCAGCGGCTTCGTTATTAATTCGCAGCACGGTTGCTAAACAAGCCGGCTTATGGCGCGACTATTTCATTCATTTTGATGATGTGGAATGGTGTTTACGCATTCGTGCTATGGGATACCGAGTCGTTGTTGCGGCGCGATCATTGATTTGGCATTTATCAGCCGCTGCTAAAGTACCCACCTGGGTATTATACTACGATAACCGTAATATATTAGATTTATTAGCAACTCACGGTGCTGATATTCATCACTTGCGGAAAATCATTCAATATATTTATAAAAAAGCGGTTTATTATTGTTTGATTGGCAAGTCTGATTTAGCTCAACTCCATTATCAAGCGGTAGCTGATTTTAAAGCCAAACGCTATGGAAAACAGGCTATCCAATTAACTCATCATTATCAAAATAATACTCATATTCATCAAGTATTTCTTGACCCGACGATTAAACGTATTTTGATTCCTTGGACCGTTAACTTACAAGCCACTAGCATTCAGGAAGCTTTAGTTCAAGCGCAATTAAAACGTCCAGAATTGCAAGTAGATTGCCTTGTTCCACCGGAAAATCCGGTCATTTATCAACTGCCACATACTCATTTTTTACCACTACTTTCGGCTTTCAAGATGCTTCGCTGGCTAACTTACTGGCGACTACGGGGTCGTTATGACCTAGTCATGCAGTCAGATTATCAAGTTATCATCGGTCTATCCTGGTTACAAGCGGATCTTTTATTCGTCAATGATGAAGGATTTTCTCGACGCCCACCTCCCCGGTTGAAGGCAATGTGGCGAGCTACAATCCGATGGTTACAAACTAAAATACGTAACTTCTGATGATATATCGGAAAAATTTTTTTCTGATACCAACCCTTGACATCGATTATTTAAACCTTATTATTAGCAGCCACTATAGTTGAGTGCTAATGATGTCTATAGTTAGGCTGAAAATAACAGGAGATTAATATATATGCAAATTCGTCCATTACATGATCGGGTCATTGTCAAACGCATGGAAGAAGAAAGAAAAACGCCAGGTGGCATTGTGATTCCTGATTCTGCAACGGAAAAGCCTATTCGCGGTAAAGTATTAGCCGTCGGTAAAGGTAAAATTTTAGAGAATGGTCAAGTGCGTCCACTGGATGTCAAAGTGAGTGATGTGGTGTTATTTGGCAAATATTCTGGCACCGAAGTGAAGGTGGATGGTGAGGAATTATTGGTCATGCGCGAAGAAGACATCATGGGTATTATCGAAAACTAATCCCAATCACTTTAATTGATCACAATATTAAACGCTAAGAGGAAACAATTATGGCTGCAAAAGAAGTACGTTTTTCGGATGAAGCACGGCAACAGATGATGAGAGGGGTGAATATCCTGGCTAATGCAGTGAAAATCACTTTAGGTCCCAAAGGTCGTAATGTCGTTTTAGAAAAATCTTTTGGTTCACCCACAGTAACCAAAGATGGGGTTTCGGTCGCGAAAGAAGTTGAATTAGAAAATAAATTTGAAAATATGGGCGCCCAAATGGTTAAAGAAGTTGCTTCACGGACTTCTGATACAGCGGGCGATGGTACCACTACGGCAACGGTTCTAGCACAATCAATTTTAACCGAAGGTTTAAAATCTGTTGCGGCTGGAATGAATCCCATGGATCTAAAACGGGGTATTGATAAAGCCGTTATCGCCGCAGTAGAAGAATTAAAGAAATTATCTAAGCCATGTACTGATGATAAAGCCATTGCTCAAGTCGGAACTATTTCAGCTAATGCCGATGAGGCTATTGGTGACATCATTGCTCAAGCCATGAATAAAGTGGGCAAAGAAGGTGTTATTACCGTTGAAGAAGGCTCTGGCTTAGAAAATGAGTTAGATGTTGTTGAAGGGATGCAATTTGATCGCGGCTACCTCTCGCCTTACTTTGTTAATAATCAACAAACGATGACGGCAGAATTAGAAAATCCGCTGATTCTGTTACACGATAAGAAAATTTCTAACATTCGAGAAATGTTACCGATTTTAGAAGGTGCTGCCAAAGCCGGTCGTTCCCTGTTAATTGTCGCTGAAGATGTTGAAGGTGAAGCTTTAGCGACGTTGGTAGTCAATACCATTCGTGGTGTCGTTAAAGTTGCTGCTGTTAAGGCACCGGGTTTTGGGGATCGCCGTAAAGCCATGTTGCAAGACATTGCTATTTTAACAGGTGGTACCGTCATTTCTGAGGAAGTGGGTTTAAGCTTAGAAAAAGCGGGCTTAGATGATTTAGGTCATGCCAAACGAATTACCATTAGCAAGGAAAATACGACCATCATTGATGGTGGTGGCAAAACATCAGAGATTGAAGCCCGGGTCAAGCAAATTCGTGCTCAAATTGAAGAAGCCACTTCTGACTATGACAAAGAGAAATTACAAGAGCGGGTGGCTAAATTAGCGGGGGGAGTCGCTGTCATTAAAGTGGGTGCCGCTACTGAAGTCGAAATGAAAGAAAAGAAAGCCCGTGTAGAAGACGCACTGCATGCCACTCGTGCAGCGGTAGAAGAAGGTGTTGTTCCAGGTGGTGGTGTGGCTTTAGTTCGTACTTTCAAAGCGATTCAAGGTTTAAAAGGAGCTAACCGCGATCAAGATACCGGTATTAAGATTGCGTTGCGTGCGATGGAAGAACCACTTCGTCAAATTGTGGCAAATGCGGGACAAGAACCTTCCGTTATCTTAAATAAAGTGATTGAAGGTCAAGGTAATTTTGGTTACAACGCGGCGACTGAAGAATTTGGTGATATGGTTGCTATGGGTATCTTAGATCCCACCAAAGTTACTCGTTCTGCGCTACAAAATGCCGCTTCTATTGCTGGTTTAATGATTACCACTGAAGCAATGGTTGCTGAACTGCCCAAAAAGGAAGAACATAGTCATATGCCTGCCGGTGGCGGCATGGACATGATGTAATTGGAATGGATAAGGTGGGAAGCACTTTGCTACTCCCACCATCAGTTCTAGTCTATTCAAAATAATAAAATTTATACTTTATTATTTAATAAATAAGCCTACCGATGAGTAGGCTTTTTTATTGGTAGAGCTTGTATCATGCTTGCCACCTATCCATTTCAAATAAGGTTAGGTCGGGCATTGTCCCACGTATTCGACTTTCGTTTTTTGTGTAGGTGTATCCAACTTCCTGCCGATTTCGTTCGGACCCCTGCGCTTTTTGGTCCGACTGACCTTTTACTTTAACGGAATAATTGCAAAGTCTTAAAATTGATACGGTGCTACCTTACCGCTGCTCAGATAAGAAATTTTATATGATATCATAACCTATTTTCCCTTCAGGCAAGTTTTAATAGGATTGAATATGGAAAATACTTTAAAACGGTTACTTACGGTAGAAATGGAAGCGGAACAACTCGTTGTACAGGCACAAACAGAACGTGAACAAATTATTCAGCAAGCCTTGCAATCAGCACATCAAGCTGAACAAGCTTTTCAAGCTAAAATACCAGAATTACAAGCCAACTGGGTAACGAAAGCTGAGGCACGTGCTGATCAAGCCATTGCAGAATTAAATAAGCGTTATGAAGAAAAACAACAACATTTACGTCATCTGGCTGAAGAAAATCAAGCTAATGCTCTCACAGCGGCGATTCGTTTATTTATGCAGGTTAGTCAATGAAAGATTATGCTTATCTCAATACCCGCGTGGCTATTTTAGCTAGTCAATTGCTTTCAGAAAAGCAGTTAACCGCCTTATTGAAACAACCTTGGGGTCAACAACATACCGGGCAGTTAGCCCGTGATGAATTATTAAATGAAACCAAACTAGAGCCAACTCTTATTGAACAGGCTTGGTTAATGCAAATATTAGCTGATTTTCAAGTATTAGTACGACCACTCTGGGGAACAACGCGGGAATGGCTGATGTATTGGTTTCATAAGTTTGATATTGCTAACTTGAAAACCATTGTGCGTGGAAAAATAGCGGGTCTAGAAGCAGAAACTATTCGCGCTCAATTGTTTGAATTGAATCCATTCACAACTTTGCCGATTGAACAATTATTACGTACTGAAGATGTTAGTGAATTATTACGACGATTAGAAGAAAGTTCTTATGCCGGCATTGCACATGCCGCTCGCGGGGTTTTTGAAAAAGAGCATCAATTATACTCTTTAGACGCCGTTATTGATCGTTATTATTTATTAGGATTCATTCGAAGGACGCGTATTCTAGAGGCAACACAACGTAAATATTTGTTGCCCATGCTGCATATTTTTATGGACCGAATTAATTTGCTATGGTTATTGCGTTATCGATTGGCTTATCATTTATCCGCTGCTGAAACTTATTATTTATTAATTCCAGTCGGTTCACGTCTTAACCGCCCTTTATTACAACGGTTAGTAGAATTCAATTCTTTAACTGAAGTTTTAGCTAACTTACCAGAACCCTTGTCTAGTTTACTAGCAGAAGCAGAAACCACTTTTATAGTTGACCAACGCTTGATTCAAGAGACCAAACGGGTAACACAATTAAGCTTAAAATTACATCACTTTACCTTGGCTAAAATATTTGCTTATGTGCTACTACGAGAAATGGAAATGCGTCAGGTGATGGCGATTATTAAAGGTAACCGCTTGAATTTGAACCAGGATACGATTGCTTTAGCAGCAGCTAGTTCAGCGGCATTACTAGTTTAATAGCACTGGATTTGAAAAGTTAACGCATTTTCGCCACAGTGATTTTGACGGGTGAAACACCATAAATAGCTTTATTTATAAACCTGATATGAAATGGTTTCCCAACTGAATCCGTCATTAATGAAAAAAATTCTTCACCCTCTTGACATATTATGACAGAATCCGCATGTTGAATAACAGTGTTCTATTGAGGAGTATTTATGAATCTACCCAAAAAATTAACCGAGTTAACCCATGATCTTAACGGTATTAAAAGTTATGCGGGTTTAGTATTTAATACTGAATTGATACCAGGTGAAACGGATGTTCTCGTTGTCACTATTGAGGATCGGGAAGAATTCCCTGTCTATATTACGGTAGATGAAAGCCAAATTTTGTGTATTACTCATGTTTGGAAAGAAGCGGAAATTATTCCGGCAAAACGTACTGAACTATTAGAATCACTCTTAATGATGAATTTACCGATGCCGTTATCTTCCTTTTCTAAAATCGGACCTCAATACATCATTTTTGGGGCATTATCGACCCATTCCTCACTAGAAGAACTTATTGAAGAAATTGATGTTCTCAGTGAGAACACCCTGATTGCTATTGAAGAGTTAAGAGACTATTTTGTCAAATAAGGTATCGTCAAGAAGGAGAAAATTAAATGAGTTTTTTTCATCAATTATTCACTGCCTTTCGAGGTATGGCTAGCGAAGCCGGCGAAACGATTATTGATACCCAAGCCATCCGAATTTTGGAGCAAGAAGTGCGAGACGCTAAAAAAAATTTAGACGAAGCAAAAGAAAGTTTAGCTCAAGTTATCGCCAAACAAATTGGGATTGAACGTGAAATCAAGCGACTTAAAAAAACGATTGCCGAATATGAGGAGTATGCCATACAATCACTTAATAAAGGTAATGAAGTTTTAGCTAACGAAATTGCGGAAAAAGTAGCTGATTTAGAAAATGAGTTAGCTGTACAAGTCAGTGTATTAGAAAGTTATCAAGTGAGTGTTAATACTTTAAAGCAAAACATTCGTCATACCGAACTTCATATTAAATCAATGGAAAGAGAAATCAGTGTAGTCAAAACGACTGAAAGTGTCCAAAAAGCTAATGTGGCAGCAGCCAATAAATTTTCGGGTTCTAACTCAGCACTCCGTTCTGCTACCGATTCATTAGAACGCATTAAGCAAAAACAACAACAAAAAGCTGATCAACTCCAAGCGGCTATGCAATTACAACAGCAAGATTCTGGAAGTGACTTACATGAAAAACTTAAGCAAGCTGGGCTTGTCTCTGAACCCATTTCGGCTCAAACGGTGTTAGCACGCCTTAAAGCCAAACAAGTGGAGAAAACCAATGTGCGGTTCTAAATGAAATGAGCTATAGCAATGAACGATTTACCTAATAACTGGAAAAAATCTGATAAAAGTATTCGAGCAATACAATTAGCTTTTGAATTCAGTAAAACCGTGGCAGAGGTCATACGCTATCAAGCCAATAAGCAAGGGCTAAGTCCTTCTGATCAAATTCGTTCCATTATTGGTTTGCAACCTAAGGTGCCTAAACGTCCCCGGTTGACGGTTTCCTTATCAGAACAAGATTATGAAATATTAGCTAACCGCTATCGATTACCTCTCGATGATAAAGCCGGCATACGCCAAGCCATCGCTGATGAATTAATTGCTTATTCTCAAGCAGTTCCCCAAGCAGAGGAAACCAATTAGGACCCCTATAACCATGACAACTTTTCAATATGTTAGCTATGGTAGCTTGGCGTTCATTGCTTTGTATTTAATTTATATTGTTGCTATCAGTTTAGTTGGGTTAATTTGGTCGGTTATCAAAATATTATTTTTAGGGATTTTGATTGGAGTAATTGTACGGTTTCTCTACAAAAAGAGATTTTTCGATAGTATTTAACTGGTTGGTATAAGCACAATGACCATTTTCCCTTAACCGGTTAGGTCGCTTGACAAATATTGTCTGTAAGTCTAATAATTAGTTGGTACTAACCATGTCATAAAATGGTAACAATTCAGTATACTCGTATTTTATCAATCTGATTTGAATCGGGAAGCCCGGTGTGTTAATAAATAGACACGCTGAGTCCCTGTTTATTAATCTATCACCATGAGCTTGATAAAACACGAGAACCAACCAACTAACTAAAGAATGAGTTCAGCACCGGGGAAATACATGACCGCATCAACGATTATTAAGCCTAATGTACGAGAAGTGACGATAACCCACTATGATGGCAGTCAACGCACTGTCACGGTTAATGACATTGAGACACCTTTTCCATCGGGTAGATTAGTTATTTCTCATACCGATACAACTGGTATTATCATTCAGGTGAATCGATTTTTAACCGAAATTTCTGGTTATACTGAAGCTGAAATGCTGGGTAAACCACATTGTATCCTTCGCCATCCCGATATGCCCCCGGTTTTGTTTAAAGAACTGTGGGAAACCATTCAACAAGGTCGAATTTGGGAAGGCGGTATCAAAAATTTGCGCAAAGATGGTGGTTTTTATTGGGTTGATGCGACGGTAACACCGAATACTCGTCGTGGTAAAATTATTGGCTATATTTCGGTGCGTAACGAATTATCACGCAAGAAAAGAGCAGAATGTGAACAACTTTACCCTACTTTGTTTTAAATCACCTCAATTATGCGTCCTGCCCATTTAAGCATGGTATTAGAACGTGAATTTCTCAGTACGGTTGCCGGACATCACACCCCAGTTATGCTGTGGGGACCACCCGGTATCGGTAAGTCTCAGATTGTTGCTCAAATCGCTGTTAAACATCAAGTTCCCGTTATTGATATCCGCCTTTCTCAAATGGAACCCAGTGATTTACGCGGAATTCCATTTCGGGTAGGTAGTCAAGTAGAATGGGCGGTACCAGCTTTATTACCCGCTGTTGAGCGACATGGTCCAACCGGCATCTTGTTTTTAGATGAAATTACTTCCGCACCACCGAGTGTTTCGGCAGCAGCCTATCAACTCATTTTGGATCGTCGTCTGGGTGAATATCAAGTACCCGAAGGCTGGGCTATTATTGCTGCGGGTAACCGTCAAGGCGATCGCGGGGTGACTTACACCATGCCAGCGCCTTTAGCGAATCGGTTCTCTCATTTTGAATTTGAAGTCTATTTAGATGATTGGGTTGCTTGGGCTTATCAAAATGGAATTGATGAAAGAATTATTGCTTTTTTAAGATTTCGTCCCGAATTACTATTTGATTTCGATCCGGCGCATAATCCGGTAGCTTTCCCTTCACCGCGTTCCTGGGAGTTTGCTCATCGCGCTTTACAAAAATTTGGCGACAATCCTCATTTGCTTTTAGGTACCTTACAAGCCTGTGTTGGTCCAGCAGCAGGAATTGAATTAAACGCTTTTATTGCTAATCTAGATAATTTACCTGATTTAGAAGCCATTATCCGCGGTGAACCAGTACAACCCCCGAAAGAAATCGATTTAAAATATGCCGTAGCCGCTGCCTTAGTTGGGTTAGCGATTCGTTCTAAAAAAGCACCGAATGCTACAGAAATTTACGGACATATTCTTAATTTTGCTGGACAATTTCGGCATCGAGAAATGGGCGTGATGTTAGTTTCGGATATGCAACGTGCTATTGGTTCAGAACTATTTAGCATTCCTCAATTTGCACAATGGGCCCAAACTATTGGGGACATTATGCTTTATGAGTAACAAGCTAATGAATTCGTAAAATAAATAAAGCGAAGCAAAACTCGTCTGTTTTTTAATTATCAAGGATTTGATTGGTTTCGCTTCGCTCTAACTATCCTAAAACTATCCTAATCTAAAACATTTTTTAGCTTAACTTAATAGCCGGGGGGTTAGGTTGGCCAAAAATTGTTATCCAGCACATCTTTTGGAGTAAATGGACATGAAGTAGGAAATACTTTATTCTCTAGCCCCGTTTCCTCTGTTGCTAATTTGACTGCATCCGCATAAATTTCTGCCATCGTTGATGGAATAAGTCGATTAAGACTAGGATTTTGTCTAAGTAGTTTATGAAGTTGGTAACGTTGTTCTAAGATTGTATTTTTCCAGCTTTTTCCCTCAAATTCTTTCCAAGTTTCCTGCAACTGTTTTAACTGATATTTCCATTTTAGTAGGTGAAGAAGTATTATCATGAGGCGATTTTCTAATTCTCGATAATTACTTTTACCCATATCCACCATTTCCTCTAGCAGATTTTGTACATCTAATTCAGAAAACCGTCCTTTTTTGAGCAATTCGGTTTGCTGTTCGACCCAACTTTGAAAATCAGTTTCATAAAGTGTATTCATATTAATTTTTCTCACCATTTAATGAAGTTCGCAATTTGCATTTCAAAGTTGATTGTAAAATGCAAAAAAAATGCCATTTAAAAACAGATTATTTTTATAAATAGAACAAAAAATAAGCAATTGCCAAATTGGCATGAAATTAGCCTATTCTAATGTTGATGTCAATTAATGATGTCAAGTAGGTATTCCATATTAACTATCTTCTCTTTATGGGTTATATAGAAATTTAAAGAGAGGATTTTCCTAAACAATGATAATTAAATGAGAGTTAAATTATGTTAAATATTTTTCCTGTTAATGTTAATACCAAGTTGTCATATGGAATAAAAGGGTTGTTAGCGGCAAGTATAGTAAGTCTTACTATACCTACTTTATTATATGCTCAGGAATCAAACTCTCTTGAGGAGAAAACAGCAGCACAAGATCCACCTCCCGTTTCACTACCCATCGTGGTATTAGAACCACCGGTAGTTATTCCTGATAATAACACTGTTACAATCAATGGCCAGAAAATCGCTGGACCGAGCACAGTTAATGGGAATTTAACGGTCGAAGTCGTGCTAGAACACACTTGGGTTGGTGATCTCATTATCAAGCTGCGTAGTCCATCTAATACGGAAGTCACCCTGCTAAACCGTCCTGGCGTACCACCCGGAACATTCGGTTGTTCAGACAACAATATGAATGTTATTTTTGATGATACGGCTAGTATTAACCCAGAAACATATTGTGCTGGGAATAATCCTTGGTTAACTGGCTCAGTACTACCGGCTGAATCGCTAGCTGCTTTTAATGGTGAACCCACTGCGGGGGCGTGGAGTTTAATTGTCAGTGATAATGCGGGCGGAGATACCGGTCGGGTTCTCTCATGGAATATCTTCGTGAGAGGAACGTCTCTAGATGCAACTGTAGGCGATTTCCAAGTGGCCGCACTGGGTAATGGTTCTGTCCAAGCTAACTGGACAACGCTGCGAGAAGAAAATCAGGGTGGATTTAACCTCTATCGTGTTTGTTCTGCAAGTGGCAGTAACGTGATCCAAGATGTTGCTCATCTGTATAACCAAAATCCGTATGGACCACTCGTTCCAGCCGGGGTTGAACCACAAGCCGATGGCACGAGATATTATAGTTACCAAGATACTCCTCCCATGGGTGTTGGTACCTGTCATTACACTCTAGAAAATGTTGATTTAGCTGGGCACATGAGTCCTTATAAGGAAGGGGAAAGTGTAGCCATAAGAAGTATAGAACTAAATAACTAAATGTGGTGATTACCTTGTTCCTAAACGCAGTTTAGTTTGGGAACAACTGATTAAGAAAATAAAATAGCTTGGGTTGATTGACGGTGGTAATTTTAGTATCTTGGCATTTTAGCTGAGATTAATTTCCAATCCTATGCATAAAGAAATCACCCTCAAATTAGCCCGAGCACGCACCAAGCTGATCATGGATAAACCTTTTTTAGGTGCTCTAGTGCTCAGATTACCGATGCAAGTCGCTGAGCCACAATGGTGTCCAACGACTGCTACCGATGCCCGCCGCTTTTATTACAATCCTGACTATATTGATGCACTAAACGTTGATCAAGTGCAATTTGTCTTAGCTCACGAAGCCTTACATTGTGCCTTATCTCATTTTGCACGTCGCCAACATCGCAACAAATTTCGTTGGGATTTAGCTTGTGATTATGCGATTAATCCATTGTTACTTAAAGAAGGGTTAACACCGCCACCGGGAGTCTGGGTCGATGAGAGCTATGAGGGTATGACAGCGGAGGAAATTTACCCAACAATTGCTGAAAATAATTCGGATGAGCCGATGGATCGGCATGTTTATGAAAGTGAAGAATCAAGACAAGCAGCGGGACAAGGGAGTCAACTTCAAGAACAACCGCATGACAGTGGGCAACAACCTGGTCAAACTAGTGATGAAACGCTATTTAATCAACCCTTACCTCACCCAGGTCACCCTGAAACACTAGAACAATCTGGTGGCGCACTCCAACCACCACCGCTTAGTGATACTGAACGCCAAAATTTAGATACTCAATGGCAACAGCGCTTGGCTGGAGCAGCACAGCAAGCTTTGCAAGCGGGAAAATTGGGTGGTGTTATGGCACGTCTGGTTGATCATTTATTACAACCGCAATTACCTTGGCGCATGTTATTAGCCCGTTATATGACCATTACCGCCCGAGATGATTATACTTACATGCGTCCTTCACGACGTGAAGGCGCCGCTATTTTTCCGAGTTTGCGTAGTGCACAACTAGAAATTGTCGTTGCTCTCGATATCAGTGGTTCTATCAGTGATGAAGAAATTGGGCAATGTCTTTCTGAAATCAATGCGTTAAAAGGACAATTGCGTGCACGGATCACTTTATTAGCTTGTGATGCCAAATTAGCTGCTGAAGGACCTTGGATATATGAGCCATGGGAAGAATTTAAACTGCCTCAAGAATTAACCGGTGGTGGTGGTACTTCTTTTAAACCGGTCTTTGAATATGTTGATCGAGAAATGCAACAACCGGATTTATTAGTCTATTTTACCGATGCTGATGGTGAATTTCCTGAGCAAATACCTTACTTCCCCGTGATTTGGTTAGTGAAAGGTAAGCACAAAGTTCCTTGGGGACAACGGATTCAGTTAAATTAACGATGACGTTATTTAAGCAAACTCTAGCAAAGATACAACAAATTGTCTCGTTCTGGCGTTATTCCAATACACCCATTACGCTCACTTTAGACACTTTAAAATTGCAAAAAAATCCTTTTATTGCTCAAGCAAACAGCGGCTTAAAATTATCGTTACGACCAAATGCCGGTGAAAGTTTCACCTTTTATGAAAACCTAATTCGCCAAGATTATTTGCGGCACGGTATTCAACTTAAGCCTGGTGATACGGTAATCGATATTGGTGCCAATATCGGTGCTTTTACCGTGTTAGCGGCTTCACAAGTCGGTTCTAGTGGTAAAATTCTGGCCTTTGAACCAGAAATAGCGACTTTTGAATGCTTGTTAAAAAATATTCAACTGAATCAGCTTGCTAATGTTACAGCGATAAATCAAGCTATTGATAAAACTGAAGGATTAGCCGAGCTACGAGTAGGTCATAAATCGGCTTTTAGCAATATTCACGGTAGCCTTGGACATATGAAATCGATCGCTACCCAAACGGTGGAAACCACTACCTTAGTGAAAGTCTTTGAAACCTTTAAGATAGCCAAAGTAAATTTACTGAAAGTGGATTGTGAAGGTAGTGAATATGATTTATTTGAAACTTTACCACCGTTTATTGCTGCACGGATAGAACAGATTGCAATGGAAGTTCATCATACTGGTGAACATCACCCTAGAGAAATGGTGCTAAAACTAGAACAGTTGGGTTTTAAAGTGCAAAATACTCAACCACTGACTGCTTTTTTGAAAATTATTTGTTAGGGTATTGCAATTCGTAGGATGTGTTCAATCGGCAATCCTTTGCCAACAAAATCAGTCACTCCATTTGGAAAGGTGCGTAGAACGCACCCTACCTGACTATCTTATCTTTTCCCAATATTATCGCCGAGGTCTCCAAGCATTATCACAAACATCACCTAAGCCATCTTCGTCAACATCTGACTGATTCGGATTAGATTTTTGTGGACAGTTATCACGAATATCGATTACCCCATCACCATCTATATCAGTAGCGGCTGTGGATACACCACCTAATGTAGTAATTATTGTAGCACTACTGGCATTTGGGTTTACATCCCAAGCAATAACAGAAACGATATCAAGTGGACCATATACTTGGTCAGCCACCGGGTGTACGAAAAAAC
This sequence comes from Thioploca sp., assembly GCA_012032555.1. Classification (GTDB taxonomy): domain Bacteria; phylum Pseudomonadota; class Gammaproteobacteria; order Beggiatoales; family Beggiatoaceae; genus Thioploca. Next base: position 28,154 of record JAAUSR010000070.1, read on the forward strand.
TAGACTCTAAATCAGAGCAAAGCTCGCCTTCTAAAGATATAGCTTGAGTACCACCAACAATAGCTGGTTTCATTTGATTATATTTACAAGCTGCATAACCGACCACTTGGGAATTAACTAATCCCTGGCTTGTAGATAAGGCGCCACTATGACTTATACCAATTGCTTCTGCATTGTCGAGCGTGAATAGTTCAAGATTGTTTGGGATAGAACCTTTAGTAAAAAATACATCATCTGAAGAACCAATAACATCTTCATCAAGATACTGATAGAAACGCATTCGACCCAGGGTTGTTCCAGGTTTGGCGTTAAATTGGAAGGTATTAACCATGGTATTACTACTATCTGCTATAGCACTAAAACTGACCAATTGACAGTTCCATTTTCCCCCGAGAACGATCCAGAACTCTCGACCTCATCCAGATAACCTAGTCCTCCACTAACTAAAATTGGGGCAGAACTTGTAAA
>JAAUSR010000017.1 GCA_012032555.1 Thioploca sp.
TATTCAATTCCTTAGTCACCACCCCCTAACCCCTCCTTGGTAAGGAGGGGGAATTCGGCTTAACTTAATGGCATTGACGGCACGCCTTTATCCCACCGTTCCTCTGCTAATGAGGCTATAAAAGAACTCCAAAAATTGGTCATTTTCGACTCATAACTTATCTAATCGTTTTATACTAGTTTTGCTATATTTACATTGAGATTAGTTGAGGAGGTTGCACTCATGGTGAGACCCTCATTACTATTTACAGGGCACCTCTAAATACTACACCAGATACTACTTTTTTTTGATGCCATTGTTTGATACAAATTTATATCAAAAATTTTTAAAAACCTAATTTTCTATCCCATTTTCCTATCTATCTATAATTTGCAAATTGCTTTATTTTCGTTAGGGCATAACTATCCCATGCAAACCGGAATTTTAAATCGCGTTGACGGGGGGCTTCTACAAAACAAGCATCTACCATCTTCCCCTCATTGGCAAAAATACCCACTTGGTCAAGGGTTTCGTTGAAAGTCTTGAATAAATCCAAAATAACTTCTTTTTCTATTAGTTGTTCACGAAAGTGCCAAAAGGTTTTACTATCCGGCACTTTATCGCTTTTCTTTAATCCAAGAAAACGTTTAAAACTGGTCCGGTCAACAATCTGATATTCCAACGGTTCATCGGAAAGATTATACAGGCTCTGTATGCTCAGGGCTTTAAACATCACTAACTTGTCAAAGGGTAGTCCGTCCGCCTTTTGATATATCCTTGTTCTCATCTTCAAAGGTCTTTTCCAATGGCATACGGAAAATATTCCAATCTAGATAATCACTTAATTTTGTAGCAGATCGCCAAGTTTGGTAAGCTTTTCCAGCAACAAATGATCATCAAATAATCCAAGTGGGTTGATATTTTTCATTTTTACTCCTTTTTGCATGAAAGATAATTTATTTTGACTAACTTTGCAGTAGCATATTATTAACAATCAATTGTTTATATCGTTATAGGTTTTTAGAGATGCCCTGAATACCTTCATCAAGTGGGTAGTGCTAACATGTCGTGCTTTTCTCACGTAGCTATGTGGTTTTAGTAGCGAAATAGTACTACTTGAGGTGGTCAGGGACTATTTGATAATTCAATTGTTTGTCAGTCATTCTTATGCAATAATTAATTTATTCTTGGCTCAAGATGGGAAACTAACCGAGGAATAAAATAATGAAATCTCTATGGTCAGTAATAATTGTAGTTGGATTGTTTACTTCAAATGCCATCAGGGCTGAAGAACAAGCAACTGATTTTTCTCAAGTAAGACAAATTGATTTGTCTAAAGCTTACGTTATTTCCAATGTACCTTGTTTAACGGGTACCGGTCAACTGATAGAAAACAGTACGCCTTGTAAAACGCAACTCCGTTTGGGCGGTGTTATTTCCTATAGCAATGATCTATCGTTAGTTAATTGGATACAGTTAAACTTTGTTCCCACACCCCTAGCACATTTTGATGTGATAACAAATAGTGGTGGTTTACAAACGTCGGGACGAGAGCTATTTGAACAACGGATGCGTGATACTCATTGGACTGGAACTTATATTAGTGGTAGAGAAAATGTTTATTTAACTGAATTACAGTTTGAAATTATCCAGGATAATTTTATCGGTGGTGAAATAATTCATAAATTGGCTGATGAAACTGCTTTTTTACGGGCGAAAGTCACCGGTTATTTAGTTACTCAATATTGTGTGCTTGATGATAAAGGGAACTGTACTTTGGGTTGGATTGATCTGGAAGAAGGTAAAAGTCTGCCGAATAATGTCATCTCCCGTCAATCGGTTCAACTAAAACGCACTCGTGCTATTGAACAGAAAAATTTACTCGCTAAATGGGGTAGCCACACGGAATATCGACTGGCTTTAGAAAAAAATGTGCTGACGGAACAGGAAGAGTTAATCGGTAATGTGGGTACAACTTCTGAAAGCTATGGTAGTAATAATACTTTTAGTGTTAATGGGGTGCTGCGTTTGGAAGAAAATCCGGTTTTAGCTTTACCACCGGTTTCAGTTGATTTGGAATAGCTATTGGTATGGGGGTGCGTTAAATGACGCACCTTAATCAGGTTGTAGACGCCCATCTATTCCCAGTTTAACTTCAAGTAATCGTCCCAATAACCAAAGTAAATCCGATAAGCGATTGAGATACGGCAAAATATGCGGATCAATCACGGCGCCGGTTTCCCGTAACCGCACGACCTGTCGCTCAGCACGTCGACACACGGTACGTGCCATATCAACCGCAGCAACCATCGAATTTTCCCCGGGTAATGCCCAAGCAAATGATATTTTTTCGGTCTGTTCAAGGTGATGAACTTGTTGAGTGAGGGCTTCAACCATCGTGGTGGTAATTTGAGGGGGTTGCCAAGCACTTTCTGGGGGAGTGGCTAATGATGAGCCCATGATAAATAATTCTCGTTGAATATTCTTAATAATTTCATTGATTTCTACTACTGAACAAAGCGAACGAGCCAATCCCATCACCGTATTCAATTCATCGACTGTGCCATAAGCTTCAACCCGTGGATGACTTTTAGAAATTCGGCTACCACCAACTAATTGAGTTTGTCCATCATCACCTTGTTGAGTTGCAATACTTTTCATATGATTAAGCAATTAATCTATTGAGTTCAAAAATGGGTAACAGTATCGCTAAAACAATAGTTAATACTAAGCCGCCCATAACCAAAATCAGTAAGGGCTCAAATAAACTGAGTAAAGTATTGAGTAACGTTTCTAATTCGCGCTCTTGCCAAATAGCGGCACGTTCTAGCATTTCATCAAGACGACCACTCGTTTCACCGCTCGCAATAAGATAAGTGATCATGGGTGGAAATAAGCCGGTTTGTTTTAATGCTTCTTGAAGACTAGTCCCTTCTCGAACTTTATCAGTCGTACTTTTTACCGCTTTGCGTAACAATCGATTAGACATCACATGTTCTGTAATCCGCAATGATTCTAACATGGGTACGCCACTTTTGCTGAGAATGTTTAAGGTGCGCGTAAAGCGTGCTACATTTGCGCCACGTTCTAACCGCGAGATAATAGGCAGTCGCAATAACAGACTATGGAAGAAAATTAAGGGCTGCTCAAACTGCAATGAATATCTGAGTAAAGCGACTATCCCAATAAGCAGGAGCAACGCTGTGCCTCCCCAATCACGTAACCCATCACTCAAAACAATTAAGCTACGAGTGAGTAAAGGTAACTGTTGCTGAACATGATTAAATACCTGTACGACTTGTGGTACTACATAGGTTAAGAGACCCAGTACAACCAAAATGGCGACAATGCTGAGTAATCCTGGATAAAGTAAAGCTAATAGCATTTTCTGTTGGAGAGAGTGGCGATTTTCGGTATATTCAGCCAAACGTTCTAATACTACTTCTAAGTAGCCGGCTTGTTCACCCGCATCAATAGTCGCACAATATAATTCAGAAAATACCTTAGGAAATTCTCTTAAACCATTGGCCAAATTATGTCCTTCTAAAACTCGTGAACGTACCGCGAGCAATAAACTTTTTATCCGCGCTATTTCACTCTGTTCAGCAACGGCTCGTAACGCGCCTTCTACGGTTAAACCGGATCGAACTAAGGTAGCGAGTTGCTGAGTTAATAAAGCCAACTCCGTAGCATTGATAGTAATACGGCGCGATCGGCGTTGTTTAGCTGGTCGAACGACTTCTTCTATAGCCAGCGGAATGAGTCCTTGTTCTCGCAGTCGCTGGCGAATTTGTCGGGCAGTATCACCTTCTAAGACGCCTTTGCGAGTACGACCGGCTTTATCTAACGCCGCATATTCAAAAGCACTCATGTTAATTAGGGTTGTAAGGCGTGAGCATAAGCCTCATCAGCAATAGCATTCCAGGTCGCATAATCTGTTTGAAAGCGTTGATAAGCTTGATACACTTGGTTAAAAGTTTCATCTTGCTGGGCTTCTTCTGCTAATGTTGCTGCAGTGAGACGTTTTAATTCTTTAAGTACTTCTGGTGGAAAAGGTAATATTTTCACATGATGTTGTTCGGTTAGTTCTTTTAATGCTTTGATGTTTAAAGCCTCAAATTGTGAGAACATCCATTGATTAGTCGAACGAGCAGTGACCTCCACTATCCGTTGCAGATCTGTTGGTAATGATTCCCAAGCTTGGGTATTGACAATTAATTCTAAGGTGGTACCTGGTTCGTGCCAACCAGGATAGTAGTAATACTGAGCGGCTTGATACAAACCTAACCGTTGGTCATGGTAAGGTCCAACCCATTCAGTAGCGTCAATCGCACCCCGTTCTAAAGCGGTATAGACTTCGCCACCAGCTAGTAAAATAGGGGTTCCACCCGCTTTAGCTAATACTTTGCCCCCCAAACCGGGTATCCGCATTTTCAAACCTTTTAAATCAGCAACTGTAGTAATTTTTTTCTTAAACCAACCACCCATTTGGACACCGCTATTCCCCGCCGGAAAGGGAATGACGTTAAAAGGTTTATAAATTTCGCGCCATAATTCCAAACCACCACCACTATAAAGCCAAGCATTCATGCCTTTTGCGGTCATCCCAAAAGGGACAGTACTCATAAATTGTGCGGCTGGAATTTTACCAGCCCAATAATAAGCCGCTCCGTGTCCCATTTGAACAGTCCCTTGAGAAACAGCATCAAAAGTTTGTAAGGCTGGGACCAGTTCGCCACCGGCATAGACTTGGATCTGGAGCTGTCCATCACTCATGGTTTCAATATCGTTGGCAAATTGCATGACGCCTTCCTGAAAAACAGGAAAATTAGGAGGCCAAGTGGTCACCATTTTCCAGTGGAAGGTTTTCGCTGGGGTTACGGGTTCTGAACCAACAGTTGAGTTACTGTTAGTTGGTTGATTACAACTGGTCATGATCGTGATCGTGGTTACAAGTAATAAACCATAAATTATTCTATGTTGAATCATTCTAATTCCTTCCTGGACTAAGCATACCAAATCAGATTTTAGAGGAAGAAAGGCTGAATGTCACTGAATTATTCCTAAAGTTGTGAGATTAACCAATTGAATATCAACAATATAAAGTAATAACCCCGTTACTCAATAAGTAGTTGGTTGGTTAGCCACTCTAATAACACTGCACGACATTGGAGACAACCTAATCTTTTTAATAACGCGGTTATTCCAGCTTCATTATTGCGAAAATAACCGCTGACTTTTTCTGGTATGACGAAGTAATTTGGGTTTATCTCTATACTAAAAGCATATAATTTTTGATTCGAGAAAGAACTATTAATAATCCAACCATCTTGATTTAATAAATTTATTTTAGTGATCACCTCAGCTATGATTCCTAACTCGCGCTGCAAAACTTCAACTGCTGATTCTTGAAGTGTTTTTCCTGGTAAAACTCGCCCACCAGGAAAATCATCAGTCAATTGATTAATTCCGACTCGAAAATTAGGTTGAGGCAGGAGAATGAAATGACGCCAAACCGGTAAGATAATAACGGAATTCGCTTTTTCAACTCGCCAATAATCGAGTTCAATTCCTTGCTCATTTTGCCATCGTTCACAGCAAATGGTTACCCAGGGTGAACTCAATTGGGTAATGGGATATAATCGAGACCATTTTAAGGTCATTCAAGTTATTCTTCGCAGTATTTCTAAACCACGCATGTGGTGCAGAATGACGCCGAGAATATGTAGTAAAAATAGCCCTAGAAAAACATAAGTGAGATAGTGGTGAAGAAAGCTTGTTATGATTTCCCAATCCGGACGAGTGGGAAAAAGTTGGGGTAAGGGTAAGCCATAAAATTTAACGGGATGTCCATGTACGTTTGACAATGCATAACCACTAATGGGTACAATAACCATTAACAGATAGAGGAGATACACAACACTTTGAGCAAAATGATGATTCAGAGCTGGAATTTGAGGAAGAGGTGCGGGAATGGGTGTTTGCCAACGCCAAAACACTCGGAGTAACAGCAATAAAAAAACTAATACGCCAGTTGATTTATGAATATCATACATGGTCCAAGGGCTACAACATTCTTTGAACTCAATCATGACCGCCCCGAGAACAAAAATAATAGCAAAGAGTACAAACATCAGCCAGTGAATAATACGAATAGTCGGGTAGTATTTTTCCATATTCATTGGTTAATCCTTTATTAAAGTAGCAGTTAAAATTAACGGGTTAATCATATCAACAAGTGGTAAGCAACAATATTCTATTTATTGATGATATAATGCCATTGTTAATGAGTTAATATCAGTAGGTAATGAGATTATTTCAACGGTTAACTTGTATTTTAAACTAAGATAACATATATAAAAGCAGGGATGCTAATAATAACTTAACCTGATGAATATCCCAATCATCAACACAAGCTACTTTAACTTTAATATTAAGAGGAAATAAGAATGGGTGTATTAGTAGGACGTTCAGCGCCTGATTTTTGCGCACCAGCCGTTTTAGGAAATGGTGAAATTGTTGAAAATTTTCGCTTACAGGAAGCCATTAAAGGTAAATATGCGGTCATATTTTTTTATCCGCTTGATTTTACTTTTGTTTGTCCAACAGAACTGATTGCGTTTGATAAGCGTTTAAGTGCTTTTAAAGAACGTAATGTTGAAGTTATTGGTGTTTCAGTTGATTCTCATTATACCCATAATGCTTGGCGTAACACACCCGTGGACAAAGGTGGAATTGGTCCAGTACGCTATACCCTGGTAGCTGATCTGACTCATAATATTGCTAAAGCTTATGATGTAGAAACACCCAATGGTGCGGTCGCTTTCCGTGGTTCATTCCTTATTGACAAGGAAGGAGTTGTCCGCCATCAAGTTGTTAATGATCTCCCCTTGGGACGTAATATTGATGAAATGTTACGGATGGTTGATGCTTTACAATTTAATGAATTGCACGGTGAAGTCTGTCCAGCCGGTTGGCAGAAAGGCAATACGGCTATGCAAGGAACCCCAGAAGGGGTTGCTTCTTATTTAGCCGGACACACTGAAGAGCTGTAAGAGCAGACTGATCTTAATTTTAAGTATTGCTGGTAAAATAGATCGGTTGTGAAAGAAAAGTGATCCAAAGTCAACTTCTTTCATAACCGATTCTTGGTTAGGTTAGTCGGGAATGAGGAAAGACAAGTAGGTAGTAAAATATGATGAATGCCAACAACCCACTGGTTTCAGTGATTATCCCAACTAAAGATCGCTCAGATAAATTACCGATTGCAGTCGAAAGTGTATTACAACAAACTTATTCAAATCTTGAAATAATTGTAGTAGATGATGGTTCAACCGTACCGGTCTCTTTGGATTTTACTGATCCCAGAATTAAAATCATTCATTTAGATAAACCTAAAGGGGTTGCTGCTGCTCGTAATATTGCGCTACGTGAAGCGCAAGGCGAGTTTATGTGCCTGCTAGATGACGATGATTATTATTATCCCAATAAGATCGATGTTCAACTAAACTATTTGTTTCAACATCCTGAAGTAGATATCGTTTATTCGTTAATGGAATATCATTTTTGGCATAAAGGTAAAAAGAAAGAAACAATTATTCATAAACATGCGCTTATTTATGATATGAATAATTTCAAATATTGTATAAATGTCATACACAATAATTCCAGCTTATTTCGCAAACAGGTGTTAGAACGCATCTCTTTTGATGAACGTTTGACCAAATATAGTGATACCCAGTTCTATATGGCAGCTTCTCTCTGTTGTGTTATTCATCATTTACCGGTGGTGGTTGCGGTTTGGAATATTGGGTGGGGTACTCAGCAGATAACCAGTAGAAGAAAATTTCTCAAAAATTATAAAAATCATACTCTCCTCTGTGAAATTTTTCGAGAAACCATAGATAACAATCCCTTATACCGAAAAAAGTGTTACCGAAAATTAGGTATTTATGCACTCGCTTGTGGAGATATTATCGGGGCATTTAGAGCATTTAAGAGAATGCTACCGGGGTATTTCAGTTGGCGTCAGGTGAACAAGTCGTAACATCAGCCACACTATCGTTAAATCTTACCCTAAATGAGTTATCTACTAATAATCTTAATGCCAATTTGATAACTACTATTAAGCTGATCAAATCAATAGTATACTTGCTACTATCGTCACTTTATTCATAGAAAAATGCAAGAACTCTCACAACTTATTAATCAAGCTCAACAGGCTATTTTTCAGGCGTCAGATCTCGCTACGCTCGAACAGTTACGCGTGCAGTGGTTAGGTAAAAAAGGCGTTTTAACCGAACAACTGAAACAATTAGGTCACTTGCCACCGGAACAACGTCCACAAGCCGGGCAAGCCGTTAATGTGGCTAAAAAAACCTTACAACAGGCCATTGAAATGCGTCGTACTGCGCTACAATCAGCTCAATTAGCTGCACAATTGGCAGCCGAACAGCTTGATGTGACTTTACCAGGACGAGGTCAAGCGAAAGGTGGATTACATCCTGTTACCCAAATTTTGCAACGTATCGAGAAGCTATTTATCCAAATTGGGTTCCGTATCGAAGAAGGTCCTGAAATCGAAGATGATTATCATAACTTTGAAGCTTTGAATATTCCGACATATCATCCGGCGCGGGCGATGCACGATACATTTTACTTTGATGAGCATCTCTTATTACGTACTCACACCTCGCCAGTGCAAATTCGGGTGATGAAGACCCGTCAACCGCCACTCAAAATTATTGCACCGGGACGAGTTTATCGTTGTGATTCAGATTTGACACATACTCCTATGTTTCACCAAGTAGAAGGTTTGATGGTGGATACCAATGTCACTTTTGCTGATCTGAAGGGAATATTAGATGATTTTCTTAAACATTTTTTTAGCCGCAATTTACAAATCCGGTTTCGCCCTTCTTATTTTCCATTCACCGAACCTTCCGCAGAAGTTGATATCCAGTGTGTTGCTTGTGACGGCAGTGGTTGTCGAGTATGCAAACAGAGTGGTTGGATAGAAGTACTTGGCTGCGGTATGGTGCATCCCAATGTCTTTTCACAAGTTGGTATTGATAATGAACAATATACTGGTTTTGCTTTTGGTATGGGAGTAGAACGCCTCGCCATGTTATACTATGGTGTCAATGATATTCGGCTATTTTTTGAAAATGATCTCCGTTTTCTGCGACAATTTAACCAGTAAGTAACGAAGATATTTTTTATGTGGAAGAAAATTTTTATTGGGCTTCTACTAGTTGGATTGGGAATATCAGGTTGTACACCAACTTCCCAAGTGGTTAAAAAAAATGAACCCGAAGAACCAGTTCCAGAAAAATCTCCATTTACTGACAAGAATGCCGAGGATATTTTTGAACAAGCTAAGAATTATTATGCCCAAAAGCAATTTAAACTGGCTGCCCTGGGCTATACTAAAGCGGCTGAACAAGGACTCGCCGTTGCTCAAAATAATTTAGGCTATATGTATTATGAAGGTAAAGGCCTTGATCAAGATTTTACCCAAGCAGTAACTTGGTTTCGTCAAGCGGCTAAGCAAGGGTTAACGGATGCGCAATATAATCTTGCTCAACTTTATCACTTAGGCAAAGGAGTAACTCAAGATTTTACGCAAGCAGCACAGTGGTATCGTCAAGCTGCCGACCACGGAGATGCTAGAGCTTTATATAGCTTAGGACAAATGAGTTACTACGGTGAAGGTGTAGAAAAAAATCTGGCTCAAGCAGCACAATGGTATCGAGAATCGGCTAGTAAAGGGGATGCTAAAGCGCAATACCAACTGGGACAGATGTACTATCAAGGCGAAAGTGTTACTCAAGATTTAGAACAAGCCAAACAATGGTTTGTCAAAGCGGCTGCGCAAGAAGATGCTGAGGCTCAATATAGCTTAGGGGTCATGTATTATCAAGGTAAAGGGGTTACCCAAGATTTTAAACAAGCTGAGCAGTGGTTTCGTAAAGCCGCTAATCAAGGTAAAGCCAAAGCGCAAAGCGGTTTAGGCAAATTATACTATGAAGGAAAAGGGGTTCCTCAACACTTTGGTGAAGCCTTTTTTTGGTCGAGTAAAGCAGCCGAACAGGGGTTAGCGGATGCGCAAAATAATTTAGGAATGATGTATTACAAAGGTCAAGGTGTGAAACCTAATCCAGTTTTAGCTTATCAATGGGTGTCACTCGCTGCAGTACAAGGCAATCAGGAAGCGGTTAAGGGACGACAATTTTTGCTAAAGCAATTATCTATTTCTCAAATTACCGAGGGTGATCGTCTGGTTAGAGAATGGACTGATAAACAGTAACCCGTTATTAGTTAATATAGACTAGTCTCATCTGTGAGAAAAATAATTATGAGCAATCTGGACTTCAAGTATAACCCAATAAGGATTTAATTAAGATTCGCTATGTTGATTCAACGTCTTGCTATTATCGGGGTTGGTCTTATTGGTGGTTCACTGGCTCGTGCACTCAAACGTGCTAACATGGTTGGTGAAGTCATTGGCTGTGGACGTCATATCAATAATTTACAACAGGCAGTCGAATTAGGTGTCATAGACCGTTATGACACTGATCCGGCTCAGGCTGTTGCTGAAGCTGATATGATAGTGGTTGCCGTGCCTTTGGGAACGATCGCCTCCGTGTTTGCCGCGATTCGAGATAACTTATCGGCACAAGCCATTATTACCGATGTCGGTAGTGCTAAGGCGACTGTGGTTGCAGATGCTCGCCAACACTTACGTTATCATCTACCGCGTTTTGTTCCGGGTCACCCGATTGCAGGTACTGAGAAAAGTGGGGTAGCGGCTTCATTTGCAGAATTGTTTGAACAACATCGGGTGATATTAACACCTTTGCTAGAAACTGATCCACAAGCCATTACCACCGTATCTAACATGTGGACACAAACTGGTGCTGAAGTCATCGCCATGTCAGTAACGCATCATGATGAAGTTTTAGCAGCAACTAGCCATTTACCTCATATTCTCGCTTATAGTTTAGTTGACACGTTAGCTAAAATGGCTGAAAGAACAGAAATTTTTCGCTTTGCCGCTGGTGGCTTTCGAGATTTTACCCGGATTGCTTCTAGTGACCCACAAATGTGGCATGACATCTGTCTCGCTAATCAAACAGCGATTCTACAAATATTAGAATCTTTTCAAACCGATCTGACTCAACTCATTACTGCTATCCAACAAAATGATAGCCAGTATATTGCAACTGTTTTTAATCGTGCTAAGTTGTCCCGTGATAAATTTTGTAGTAGTTGAAGTCATTCTTTTGCTATTCCCATTGCTGGAAAAATTAGCTTGTTCCTTATCAAGTCTCAATTTACTCACGAAAGTCGCTATCAAGTGATAGTTAGCCTAAACCGGTTAGGAAAATAACTTAAAAATGACATGAATAACACTAATTTATCTACTCAATTTATAGCTCATCCCAGTGGACCATTACGCGGTATTTTGCGCGTTCCCGGTGATAAATCGATTTCGCATCGTGCTATTATGTTAGGTGCTTTAGCAAATGGGACGACTCAAGTTAGTGGTTTTTTGGAAGGAGAAGATACTTTAGCCACTTTGACTGCCTTTCGGGCGATGGGTGTTCACATTGAAGGTCCTCAGTTGGGACAAGTTATCTTGCATGGTGTTGGTTTGCATGGCTTACAACCGCCGAGAACACCTTTGTATTTAGGTAATTCTGGTACTTCCATGCGATTGTTAGCGGGGTTAATGGCGGGGCAATCTTTTGCGGTTGAAATGACGGGAGATAGCTCGTTATCACGTCGCCCGATGCGTCGAGTTACCGAACCTTTAACCCGGATGGGCGCACTAATTGAAACAACTCCTCAAGGAACACCCCCGCTAAAAATTAAAGGTGGACAAGGTTTGCAGGGAATAGATTACTATTTACCGGTTGCTAGTGCTCAAGTTAAATCCGCTCTACTGCTAGCTGGCTTATATGCAAGTGGTTTAACTTGTATAACTGAACCGGCACCGACTCGTGATCATACCGAACGCCTGTTAACCGGTTTTGGTTACCCGATTCAACGGAATGGTTCAAAGGTTTGTTTAGCTGGAGGTGGTCAATTACAAGCCACTTCGATTGATGTACCCGCCGATATTTCTTCAGCCGCATTTTTCATAGTAGGTGCGAGCATCGCTACCGGTTCAGAAGTATTACTAGAACATGTTGGTATTAATCCGACGCGAACGGGAATCATTACTATTTTACGTCAAATGGGTGCAGATATCCGGTTACAAAATGAGCGTGAAATGGGTGGTGAACCCGTTGCGGATATTTTAGTCCTAACGAGTTCTTTACATGGCATTTCTATTCCGGTTGAACAAGTTCCTTTAGCGATAGATGAATTTCCGGTCTTATTTATCGCAGCAGCTTGTGCTCAGGGTGAAACTCGATTAACGGGTGCTGAAGAACTCCGGGTAAAAGAAAGTGATCGCATTCAAGTGATGGCTAAAGGGTTACAAACACTCGGTATAGATGCTCAACCAACTCGTGATGGGATGGTTATATCCGGTGGCAAAATGCATGGCGGCGTTATCCAAAGTTATGGTGACCACCGAATCGCAATGGCATTTACTATAGCGAGTTTAGGTGCGAGTGATCAAATTATTATTGAAGATTGTGCCAATGTAGCAACCTCTTTTCCTAATTTTGTTCATTTAGCTCAACAAGCGGGAATTGATATACAATTAAAAGTGACGGGTAACTGATATATTGGAGGAATAATTATGCCAATTTATGACTATGAACACTTAAAGGAACCTTGTGCTCTTGGTAAAATATTTGAGTTAAAACAATCTATTAATGAAGAATCTTTAACGCAATGTCCTCAATGTGACGGTCCGGTACGTAAACGTATTTCCAGAATATGTCTTAGTTTACCCAAAAGTAATACTGAACTTAAAGATTTAGGCTTTACTAAGCTGGTGAAACGAGATGATGGTGTTTATGAAAACGTCACGCGTCGTGAGGGAGAAAGCCGTTATATGGAAGCGGGTAAACCAGAAACCCTACCCGATTTTGCTAAAACAATCCGTGACTGATTACCGGTTATGAGCAGCCCCGTTCCGGTAATTACCCTCGATGGACCAAGTGGGGTTGGTAAAGGAACCGTTAGTCTTAGACTCGCAAAACAACTGGGATGGCATACGCTTGATAGCGGTGCGCTTTATCGCGTATTAGCTTTAGCAGCAGTGCGTCATTCCCTCTCCTTATCGGACGAAAGCGCTTTAGCGGATTTAGCCATTCGTCTCAATGTCTATTTTAAAGCGGTACCCGCTTTAGATACCACCCACGTTTTTTTAGCAGAACAAGAGGTATCAGCACAATTGCGTACTGAAATCGGTGGCGCCATGGCTTCGCAACTGGCTATTTTACCAGCAGTGCGTCAATCTTTGCTTAAACGACAACGTGCATTTCGTCAACCACCGGGCTTAATTGCAGAAGGACGAGATATGGGAACTGTGGTTTTTAATGACGCACCGGTGAAAATATTTTTAACGGCAAATCCTGAAGAGCGTGCCCAAAGGCGTTATAAACAGTTGAAACAAAAAGGGATAGATGCTAAGCTTGATAGTCTTATTACGGAAATAGCAGAACGCGATAACCGCGATATGACACGCACCGTTGCACCATTGCTGGTTGCAGCAGATGCAGAGGTTATTGATACCACCGACCTTTCAATAGAACAAGTGGTGGAATATATTTTACAACAAGTATCTAGAAAAATAGATAGCTAGGCTCACTTCTATTTTAGTCTAAAGAAAAGTAGCGAATGAAAATTAACTCACGCCATTCTTCACCTTATCTTTATCGGAATAGAAGTGAATAGGATTAACTAACCCGCACTCTGTGCGATTTTAATTAAGATCACTATACACAGTGCTTCAGCAAACTCAGGAACTGATAACTGATAACTGATAACTGAAATATAGGGTCAGGGGTTTGGAATGAGCGAAAGCTTTGCTGAATTGTTTGAACAAAGTCAAACTGAAAAATATATGCTGCCGGGCAGTATTGTGACCGGCAAAATAATAGAAATCCGTTCAGATGTCGTTATTGTCAATGCCGGACTCAAGTCGGAAGGAGTAATCCCCATTGAGCAATTTTACGATGATAATAAGCGGCTTGAAATTGAAGTGGGCGATGAAATTGAAGTCGCTTTAGACGCGGTAGAAGATGGTTTTGGGGAAACGCGACTTTCTCGAGAAAAGCTAAACGAGCGGCAGCTTGGAAAGAACTGGAACAGGCTTATGAAACTAACGCTACGATTACCGGGATTATTACTGAAAAAGTAAAAGGTGGTTTTACCGTTAATATGAATGATATTCGTGCCTTTTTACCGGGTTCCTTGGTTGATGTTCGCCCAGTACGTGATACCGGCTATTTAGAAGGTAAACCACTAGATTTTAAAGTCATTAAACTCGATAAGCGGCGTAATAATGTGGTCGTTTCTCGTCGTGCTGTGGTAGAAAAAGAAAATAGTCAAGAACGCGAAGCACTATTGACAACAATGCAAGAAGGTATGGCGTTACATGGTGTGGTGAAAAATCTGACTGATTATGGCGCTTTTGTCGATTTAGGTGGTGTTGATGGTCTCCTACATATCACTGATATGGCTTGGAAACGGGTGAAACATCCGAGTGAAGTGGTGCAAGTTGGCGATGAAATTGAAGTAAAAGTCCTCAAATTTGATCGTGACCGAGTCAGAGTTTCGCTTGGACTGAAGCAGTTAGGAGAAGATCCGTGGATCGATATTGCACGCCGCTATCCAGAAGGAACCCGGTTAGTCGGTAAAGTAACCAATTTAGCTGATTATGGTTGCTTTGTGGAGATTGAGGAAGGTGTAGAAGGTTTAGTACACGTATCCGAAATGGATTGGACTAATAAAAATATCCATCCTTCCAAAGTGGTGCAAGTCGGTGATGAAGTCGAAGTCATGGTGCTCGATATTGATGAAGAACGTCGCCGTATTTCTTTGGGTATCAAACATTGTCAAGAAAACCCATGGGATGGTTTTGCTGCCACTCATAATAAGAACGATAGAGTGGTGGGTACAATTAAATCCATTACGGATTTTGGTATTTTCGTTGGATTAGATGGTGGCATTGATGGTTTAGTACATCTTTCTGATATTTCTTGGAATGTTCCTGGCGAAGAAGCCGTACGCAATTATAAGAAAGGAGATGAAATCGAAGCGGTCGTGTTGGCGGTTGATCCAGAACGTGAGAGAATTTCTCTCGGTATCAAACAATTAGATAAGGATCCTTTTTCTAATTTTCTCGCCGAACATCCCAAAGGTGCCCTCGTTAAGGGAATGGTTAGCGAAGTCGATAATAGTAAAGCGATTATCCAATTGGGAGAGGGAGTAGAAGGGGTATTACGGGTTTCCGAATTAACCCGTGACCGCGTTGATGACGCCCGTAGAGTCCTAAAAGAAGGCGATGAGATCGAAGCGAAATTTCTCAGTGCTGATCGCAAAAAACGGTTAATCAACCTTTCCATTAAAGCCAAAGAAACCGAAGAAGAAGAAGCCGCTATTCAAGATTATAATAGTTCTTATGGAACAGTTGGCGCAACTTTAGGTGATCTCATTAAAGAACAAATGGAAAATCAAGAAGAAGACTGATTTTCCAATGAGTCAGGAGTGAAGAACCAAGACTTTGAGTATTGACTTCACTCTTAACTGTTAACTCTATACATTAATGGATAGTGATCATGACCAAATCAGAACTAATTGAATCAATTGCACAAAAACAAACCCAATTAGCCCAAAAAGATATTGATTTAGCTGTTAAAACCTTATTAGAACATATGGCACAATCGCTTGCAGATGGAGAACGAATTGAAATTCGCGGTTTTGGCAGTTTTTCCTTACATCGTCGCCCACCGCGCGTGGGACGCAATCCTAAAACCGGAGAGGCCGTTTCACTTCCTGAAAAATATGTTCCCCATTTCAAACCGGGGAAAGAATTGCGCGACCGAGTTAATCTAACCGGAGCCACTTGATGGAGTAACAAAATCTTTTGGGTAGTGGTGTTGGGGCAGAGCAGTACGTCTGCCCCGTAGTAATGGGAACTAAAATTGATCGGCAATTAACCTGAATAAAAATACGTTACACGAGGAGCATCTCTCATCTCCAGAATTCTTAAGAGGAGAATTTTAATATTCTAAGAATAATAGAGCAGTTACCTCAATAGATCGCAATTTCCCTAAATGAGATTAAATAATTGCTTATCAATCAATTTTTTATGATTGAATTACTCTGGTTATTAGTGCCCATTGCTGTGGTTTTAGGATGGTGGGCAGCAAGATGTGGAACACTATCTCACTTAACCAATACTTCTTTTAAATTATCTCCGGATTACTTCAAAGGTTTAAATTATCTTCTTAACGAAGAACCGGATAAAGCCATTGATGTTTTCATTAAACTCCTTGATGTCAACAGCGATACCGTAGAAACCCATTTAGCTTTAGGAACTTTTTTTCGCCGACGTGGTGAAGTTAATCGGGCCATTCGCCTCCACCAAAATCTAATTGCTAGACCAGCGCTCAATTCACAACAACGCAGTTTAGCACTGCTAGAATTAGGACAAGATTATCGCCAAGCTGGTTTACTGGATCGTGCTGAAAATTTATTTCAAGAACTTCTTGTTTCGAAAACACATCAAACCTTAGCCCTACATCAACTACTCGACATTTATCAACAAGAACAAGATTGGGAACAAGCGATTCAAATCGCAAAAAAATTAGCAACTGTTGCTTCTAGACCCATGAATACCGTGATAGCGCAATATTATTGTGAACAAGCCGAATATTTCTATCGACAAAAACAATTTCCGGTAGTTGTTCAAGCGCTAAAACAAGCTTTAGAAATTGATCACCATTGTGTACGTGCTAGTCTGCTAGAAGGCCAATATGCCTTGGAGAATTCTCAAATAGAACAAGCAATTATTGCTTTTCAACGGGTAGAACAACAAGATCCAGACTATTTAGCAGAAGCGATCAAACCTTTGCAAACCTGTTATCAAACCAGTGGCCAACAAGAAGCTTTTACTCATTATTTACATCAAGTATTAGAACGTTATGGTGGAATTACGCCGATGTTAGTATTAGCTAAAATCATTAAACAACAAGAAGGTGATAAACCAGCAACTGATTTTATATTTAAATATATGAATAAATATCCTTCGGTACTCGGTCTTAACTATCTACTCGATTTAGCCCTCTCAACCGCAGAAAATGTAACTCGTGAACATTTGTTACTCCTAAAAGATATAATAACCCAATTATTAAAAAATAAACCGGCTTATAAGTGTAATCATTGCGGCTTTACCGCACGCAAACTCCATTGGCAATGTCCAAGTTGTCAGCAATGGAGTACTTTAAAACCGATTCAATGGGTTAATGGTGAATTTAAAAGTGATGATTGAAAACTTATCTGTTCCTTTATCCTTACCTCCTTTAATTGTGGCTTTAGATCTGGCACAACCCCAATCTGCTCTAGAATTGGCACAACAACTGGGAAGCCACCGTTGTCGTCTAAAAATTGGTAAGGAATTATTTACTCGTGCTGGTCCAACCTTAGTTGAAAAACTAGTTAATCAAGGTTTTGAAGTATTTTTAGACTTAAAATATTGTGATATTCCTAACACAGTTGCTGGTGCTTGTGAAGCCGCTGCTGATTTAGGGGTGTGGATGATTAATGTCCATGCTTTAGGGGGGCGAAAAATGCTGTTAACTGCTCGTGAGACTTTAGAAAAACGTTCTCAGCGGCCATTATTAATTGCAGTGACTATTTTAACTAGTCTGATGATGACAGAGCTTTATGCCATTGGTTTACACGGTACTTTAGAGGAAAATGTCTTACGTTTGACGAGATTATCTAAAGCTTGTGGCTTGGATGGTGTAGTTTGTTCTCCGCATGAGATTTTCTTGATAAGACAAACTATTGGAATGGATTTTAAGTTAATTACGCCGGGCATTCGGCCACTGACGACTTCTCCAGACGACCAAAAGCGAATCATGACCCCAGAGGAAGCTTTAAAACGAGGAGCTGACTATTTAGTTATCGGACGTCCAATTACAGCGGCACCTGACCCGCTACAGGCCTTGTTAGAAATAACAGCCCGTATTAACAACATGAATAGTCATTAGGTTGCTCAAATATAATAATATTAATGCAACAAGGAGTTGCAACCCCTTGTTACTCATTCGACCCCAAATTATTCTGGAAATATTCCGGTTGAAAGATATCTATCGCCTCGATCACAAATAATGACGACAATAACCGCATTGGTTACCGTTTGAGATAATTGCAAGGCGCCCGCTACCGCTCCACCGGAAGAAATGCCAGCAAAAATACCTTCTTGTATTGCTAGCGCACGAGTTGTTTCTTCAGCAGCAGCTTGTTCTATATCGAGAATTTGGTCAAGCTGTTGATCATCAAAAATTTTGGGTAGATATTCTTTGGTCCAGCGACGAATACCAGCAATTTTAGCGCCTTCGGCGGGTTGTAACCCAATAATTTGAATCGCTGGATTCCTTTCCTTTAAATAACGTGAAGTACCCATAATCGTCCCGGTTGTTCCCATAGCGCTAACAAAGTGAGTAATTTTACCTTGAGTATCACGCCAAATTTCTGGCCCGGTCCCGCGATAGTGCGCTAAGGGATTATCCGGATTATCAAATTGATTCAGAATTTTACCTTTACCCGCCTTTTCCAGTTGCAACGCTTGATCTCGCGCTGCTTCCATGCTTCCGGCCGCCGAAACGAGAATAATTTCAGCACCAAAGGCTTTCATTAACATCCGCCGTTCAACACTCATATTTTCCGGCATGATAAGCACCATGTGGTAACCCTTAATAGCAGCTACCATCGCTAAGGCAATTCCAGTATTACCACTGGTTGCTTCAATCAGCGTATCACCTGGTTTAATTTCCCCCCGGGCTTCGGCTGCTTGAATCATGCTTAAAGCCGGTCGGTCTTTTACCGATCCCGCCGGATTATTACCTTCTAATTTAGCTAAAATAATATTACTCGTATGGCTTGGTAATCGTTGTAATCTAACCAGTGGTGTATTACCAACAAAATGTTCAATAGTAGGAAATTGCATGGTGAAGTACCTAATCATTATGGATCGGAAAATTGACTCATTTTAAAATTAAACTTAAAATTCAATATTTTGGACTTCGCTCAGTAAATAAAGTCAAACTCTTACAAAAATTGTCTGAACCATTGTTAAATTAAAACTAGCATAAGAATTTTAATCATACCTTATTTTCCTATTAGTCTCCCAGTTAGAATATCCATCGAGTGAAGACTAGTATTTCATCCCGTAAATATATCGGATAACTTATGTCAGTAACAATTTAGCCGAGGTTTCGTTAAAAAACGCCATAACTAGTGCGCAGTTATGCGGTAGAGCTTAAACAACGTATTCTAGCCTTTATTGCGTTTTTTAATGAAACCTTAGCTAAACCGTTTCGATAGACTTATATCGGAAAACCGCTACTGACATAAGTTATCCAATATATTTACGGGATGAAGTACTAGCCAACAAATCTTGCTCTGATTCGTTGAGTTCGGTGGAAAGTCTTTGAAAGGCGGTTTCAAGCAGTTTGGTCATAATTGATTTTTTCAAAGCTAGTCAGGTGCATTAATGCACCTTTAGCATGAATACACCAGAAAATCACAAGTTAAAATACCAACTTATTAAAATAATTAAATTATCTATTTCAACAGCGTAATTCCTACTTTTAATAATATTCTCAATTAATTGTTACCCAAAGGATTGGTGCGTTACGGTTGACGCCTAACACACCCTACTGGCTGTATAGGATTTAAATTGTTGGATACGCTGATTATGTTGTGGGCTGTTGCCATGAAGCTGAAAATCCGTATTATTTTGTACCCAAGTGAAACTGTCCAGAACTATTTGTACACTTTCTTGACGAGTGAATACCGGTTGCCAACCAATCACGATGGCTGTATGAAAGTAAAGGAATTGTTCATTCAAGATTTTGTAACGGCTACATATTTAATATGTATAGAAGATTAGTAAATGTTTGTCAAGCTTTGCTTGGCAGGCAGGCATTACCAAACAGAGAGACTGTAAAAGAACCCCAATTGTTGCATTTCCTAGAACGTAAAATCAATAAGTTATGATCAAAAATGGCCAATTTTTGGAGTTCTTTTACAGCCTCAGAGCTTGGTAACGAGAGAAAAGATTTTTCATCATTTATTCACTTGTTCCAAGCTATATTCATCAAACATTTTGGCACATTCCTGCGGAGTGACTTGGTTTTTCTTAATCAGCTTAAAAACCTGTTAGATCTGCGGATGAGAGTAATGGGATTCGTCAACTTGTTCATTGAGGCTGTCTTCTATCGCCTCCATCCATTCCTGGTAAGCAGGCGGTGTACGAGTTTTATTGAGATATTTTGGGCAAATGTAGATAATTTTATGGTCAATTTCACCTAAAGGTTCGCCTTGGAGATTTTTGGGGTCAAAGTCGATGATCGAGATATCTTCCTTATGTCTGTCTCCAGAAGTTTAAGATAACAAGGGTAAACACTTTTAACCGCAGATGATAGCCAAGTAGGGTGGGCAATGCCCCACTGCCATTAAGTTAAGCGTAGTTTTCCCCCTCCTTAGTAATGAGGGGGTGAGGGGGTGGTAATTAACGATTTGAATAAGAATAACTTTTTCAACCACCCCCAGCCCCTCCTTGATAAGGCGGGGAGAAATTGTTCTTAACTTAATGGCAGTGGGGCATTGCCCACCCTACTTGGCTTGGCTTTCATTACCATTTGTGCCCGGAGTATTGACACGAAGATTGTATATGGAAACAAGTATTATTTAGTTACTCTGTTTCAGATCGTTCAGAGAAACCCCGCTTACCGTGCTTTAATTGATTTGATTCGTGCATTTTAAGCTGGTTAAAAAAATTCCTCATTTTTTCGTTGGCAATCAGCATTTCTAGTTGGATAGGTTTTAAATCAAAATGAGTTACTTTATCTTCTATTCGTTTATTTTGTCAAAATCTTTGCTCACATTTTGGACAAAATTGAAACAAGATAGGATTATTTTTAAAAGATTTTAGTAGAGTCGGTGAAACCGATCATTTGAAAAATTATTACATTAATTTGTATCAATAATGGTCGGTTTCGCGTTGTGGCACCGACCCTACAGCTACTCAAGAACATCCCTACCCGTCTAATAATGGCCACAACCTAAACCAATCCTCTTTTTTCTCTTGCTCCCATGCTGACTAACTGCACTTCCTATTTATACCAACAACCGCGCTAATAATAATTCCTCTACACCATTTAATAAGCGACGAATCGTCTCCAAGTTATCTGGGTCGATACTATTTCCCCGCTCACTTACTCGTGCTTCTATTGGTAAAGCATTTCTAAGGGAACGAAATTCCGCACTAAGCGTTTGTAAGATATCACTATCTTGTGGTAAATTTCGTAAAGTATCCAGGAGTTCACCTAATGGACCTTCGTCTAAGTAATTAGTACGCACGGCTTGAGTTTGGAGCGCAATTTTTTCCACCCACACATTACCTAAACCCACATCGGTTGCTACGGCACGAATTTCATTAGTCCAACGTTCGGCATGATTACATAATTCGGCATGAACTGGACATTGACCTTGAATAACAAAGCGTATTGCCAACGGTCTGCCTTCTGCATGTTGGATGGCTTGAATTACCGCCCAACGTGCTCTATCAACAACTTCTTCCGCTTGGCCAACATCGCTAACGTTTAGTTGACAAACTTCCCAACGTAATACATCAACCGGTACCTGAGTTAAAGTAGTTTTATTATCATTTACTTGCACTAAGGTACAACCTTTAGCACCGGTTTCGCGAGCATGTCGTCCTTGTAAATTCCCCGCAAAAACGACCCACGGCTGTTCATGTAACACTTCTTGTTGGTGAACATGTCCCAGTGCCCAATAATCATAACCATGTGAAAATAAACCTGGTAAAGTACAAGGTGCATAATTCGCATGTCCTTGACGCCCATTCAAAGCGGTGTGGAGTAAACCAATATTAAAGTAGCCTGGAATCGCATTGGGATAAGCA
This sequence comes from Thioploca sp., assembly GCA_012032555.1. Lineage (GTDB taxonomy): Bacteria > Pseudomonadota > Gammaproteobacteria > Beggiatoales > Beggiatoaceae > Thioploca. The sequence continues at coordinate 22,103 of JAAUSR010000017.1, forward strand.
GCACTTAAATCATCTGTTATCGTTTTATTGGCAAAGCTTTGTCCATGAATAGCGACGCCTAAATGTTCTAATACTTTAGTTTCTGGATGATGGTGATTCAATTTGGTTACATTATCCGGTAACCGCAATTCGCGCGTAATACTATTCCCGGCATCATGATTACCTAATACCATAAAAACCGGAATAGCAGCTTCGCGTAAGCGACTCATTTGTTGGTTAAAAAATAAGCCGGTGTTATAGTCTTTCCAATCAACATCATACAAATCACCAGCTAATAAAACAAAATCTACCGCTTCATTACAAGCTAAATCGATCAGATTCATAAAAGCTTGTCGAGTGGCATTTTGAGCTTGTTCTACCGGTGCCCCTTCATAACGGGCTAAACCACAAAGTGGACTATCTAAATGAATGTCAGCAGCATGAATAAATTTCATTTCCTTTATCCCTTTAACAAGAGCCTTATGTAGTAAGCCTATATTAATGATTAATTAAATGCAATAACTAGTTGTAAATTATTTTGTTATCGGATTTGATTTAAGAGACTTTGGTGAAATTTTTCTGCGTTTTTTTCGGCATGTAATCGTCGCGAATTTATATAAATTGAGCTGGTAATCGGAAATTTACACCTAGAAATAGGATTAAGTTTGTTAATTAAAATTATGAATTTAAATATTTTATTAATTTAGATGGTGGTAGAACGCGTTGTTTGCACCTGGTTTAGCTACCTTTAATTTGAATCAAATTAAGCAGACGGTTTATCAGCACTATTCCAATAATTCATTTAATCTAGTTCAAGATGAGTTATAAACACGGATGGCAAACAGTTGGTCAAATTGCCTAAACTGGGTGAAATTTCTGCCAAAATCTTATTGTTAATAAGGTAGCGGTAAATTTCTTCTTTCTTTAATTCATTGAGTCATTATCTTTTTCAGGTATTATATGAAAGGTATCAATTAAACCTTATTATTAAGTGAGAACCCCAATATTTTTATCATAATTTGTTGAAATAATTAAGAGTATTAAAAATTATTATGTTATCCTTTCATTCGATGAACTTTGTTTAAAATGAATGGCAGCCCTATAAAAAATGCTATAATTAAAATTATTATTCAACTTTAAAGTGTAAATTTTTACTATCAATACTAAAGTAAGACTAAAACTAATTAAGGAGTAAAACTCATGCGTGAAGAAATGCTGAAATCCATATTGAGTGAACTCAATGGTACCTCAGCAGATATACAAGCTTCTGCCGCTATCTCTACTGATGGATTAGTTATGGCTTCTATTCTTCCTAAAGATATGGATGAAGATCGAATTGGTGCAATGGCCGCTGCTATGCTTTCTCTTGGGGATCGTACCTCACATGAATTAGGTCGGGGTGATTTGGAACAGGTACTCGTCAAAGGTCAACATGGCTATGTACTGATGACTCACGCCGGGCCAGATACAGTCGTAACTGTTGTAACTAAAACTTCTGCTAAATTAGGACTTATTTTTTTAGATATTAAAAGAGCGGCTGAATCTATCAGCAAAATAATGTAATGTCATTTAATAAAATGAGTGAAAATAAGCTATTTTCACTGGGTCTAGGGTAAGGTATGACTATGATAAATAAAGCATTCTTTATGAAGCGGCTTAATGATCATATTCAGTATTTAAAACAAATAGATGCTGCAGTTAATGGCAAATCAGATTTTCAAGGTAGCACTTATCGTGATTGTCAATTAGGGCAATGGCTTTATCAAGAAGCACCTACTGTCATTGCTAATATGAAAAATATTAAAGCTCAAGAAGTTTATGAAAGTTTACTAGAGCCGCATAAACGCTTTCATCTCTTAGGAGAAGAAGCTTTACAAAAGAAACAAGCCGGTGATGAAATTGGTGCCAGATCGGCACTCACTCAGTTACATCTACTTTCTAACTTATTAACTAAAAAATTACTAGAATTAGATGGGATGAATTGATGCCCATTGAGGACTAAATTTAAGATAAATTAGTTGGTTTAGTCCTCAACTGGGGAGCGGGAAAGCGGGAGGTTGTAGTGAATGTTAATAAGTTATTTTCTCGAATTTAAAATAGTTGAAGTGCTACTTATCACCATAAATATAATTCATGAAGAATCCAAATAGTAAACCGATTAGTGTTGCGGTAGTTGGAATGGATACCAAAACACGACGAATCTTGGAAATGGTGTTTCGTGGCCCGGGTAAGGACGATTATGTTTTAGTTGAACAAATTCAACTAGCACAAGCTTGCATTTTTGATTTAGATAGCTTAGAGGGTATTCATTCTTGGAAAGACTATCGTACTCAATACTCTCATATACCCACGATTATCTTATCTCTTCATCATAAAGACATTGCGGGTACTGTTTATGTAAAAAAACCGATTGAAGTTCATCTCTTATTAACGGCGCTTAATAAAATAAAAAAACTGTCAACTAAACCAACGGTCTCGATTATGGCCAACCTGCCAGCTGAGAAAAGAAATACGGGTCACCCCCTTTCAATGCCGATGGATGCCAAACTCGCCACCGAAATTGCGATGGAAGAGGAAGAGGAATCAATACATCAATTTTGTGGTTATAGTCAAGATTATAACTTAAGTTCTTCACCCGAAATAGAGAAAATTTATTACAATCCGGAACAATATTTACAAGGTTTCTTTGAGAAAGCCTTTGCGGCAGGTCAACGATTAGAACAAGGTGGAATTTTGATTGAAGGTCTTTATACCCCGGTGATATTTTTACCCCAACAAAATCAACTGTTATGTGGCTGTGAATTAGGGAGTAGTAAGTTGCGAACCATGACTTTGTTGCCATTGGGTAGAAATCGATTACACATGGCGAATTTGAGTGAGACGGAAATAATCCATTATCTTGCCGTTTATCAATTAAGCGGACAACCACTAGAGAATTTTCTGTGGCGAGTCGCACTTTGGACTGCTCGTGGACGGATACCTAAAGGAACTGATTTACATAAAGATGTCATCTTACTTCATTGGCCCAATTTCACTCGTTTAGTCGTCACCCCCTACGCCTTAAAGATTTCAGCACTGTGGATAACACAACCCTATTCCCTATTAGAGACCGCACGTGTTTTAAACATTCCTCAGCGTTATGTATTTGCATTTTATAGTGCCGCTCATGCTCTCAAATTAGCATTGGTTGACAGAAGAGCAACTCCACGCACAGCTAAACTCACCCCCAATGAGAAACGGGGGTTATTTCAACGAATTCTAGCGCGCTTGCGTAATCAAGAATAGCTCATCATTTTATTCTTCTGACCGATGAGCTTATCACCTCTCAATGGTTTGAATCAGAATTCTCCAGATAGCAGGATTCACAGAATTGAATGGCCGTTTTCTTAATTTTGTCAAGTTGTTAATTTTGAAAATATTGATTCAGACAAGCTGTTTATTGAGATATACCCTAATTGATAGGTGGTAAAGTCCTATGAGTAATAATTATAAACTGATCTTTACCGGACCGACCGGCGCAGGTAAGACCACAGCCATCTCAGCACTAAGTGATATTCCGGTGGTTATTACCGAGGAAAAATCAACTTATCGTGATCCAACTCATCATGATAAAAAAACCATTACGGTGGCGTTGGATTATGGTGTTATCAACCTAAAAAACCAAGATAAAATTCATTTATATGGTACACCTGGTCAAGAACGTTTTGATTTCATGTGGGATATTTTAACAATTGGCGGATTAGGGTTAATTCTACTGGTAGACAACGCACGTACCGCACCATTAGAAGATATGCATTTTTTTCTCAAAGCATTTAGTCGCCTTATCGAAAAAAATAAAATCGCGATTGGAATTACCCGTATGGATTTGTGCGCTGAACCTAAATTGATAGATTATCATAAAGAGTTAGGCAAAGTTGGACTTAAATTACCCTTATTTGAAGTCGATGCACGACGTAAATCGGATGTCTCTTTATTATTACAAGCGTTATTGTACTCTTTAGATCCCGGTTTAAATTAAAGGAATATTTAATTATGGCTAATAAAGCTTTTTTTATTATGCGTTTAAATGAACATATTCAATATCTAAAAAAAATAGAAGCGACCTTAGCTGGTAAAGGCAATTTCCAAGGTAGCAGTCATTATGATTGTCAACTAGGTCAATGGCTTTACGGTACCGGCGTTCAGGAAGTGGCTGCTTTACAAAATGAACAAGCACAGCAAATTTTTAATAGTTTATTTGAACCCCATGAACGGTTTCATCTCGTGACTCAACAACTACTAGAAAAACAATCTACCCTGGATAATTCCTCCATTCAATTAGCGATAACTGAAATGCATAAGCTTTCACAAATACTTTCACAACAATTATTAGCACTAGATGTTATAGCGATGGCTAAAGAAAAAAATGAGAAATCATCATAAGTTATCAATTATTATCCATGCAATTTTTAATTTAAATCAGGTTAATTATTATGCGAATAAGAACGCGTTGGAATAAAAAGGCTAAAGATCAATCACTGGAAAATATTGCTGGTGCTTTAAATATGGTCAGTTGGAAGATAGCAACCCAAAGTGTGGTCGAATTAGAGAACCTGGGTTACCAAACCAACAGTAATGCTCACCGACTCCAAATTATTGGTGAATTTCTCGCTTTTTTACTTCAAGTGGCTGATCGTTTGGCTTATCAACAATTAACTGAGGAAGAACGACAACGATTGATTACTACTTTAGCTGACGGTATGACTCATACTTTTGTTGATAATCAACAAGATATATTAGGTCAAGGTGAATACCGTCAGCAATTTATCCAATTATTGAATCAACGCGCTGAAGATTATGCCGAACTGAGTTTTCAGCACAGTGAAGCGGGTTTTGATTTTTTACGCTATTTTGGCGAACAAGTCGCGACGATTATGGAAGACAAGCATTTTGTTAGTCAACAGATTACGGATGTAGCCGGACCACAAGCGATTACCACTTTCAGGCAGGCTATGATCGGCTTATTCAGTTAGAATGGATAACGTGATAATGGTTTATGGTTGAAGTCTTGACTCTTAATTCAAACCAGATCCCAATTTATTTATAAATGGCTTGATGTTGGGGGAATTTATTCCTAAAAACTGAGATTAAATTAAAACTATTTTTATAGATCAGTTCGTTATAACCGACTGGCTACTAATAATCTACCTTTTTTTTCATAGGAATCCGCTTCAAAATTAACATAATTCACGACTGGTGAACACAGTTCTTCAAAGGTTTTGGCCCGAGTACAATTTCTACCAGCCGCTTTCGCTTCATAAAGTGCGATATCTGCCACCCTAACCAGCGCCTCCGGTGACCATTCTGAAGCGGGTACCACGCTAGAAATGCCGATACTGAGTGTAACATATTCATTGATAGCTGATTGGTTATGAACAATTCTCAGTTTTTCAAGTTCGGCTTGAATAGTATCAGCAACATGAAAAGCACCTTCAATAGTCGTATTAGGTAAAATAGCAGCAAATTCTTCTCCACCATAACGTGCAACTAAGTCGGCTGGACGTTTAACAATTCGGTCAATCATTTTAGCAATCTTACGTAAACACTCATCTCCTACTTGATGACCATAGGTATCATTATATAATTTGAAATAATCAATATCACACATGATTAAAGACAAAGGCAAGTGATCACGTTTAAGTCGACGCCACTCGTGCACAAAACATTCGTTGAATTGACGACGATTAGCGATTTGGGTTAATTCATCTAAACGAGCAAGATATTGTAAGGCTTGATTGGCTTTGCGTAGCGATCTTTCTTTGGCACGTAATTCTTGTTGTAAATTATAAATGCTCAAATGATTTTTAACCCGAGCCAGCATTTCTTCTTGATGTACTGGCTTAGTAACATAATCCATTGCACCCAGGTTAAAGGCTTTAATTTTACTCGATGTGTCTGCTATGGTCGTGACGAAAATAACGGGAATATCTTTGGTATTAAGATTAGTTTTGAGTCGGCGACAAATTTCAAAACCATCCATGTCGGGTAATATCGCTTCTAAGAGAATTAAGTTAGGCATCTTATATTCAGCTAATTGTAGAGCAGTTTCTCCACTTTGAGCGATTATCACTTTAAACTGATGTGTGGTAAAAAAATTGAACCACACCCGCGTATTTTCTGACATCTCATCCACCATAAGAATGGTATGAAATGGTTGCATTGTCATATTAATTACCTACCCTGCATAAATTAACTTATTGAAAAAAGCGATTTTCATAATGGCTGGCTTTTACCTTAAATTGACTATTTTAGTCTAACCCTAAAAATCTACTGTATAGTATCATCCTTGGGTCACTCTTTAAATAGGACGATAATAGACTTTACTTTATTCGCCTAGAAAACTAATCTAATTCGCCCTGGGAAAAGTGACAATAAACGTTGTACCTTGTCCCAGCTGACTTTCACACCATACTTTGCCATTCATCGCTTCCACTAATTTTTTAACAATGAACAAACCTAAACCAGTTGAATGTTCTTCTCCGGTCGGCTTAGGTATTAAGCGACAAAATTTACTAAAAAGTTGTTGCTGATCGGCTACGCTTAAACCCGGACCTTCGTCTTGTATCTCCCAATGGACTTCATTTTCGTCTTGACTCAGGCGACTGGTGATATTGGTACCGGAGGGTGAATATTTAATGGCATTAGAAACCAGATTATCCAAGATTTGACGGACCGCCATATCATCTACTAACACCGGATAGATTTCTTCTGGTAGTTGAGAATGCAGTTTAATATTCTTACTTTGTGCCCTCACCCGATAATTATTAATGACGATGGTGACTGCTTCACCTAAATTGAACTGACGCAATGTTAGCTTCAATTGGCCACTTTCAATGGCATTAACATCTAACAAATTAGTTATTAATTCATACATTTGATGAGAGCTGATGGCAATCATCCGTGCAAAACCAACCACTTCTTGGATAACTTCGCCTACTGAGAAATCCTCTTCAAACGAAGTTTGAATCAGATCAGCTAATCCTTGAATCGATGACAAAGGATTTTTTAAATCATGCGCAGCAATGCCCAAGAACTCATTCTTTTCCTGATTAAGTTTAACTAAGGCTCGGTTAAGTTCTAACAGTTCTTGATTTTTTTGCTGTAATTCTTGAGTGCGGTCTGCTACTTTTTTTTCCAAATCTTGCCGGTAGGATTCTAATGACAACAGATCAGAATAGGCTCGTAAGCTAGCGGTAGTGAGTGTTAAGAGTTTAGTGCGACTTAATTCGGTTTTATTGGCATAATCATTAATTTCATATTTTAAAATCACTTCTTCTTCCGGGGCATAACCGGGTTGACCTGTACGCAAAATAATCCGCGCAAAACGATTTTTTAGCGTTTCCCGAACATAACGTGCTAATTGTAAGCCGGCATCATTGCTTTCCATAACGACATCTAAAAATAAAATAGCAAAAGTGGATTCTTGTTCAAGTAATAATTTAGCCTGTTGAGCAGAATAGGCGCTTAATAAGGTGACTGGTTTACCTTCATAGATATAATCGTCTAACACGAGGTGAGTTATTTGATGGATATCTTCTTCATCATCAACAACTAGAATGCGCCAAGTATCAGGGTTAGAGTCAATAGTTGTATCCCATTGAGATGGTGAAAATAACGGCTGTTCTGAATTAAGCTGAGGACTTTCAGAACCAACAACTCGATTATGCTCATCAGTAAACAATTCGCTTGCTAATGAAGAGGGGGAATCTGCAAAGAGATCTTCATCTGCTTGATTCGTTAGATTTTTAGTCTCAGTAAAGAGATTACTTGAGGTGGGTGAAATCGGGTCTTTTACCAAATCTGCTTCCAGCTTGCCAGAAGGGATAAGGGTATCTTCTTGGAAAATTGGTTTATCTTTGGGTGTAATCATTTATCCATTCTCTATATGGGCAAGCAACTAGCGGGACTCATTAAATTAATTCATTTTTCATTAAATTGACTAACTATTTAGACGGTATTGGTTGTCATTTATTCATAGTTTAACAAACGTTGGGTTGTTCTATTGACGTTAAATTCTGCTTAAGCCTGATTATTAAAAAGCTTCTCCAACGAATCCCACCTCCGTTGCAAACCAGAACGACTTTTAATAGGATAGTCAATTATCGCTATCATTATCAAGTATTGATCGGTATATCTATCGTGAAAGTTGTTCCGAAACCTTCTACACTATCACAATGGATAGTGCCTTTCAGTTTATGAGTTACCAAATTATAAACGATATGTAAGCCTAAACCGGTACCACCCGCCTGACGGTTAGTTGTAAAAAACGGTTGAAAAATTTTATCGATAATATCCGGAGAAATCCCTCTACCATTATCGGAATAATGTAACACTAAGCGTTGAGCTGATTCCCTTACTAAAGAGTGATCGGTTTCTTTAGTCTGGGTAGTTGCTTCAATGGTAATCAATCCAGCGGTACACTGTTGAAAACCGTGGCGCACGGAATTGATAACTAAATTCGTGATAATTTGCGATAATGCGCCAGGATAACTAGATAATTTAATTTCGGCTGGACAATCCACTTCAATTTGGTAAGGGGTATTTTTGAATTCGGGTCTTAAACTGGTAATAATTTCACTGAGATATTCCTTAAGAAAAAAAGCACGCTGTTGTTCACTGGATTGATCAACCGCTACTTGTTTAAAGCTTTTCGTTAATTCCGCTGCCCGGGTTAAATTTCTTAACAGCAGTACACTACTTTGATGAGCTGAGTTTAAATACTTTTCTAAATCAGCACGAGTCATTTTACTTTCTTTATACAAATTAGCGAGATCTTTAGTTAATTTATCTAATTGCGAAGCCGCTGTTACCCCAACACCTACCGGTGTATTAATTTCATGCGCAACGCCAGCAACTAAATTACCTAATGCCGCCATTTTTTCGGACTCAACTAACTGTGCTTGGGTGGTTCGTAATTGATGTAAAGTCACTTCGAGTTCCGCTTTTTGTGCTGCAATTGTTTGGGTTCTTTCCTGAACTTTTTCTTCTAAGTTATTATACAAATAAGCATTTTCTATAGAAATTGCAATTTGTGAAGATAATAAATTTAATATCTCCACCCGTTCTGCAGTGAAAGCACCGCGAGTGACCTGATTTTCCAAATACAAGATACCACTAAGTTGACCTTGGTTGAGAAGTGGTAGGCATAAAACTGATTTTGGTTGCACGCTTTGTAAATAAGCATCATGAGCAAATGGGTCTATCATAGTCGTATCAGTTAAAATCACCATTTCTCGGCTACGAAGGACATAATGAATGACGCTAATAGCAAGTTCTTCACTTTGTTCAACCGGTAAAGAAGATGACACTTCAATATAGTGGTTTTGCTGCTCAAGCGATTCCGTGGAGAGTACTGCTTTGGCTTCAATCACCCAAGTTCCTTTTTTATGTTTATCTAAAATTAAGAAACCCATTTGTGCCCCGGCATTTTCAATAACAGTTTTCATTAACTTTTGCAATAATCGCGAGAGTACAATTTCACCGGCTAGCGTTTGCGATGCTTTTAGTACCGCTGCTAAATCAAGCACATGACCTTGAGTTTGTCCCGTGGTTGTTGACAGTAACCGAGTTGTTGCTTTAGTCCAATGAGTCGCTAGGGTTCCATTTAAATCAAGATACTGACTATAACGTTGCTTTAAATCTTTTACTTTAGCCAAAGCCCCCCAGCGTTGATAAGCATAATGCGCTTCCTGCAAGCAACAACGAGCTAATTGATTTTGGTTTCTGTACAGATAAAATCGACCCGCCAACTCATAAGCTAAGGCTTCCTCGTGGAGATAACCATGCTGATGTGCGGTTACAATGGCTTGCTCGTAATATTCTCGTGCTTCGCTATGCTGATCGAGTACTCGCGCTTGTTCAGCCTTGACCAGATAAAATTTATGTAAATAATTCATTGGCGCATGTTCAGCCCATTTTTGCATATTAGCTTGATTAGCTGAAATTTTTTCGCTAAATTGTTGTTGTTCTTCTGGATCGGCTTCCCCAAAAACGGCCAACCGGGTCAAGGAATCATAAAAATAAGCGGGCGGGGCAAAAAAAGAGGTACCCGCATTGACAATACAACTTTCTAATTTAATAGCAGTCAATAATGCCGATTTAAATTGATAGAATTGATAACATAACATCATTTTTTGGGTATAAAGAAACATTAAAGAACTATTATCGCTGGTTTCAATATGCAGTGGTTCCATAACTTGTTCATTATATACTTCACCACTTAAAAGATAGGGTATAGCACTTTTTCCTTGTAAATTTAATACCGCTTGCCAATGAATTTTCAGCCACTGTAAGGTCATTTCTTGTTTCATCTGGGCAATCGCCTGACCATATTTGCTCATTTCTTGTTCAACTTCCGGGAGTGATATACCTAAATAATATTTAATAATGGCAGTAGATTCTGCGACATTAGCAGCAGCAGTAAAATCACCGGTTTCTTGTCCACTTTGGTAGGCTCCAAGATAAGCCGGAATAATAGCAGCGAGTGGTTCTTTCAGATGTCTTACAAATCCACAAAATAAATATGTATTAGCTTTAAACCGTTTGGTATCAAAGTGTTCCACTACTTGTACTGCGAGTTGACTTAATTGATAAGCCAAGTCAATATGACCTATATTAGCGATTAGAAAACTATAATTAGCATAGGCACAAGCGGATTCGGGTGCATTCCCGTAAGCTATTGATAAGTTAACTTGTTGGCAGATCAGGAGTGGCACCAATTGATACATCGCAATATAAGTGGCATTAATTAAACTGGTCATAATTTGAATAGCCGCTAATGGAGTGGGAGCAGTCATCGCTGGTAAGTTGATCAACTCACCGACGGTTAAGGGTTCTAAGCGTAACTGCGTTGCCTGGATTGCTTGGGTTATATCTGCCAGCGAGGGTTGTTCTGGAAAATCAATGCCTAACAGGTGTAACACCTGCAACCCGGTTTTGACAGCGGCTAAAAAATGGGTTCTGGCCGTGTAAGCTTGAATCCTGATTTCATAAGCTTTAACTTTATCTATTAAGTTGTGACTGGTTACTAAAATCGTTTCCAGCAATCGTTCCATATCTTCAAAATGACCAATTAAATAGGCGGTTTCAGCAGTTTCCACAAATAGTGCTAAGGTTAACGGGTAATCTTGTTGCCAACTGGTGGATGGAAGTAATTTTAGCCCCTTATTTAAATATTCAAATGCTGCATGATAAGCTGATGATAATTTAGCTTTTCTTCCAGCTTGTAAATTTAATTGGGCTAATTGAATTCGCTCGCTATCTTGTTCAAGCTGTTGTTGGTAGCCTTGGTTGAGTTGATTGGTAATTTCAAACAGATTTTGTTCCAGTGCCGCCGGTGAAGTGTGGTGTAATAACAGTTGTCCCAATTGCCAATGTACGACTTGTCTTTCGGTTGGCAGAATGAGTGAATAAACCGCCTGTTGAATCCGATCATGCGCAAATTTATAAGTAGTGACCACTTGCTCAGCTAGACCGGTAATTTCCAACTCCATTAATCGGTAAGTTTCATTAAGGGGAATAATTAAACCATCTATTAATGCAACCTGTAGGGCCGTGGCAACCTGCCAAGTCGGTTGTTCTGCGACGATGGCTATCCGGGCCAAATCAAATTGGTTACCCAGACAAGCAGCTAACTTCAATAAATTGACCGTTGCCGTTGGCAATTTTTGGACTTTATTCGCCATCAATTCCACGACATTATCGGTTATTTGTTGTGCCTGAATTTGCTCTAATTGCCATTGCCAATGACCGTATTCGTAATTGAAAGTCAATAAGCCATCTGTATAAAGTGATTTCAAAAATTCATTGACAAAAAAAGGATTACCATCCGTTTTACGTTGAATTAATTCTGCTAACGGTTGAATAACACTGAGCTGACTATGCAACGTTTCTGTTAGCAGTTGATTGAGATCGGGTAATGTTAGCGGTGATAAAGAGATTGAGTTAATCGTGATCTGAGCTTGATTCAGTTCCGCCAAAGTCAGCCTGAGTGGATGAGTGGCACTGACTTCATTGTCTCGATAAGCACCTAAAAACAGCAGATAATGACTATTGATCTCTATCGTTAACAATTGAATCAACTTCAGAGAAGCACTATCTGCCCATTGCAAATCATCCAAAAAAATAACGAGGGGATGTTCTGGCTGAGTAAAAACTTGAATGAAGTTTTGTAAGAGTAGATTGAAACGATTTTGTGCTTCTACCGAACCCAAAGTGAAAAGAGGAGGTTGGGGACCAATAATCTGTTCTAGTTCAGGTAAAACTTCAATAATAACTTGTCCATTGTCACCCAAAGCCGCTAATAATCGCTGGCGCCATTGAGTTAATTTGGCTTCACTTTCGGTCAGTAAGTAACCCACTAACTGACGAAACGCTTGTAAAAAAGCGGCGTAAGGAATGTGACGCTGCAATTGATCAAATTTACCCGCAATAAAATACCCACGCCGATGTGTCAAGGGTTTATAAATTTCTTGGATTAGAGCGGATTTACCAATACCTGCATAACCGGCGACCAAGATCAACTCACTTTTGCCCTGACTGACTCGTTCTATAGCGGCTGTTAAAGTCGCAATCTCAACCGTTCGCCCATATAACTTTTGAGGAATATCAAACCGTTCGGAAATATCTACTGTACCCAGTGGAAAATTTATTATTTCTGATTGTTTTTGCCATTGCTGTAAACTGTTTTCTAAATCGGCTTTAAGACCCGTCGCGGATTGGTAACGATCCTCCGCATTTTTAGCCATTAATTTTAAAATAATATGAGAAAGTACTAGCGGAATGTCGGGTTGCAATTGATGGGGTGGTGTAGGTACTTTAGCTAAGTGACAATGAACTAATTCGAGAACATCATCGGTTGCAAAAGGTAACTGACCCGTTAATAACTCATAAAAAGTTACCCCTAATGAGTAAAAATCAGCTCGATAATCGATAGCCCGATTCATGCGACCGGTTTGCTCCGGTGATAAATAAGCCAGAGTCCCCTCTAATAAATTAGGATTGCGAAAAGTAGTATTTTCACGCGATAATTTGGTCGAAATGCCAAAATCAATTAATTTAGTTTGTTGAGTGGTGGGATTAAGTAAAATATTAGCCGGATTAATATCTTTGTGGATTAAGTAACGTTGATGAAGTTGGCTAATGATAACTACGATTTGAATGGCGAGTTGTAGAAACTCAGTGACTGATAATTGCCCAGCTAAATTGAGTCGTTCTAACGATTGGGCGCCAAAATCCTCTAATACCATGACCCAATAATTTTGCTCAGTGATTAAATCATAAGCGGTGATTATATTAGGTAATTCTTTAAATTCATTAAGAATTTTATATTCGCGTTGAAACCGAGCGATCTGCTCTGGTGGTGGGTAAGCTGGTTGTAAAACTTTAAGGATCACCGGCTGACTATCAGTTTGTCGATAGGCATGATATATATGAGAATTATTACTTTTATATAATTCATCAACGAGTTGGTAATCTGAAATCGTAATCATCATAATTTACTTTTATTAGGGAATTAAAAATAAAAACATTTGGAAATATATTACCAAATAAAAAAACGACTGCTGCCCGGTTTTGATCGCCAATCTTACCACCTGTGTCAGTCGAACTAAGCATAGGTGTCCGACAAAAACCTAAAGTTGGACATGCTTTGCTTAGTTGAACCGATTTTCTATTTTCTTTGCTGAATGGGATGATGACGAACAATGTCTTAAATAAAATTGATAGGTGGCAAGAATTGCTGGTTAATGAATAAAAGTCTAATTTAAATATTTTTCAATATTTTTAGTTTTTTACCTTAAAAATATCCCCATTTGTATTATCACATGCACTTATGTAATACTTATTTCACTCACCTAACGCACTCTGGAGCAAGTGGTTCCTCATGGCTGTTTAACCACCCCTAACCCCGCATTGAAAAGGAAGGGGGGAGGAAATACTTAACTTAATAGCATTACCCCTGACCCCGCCTGAATAAGGTGAGTAAAATTGACACAGCATGAAACGATTTCTTTCCTAGATAGAGAAAACTCGTTTGATGCCTAACGTGAGTCATTAAAATTCATGATAACTTTGATGAATCGCCATTAAGCTATGACAATCAATTTCCAAGAAATAAGGTCTCTGGCACAACGCGGTGAACTTTATCGCCAACAAGGTCAATATACCCAAGCAATTGATAATTTTAATCAGGTGATTGAACACGATCCCCATCATGCTTGGGCATTTGCTCACCGTGGTGTGGTTTATCGGCAAATAAAAAACTATCAACAGGCTTTAGCGGATTTCAATCAAGCGCTCGGCTTGAAACCAGATTATGCGTGGATTCTTATTCATCGTGCTTATCTATACAGCATGAAAAAACAATATGATCTGGCGCTGCTTGATTTTGATAACGCCATGCTTATTAACGACAATATTCTGCCATACCCATTGGGTGAACGCAGTTTATTGTTAAGTTATCTTGGACGCTATGCAGAAGCAGTTGATTGTTGTCTCCAGGGATTGCAAGAAAATGCCAATGATTACATGAGTGCTTATAATCTAGCCGTTGTTAAAACTTATTGGCAGGGATCAGCACCATTAGAAATTAATCAAGCACGAGCGCTGTTACAAACTTTGATGGATACCGCCCCCGACCGGGCAGGTATTCTTTATCGCTTAGGCGGTTTAGCCGCACTGGAAAATCAACTCGATCAAGCCTTATACTATCTTCAACCCGCCCTGACTTTAGCTGAAGAACCACGGGAATTAGTGCATCACGATTTGGCTTGGTGGCGATGGCGTACTGATCCTCGGTTTCAAGCTGTCATTATGCAGGAGTATGAACATTGACCAACGCTAACTTGACCATTACTCAACTTCAGCAAGCTATCATCGCTCAGCCTGACAATCATCAATTACTCGCACAACTTGGTGAATTATACTGTGTCCAACAGCAATATGAATTAGCACATGATTATTTCAACGAGGCTATTCAACGTCAGCCAAACTACTATTGGGCAATAGCTCACCGCGGTGAAACTTACCGCTTACAGGGAAATTACTCAATCGCTTTAACGGATTTTAATCAAGCCCTTACCCAAAAGTCCGACTATGTGTGGGCAATTGCACATCGAGGAATGACGTATCGTCTAATGGGAAAAACCTATTATACACTGGCACTGACCGATTTTAATCAAGCGATTCAATTAAAGCCAGATTATGCTTGGGCGATTGCTTATCGTTGTCGAATTTATGATTTATTAAGATCTTATCAAGAAGCTTTAGTCGATTTTGATAAAGCCATTGCACTTGACCAAAATTTATTTGATAATAAGCATAGTGAACGGGGTATGCTACTCAGTTATTGTGGTTGTTATGAGGAAGCGATTGCTGTTTGCCAACAAGCGTTGCTAGAAAATCCACGCGATCATTTTGCCTTATATAATATTGCGGTGTTCAAAATGCGGTGGCAAGGTTGGTCCTCTGCACAACCAGAAATCGAAACAGCCCGAGCAACTTTGCAATCGGCTGTAAATACGCCAGATCGAGGTATCGTTTTATATCGACTGGGTGGATTGGCTGCGTTAGAAGGACATACCGAATTAGCGTTACAATTTTTGCAAGCAGCGATTTTACTTGATAATACCGCTATTGACTTCGCTCTCCATGATATAGCTTGGCTAGAATTACGTAGTTACCCGCAATTTCAGTCATTAGTCGTTGAGAAGTAGTTATTTTTATAGAAATTAGACGGGAGGAAAATTGGAGAAGATAAATACACAAGAACACTAACATTCATTGAGGAGATTTTATGAATGAACCAGAAAATTTAAGAATAATAAAGGAACTTGAAAAAGATATTCAAGCAGGTAATCTAGATGGCTTAATGAGTAAGTTAGCAGAAGATGTGGTGTGGAATATACCCGGTCCGTCTCTCTACCCTTTTGCAGGATGCTACCGTGGTCACGAGCAAATAAAAAATGTGTTTGCTCTGGCAGCAGCGATTCAGACGGAGTTTATCGAACCCAAGGAATTTATTGCTCAGGGTAATAAAGTCGTGGTACTCGTTGCTACTCGAATCCAATTCAAAACCAACAATCGAGTAGTTGAGCTTGAAACCAGTCATATCTTCACACTTCGTGGTGGTAAAGTAACAGAATTCTTAGATTATATGAATATTTAACGGGTTTCATTCAAAATAGATTAAGGAGGTGTAACACAAAGAAATAAGGTGTGGTATGGATATTATCAATGGTTTTAACTTGAGAGAGGATTTTTATGCCTTCAGCTAATACAGCTTTAGACCACGCTTCACAAGGTGAAATCTATCGGATGATGGGTATCCAAGGTCAAGTACAAGACCCTAAAAAGCCTTTCCTGGATGCCATCAAAGAGTTTGACCAAGCCATTCAGGCAAATGAGAAGTACGCTTGGGCATATGCTCATCGGGGTGCGGCTTATTTTCAACTGGCTTTATCCGAAAAAACTAATTTTAACCAGTATAAAAAAGCACTAGATGATTTTGACAAAGCGATTAGCTTAAACGCTGGTTATAGTTGGGCTTATGCGCAGAAAGGTGAAACTCACCGGTGGTTAGGGATTAAGCATTTTTCTGCTTCCGCCATCAAAGAATTTGAAAGTGCTATCGAAGCTTTCAATAAGGCAATTGAGTTAGCACCCGATTACGCTTGGGCTTATGCCCATCGATCGGCAGCACGACGGTTTTTATTCAGAAACAATGGTGGACTAGCTCCTAATTTAATTCAAGATTCCATTCATGATTTGAATAAAGCTATTCAGATCAATACAAATTATGCTTGGGCATATGCCTATTTAGCTGTATTTCATCGCTTGGAGTCTGCTTCTGACAAAGCCTATGAAGATTTAGAAGAAGCCGCTCGCCTTTATCCGGATGTATTTTATAATTACATCGAGCCAGAATCGGTTGAACATAAACCTCATGTTCGTCATAAGAAAGGTTTTATGCTGTTCTCAGCAGAGCAAATTAATCAAGCCCAACAGATACTTGCGCAAAACCCTCGAGAACCCTTTGCTTTGTACCTAGTAACTTTATCAAAGTACTCTCAAGGTGGGTTTGCTGCTATCAAGGAGGAACTGAACAAGGGACGGGAAATGAAAATCTTCTAGTCATTTATTGATGAGATTATCAGTAACGAATGAGTTAAGTTGAATTTTGGACCATAACCACCCGGAGGTAGCTATTATGGCTAATTTATTTCACTTTTTAACAGATTTAGCGGTTAATCCCACTAAACAAATGGATTTTATCAGGTATCCTCATACCGTTATAACGGCATCAGGGCTTTCTCCAATGGAACAAACCATTATTGAGAGTAGAAATCGTCGCCAAATTAGCGCTATTTTTGCTGATAAACGAGTTCCCATGGCGAATATTTGTGGCGATCCCGGTCCAGATCCTTTACCCGATCCTGATCCAAGCTAAAAAATAAGCGTTGGTATTGTTTAACGATACGGTGTTAGGTAGGCAATGAATACCACACACTGTGTCATCAGTATCAGGTCGGTCTTGTCAATACCTCTCTCATTGCTTGTTAGCCCGCGCAACCCTCAAAACTAACCTATTCTTGGTGTTATCTACTTTTCACCCAGCCGCTGCTGGTTACTTCATACGCTTGGGGTTCGTTCCTTCGTCACGGCATCCTACGCTAATTAATACCCCACTGCTCAACTTAATGACA
The DNA here is from genome assembly GCA_012032555.1 of Thioploca sp. Lineage (GTDB taxonomy): Bacteria > Pseudomonadota > Gammaproteobacteria > Beggiatoales > Beggiatoaceae > Thioploca. The sequence goes on from JAAUSR010000017.1 coordinate 39,823, forward strand.
TTTTTTTATCAATTCAATTTAATTCATCTTCATGAGCTGTATAACCAAACGCTTATTTCAAGACAATTTGTCTGCCAATTAATACCTATTATAAACAACATTAATAATTTAACACTTTTATTTCGGTAAAATAGTCTTGATACTTTTAAATAACTGTCAATTATTTTATTGATTGATAAAGACTTTTTGTTTCTGAAGACAGAAAGGATTTACCCATCAAAATAATCAATCTAACTAACGATCGGAGAGTTAAATCAATGCGTTTAATTTTATTAGGTGGTCCAGGTGCGGGTAAAGGAACCCAAGCAAATCATATCAAAGAAAAATATGATATTCCGCAAATTTCTACCGGTGATATGCTACGCGCTGCAGTCAAAGCCGGTACTGAACTTGGACTCAAAGCCAAAGCGGTTATGGATGCCGGAAAACTCGTTTCCGATGATATTATTATTGGATTGGTGAAAGAACGCATTAAAGAACCTGACTGTACTAAAGGCTTTTTATTGGATGGCTTTCCACGCACGATTCCTCAAGCAGATGCAATGAAATCTGCCGGGATTAATATCGATTATGTTGTTGAAATCGCTGTAGATGATGAAGAAATTGTGCAACGCTTAGGAGGACGTCGAGTCCACTTAGATTCTGGGCGCACTTATCATGTGACTTTTAATCCGCCGAAAGTAGCTGGTAAAGATGATGTCACGGGTGAACCTTTAATTCAACGCGATGATGATAAGGAAGATACAATTAGATCACGCCTCAAGGTCTATCATGATCAAACTGAACCATTGATAGCGTATTATTCACAGTGGGCTAATACGGGTGCTGCCAATGCGCCTAAATATCTTCGCATTGCTGGCATTGGCAAAGTAGAACAAATCCGCGACGCCATTTTTAAGGCACTGGGTTAAAAAATAACTTATTCTAGTGATACAGTGAGTTTACCTTACTGTATCTTATCATTCTGAAGTACTGCTCTCGTCAGCTAGACTAAAATAACGAGACGAGGAGAGTTGTTCTTGTTGTGTCAGGAGAATACGTATGAAAATTTTGGGAACGCTATTCCTGGGTGCTGTCCTTTTCTTTTACGCAGCCGATCCGCCTTTATTAGAACAAATTAAAAAACAAGGCGAATTGCGGGTGATAACACGTTACGGACCAACCACGTATTATGAAGGAGAGCATGGTGCGGCTGGATTAGAATATGAACTGGCCAAACGTTTTGCTGAAGAATTAAACGTCAAATTACGTCTTATCGTCGCCGATAATTTTACCGATATTTTACAACAAGTTGCTGATCAACAAGTGCATCTTGCTGCAGCGGGTTTAACAATCTCACCCTCACGAAAAGCCCTCGTCCGTTTTGCACCGCATTATCAACGAATTAAATCTCAAGTGGTTTATCATCGTGATAGGGCACAGCCTCCTCAAAACTTAGCTGATTGGAATAATAATTATCGTTTACAGGTCATTGCTAGTGGTAATCAAGTTGATCTCCTTAAGCAGTTAAAATCAAACTATCCCCAATTGCAATGGAGTGAGTCTGCTCTAGAACCCACTGAATTATTAGAACAAATTTGGGAAAACAAAATTCCCTATGCGCTGGTTGGCTCCAATGAAATTGTGCAAATGCGCCGATTTTACCCAGAATTAGCAATTGGTTTGGAGTTACCGGAAACACAACCCATCGCTTGGGCTTTCTCACGTTCTAGCAAAAATGATAGTCTTTATCTTGCCGCCATTCAATTTTTTAATCGGTTGCAACAGTCCGGTGAATTAGAACAGCTAATAGAACGCTACTATGGTCATCTCGATAATATAGATCAATTTAATCCTATCAATATTCGTTCTTTTCACCAACATATTAAGGAACGGTTACCTCACTATCGAAATGATTTTGAAATGATTGCTGCTCGTTATCAGTTAGATTGGCGATTACTAGCCGCTATCGGTTATCAAGAATCGAAATGGGATCCTAATGCCACTTCTGTTACTGGAGTTCGTGGTTTGATGATGTTAACCCAATCGACTGCGCGTGAAATGGGTGTGACCGATCGAGAAGACCCCCTGGAAAGTGTTGAAGGTGCAGCTAAATATTTATTGGCCATTAAAAAACGCCTCTCGAAAACGATTCCCGAACCCGACCGAACATGGTTAGCTTTGGCGGCCTATAATGTTGGTCCAGAACATTTAAGAGATGCCCGCCGCTTAACTAAACAAGTTGGTGATGATCCGCATTATTGGGTAGATGTTAAAAAGCATTTACCCAAATTAACTCAACCTCAGTGGTATAAACAAACTAAATATGGCTATGCTCGAGGTTATGAACCAGTTCAGTTTGTCAAAAATGTTCGGCGGTTTTATGATATTTTAGTTCGTCTTGAAACTGAACCGAAGCCAACAGAAAATCTGCCATTATCACCAAATTTATTGTCAGGCGATTTACCCATATTACAATGATTTATTAAACTCAATGGCTAAGTTAATGAACCGGATTGATAGATAGTTAGCGCCCCCGTAAAAATAAACTATCTAACTCTTTTAGACTCAATTGAACCCAAGTTGGGCGTCCATGATTACATTGATTACTCCGCTGAGTGGGTTCCATTTCCCGAAGTAACGCATTCATTTCTGCTAAAGTTAATGAATGATTGGCACGAATAGCGGTGTGACAAGCTAAAGTGGCTAATAGATCTTGGCTATGATTTTCTAGCCGTGAACTCACCCCAAAACGGGATAAATCCGCTAACACATCTCGTACTAGCACAGCTATATTAGCATTCGCCAATAATATCGGGACTTGACGTACCAATAAAACTTCTGGTCCAATTCGAGAAATATCAAAACCTAATTGGTTAAATAATTCTAGTTGTTGTTCAGCTAGATTAGCTTCACGTTCACTAACCGCAACCGTCACCGGTACCAATAACACTTGTGCAGCTAATTTATCGTCTTGCCAAGCTGATTTCATTCGTTCATAAGTAATACGTTCATGAGCAGCATGGATATCAACTAAAATTAGTCCAGTCGCATTTTCAGCCAAAATATAACGGCCATGCAATTGAGCTAAAGCATATCCTAATGGTGGAACCGGAGCAGTCAGTTCTCGTTCCGGATAAATTGATTTATCATCAGTTGTTGATAAGGATTCTGTTAGTGATGATGCTGATAAAGCTTGATAAGCCTGCTGGGTTTCTTGGATAACTAATGCTAACGGTGCTGAGGTTGAATAAAACGAAGTGAATGGTAAACTCAAGTTATCCTCGGAATCGCTACTGCTAGATGCAATGGGTGGATAACTCGCTCTGAGGGACTGTTCTGCTTCGGGCGATTTATTTTTAAACAAAACCTGAACCGAAGTTGGTGATCCCAGTTGATTGGGGCAAGTGTTAGCCAGACAATGTTGTAAACTGTTAACTAAAAATCGATACACCGCACTACTTTGAACAAAACGAACTTCATTCTTGGTGGGATGAACATTAACATCGACTTCACTCGGTGCAATTTGGAGATATAATACGTAACCGGGATATCGACTGAGGTGTAAAACATCTTCATAAGCTTGACGAACCGCATGATTAAGCAATTTATCGCGAATAATGCGCCCATTAACAAAAAAATACTGCATATCGGGCTGACTACGCGAATAAGTGGGTTGAGTAATCCAACCCGATAATTGCATTCCCCCGGAGTCAGCCTGCACCGTTAAAATATGGTCAATAAACTCCGGACCACATAACATACCGACACGTTGTAATTTATCCGCTTCTGGTTGAGCTGTTTTTAAAGCCATTAGGGTTTTATGATTATGAGAGAGTTTAAAACTCACGTCAAAACAACTTAAAGCCAAACGTTTAATCATTTCATGAATATGACCAAATTCGGTCTTTTCAGTACGGAGGAATCGGCGCCGGGCGGGTGTGTTATAAAATAAATCTCGAACTTCGAGAGTGGTACCCATGGGATGTGCAATGGGTTCTGGTATAGTCGGTTGCTCTCGTCCATCTAAATGAATACTGTATCCCATTTCCTGGTTGTAAAATCGAGAATTCAAGGTTAATCGAGAAACAGCGGCAATACTCGCCAAGGCTTCACCACGAAACCCTAAACTATTTAACTGTTCTAAATCTTCCAAGCAAGCAATTTTATTAGTCGCATAACGACTTAAAGCGAGCAATAATTCCTCTTTGCGAATACCTACACCATTATCTCGTATCCGAATTAAAGCCATGCCACCTTGTTCAATTTCAACTTCAATCTGCGTTGCCTGCGCATCTAAGCTATTCTCCAATAATTCCTTCACCACCGAGGCGGGACGTTCCACCACTTCGCCAGCGGCAATTTGATTGGCTACCAATGAAGGTAATCGGCGAATTGCCGGAATATCTTGATTAATCATTTTAATGACCCTGGCCGATTTTTCTAAGTTAATTCCTGACTGGTATTTATACTCTTTTATAAAATTCTACTCAATAAAAAATTAACCTCAATTTTAGGTGACCTTGAAAAAACTGACTGGGACGCTACAATGTTTTTCTCATCGTTCAAGCATCATTCGTTTCTTGCCGAAACACATTCTAAGACCAGAAAATATAGGGTAAAGAAAGGCAGTGATTTTTTGAGCGAGTGATGCTACATAGCTTGACTTAATGATTAAGGCAAGATGTCTATTGAATTGATAACTGGGAAAAAATCAAGATGAATTGTTACCGTTGGGAAGGGGAAAATTTGATTTTATTAGTCCATATCCAACCCCGAGCGAGTCAGACTAGTATTGTGGGTATTCATCAGGATCGACTTAAAATTAAAATCACGGCGGCGCCAGTGGATGGTCAAGCCAATGCAGAAGTTTATAAGTTACTCGCGAAACTATTTGGCGTGGCTAAATCACGAATTGTGTTATTAAGTGGTCAAACAAGTCGTGACAAAAGTTTTCGGATTCCATCACCACCCAAATTACCCGAGTTTATTTCTCCACCTCCATAATAAGCGGTCTTGGATTATAAGGCACGATATCCAATATCAGTGCGATAATACATGCCTTCCCAGTGAATGGCGTTGACTAAGCGATAAGCTTGAGTTTGCGCTTCGCGCACGGTCTCACCTAGAGCACAAGCACAAAGTACTCGCCCACCGGCGGTGAGAATTTGCCCGGCTTTTTCCACAGTACCGGCATGAAAGATTTTACCGGCTAAGGTATTTGCTGCTGGTAATCCTTGAATAGTAGCGCCCTGAGTATAATTATTAGGATAGCCGCTAGCGGCTAACACCACGCCTAATGCCGCACGTTCATCCCACCGAATTTTCACTTCATGTAAACGTTTATCTAAAGCCGCCAAACAGAGTTCTACTAAGTCAGATTGTAATCGCAGCATAATGGGCTGAGTTTCTGGATCACCTAAGCGACAATTATATTCTAACACTTTCGGATTACCTTGCTTATCAATCATTAAACCGGCATAAAGAAACCCCGTATAAGGGTAACCATCGGCTGCCATGCCCTGTACGGTGGGTTCAATAATTTCTGCCATAATTCGGGTATGGAGGGCCGGTGTAATCACCGCTGCGGGTGAATAAGCGCCTAGACCACCAGTGTTAGGACCTTTATCGCCATCATCACGCGCTTTATGATCTTGAGAAGTCGCCAGCGGTAGAATATGTTCTCCATCGACCATACAGATAAAACTAGCTTCTTCACCCACTAAATATTCTTCAATAACTACACATTGTCCAGCTTTACCAAACAACTGATTTTCCAACATATCTTGCACCGCTGCTACAGCTTGGTCGATTGTAAATGCCACGACAACACCTTTACCAGCGGCTAACCCATCGGCTTTGATGACAATAGGGGTACCTTGGTGATGAATATAAGTAATAGCGGCATCTACTTGAGTAAAGCTAGCATAATGAGCGGTTGGAATACGATGGCGGCTTAAAAAGTTTTTAGCAAAAGTTTTAGAACCTTCTAGTTGTGCCGCTGCTGACGTTGGTCCAAGACAAGGTAACCCCATTTGCTGAAATCGATCGACAATACCCGCTACTAAAGGTGCTTCCGGTCCGACAATTGTTAAATCAATCGCTTGCTGCTGAGCAAAATTGACTAGCGTACTCAGATCATCTGTGGGAATAGCAATATTCTGCGTATTATTTTCCAGTGCCGTACCGGCATTACCTGGTGCAACCAAAACAGTCTGTACTGATGCGGATTGAGCTACTTTCCAGGCTAAAGCATGTTCACGCCCGCCACTGCCAATAATCAAAATCTTCATGAATTAAATAGCCTATTTGTGGATAATTTTAGTTAATAGGAAATCATCAGTATAAAATGATTTTTAGCTCAATAAAACGGTATTATTTAATAGATGCTAACTTGATTAGATTGAATTCGAATTGATGGTTCGAACAATTTTTATAACTAGCTGATTTGATGTTGGGGATGTTAGTGTACATAACACGAATTTTCACTATTAAATTCAGTTCTGGTAGGGTGGGCATTGCCCACCCTACGAAATTCTAAACCGCAGTTTAAATAATATTTTTAATGCGGTGGCCCTGAATACCATAAAACAATAAGTAAAAATAGTTTATTTTTGTGCTATATTACTTATATCGTTTCAAAGTTAATCAGATGCGATAATACAATTATTTCATAACCTGGAGATGATATTATGAATAAGGTGGGATTAAGTTTAAGTATTTTAGGTTTGTGCTGGTTTATCAGTGCAGATGGATGGGCAGGGGAATTTTTCTATAATAGTCCTCTTTGTTGTTTAACTAAAAAAGCAACACCAACTAATACAACGACTCAAAACCCTTCCCCAACAATAATAATTCAAGCGCCGGTTCCGGCTTCAGCAACGCAACCGACCACTCCAATACCTCAACAATTGCCTAATGCTGCTAATTGTGGCCAAAAAACGACTATCACCGATAGCAATGGCCAAGTCACTACGATTGAAACCACTTGTGATAAACGAATCAACTACTAATGTTAATTAAGGGTTCGTATATTTAACTTTTTGAAAAAAGAGATTTTTTTAATTACGAGTTAAAGTATTCGAGAAAGTTATTTTTCTGTTAGAGCGGTTGGTCAGTGAGAATACTTTCTAGCTATTAAAAATAGCACGATAAATCATACCTTCCATTGACCAATCAACATATTGACCGATTTCTTTGACGGGATAAACTTCAATATAGGTTTTTCAGTATCTTCTTTTACCCCAAAAGTTTGTCCGGAAACAGCCATTTGTTTAATTTTTTCCATCTCGTCCGGTTGTAATTCAATGGCGTATACATCAGCAAAATGAGTTGACCAAGTCGCTGCTAATTGTTTGGAACCGAGGTAACGAAATCGTTCTGCAGAGATCTTTAAACTCGTTTCTTCATACAATTCGTTACTTGCAATTTGCAATGGCTCACGCTTTTTAAAACTTGATCCGCCCGGCAACTCATGAACAAAACCATCTTTGGTTCGCCCTGGAGAACGAAACTCTTTAATTAAAACCACTTCGCTCGCTAAAGGATTAGTTGGGTGTTTCCAGTAAGGAACCACGACAGAAATATCTGGGCGACTAATGATAAATTCGTTGCTTTTAATCCGATTTTCAGTAGCTATCCACATATCAACATGCAGTGCATAAGCAAAAGTTAAATTCACTTTATGAATGACGAAGGTCCAAAGTAATTTTGCACTGACTAATTGATTACCCACGAGTTGCTGGCTTTGATACCAATTTTGAAAGGGAGTGGTACTCCAGATATTTAAAGGAACATAACGTTCTCCTGCTTCCCGGATTGGTTTATTACATGCTGACAATAATTGTTGTAAGTAGCTCATGACTTCTCCCACCAATTTCTCTAAAGTATTAGTCACTGGTCGTTTCGTCATCCGATGATACATCCAATCTAAATACCTAATATTATCAGCTTGGTCAGGTCGACCATAAAATAATTTTCCAGATTCAACATATCGACCAAATTCAATATTGGTTGTTAATCCTTTCAATGAAGTTTTTATATCTCTAGGTATCCAAGCTAAGAGGGCATCTGCCATCTCTAGATATTGATTTTCCCATTCTACCTGTTCAAGATAATTTGAGCGATACACACCATTTCTAGGTTCAGGAATAAATACAACTAAATTGAATTTATTATCAATATGTTGTGATAATATTTGTAATGCTTGAGGTCGCCAGGATTGAGCATCATCTGTTCTGGGTGTTGGACCAACTAAAACAGGGAAGCATGGTAAGAAGACGGTGCTATTTCGTCAGCATAAACTTCAGTAATCATATTGTTAGTTGCTATTGCTCTAATTTTACTGGTTAAAGTAAGGTTAATATGAAATATATTGTTAAACCTAACCTATTTAGAAATCAACAATTTATAATAACAGATTTTAAGCCAAATAGTATGAACTGATTGAAGTCATGAAAATGTTAAAAGTCGATTGTAAGAAATGGAATGATAACGCCCAAAGTCTACGTCACCAAGCCTTAATGGCCACGCACCCAAGAACTCGTGAACGTTTTCTTGCCTCATACGAAATAACCCAAGGTAAAAACGCGACCACCATTGCCATCGTTGCGAATTTGAATCAGTTTCTGGTAAAGGTAGTCTAAGTACACGACAAAAATTTCAAAGAAGATTCAAAGAAAAGCAAGTTTTGAGTTCCACAATGAATATTGAGTAACACCTCGGGTAATTTATCTAATCCATAACGAAAAATACTCTTAAGGGCAATGTGCGTTATGTCTCGCTAATACACACTACAGTTTTGCTTGTTAAAGGGGGTGAACAGTGGTACTTTAATTAAAATATTATTTAACCTTAGTTAGGAAATCTGGGCATGAAGTATGTCGACTTTTTCACAAAACCTTATAAATTTTTACCATAAACTTTGAAAGATAATATTATCTAAATGTGGAAGAAAATATTATCTGAAAAATTTATTAATGACTCGCTACTGAAAAAAATAAATGGATAAATTATTGATTACGGGTGGAAACCCACTAAATGGCGAAATTCGTATTTCGGGTGCTAAAAATGCCGCTTTACCAGTACTAGCGGCAACATTATTAGCAGATACTCCCTCTCATATCGCTAATATTCCTCACTTGCAAGATATTACGACTATGATAGAGCTACTCGGGCGAATGGGAGTTGATTTAGTCATCGATGAGAAACTCAATATCGAGGTTGATAGTAGCCAAGTTCATACTTTTACTGCGCCTTATGATTTAGTGAAGACTATGCGTGCTTCGATTTTAGTGTTAGGTCCCTTAGTCACTCGTTTTGGTCAGGCTCAAGTCTCATTGCCTGGTGGTTGTGCGATTGGTTCGCGACCAGTCAATTTACATCTTCAAGGCTTACAAGCTATGGGAGCGGATATTCAGGTTGAAAATGGTTATATCACTGCACGAGCATCTCGTTTGCACGGTGCCACTTTACTGTTGGATGTTGTTACGGTTACTGGTACTGAAAATCTGATAATGGCAGCCAGTTTAGCCGAAGGAACAACGGTCATCGAAAATGCAGCCCGTGAACCAGAAGTTATTGATCTAGCAAATTATTTAAATAATATGGGTGCTCATATTGAAGGTGCCGGTACGGATACTATTCAAATTGAAGGGGTAAAAAGCTTGACCGGTACTCATCATCGAGTACTACCCGATCGTATTGAAACCGGTACTTATCTCGTGGCAGTAACTATGACTGGTGGACGAATTAAACTCAAAGATACGGATGCTAACCTACTTGAGGCTGTACTCGTCAAATTGCGCGAAACTGGCGCCACCATAACTTGTGGAGAAAATTGGATAGAACTGGATATGCAAGGACGTAGACCCCAAGCAGTCGATATTCATACCGCGCCTTATCCAGCCTTTCCGACTGACATGCAAGCGCAATTTACCGCGCTCAATGCCATTGCGGAGGGTGTGGCGATGTTAACGGAAAATGTCTTTGAAAACCGCTTTATGCATGCTTTAGAATTGCAACGCATGGGTGCCAAAATTCGTTTAGAAGGGAATATGGCGATTGTGACTGGCGTTGAGCATCTACAAGCCGCACCAGTCATGGCAACGGACTTACGTGCTTCAGCGAGTTTAGTCTTAGCCGGTTTAGTTGCTCAAGGTGAAACTTTGGTCGATCGGATTTATCACATTGATCGGGGTTATGAACGAATTGAGGAAAAACTGACGCAATTAAAAGCTAAGATTCGCCGTATTCCCGGGTAATTAATCATTTTAGCCACCAGATATCAAAATAACATGCTTAAAATTGCTTTATCTAAAGGTCGCATTTTTAATGAAACTTTGCCTTTACTCGCACAAGCGGGTATTGAACCGATTGAAGATCCTGAAACTTCACGTAAATTGATTTTGAATACCAATCAGGAGGAGGTCAAATTAGTCGTTATTCGAGCAACCGATGTACCCACTTATGTAGAATATGGTGCTACGGATGTGGGGGTAGCGGGTAAAGATGTTTTACTTGAGCATGGGGGTGAAGGATTGTATGAACCGGTTGATTTACAAATTGCTCGTTGTCGCCTTATGGTTGCCGCACCAATCCATGCTTTACCATCACGCGGACGGCTACGAATTGCTACCAAATACATTAATACGACTCAGCGTTACTATGCCGAAAAAGGCGAACAGGTTGAAGTAATTAAATTATATGGCTCAATGGAATTAGCTCCATTAGTGGGTTTGGCTGATCAAATTGTGGATGTTGTTGATACCGGAAACACTTTACGAGCTAATGGATTACAAGCAATAGAGTTGATTGCCGAGATTAGTTCACGTTTAATTGTGAACAAAGCGACGATGAAGATGAAATCAAAGCAAATCAATCAATTGATTCAACAACTTCAACTAGCAGTAAATAAAACTCATGAGAAACGTTAATTGAACTAAATGTATTAAACCATGGCTCAGACCCAGCACCTCAATGCGATTAAGTTAAGCGCTTTGAAACTCTCCTTCTCTCTTTGGGCTAATCTTTTCCCCTCAAATACACCTTTTCAGGGAACTGCAGGCTTGATTCGCTTAGAAACACTGGCTTGCCAATTTCCCTTCATGGCAATTTACGAAAAAATTACCTTTGACAAATATTAATGATTGGTTATCCTATAGGGACTTTTGGAGAGGTACCGAAGCGGTCATAACGGCGCCGACTCGAAATCGGATGGGGGTTAATTCCCCACGCGGGTTCGAATCCCGCCCTCTCCGCCATTCCGATTCTGAGCTTAGCTGATTTCAGGAGGATTATTTTTTTCGGCTATGGAGACCGGTGTCTGATAGGAATTGAGTTTATACTGAACGAATTTTAATAAATGGTGACTGTGGTTATATATATCATTTAAATGATGAAGTTGTTCTGAATTTAACTGGCCAAGCTGTTGTTGTTGTAACGCCTCACAACAGGTTAAAATGACTTTTAAAGGAGAATATAATTCACGACTTATCGTGGTTAATAATTTGTCGTTAACTACTTTTAACGGAATAGTTTGTTGTTCCAACTGCTGGGTTAATAAAGTCCGTTCTTTTTCTAAAGTGATTTGAACCTGTTGTCGTGAGCGAATATCACGAATAATAGTTAACAAGCGTTTTTGTTCACCACACTCAATGATACTGCCATAAATATCAACGAGTATCGTTTGTCCTGATTTAGTTAAGATTGGTGTTTCGTAAAGGCAGCAGGTACCGGTAGTAAAGCTATCTTGTAAACAAGAATCCTTTAAATCCTCTACTTGATTGGCGGCGTGAAGCGAAAAAATATTGCTTTGTAATAACTCATCACGTTGATAGCCAAATAACATTTCAGCGGGCCTATTTGCTTCTAACACGTTACCTTGATTGTCTAAAATTAAAATGGCTTCTTTAGCACGATTCAGCAGTAAATGGTATTTTTGTTCGGTTTCTTGTAAGGTGTCGGCGATCTGTTTCAGCTCAGTGATATCAGTATTCGTGCCCGTGAGGCGATAAGGTTTGCCATTTTGATCCCGTAAGCTGTGACCACGCATCAGTATCCAATGAATATGACCCGTTTGATCTTGTACTCGGTATTCAATTTCATAATAAGAAATAATCCCTTGTAAATAGTGTTCAATTGTGATTTTTAGCCGGTCTAAATCCTCTGGATAAACTTGTTTAAACCAATCAGCCATTTGCAAATTCGCCTCAGGTTCATTTAATCCTAACAACGTTTTGAAATGAGGTGAAATGTAAAGATGATCATGACTAATATGCCAATCCCATATTCCTACTTTACCACCACCCATCATCAACAGATAAAATTCTTCATTTTCACGTAATACTTGTTCTGATTGCCAACGTTTAGCGGCATTACGTAAAATAACAATAAATAAAGTTCCTTTTTGTTGAGCTAATTTAGAGACAGAACCTTCAATAGGAAATTCACTACCATCTTGGCGTTTACCAAAAATACCTAGTGACTCATCGAGATAACGAACGGTTATGGGTTCATAATTAAACTCAGTAAAGTATTGGTGATGCTTGGCTTGCAACCGTGAAGGTACTAAGGTATCAAGCGACATACCCATAATTTGGTTACTCGTATAACCAAATAAGTGCTCTGCGCCTTGATTAAACAAAATGATTTGTTGGGTTTGATCAACAGTAATAATGGCTTCCGGAGCAATATTAAGAATACTAGCGAAACGGGCCTCACTTTCGCGTAAGGCAATTTCAATTTGCTGACGTTCTTCAATTTTTTGCTGTAATTGCTGATTAGCTTGGGTAAGTTGATTAGCACGTTGTACGACCATTTCCTCTAAATGATTACGATATCGGGTTAATTGTGCTTCCGTTTGTTTAGTCTCGCTAATATCCGTTAACGTGCCAACATAGCCCATAATTTCACTGTCAGCTGACCGTTCTGCTACCGCCTGAGCAGTTACCCAAATCACGTTACCATTGGGGTGTTTAAATCGGTGTTGTGATTTGAATATTTGGTTATGGTTTATCGCTGCTTGCCATTGGCTCAAAACCTGTTTGCGATCATCGGGATGTACCGCTTTGATCCAACCTTTGCCTACGGCTTCTTCTGCAGATAATCCAGTGATTTCAATACCTTTTTGTTCATACTACTATCGTAACCTTGCATGTCAACATAGAAAATTCCGACTGGCGCTAGTTCCATAATCAGACGTAAATGTTCTTGATTGACCCACAGTTGCCGAACGGTTTGGTTAAGTAGAGAAAACAAATAATAGGATAAGATAAAAAAAGCGGCTAACCGTAATAAATGCCAAAATACCCAAGTGGCATCCCAAGCATTCCATTCATGAGCTAGTTGAAATAATACAGTAGCTAATCCTAGTAAAAAACAGTGGCTTGAGAATAATAAATGTCCAAAATCATTAGAAAATGGGGTACGGAAAAAATACCAAGCAGCTAGAAAAAAACCGATTCCACCAATCGTATTTAAGGGGATAATATACCATTGTGCTTCAGTCTCCTCTATCCACGGTATCTGGGTAGAAAAGGCTAACGATAGAATTCCCAAAGTAATACTAAGTAAAATAATCATGATGAAAGCGATTTTATTTTGACAAAAGTAATACCGGAGTCGATTTGGTAACCAAACTAAACCAAACCAAACACCGACAATACTGGTTGTTATACTTTGTAATAAAACTAAGCTATCTCCCATCAATACTAAGGCATGTAGTCCATCCAATAATCCCATGCAAAGTAATCCACAACCGATCCATAATTGGGTAGAACTAATACTCTTAAGTTTCTTCAGTATCCATAAGAGTGAAGTGAGAGAAAAGGCAATAAAAGCACCGACTATTTGCAAGCTCGCATGCAAGAGTATTTGGTCCCATTGCCACATGGGTAAAAAATACTGAATAATCAAACTAATTAGTAAAAGTAAAACGGTCACGACTACTAACAAGCTCGTGCCAGTCAAAAACATTTGAGATTCTGAGTATTGGTCGTCTTGCAACATGTCAGAGATTGACTCCTATCAGTTGTCAGTTATCAGTTGTCAGTTATCAGTTATCAGTTATACCAATTAGGTTTAAATACCACACGATTGTCAATCTAATCATCTATCATGTCAGTTAAAAATGGATACACTTCACACGTAATTTGCTATAAACTGCTATAATAACTAACAACTGATAACGGATAACTGACAACTGATAACCGCTAGTATAATCCTATTTTATTGGCTAAGTTTAAAATAAAATTAAGCCGTGATAAAATTAGCTTTTACTTGCCTCAACAATCATTTTTTCTAGTCTATTTTTTATTAAATTAATTATCTCGTTTTTTCCCCCTACTTGAGATTAAATTGTGATTACCAAGTTGCGTAATATCGCTATTATTGCCCATGTTGATCATGGCAAAACGACATTGGTTGATAAACTGCTACAACAATCTGGAACGCTCACTAACCGAAATATGGCTATTGAACGGGTTATGGATTCTAACGAATTAGAAAAGGAGCGTGGAATTACTATTCTAGCCAAAAATACCGCTATTCGTTGGCAAGATTATCGAATCAATATTGTGGATACCCCGGGTCATGCTGATTTTGGTGGTGAAGTTGAACGGGTATTATCCATGGTAGATTCAGTACTATTGTTAGTTGATGCGGTAGACGGGCCAATGCCACAAACCCGATTTGTGACTCAAAAGGCTTTAGCACGTGGATTTTGCCCTATTGTGGTTATTAATAAAGTTGATCGGGATGGTGCTCGTCCGGATTGGGTTTTAGATCAGACTTTTGAATTGTTTGATCGTTTAGGTGCAGATGATGTCCAATTAGATTTTCCGATCATTTATGCTTCAGCACTCCTTGGCTATGCCAGTCAAGATAGTACTGCGCGGCAAGGCAATATGCAACCTTTATTGGAAACCATTATTCAACGGGTACCGATTCCCGATGTGGACCCAGAAGCCCCTTTTCAACTCCAAGTCAGTGCCTTAGATTACTCTAGTTATGTTGGGGTTATTGGCATAGGACGAATTAATCAGGGACAAATTAAAACTAATACCTCAGTGACTATCGTTGATGCTAAAGGTCATCAGCGCTCTGGACGAATATTACAAGTTCTCGGTTTTCATGGTTTAGAACGCGTGGAATTGCCACAAGCTTCCGCCGGAGATATTATTGCTTTTACCGGCGTGGATCAGCTCAATATTTCCGATACCCTTTGTGATCCTGAGCACGTGGTAGCGCTACCGGCACTCACGGTAGATGAACCAACAGTCAGTATGACTTTTCAGGTCAACACCTCACCTTTCGCCGGCAAAGAAGGTAAATACGTTACTTCTCGTCACTTACGCGAACGACTCCAACGGGAATTGTTACATAATGTCGCGCTTCGCGTCAGTGATACCGAGGATCCGGATAAATTTTTGGTTTCTGGACGAGGTGAATTACATTTAGGGATTTTGATTGAAAATATGCGCCGTGAGGGCTATGAATTAGCCGTATCTCGTCCCCGGGTTATTCTAAAAGAAATTAAAGGTGTACTTCATGAGCCTTATGAAAGTCTGACGATTGATGTGGAACAGACTTATCAAGGCACTGTCATGGAATTATTAGGTGCACGCAAGGCTGAACTCATCAATATGCAACCGGATGGTAAAGGACGAGTCCGGCTCGATTTCATCATTCCCGCCCGTGGATTAATTGGGTTTCGCACGGAATTTTTAACGGCCACTTCGGGTACCGGATTGATATATCATGTATTTGAGCGTTATGACCCAGTCAAGCCGGGGCAAATTGGCCAGCGGATTAATGGCGTATTAATTTCTAATGGAGAGGGTAAAAGTTTAGCTTATGCCCTGTTTAACTTACAAGAACGGGGACGCTTATTTATTGCGCCGGGTGAAGCAATCTATGAAGGGATGATTATTGGCATTCATGCCCGTGGTAATGATCTAGTAGTTAACCCACTGAAAGCAAAACAGTTAACTAACATTCGTGCCGCCGGTTCTGACGAAAATATTTTACTGACACCGCCCATTAAAATGTCATTAGAGCAAGCCATTGAATTTATTGATGATGATGAATTAGTCGAGATTACACCCAAAGCTGTTCGTTTGCGTAAACAACTGTTAAAAGAACACGAGCGTAAACGGGCTTCTAGGGCCATTGCTTAATTATTGAGGAATTAGGCGATTGAACAAGCAGTGAGTTAACCTGTTGATTTGACATCCTCCCCGCCCTAAAGAACGGGGATTCCTGATTTCTCAGGAGCCGGTGTGCATCGCTGCTGCCGGCTAGTTCCTGCTGCTGATGATTCTTATTCGCTATTTTTTAGGCTAATCAGTACGGATTTGCTATCCCGATCCGGTATTCTACTTCGTTCCAGGCATGGTGGGAAATACACACCCTACCCAGCAATGCCATTAAGTTAAGGGCAGACACACCGGTCTGCCCCTACAAACACCACGTATTTATGAGTAGGGGCGAACCGACGTGTTCGCCCTTAACTTAATGGCATTGACCCTACCCAAACATTGATATTATTTATATAATGATAAAAAAATTCCATAAAGATTTATTCCCACATAAAAATTGATATTTGACACCAGTGTCAAATTCCGCACCGCAACAATTTTCTCCAATTTGACACCAGTGTCAAATTCATTCTCGTTAATTTCCATGCCACTTTGACACCAGTGTCAAATTTGGTGTCAAAATCAGTTGGCATATTTTTTTATTATTTAATTTCAGAGTGTTACTAATTGGACACTTTAGTAAAAGACAAAAAGTATTTTTCTCTCTAGAATTAGTTTATCTTTCCATTTTGTGGAGAGTTTTGAATTTCAATATTAAAGAGGAATGTGTTGATGAATACCTTAAAGTTAAAACGAGTTGCTTTTCCAATCCATTCTGTGGTAGTAAGAAGCATCCTATTTTTAGGTCTAATCGGAAATGCCGTCAATGCCACAGCAAATTTGGATCAGGGGCTGATTGCTTATTACCGGTTTGATGGGAATGCGCAAGATACCAGTTCCAGTGGTAATCACGGCACAGTATTCGGCGGTGTTACTTACGTTGCGGGTAAAAATGGACAAGCTGCCCATTTTGATGGCAAGACCGATTATATCGAGTTGAAAAATACTTTGGATGGAACTCAAGGACTTACCTTTGCTTTTTGGGTAAACAATAAAGGTGTTATTGCTGGTCAGAAAAATGGAGCAATAATTAGTAAATATGACTGGCGGATAGGACGACATTTTCTCATCAATACTTACGATAAGAAGTTATGGGCTCACTTTTACAAAACAGCAAACGGTAATGTTTATGATGGAGATACTATTTGCTGTGCTGAATTAGAAACTAACCAATGGCATCATGCCGTTATAAATGTTATTAAAAACGATATCCAACTCTATTTTGATGGTGTCAAAGTACAACAAACTTCAAGGGAATTTTCTACTTATAATTCCGATTCTAATGTAAAAACCTACTTTGGCAATATCTTTTATGGAGGAGATGGAGATAATAATCACTTCCACGGTACCCTGGACGAATTTCGCATCTACAATCGCCCCCTTTCAGACTGCGAAATTGAAGAACTTTATTCCGGTAATGAAGTTTGTAATCTTCCGCCACTATCAGCAACGCTAACTTCCTTTAAGGCTGAAACAAACCCGGCGGGTAATGGCATTCTCGTAAAATGGGAAACCGCTGAAGAGAGAGAAAGTAACTTCTTTCGTCTCTGGCGATTCATCAAAGTCAGTGATGGAAAATATATTAATCCGATTCTCCTGGTTGAGAAACTGGCTAGCGGAAACCCCACGATTTACTCTTATGAAGATGGGAGCGTTGAATCTGGAAAAATTTATACTTATCGATTGAGTGAAGTCGAAGTAGATGGAAATGAAGTTTTCTATTTGGATGATTCAGCCGAAGCCACTGCTCAATAACTGAATGATTATTAAACTAATAAAATCACTTCGCTATTACTTATTCTGAAATAAGTAGGGTGCTTAGGACGCACTCTACTCGTATCATATAATCGGTGTAGCCACAGAGTACTGCGATAATTCCGGTAGCGGCGCAATAAAATCAGCAAATTCCGATTTATTCCGATCTTGGGCAAAAGCATGAGTGATTTTTTGGTGGTAATCGGAATCAGTTAATATTTCCAATAAATATTCCGCTGGATTTCGATCCCGTGCTTCGGTAGCCGTGATTTTTTGAAAATACGAGGTTGCCTGTTGACTGGGTCCATAATAAGTTAGGCTACCTTCTTGATTCATCAAAAGTAAATTATCAAAACGGTGATTAAATGTATCTCGGCTGGGTTGATGTATCGTGATAATCGTGGTTAATTCTTGCTGTTTGGTTAAGCGTTGCAGCAATTCCATGATATTATCGGCATCCACTGAAGATAGACCAGAAGTCGGCTCGTCAAGTAATAAAATCAGGGGCATTGCTATCAATTCATGAGCAAGGTTGGCTCGTTTTCTTTCACCACCACTTAACCCTCGAATTCCGGCTTGAATTGAACCAATAACCGTATGTAAAAACTTTTCTAAGCGCTGTTCTTCTTGAAAACCAAGACTTTGAGCGGTTTGATGAATCAGGTGATCCCGTATTTGGGTTTCTAAATGAATAAATTGCAAGCGGAGGCTGTAATCGAGAGATTGGTAAACGGTTAATTCGGGAATCATCACATCATCTTGGGGAAGATAACCGAGCCATTCGCGTACTTGTCCATATTGTTGATGAACGGGGATAAATTCGTTGTGCTTATTAACCCAAACTTGACCGCGATCGGGTAACCGATAGCCGCTGACTAAATCGAGTAAAGTACTTTTACCGCAACCTGCCGCTCCCATAATCGCGGTTATCGTACCCGGTTGAGCTTGTAAATAAGCACCGTTACAAATTAACTTGCTGGCAATGGAGTAATATAAAGGTGTCGTCGCTATCCCGACGCGGCAACGCCCACGAAATAACTGCGCATCAATTCCAATGGGCGTTTGACCCAATTTAATTTCATTCGGTTGGGAAGGAACTGGAATAATTTCTACCCACTTTTTTTTAGGCAAACGGTGATCATTAATAAAAATGCCCGCTGTGGAGGTCAAATCTTTTATAAATAACCGATCACGTACTCGCTTAAGAATCGCTTGTTTAGGGGTAATACTGGGTACTTCAGTGGGTGTTAACCGAATACCACAGGCTTTGCTACTCCCGATGAGAAGTTCAAAATCACCGCTTAACCCAATTGATTTATAATTTTTCTCCATAACTAATTAATAAAATTAACTTTATTTTATAGTAACCCATTAATCTAACACAATAAAGCTTATTTATCTGGAACCTATTATTTAGATAAGAGATGCCTTTGGTATGGCTCGTCCGCGTGGACCATGAAAATACGCTTGTAACCACGGATGATTTAATTGGAGCAATTCTGGAAGAGGTGCCACGGCGAAAACGCGTTTATCAGCTAATACTGCCACGCGATCGGTTACTTTCCATAAAGAATCTAAGTCATGAGTAACAATAACTATTGTTAAACCTAATGATTCTTTTAAGCGAATAATCAAATCATCTAAGGCGTTGGCGCCAATGGGATCGAGACCGGCTGTCGGTTCATCTAAAAATAAAATCTCGGGATCAAGCGCCAGTGATCGAGCGACTGCTACCCGTTTAATCATGCCACCGCTGAGTTGAGCCGGATATTTATCTCCCGCATTAGCCGGTAATCCAACCAAAGCAATTTTAAAAGCTGCTAGCTCTTGAATGGATGATTTACTTAACCGAGTATGTTCGTGTAAAGGTAATGCGACATTTTCGGCAACGGTCAATGAACTAAATAAAGCGCCATTTTGAAACATAACACCACAGCGGCGACGTAGCCATAAAGATTGCTTCTCGTTGAGATGGAGGACTTCTTGTCCTAGAACTTGAATTGAACCAGCGATCGGTTGTTCCAGTAAGATAATTTCTCGCAACAAGGTGGATTTACCAGTACCACTTCCACCAATTAAGGCAACAATTTCACCTCGGTGAATGGTAAGATTTAAATTATCATGAATAATAGCTGAACCAAATTGAGTACGCAGGTTGCTAATTTCTATAATGATTTCCAATGACATATTGTTACAAGTTAAGCCAGTATGATAGCGAGTAAAGTCGCTTTAAGGTTATCACTTAAAGATAGTCAATCGTTGAAAATTCAATCTATAGATTAAATAATTATTGGTAACCTATTGATATAAATAAGTTAGTTTTCTTTTAGTTAGCTAAAAGTTTCTTGATCTTTAATTTAAAATAACGTAATATAGAGTATCTTTCTCCAAAGGGAACTTTTCTCCTCTCTTTAGAGCCGGTATAGCTCAGCAGGTAGAGCACCTGATTTGTAATCAGGGTGTCACGGGTTCGATTCCTGTTACCGGCTCCATTTTTTGTTATATATTAGCTAAAAAATTCTGCTAAAGTAGTTTTTTCCGCGACTTTTCTCTCTGTCCAATAAAATTAATCACTTAAAGGTATATTCACCTGATTTTACTATCCAGCAGATAGTTTCGCTCTTCTCATCCTACAAGGTAGAAATTTTTCCTTTAGCGGTATTTATTTTGCTAAGGGGTAAGTTATTCTGACATCCGACTTCATCCCTGGTTAAGGGGGATGAATTAAACCACGATCGAAATTCGATGAAATCCCGATCTAACCGCCTAATTTAACCCCCATTCAACCCTATTGAAGGTAGGAATGTCATCATAAATCAGGTTTTTTTAAAGGTTTAACTATGAAAAATTCTTTTTATTTTAATTCGCCTTCAATGACTAAAAGCCGGAATAGCACTCGTCTAGTATTTTTGCTGGTTTTATTATTAATGTTAATCAGTTATATTGCAATTCCTCAAGTAATCAATTCGGCTCCAATAGCAGCGGTTGAGAATTCAACCACACAAGTGGTTAAAGTCATTCCATTACCGGATTTGAATAAGATAAAAATGGCCCAACAGCAAGTTGAATCTGAACAGGAGGTAGCCTATTTATTACACCAACAATATCTCGATCCTTTAGCGAAGTATATTGATATTAATCATCTTAATGAAGCTAAAACTCCCTATGTTGAAAAAGTTAAAATGGAATTGACGCAAAGATGTAGCGAAGTTGAAAACCGCTATCAATCGATGAAAACTGCCCGGGTTACTTTAAGAAATCTGAAACAAAGCTATGGATATGCTTGCCCAGCCGTTGTGGAGCGTTTAACTAAAACTTTAAGCAAATAATTTTAGCTCGATTGCGTAGCGTCTATGATAGCGGAACCAGGAGTTGCAACTTTTTGTTACCAAAAGGATTATTGGATAGTTGCGTGGTATCACTGCCATTAAGTTAAGGACAATTCCTCCCTCTCCTGTTGAGGAGAGGGAATAGGGTTGAGGGTTAAACCGCTTGAGAAATCAACTGAATAGTTACTGTTTATCACCTAAGCCAAAGAAACTCTCAATTCGGATGAGGAAGCGCTTATAAACGGCATCGGTTTCAACTTCAATATCATGTTGCTCATGGATTTGAGAGGTTGTTGATATCTGTCGCTGTGTTAAGACTTTACTAATCATTTCAGATACTTCAGGTTCTTCTTCTATCAGCGGCTTAATATCGGTTTTCGTTAACTCAAACAGGTAGGTATCAACTAATGCCACCACTGTGGCTGTTCTATCTTCACCAGTTAACAGTGCCATTTCACCAAAGAAGTTTCCAGCACCGAGGCGTGCTACTTCTTTATTTTTTCCTTCTTCGGTCATTACTTGGACACTAACTACCCCTTCGACAATAATAAATAAGGAATCTCCTCTATCTCCCTGTTTAACAATGGTTTCATGTGCAGAAGTGCGGTGACGACGAATTCTTTCACTCAAATAAAATTTAGCTTTTTCCGAGAAGGGTTTAAAAATATCGATTTCTTGCAATAAAGTAATCGGTTTAGTCGCTTCTTCCCCACCACGTTCTTTAACACCTTTAAACCAATGAATTTCTTGACGTTGTACCGCCGGAGTAATGCCAGCACGATTAAGATGAAACCAAACTCGTGTCCAGACATCTTCTAATATAAAGAATTTACTGGCATAATCATCCGCACAAAAGGCAATCCAATAACTGGCTGCCCATTCATTGATTCCCGTAAAAATAACGACCGGTTCAGGATCTTTCAGTACTTTCTCAGCAGACAACAGCGCATCGAGTAAAATTTTTTTCACTCTGGCTGGCGGATGCATCGGATGAACGTAAACGGTTGGCCATAACCAGAAAGTGTCATCCTGATAACAAAAATTAAGAATGGCTGATTCTGAAGCCATACTATTAGGTATACTCAAAATACAATCCGCTCGGTTTCTAATTCGGGTAGTTCGCCAAGTAATATCAACAATTTCACCTTCTTCAAATTCACCGATTTTTACCCAATCACCAATTCTAAAGGGCCTTTCTATATTAATGGCAATTCCAGAAAAGATATTAGAAATATTAATTTGAATAGCTAAACCAATAATCATAGCAATCACACCGGAAGTGGCTAAGATACTGGTTAATTGTTGTTCATAGACAAAGGCAATAATGCCAACTACCGCTAAAAAGTAAATCAGAAAAGCAAGAAATAAGCGCACAATATTGGGAATAAGACGACCGCTTTTTTCTTCTAATGGCGTCCAAATAAAACTTTCTGAGGCTAGATTTAACAAAAAGGCGGGGATAATCCACCATAAAATATCAAAAATCCGAATAATTGATTTGATTTCATAAATATCGAGTCGATCGGCCAGACCTTTTATTAAGAGAACCTCACCGGACAACAACAAAATAAAAGCTAAAATGGCTTGTAAAAACCAAATCAGTTTAGATAAGTGTCTAAACTTTCTAACCGTAATATTTAAGACTAAAATGACGATAATACTCGATATCATGAGATTATAAGCATATCGTTCTGGAATGGTTCCTCGCAAGGTAAATTCGTTTTTCTTAATTTCAATCCCAGCATTAAATCGAGAGTATTCAATTGTTCCACCTTGAACATTCAAATAATTAGGGTCACCTAAAGAGAACTTTTTAGCCACATCTTGAAAAAACCGAACTTGATCAAGCAACCAACCGCTAGCAGGACTAAGAACTTGACTTGCTTTCATCGTCTTTAATGGATCGTCTCCCATCCCTAATAAATCCGTTACATAAATCAGATTATTGCGGGTAAAATAACGATGGTGAAATTGAACGCCTAAAATATGTTGTTTATAGGCATATTGACTAGTTAAAAAATCAGCACGAAACCGACTTCTCACTTTATAAATATGATATTGAATTCTATCTTTTTCTCTGCTATCAATTAGTTTCATGATACCTTGAGTAGCTTTATCTGTGTTGACTTTATCCTTAGCCCCATCTTGTTGTGTTTCTTGTTTATTATCAATGAATTCCATTTCACCAATCCCATTAGAAAATTCAATTTGTTGTGGCTTAAATTCTGTTTCACTTTCGGTGTTACTACCCTGAAACCGAAACCATAAATCAAAATCTAAATTAAAGGTTAGGTTTTTAAGATCAAAGTCACTAATTTCATTGATTTTAATGCCAGTATAGACTACATTCGTTTTATACATGTATTTGTTATCAATGAGTAACACTCTTTCATCTTGTAAGGCTTGATCAAGATCACTAATTTCATTGGGATTTCTGACCACTTGGAATTGGGTTAAAGCGGAAATCAATTGTTTATTTTTGTAGACACCAATGACGACTGGTTTTTGAGCATTCCGATTCTCATCAAAATAATTAAAACCGGTGGTTCCCTCTAACGCATCATGGCTATTGGTATAACTAGCTAACTTGTCACGAATTTTCTGGCGATCAATTGCTAACGTGGTTGGTTCGCCTTTAATATCAGCTTCACTGATCGCTTTGACTAAAATTTCTGCAGTATCATAGGCATAGGCAGCTGACCAATCCGGTTCCACATGATATTTCTGTCGGTAAGCCTCTTTAAAAAGTTGGGCTTTTTCATTAGCGGTATCAAACAACAAGGGAGTAGCAACGTAAATGTCATTGGTATAATGACCGGGATTCGCTTTTTCTTCCGCAAGATCATTAAAACCATCGACAAAGGTTTGCTCGGAAAAACTGGATTCGCCCAAAATTGGATTAGTAATGCCAGCCGCTTTAATCAATTTGACTAATTCAACACCTTCAGTTGCTTGAACGGATAAAAAAATGGCACCCGCTTGATCTTTATTGCGCTTTAGTTGCTCAACGATCTGAATAAATTGTTCTTTTTGTTGAGGATTATTAGGTTCAAATGCCCATTTGTGTTGAACTTGCATTTGCAATTGGTCAGCAGTTTCTTCAAATACTTTGGCCAGATAGGCACCATAAGCGGCAGTTTCGTGAATAATAGTAACTTGATTCAATTTTAGGATTTTATTGACATAATAGGCCAGAAATTGACCCGAGTCTTTCGTCGTATAAATATTTCTAAAATACCATTCATTTCCCTTAGTCACGCCGGGATCAACTGAGCCAGGCGTAATGGCCGGGATACCATATTTTTTATAGATTTCACCCCCGTTAGTAGAACAACTACTATACCAATGTCCTATCACCGCTAACACTTGGTTCTCCGAGACGATTCGTTGAGCCTCCTCTTTAGCCGTGGTACTGCATTCATTTTTATCATCAAAGCGAATTAATTCAATTTTTTTGCCCTTGATTTTGTCTCTTTTTTTGTTGATTGTTTCAAAATAAAATTCTACCGCTCGTGCCATCATTTGGCCGGCTGTCAGTTCAGTTTCACTTTTACCTTGTTCTGACATTGGCCCAATAAAAGCAACGTAAATCGTTTCTTCTTTGGGTTTGAAATAGCTTTGGTAAAACGCCACAATTAAAACAATTAAGATCAGCAGACCTAACATGATAATGTTGATTTTCATAACTTTTTACCCACCTTTTGTGCGTGCGTAATTATTCATAATATCATCAAAATTTTACTTTTAGAGCGTTTAGATAACTATTTATTGGAATTATCACCCTTAATTTGGATGATAGGAATAAATAATAAGTTATCACCGTAATTTTTAAAAAAGATTGGGTATAATAATAATTCATAATTATTGTTAGTTATAAAATTGCTATCCTTGTTTGACTGGGGAACGAGTGGATAGAAATGGAGCAGCCGATCGAAAGGTTTCTTCAGGTTGTTCAAAAGGTGGCGTTTTACCCGTAAAAGCCTCATCATTTGTTCTCTCACCCTTAAAGATATAAATTTCTTGCCGCATAACAGCAGGTGCAATATCGGCACGATTTAAATGGAACCAAACTCGAGTCCAAATACTTTCTAAAATAAAGTATTTATCAGCATAATTATCAGCACAAAATGCGATCCAATAAGTGGCTGCCCATTCGTTGATACCCGTAAAAATAACGATTGGTTCTGGATCGTGAAGAATTTTATCGGCTGAGAGTAAGGCATCTTGCAAAATTTTTTTAACCCGAAAAGGTGGATATTTAGGATGGACATAAACGGTTGGCCATAGCCAATAGACTTTTTGTGGATAATAAAAATTAACAATAGCCGCTTCAGCCGCTTGAGAATTAGGAATACTAAGCATACAGCCGTCTCTTCTTTTCAGCCGAGTGGCTCGCCAGTTGATATCGATAACTTCGCCTTCATCAAATTTACCAATTTTGATCCAATCACCAATTCTAAAGGATGATCCATATTAATAACAATTCCAGAGAAGACATTGGAAATATTAATTTGCACAGCTAAACCAACAATCATCGCTAAGACACTTGAGGTAGCGAGTAAGCTAGTGAACTGTTGTTCATAAACAAATACAGTGATTCCGACGATTGCTAATAAATAAATAAATAGGGCAAAGAAATGCCTAATAATATTAGGTATTGGCCCAACTTTTTCTTGAATCGGTGTCCAAATAAATCGTTCTAAAGCTTCAGTAATTAAAAAAGCCGGAATTAACCACCATAATATATCAAAAGTTCTGATGATATGTTTCATTTGGTAGGGATTAGTTTTTTGAGCTAACCAATCGGCGAATATCATTTCTCCAGATAATAACCAGAGGAAAGCAAAAATAACTTGAAAGAACCAAATGTATTTAGAGAGTTTTTTCTTACTACTAGCGGCAATCGCTAGGAATAAAAATAACGCACCACTCAGTATCATGGTATCGTGAGCATATTTGTAAGGAATACTTCCGCGGAGAGAAAATTGGTCCTGTTTTAGTTGAATAGCTGCATTAAATCGAGAATATTCGACAATTCCTTCTGGAGCATTAAGGTGTTGGGGATCACCAGCAGAATATTCTTTAGCAATATCAGGAAAAAACCAAACGCGATCAATTAACCAACCTTCTGCCGGGCCAAGGACATGAGTTTTACTTAAA
The DNA here is from genome assembly GCA_012032555.1 of Thioploca sp. Taxonomy (GTDB): domain Bacteria; phylum Pseudomonadota; class Gammaproteobacteria; order Beggiatoales; family Beggiatoaceae; genus Thioploca. Next base: position 66,242 of record JAAUSR010000017.1, read on the forward strand.
TATTGGGCTAATGATTTTTCTTGATTGAGCCCCATACCTAACATGTCAGTGACATAAATGAGGTTATTGCGCGTTAAAGTTCGATGGCGAAAACCGATACCAACCACATGCTTCTTATAACTATAATAATTGGCAAGAAAATCGGCATGAAAATCACCCCTAATTCGATACACACAGTAAACAATTTTATCTAGCGTTTCTTTACAGTCTTCTAATGGCTTAGCTAATTGTGAGTTCAACTTTTGAGGATCAACGGCATTGGTAAATTGAATATCAGTTGGATTAAAATCACCTTTAAGAAAACGAAACCATAACTTAAAATCTAAATTATAAACCAATTGTTTCATGTCAATATGACTAATCTCATGAACTTTTATCCCGGCATAAACGACATGCGTTTTATACATATATCGATTATCTATGACTAATACTTGCTCATTTTGAATGGCTTGTTGAATATCAGCAATTTCATTGGGATTACGCATGACATGGAATTGAGTTAAGGCTGAAACCAAGTTTTTTTGTTTATAAACACCTAATGAAACTAGTTTTTGAGCATCTCGATGGTTATCAAAATAATTGAAGCCGGTAACACCCTTGACTGCGTCATGAATATTAGTAAAACGAGCTAAAGTGTCTCGTAACTCTTTTCTATCTGCCGCTAAACTGTTAAGTACTCCCTTCAGATTAGCTTGCTTCATGGCTTCGACGAGTACCATAGCGGTATCATAAGCGTAGGCCGCGGACCAATCAGGTTCTTCATCATATTGTTCTTTATACGCTTCAAAAAAAAGTTGTGCTTGTTCATTAGCCGTATCAAATAATAGCGGTGTGGCAACGTAAATATCATTGGTATAATAACCCGGATTTTCTCGTTCTATTGGATTGGCATCAAAACCATTACGAAAAGTTTCTTCGGAAAAGGACGAGGCGCCAATTAGAGGCGTTTTAATTCCAGCTTCTTTAATTAATTTAACTAGCTTGACACCTTCACTGGCTTGCATAGCCAGTAAGATGATCCCCGCTTTATCTTTAATTGCTTTTAATCGTTCGACAAATTGTTGGAAAACGGCATCTAAATTTTTATCTTGATTATGATACTGCCAGTTATTTTCAATCGTTATAGCAAGTGATTGGGCTTTTTTGACAAAAGTTTCCGCAATATAAGAACCATAATCTGCTGTTTCATGAATAATAGTCACCTGATTCTGTTTAAATACTTTCTTAATATAGTGCGCTAAGAAAAGACTAGTGGCTTTATCATTATAAATATTCCTAAAATACCATGGATTACCCTGAGTTACTTTAATGTGACTGGAACCGGGAGTAATGGCCGGTATTTGGTGTGCTTGATAAATTTTACCGCCACTAATAGAAGCAGAACTATACCAATGGCCAATAACGGCAATAAAATTATCTTTAGATTTAACAATTTCTAATGCGCGTTGCTTGGCTTGTTCAGGATCATTTTGATCATCAAATGCTTGAAGGATAATCTGTTTACCATTAATACCGCCTCTTTGATTAACATAATCAAAATAAAGTTGAATCGCTTGTATCATTAATTTTCCTGCCGCTGCACCTTCACCTGATAAAGGGCCAACAAAGGCAATAGATAGCGCGTTTCGGTATTTAAAGTAGTTATTATAAGCTATCCAACCTAATGCGACTAAAACAACGATACTTAACAAAAAGAATTTTATTTTCATCTCAATATTGCCCACCTAGTATCAAGAACGCGTCAAGAGGAGGGATTTTTAGGTGTTTATCAGTCAACAAGTTACCTTCAACGTTACCATTTTAAATAATGAGGGGCAATGTTATTTACTACTGGTATTTATCGACCCCAGTCAATAGTCATATAATTTTGCTGTTGTTAGTATGAAATCTATTTGCTCAGATGATTTATCCGGAAATAATTTCAGTTTTATGTTTTTATTAAGATAAGTTAGGCAACCTACTGATTATCTTATTTAGTTAAGTGCTACCTGAGCAGTATATCATAACATTATTGTTCCTTATAAATAACATAGCTATATGAGTTGGTGAGTTATGCTATATTGACTTCATGCACGAACACGATCACAGTTACAAATTACTTTTTTCCCATGCCACCATGGTAGCCGAGTTGCTGCGAGGTTTTATCCACGAACTATGGATTAAGGAATTAGATTTTAACACGTTAGAAAAAGTTAACAGCAGCTTTATTAGCGATGATCTTCGAGAACGCGAAGATGATCTGATTTGGCGAGTCCGTTGGCGAAATGATTGGTTGTATGTTTATATTCTCTTAGAATTTCAATCCACTGTTGATGCGTTTATGGCGGTGCGAATTCTGACTTACGTAGGACTGTTATATCAAGATTTAATTAAACATCAACACTTAACCGCCCACGACTCCCTGCCACCAGTGTTGCCCTTAGTTTTATACAATGGTCAACCACGCTGGCAGGCTGCTAAGAATATTCGGGACTTAATTCGCGTGGTGCCGCTGGGTTTAGAAAAATATTGCCCCCAATTAGAATATTTCCTGGTAGATGAGGGTGCGTTTAGTGACCATGAGTTAGCACCGTTACGCAATTTGGTAGCGGCACTGTTTCGTTTAGAACGGAGTCGGACGGTTACTGATATCCAACAAATTTTAATTCATTTAATCGAGTGGTTACAGACATCGGAACAAGCTGGCTTACGTCGAGATTTTACCGTATGGTTGCGACGAGTTATCTTACCAAGACGATGGCCACAAGTGATATTACCCGAAATTCAGGAATTACAGGAGATGCACACAATGTTAGCCGAAACGGTACAACAATGGTATGCCCAAGCCGAGGAACAAGGTCGGCAACAAGGTTGGCAACAAGGAAAACAAGAAGGTTTTCAACAAGGCCAACAAGAAGGTCTTCAACAAGGTCTTCAACAAGGTCAAGTAGCCGGGGAAAGGTTATTATTAAAGTTTCAAATACAGGCTAAATTTGGTTCGCTCTCACCCCAAATCGAGGAACAACTTAATGCTCTGGAAGCGAACCGGCTCTTGCATTGTGCTCAACGGTTGTTGACCGCTACGACGGTTGAGGAAGTTTTTACTGATTTACTTTAAAGGAAGCTTGAGATTCTATTCGGCAGATAGTGTTTGTTGTCGATTTATCTGCCGATAATTCGATTAAATTCACTTTTTTAATTTTTGAGATCGCTGTTTTTGGGATTGTTGTTTCTTGGTTAGTGATGATGAAAAATTTAAACCAATCACCTCAAGACCATCAATATCCACTCTGTTAGCTAAAATATTTTTATTAGCGGCTTTATTGAGATCATCAATGAGTTCGTTGAAATTAAAGGTGAGGTTTCGTTCTTGATCTTCCCAAGTTTCTTTTTTAGAAAGATGATTACCTAAAAGTAAAATTCCGTATCGAGAACAGTCTGCTTTAAGATATAAACCCACAAGTTGCTCGGTTAGCGCTTTTTTCAAGTCGGTATAACTCCACTTGTGACTCAATTTGATTTCAATTGTGATTGGCCCTAAATCCTCTCTTATTAAACGCAAATCCGTTTTTTTACCCGCATCAACTTCAGCTTCTTGAACTACCTCATAACGACTTTGTGATAATTCTTCTAACCGTTTACCGAGAAATTTGCGTAATTCACATTCATCATCTTCAGGTCGGATAATGCCTCGAATACTAAAATCATGATTTTCTACTTCATCTTTAATCGAAGCAAGTCGCTTTAATGCGAGTTTAAACAAACTATAGGAAGAACGTGGGGTTGCTTCACATTCCTTGGAAAAATCGGCAATGTCCTTAGGTTCCCAAGATATGCGTTTTTCAGCTTCTTGTTGCGCATGATCAGTAGCTAGTTTTAGAATCCAATCCCGTTCATTCACAAGTAGCGGGTTATCAGCTAATTTATTAAGGACTGGGTAAGCTTCTCTATCAGAAGACTGTGCTAAATCCGAAAATAAGGAATCCCTAAAACTTTGTGCATAATCACGATTATTAGGTGTGTATGTACCTTCATGATAAATATCTTGATCAAAACGGATATATTGACAAATTAAAATAATCAGTTGTTCCAAGACAATCGCTTGCCAATATAAAGGCGTTTTAACAACATAGCCTTGGTGAGGAAAAGAATTTATTTGATTAGAGTCTGCGCAAAACTGTTCCATGAAAGCATCTGGATTATCAATTTTGTCTAGTAAATCTTCTAGAAATTTAATTGCTTCCTTGCCATCAAGGTAAAACCAAGCCATTAACCAAATTAAAAATGGTCGTTCTGTTATAGATAAAGTGTTGATTCGCTTTGCGGCTAAATTACTTAATTTTTGCTCAAATATACCAGGGCGTTTTAATAAAAGCATTAAGGCTACTCTTAGCATATTTGGATGCAAAGGATCACTTGCAAGTAAGTATTGCCAAATTTCTTCTATTACTAATTTTTGTAGTTCTAGTGGACTGCACCAAAGATCAAGTAAGATATTATGAAAGGAATATTCTGCGTTGGAACTTCGCCATTGCCATTGGATATACTGAAGTAAAACTTGGCGTACTGCTTGAGGATGTATTGCTGCTAATTTTGATAACCAATCAGGTTTTGATAACCAATCAGGAAAACCATTGACTTTATTAGCGGCATAAGCTGCAGCATTTATAGCTTCTGATTCTGATAAATCTGAAAATTTAAGACCCTCTGTAATGGCAATAGTTAATCCGGTTAAGCCAACTTGAATCCGATTATCTGGTTTGTCTATATCATCGAGCGGATTATAAGTTCGCCAAAATGATTTCAATCCTTGTCGCGCTGTTTGGGTAATATTTTTACCATAAATAGGGATAATTGCTTGCCAGTTACTCAACCCTTTTTCGTTAATATTTGAAGAGTCTTTATTTATCAAAAAATATAAAGCCCTCCATTCTTTACCTTCTCGAAGACCTTCAAGATGTTTTCGTAACCAAAACCAATTACGCCAATAACGTCTTTTTTCTCGGAACCAATTTTTAAGATGGCGTATTTTTTCATATCTCCATTCGTCGTATTTACGGTTCCAATGGTAGTGATAAAAACCCCAATAATTTTTAACCTTCCAGATAAACCAATTTTCAACCTGTTTATGGAAGAATTGTTGTAATATGGGTTGTTTTTGTAATACTCGTTGAAATTGTTTAATATATTGTCGTGGACGCCCGTTATAGTTCCATAAATCAATAGCTAATTGCAGTGCTACCATGCGGTTCACTTCAAGCTCGGCAATAGCAATATCTTCAAATAACCATTTTAGATCAATAATGGTTTCTCTTTTAGCAACAGAGTAATAGTGAAAAATATTATACCAATACAGTTGTTTATTGGATTGTTCTGTTTGCAGCAATTTAATACGTTGCCATACATAAGCTTGCCGAATAGCTTGGCAATTCTGGAGTTCTTGAGCCAAAGAGACGTTATCCTGTGATTCCCAATATTCTTTATAATTATCCAATATTATCAATGCTATTGCTGTTTCTGATACTAACTCTTCGCTTAATTGCTGATGTTGCAATAATCGCTTAACAACTAAAGCTAGTATCTGACCTAACCAAGCATAACGTTCAGAAATAGGGACTGTTTTATTATTGGACTTTAGCAAGGGTGGCTGATTCATCAATCGATTAAGTCCTGCTAATAATCTTTTGAGGTGATCTTGGGATAGATCTTTTTTGAAATGCCCTTCAAAACTTTTTTGTAATAAAGTTGAATATTTATGAGGTTGTTCCGTTCTTTCTAACAAGGTAATTAAATCATCTACATTAATAGCGTCAGGATATAAAGCGCCACATAAAGCATCACATAAACGTTCAGAGATAGAGGGATAGTGAATAGCAATTCTAGCGAGTTGCTGTCGATGTGCTAATGATCCCGCATCACGAACAGTTAATACCGCTATCCAGGTGAGATGATCATGAACATTACTTGATTCCAATACGGCTAAAACCGCATCAACACACTCCGTTAGTCTACCATGTCTTGCTAATTCGATAAAAAACTCTTTTATGCCATCGGCAAGGGTTTTATTGCGAATATATTTTTGAATATCTTCGGCTAATTCTGGTGCCGATAAAAAGAATAGTTGCTTAGCATAGTCAAAATAATCACCTATTGAATAAAAATAAACTTTAGTATTAGAAGAATATTTCTCGACGATTTTTTGTAACAATAAACGTCGGTCGTCTATCGATAGCGATTGAGGATCACCATACTTAATTAAAATTTCTGGATGCTCATCAAGCAGTTTCTTTTTGAGACGCTGATTCCATATTTTATTGTCAATGACAGCCAGCCAAGCCACTGTAGATGCTAATGAAGGTGGAATAACTGTTTGTTCATAACATTTTATAAATAAGCGTGGTTCTACATCCTGAGAATAATCACAACCATTTGTCAAACAACTTTGTAACCAACTCGCGGCTAGATATTCTGAGGTTCGCCGGTGATGAAATCTTATTCGTCCATAAATCGCACTATCAAATAAGGCTCGATTTAAAACAGAATCGATTTCTTCTTTATGCCATTGCGATAATATTAAACTAGGTGAGATTGCTTCTGATAAATCAACATTCTCATCAATAGCAAAGGTAAATCGTTTACAAAATACGGTTGCGGCTGCTAAGCGTTCTACACCCGCTCTTGCTTTTTCATAAGATAAAGGATTAGGACGTTCTGGATGAAGATCTTTGAGTTTTTCTGTAATGTTGAATTCTATTAATTGGTGTAAAGTACCAAGCTGACAGAATTTTTTCCAATAGCTGATTAAATCAGTAATGTCTTGTGGTCGCCCAGCAAATTCCCACGCTTGGCTTTGATAAAGTGCTTGAATAAAATTATCGTTATCGGATTTTGATATATGAAAAGAAACGAATAAACGAATTTGTTCATCACTCAGTGGTGCTAATCGAACAATTCTCAATACATTCTTATCTTTAGAATTATCACTAGAAATATTGAAATAATAGTATAACTCACGGTAGTCTGTGTCACTTCGCCATTCACTGACTCGACAGCTTATCACCACTTTGCTACGAGGTAATGCGGATCCAATACTTTGGGTAAAATTCGCTAATACATCACGAATCGCATAGAGTTTTGTAAGTTTAGCTTCATCTACGGCGTCAAGAAAAAAGGTGGCTTTAGCTGGTGTTCTTTGCCAATTATGATAGGTTTCTTTCTCTTGCAGTGAAAGAATATTATCAATCGTTTTATTAACCAGTTGTTCAATCGGAATAAAAAAGGCATATTGACCTTGTCGACAAAGCGACTCAACTTGTGCTTCCATCTCCCAAGTTTTACCACTGCCCGGTTCGCCCAACAGCACCACATATCGGCTTTCTAGCAACTTAGTCCAATTGAGTGGTCCATCTCCATAACGTTCAGCAACATAACTCTGTAATGTACTTTCTTCTCGTTCTGAATTTTCTTGAAAATCAATAAAAGTACGATTAAGTTCAATATATCCTGCACGCATTGAATTTCTCGATATAATTTTATTATTTACTGCACTACAAAATTAGCTTATTTTTTATTTTATTCAGGCGCTTTTGAGTTATTAATAACTACTTATTTTAAGTATAACCGGATTATGACAGATGAGATTGTGCTTATCCATACCACAGTTACTAAATAACTCAGTGAATTATGCTATATTGACTTCATGCACGAACAGGATCACAGTTACAAATTACTTTTTTCTCATGCTGCGATGGTAGAAGATCTACTGCGCGGTTTTATACCCGAAAAGTGGGTTAAGGAATTAGATTTTAATACTTTGGAAAAAGTTAACAGCAGTTTCATTAGCGATGATCTTCGGGAACGCGAAGATGATCTGATTTGGCGAGTCCGCTGGCGAAATGACTGGTTGTATGTTTATCTGCTCTTAGAATTTCAATCCACCGTTGATGCGTTTATGGCGGTGCGAATCCTGACCTACTTAGGACTGTTATATCAAGATTTAATTAAACATCAACAATTAACTGCCCGAGATTCACTGCCACCGGTGTTGCCCTTAGTTTTATACAATGGTCAACCACGCTGGCATGCCGCTAGGAATATTCGAGACTTAATTTCAGTCGTGCCACCGGGTTTAGAAAAATATTGCCCCCAATTAGAATATTTCCTCGTAGATGAAGGTGCTTTTAGTGACAGTGAGTTGGCACCATTACGCAATTTGGTAGCGGCACTATTTCGTTTAGAACAGAGTCGGACGGTTACTGATATTCAGCAAATTTTAATTCATTTAATCGAGTGGCTACAAACCCCCGAACAAGCTGGCTTACGTCGAGATTTTACCGTGTGGTTGCGACGAGTCATCTTACCAAGACGATGGCCACAAGTAATGTTACCCGAAATTCACGAATTACAGGAGATGCACACCATGTTAGCCGAAACGGTACAACAATGGTATACCCAAGCCGAGGAACAAGGTCGGCAACAAGGTTGGCAACAAGGACGACAAGAAGGTTTTCAACAAGGCCAACAAGAAGGTCTTCAACAGGGCATTCAACAAGGTCTTCAACAAGGTCTTCAACAAGGTCAAGTAGTCGGGGAACGGTTGTTATTGAAATTTCAATTACAGGCTAAATTTGGTTCGCTTTCACCCCAAATCGAGGAACAACTTAATGCCCTGGATGCAAAAATGCTATTACATTGCGCTCAACGGTTGTTGACTGCCACTACTGTTGAGGAAGTTTTTACTGATTTGCTTTAATAAAACGAGGTTTCTTACTCTACCAAGTTTATGCTAGTTTGCCTAGGATTAATGCCATTAAGTTAATCAGTTAGAGAAAAATAAGTTGGGTTTCGCTCCGCTCAACCCAACCTACATAATTTACTGATTTATAATCTAATATTTTAGATCTTAATTCGCATTTAAGGGTTGCATAGAATGGATTACATTGATACATGAATTAATTAATGAATATGAGGACTGCTATGATTATTAAAAAGTTTCTTTTGGTTATTGTAAGTTACCTTACCTTAATAGGGCAAAGTGTTAATGCGCTCACCTTCTTTGAAACCGAAAAAATTTGCCCACTAGACAATACGAAATTTAAAACCAACGAGGTTGCTTCTTATTCAGTATTTGGCAAGAGATTGGATTTGCAACCGTTAGGTGCTTTAGTAGCACCCATCCCCCTTCCAATTTGTCCAAATGATCACTTTGTCATTTACGCTGATAAATTTACTAAAGCAGAAACAGAATATCTGCAAAAATATATCTATTCAGATGAATATAAAAAATTAGTTGCGGAAGGTCATTCATCTTACTTTTTGCTAGCTAAAACCTTTGAGTACCTGAAAAAAGATCCCTTAGAGATAGCTCATACTTACTTACAGGCATCGTGGCAAGTTGAGGAAAATCCCAAACGGTATCAAGAATATGCCCAAAATAGCCTAACGTATTTTAAAAAATTTTTGGAACTCTACCATAAAAAAGATGATACTTGGCAAACATCTCAATTGGTAGCTGGTGAACTTGAACGTCGTTTAAAACGTTTTGAAGAATCTCAACAACGTTTTCTACAACTCAGTCAATTACCAGAAATGAAGGTAAATAGCATTACGAAAATAATTAATTACCAATTAGAATTGCTCAAACAACTTGATAGTCAACCTCATGAAATTCCTCATGATAAAAGATAAGATTACTGTAAATTTCAAGAGTGAGACAGAGCAAACTTTCGTAACTCAAATTACCACCTTTGGTTGTCAGATGTGTTATGGTGGAGGTGGATATTGCTCGCGCTGCCTAGCTTGCCAGCAAGCAAATCTAAGTATTCATTTAAACTATCAATAGCGACATTAAGTAGATTAGCATGGTATATCAAGCTATAACAGTGTATCCTTATGTTCCCTCTTTGGTGAGGTGAAAAAATTTTGGAGGAATCGCATGACAGATGTCGTTGCAACTAACCAGACAATTTTAGTCGTGGGGGGTGGAATTAGCGGGATGACCGCCGCGTTGGAAGCTGCTGAATGTGGCAAAGACGTGATTTTACTTGAAAAAAACCCCTCTATTGGTGGAAGAGTTGCGCAATTATACAAATATTTTCCCAAATTGTGTTACCCAACTTGTGGAATGGAAATCAACTTACGGCGAATTAAAGCCAATCCGAAATTACGCGTCATTACGCTGGCTGAAGTAACCAAAGTCACTGGTGATGCGGGTAATTATACGGTAGACATTACCCTTCAACCCCGTTATGTTAATAATAACTGTACGGCTTGTGGCGCTTGTAGTGAAGCGGTGGAAGCGCAATTTGCCAATGAATATAACTATGGTTTAAATCAACGCAAAGGGGCTTATCTGCCATTTTATATGGCTTATCCACAACGTTATGTTGTCGATCCCCGTATTATTGGCACTGCCGATGCTGAGAAAGCGAAATCGGCCTGTAAATATGATGCCATCGATTTAAACATGTCCACCCAAAATATTCAGCTTACCGTCGGTGCAGTTATCTGGGCTACCGGTTGGAAACCATTTGATGCTAACAAAATTCAACCTTATGGTTATGATCGCATTCCCAATGTGATTACCAGTGTTGAATTAGAACGCATGATGGATCCTTTAGGTCCAACGGATGGCAAGATTCTGCGTCCGTCTGACCAGAAAGAAGCGAAAAATATTGCTTTTATCCAATGTGCTGGTTCTCGCGATCGCAATTATCTTAAACATTGTTCGCGGATGTGTTGTACTGCAACGTTAAAACAAACCACTTATGTGCGTGAACGTTATGGTGATGCTGGTAAATCCAGTGTTTATTACATTGATATTCGCGCCATTGATCGCTTTGATGATTTATATCAAAAAGTTAAAGCTGATCCGAACGTAACCTTTATCAAATCAAAAGTTGCCAATATTACGCTCGATAAAGCCACTGGTAATCCTATTTTGAACGGGGTCGATACCGAAGGTTATCACCGTTATAATAATCCTCACGATCTAGTTGTACTGGCTATTGGCATGGAACCTAGTGTTGATTTCAGTCGCTTAGGGATTGATATTAAGGTTAATGAGCATGGCTTCATTGAAGCTGATCCCAGTAATGGTGGCCTGTTTGCCGCTGGTTGCGCTTCTGACGCATTAGATGTTAACCGCGCAGTACAACACGCGACTGCCAGTGCATTGCGGGCTATTCAAGTGGTTAATCAAGTCTCATAAAAGGTTTAAACAATGGCAGAGAAAAAACTAGGCGCTTATATTTGTAAAGGCTGTGGTATCGGTGAGCGTCTGAATACCGACCAGTTAGCCAATGTCGCTACCCGCGAAGGCAAAATGAGTTTTGTTAAACAACATGATTTCCTGTGTAATAGCGACGGTGTGGCGATGATTCAAGCCGATATCGATGCCGGTACGGTTAACCATTTAGTCATTGCCGCTTGTTCGCGACGGGCTAAAACCGATGCGTTTAATTTTGCTGATGTGGCAATTTCTCGGGCGAATTTGCGGGAAGGTATCATTTGGGTACGACCCGCTACGGCCGAAGCGCAAGAAACCACGCAGGAAATGGCAGAAGATTACATCCGCATGGGTTGTGCAGAAGTTAAATTTATCAACTTGCCGGCTGCCAGCAATGAACAGAGCTTAGTGCGTCATGTTCTGGTGGTTGGCGGTGGGTTTACCGGTTTAACGGCGGCTTTGGAAATTGCTAAAGCCGGTTATCAAGCCACTATCGTAGAAAAATCAGCGAGCTTAGGTGGTGTTGCTGCCCAATTGCATAAACGTATTCCCAATTGTTCGCCCTTCGCGGAATCACAAAGCAATGGGATTGCTGAATTAATTGCCCAAGTTCAAGGCAATAACAACATCACTCTTCACCTTAATTCCACCGTCACTCAAACGAGTGGCGCCCCCGGCCGGTTTGAAGTCAAGATCACTCAAGAAAGTGGTAGCACCATAACGGCAAACTTTGGTTCGATTATTCAAGCTAGCGGTTTTAAACCGTATGATGCCACTCAATTACTGGAATTTGCGGTAGGGAAATCACCCGATGTGGTGGATCAATTAGGTTTAGAAGCGTTAGCCAGGCAAGCTAATGGCGGTAAAATTAAGCGACCATCGGATGGTAAAGCAGTTCAAAGTGTCCTCTTTGTCCAATGTGCTGGGCAACGCAGCAATAAACCCGGTCATTTACCCTATTGTTCAGGTCACTGCTGTTTAACCAGTGTTAAACAAGCGATGTATTTCAAAGACAGTGATCCGAATATCGATGCAATGGTGGTTTATACAGAATTGCGGATGCCCGGTGCCGGCGGTGAAGATTTTTATCGCAGTGGCCAAAATAAAGGTATTACCTTCACCAAGGGCGTTGTCAGTGAAGTCATTCCTAATTCGGGTAGCTTGACGGTTAAATTTAACGATTTGATTCTCAATGAAGCAGTCAAGCAAGAATTTGATTTAGTGGTATTAGCCACGGGGATGGTTCCCAATTCTGGCGTTAATATTGAAGAAGTGGTTGCAGCACCAGAAGAGGACAAAACAGAAGCTAAAACAGCAACAGCCGCACCGGTCGAAACGAAGCTAGCAGCAGAGTCCATTCTGAATCTTGACTACCGTCAAGGTCCAGACATTCCGCAATTGGTTCATGGTTTTACTGATTCGCATTTTATTTGCTTTCCCTACGAAACCCGCCGAACTGGCATTTACGCCGCAGGACCGGTCCGTCGCCCGATGGATATGAATCAAGCTGCTGAAGATGCCGCTGGTGCCGCGTTAAAAGCGATTCAAGCTTTAGAAAATGCTGCGTTAGGACGTGCCGCCCATCCCCGGGTTGGTGACTTAAGTTTCCCCCAGTTTCGGAAAGAAGGTTGCACGCAGTGCAAACGTTGTACCGTAGAATGCCCGTTTGGTGCGATTAATGAGGACGAAAAACGTTATCCCTTATTTAATGAAGCGCGTTGTCGGCGTTGTGGTACCTGTATGGGTGCTTGTCCGGTTCGGGTTATCTCCTTTGAAAACTACTCAGTTGATACCGTGGGTCAAGCTATCAAAGCGGTTGATATGCCAGATGAATTTTCTGAAAAACCCCGCATCCTGCTGCTAGCTTGTGAAAATGATGCCTATCCAGCTTTAGATATGGCGGGAATGACGCGGCAAGAATATAGTGCATTTGTGCGGATTATCCCGGTTCGCTGCCTTGGCTCAGTGAATACCATTTGGATCAGTGATGCGCTCAACAGCGGCTACGACGGTATCATTTTAATGGGTTGCCAAAAAGGAGATAATTATCAATGTCACTTTGTCAAAGGCAGTGAAATAGCTCATTATCGGATGAGTAAGATTGATGACACGCTCAAGCAATTGAAACTAGAAACCGAACGGGTAAAAACCTACGAAATCGCCATTACCGATATTCAACGGGTGCCACAATTGATTAATGAAATGGCCAATACCATTGCCAAAATTGGCATGAGTCCGTTTAAATTCTAAAGGAGCCAGTGATGAGTCAATTAAATGCGACTAAAGTAGAAAAATATCGCAATCATTTTCTACGTGAAGTGGAAGCCAATGTTGAAGAAGGCCACTGGGTCAAAATGTGTATGCAATGTGGCGTGTGCAGTGGTTCTTGCCCATTAGGACCGTATTGGGAACATCCGCCACAAGAAATTTTTATGATGATTCGTGCCGGTAAACGCGAGGAGGTGCTCAAATCCTCTTCCATGTGGTTTTGCACTTCCTGTTATAACTGTATCGCTCGTTGTCCACGGGAGCTACCCATTACCCACATTATGCACGGTTTAGCCCATTATGCCAAACGTTTAGGTTTAGCGCCACAAAATCAAGCGACTCCCAAATTTGCTCAATATTTCTGGGATAACCTGTATAACGGTGGTGGTCGGGTTAATGAACTCAAATTAGGTTTAAGTTTATATTTCATGAATGGCTTGGTGGAGGGTATTAAGACTGCTTTGAAAATGCGCAAAATTGGTCAAGGGATGTACTTTTCTAAACGAATGAACCCCTTTGAAATTTTTGGTGGGCATAGCTGTAAAGATAGTCAAGGTTTAAAAGCGGCTTTAAACAAAGCGCGTGAAATTGAAGAAGCCAAAGCGGCTCAATTTAAAGGCTAAGGAGACAAAATTTATATGGTTAAACAATACTCCTTTTACCCCGGTTGTTCTTCACAAAAACTGGCTTCGTCTTATAACCAGTTACGTTCAACGCAGAGCATCTGTGAGGTTTTGGGTATTCAACTCAATGAAATTCCCGATTGGAACTGTTGTTCGGCTTCAATCGGTTATGCGGGCGGTGGTGAATTACCGCGATTAACTTTATCGGCCCGTAATCTAGCACTTTCGGAAAAAGAACATCCGGGTCAAGATTTTATAGCAACTTGTGCCGCTTGTTGGCTATCCTCTCGGGAAGCCAATGATCGTCTCAATGAAAACCAACAATTAAAAACTGAAGCGAATGAAGCCTTAAAAGAAGCTAATTTAACTTTCAAAGGTGAGAAAAAAGTTCGCCATATGGTTGAGGTTCTCATCGAAGACATTGGCTACGAAGAAATGGCTAAGCACGTGAAAAAGCCGCTAAAAGGTCTTAAAATTGCTGGCTATGTTGGCTGTCAAACCAATCGTCCGTTTGGGATTGCCGGCGAATCCTTTGAAAACCCAGTTTATTTAGACAAAATGATAGCGACATTAGGTGCCGAACCGGTAGAAAATTATGACAAAAAAGTGTCTTGTTGTGGCGGTGCGTTAATGTTTTCTGAACCCGAAAAAAGCCAAGCTTTGGTAAAAGACATCATTCAAGCTGCTTACGACGGTGGTGCCGATATGATCGTCACACCGTGTCCAGTTTGCCAAATGAATACGGAAGTTTATCAAGAACATATTAATCAAAAATATGGCACCAAATTTAATTTGCCTTCCGTCTACTACAGCACCTTAATGAGCGTTGCTTATGGTAAAACGGCTAAAGAATCGGCTTTAGATGGTCAAATCATTAAAGCGAAAAAGTTAGAGGAAATTGCGGCGAAGTAATTGAAATGTTGTGTAGGTTGGGCTGAAGCTTTGCGAAGCCCAACAATTCAGATCATTAATTCCTAAAATATTGAGCTTATTTTGTTAGTTCAACCTACCTAAGCAATGTAATTTCTTTGCCATTAAGTTAAGCAATTTAACTAGGTAACAATGGAAATTAAATAGTGGATGAAATTATCGGCTTTTTTAAAGATACACTTGAAAAATTTGTAATAGATGATTTACAAAAATATCTCACGTGTAACAGTTATCCAAATAAATTTTACATTTTCAGTGATTACTGCCTTCACGATAAAAATAAAACTCATGATGTGCTTACATGTACTATCATGCCATATTCACTTAATATAAATGCTGAAAAAGCAATAATAAGTAGTATTGCCTCTCAAGAAAACATGTAAAAATAGTTAATCGTGATTTCATTAGAGTTGTATCACGAAATTTAAAATGCTATTTTGCTAAAAGGAGAATATAAGAAAGAACAAGTTTTGAAAACTTAGGAAACCGGGTATGAAAATGCAATTGACAGAACTCACAACTGAGCGCAAA
>JAAUSR010000150.1 GCA_012032555.1 Thioploca sp.
ATAGCAATAATGTTCTTGAAAATATAGGGCCTTTTGAGTTTATTTTTTATTTTGTCAAGAATCAAGTATCAAATGAGGAACGTAAAAGATTTTTCTATAGGGATTTTAATGCAAGTTCAAGAAAAAAGTGGTTAGAGCATTTTGGTGGTATCAAATTGTTTCGTGACAACTTCAGAGTACGTCCCTATGGAGAAACAGATAGTCGTTCATTTGACTGGTTACTCTTAGGAGAGAGAGCTGGTAGAAGCCCTCAGAGTGTTGGACAACAACGGTCCGGTTCCTGGCGAGTGCGCCCAAACCAAATCAGCGGCATTATTAATATTTCAAGATTAGCCAATATTGATTTTGAAGACACATCCAGCCGGTATGGATTACAAGAGAATAAAACTTTTGACTATTTTACTGAAATTATTAAAGGAATTCTGGGAGAATTTGAACAGGACAGAAGCAACATCGGACGAGAACTCAGTGCCTATTATTCGGAAACACAGTTAGCCGTAAGCGAAGAGAAAGCCCAGGTTATAAAAAGAGAAATTAGAAGAAATGTATCAAAACGTAGGAAAAATGAAATAGCCAAAGACCCTGTAAAACTGTTGGAATATACAGAAAGACTAGAAGAAGATTCGGAAACACTTGTAAAATATACAGAGCAACTTCAAGAACAAATAGAAGTAATGAAGAATGAAACTAACCTACTAAGGATATTGGCAACCAATGCGCTTATCATTGCCAGTTTCACTCACGAACTAAAAAATATAAAGAATAAACTTGTTAAACGGATTGATAACTTGCGAGAACGTTTTGAGGAAGTATTAGCTTCAACAAACACTCAGCAATTACTGGACTTCTCCTACCCCTTTCAAAGATTGGAAGATATAAAAAAAGATGATGAAAAACTTAAACAATGGCTACATTATTCGCTTGAAACACTACGGAAGGATAAACGTCGAAGGACAGAGAACGACCTTTTAAGGTATTTTAGAGAATATAAAGAGTCATGGCAGATGGCTTGTAATGCACGAGGGGTAAAATTCGATCTCATCTTACCACAACGCGAAGAATTAAAAATCCGAGTATTTGAAGCAGATTTAGATAGTATCTTTAATAATCTACTTATTAATAGTTTTGAAGCATTCCTACGTAGAGATGCACCACATGATAGAAACATTACTATAAAAGTAGAAACCAGGGAGTTAGATGTTATTTTTATTTATAAAGATTCGGGACCTGGTTTATCTAAAGATATTAAAGATCCTGAGAGTATTTTTGAGCCTTTTGAAACGACAAAAAGAGATCCTCACTCAGGTGAAGAAATAGGCACCGGACTGGGAATGTGGTTGGTAAAATTACTTGTATTAGAAAATAATGGAATCGTTGAATTATTAAAAATGGTTCTGGTTTTGGCGTATCTATTGAATTTTTAAATAAGTTGAGGTGACATGGAAAACATAAAGTTGCGTACATTGATGAAGTCAGTAGCGATATTCGAGACTTTCAAGATGAAGTAAATTCGACCCTTGATGTTTTACCATTTATCCCCAAACCTGACCTAGACGAGTTTGTGGAAGAACTCCTAAATTCAGGAGCAGAAGCTATTATCGCTGACCATAGACTAAATGAATATCGTGATGAGGTTGCAGGCCCTATTGATTACACCGGCACCCAATTACTTGAAAGAATTTGGGAAATAAGAAAAGGGTTTCCAGGGATTGTTTTAACATCACATGATGATGATGCGGTACAGGCAATTGAGAATGTCAATTATGTATACTCAAAAGAGATCCTTTTTACTGATAAACCCGTAGGTCAAGTAACACTTGCTGAGAAAATACGCATCCAAATCGAGCATTATCAAGCAACACTGGCAAAAAAGAGCGCAAGATTTCATGAGCTGCTGGAAAAAAGTGATACAGGGGAATTGACCGAAGCCGAAGAAAATGAACTTTTAAATCTTGACTCATTCCTGGAGAGTAGACTGAATAACCACAATGCTCTACCGCCAGAAAAGAAAAGCAAGTTAGCTGTAGGTAAGTTGGATGAACTGCTCAACTCCACAACAGAACTTCTAAAAGCATTGAAAGGACAATAAAAATAGATGTTACCCTTTCGCAACGCTATCCCAATCCGAACCTGCACTAAAATATATGCCAGGTATACATCTTATAAAACCTATTTGCAACAAGATTTCAACAGGCGTTGTGGCTACTGTGACGACAGAGATATTATTTGTGGGGGTGCTAGGGGATTCCATATAGATCATTTCCGCCCCCAAAAACCATTTGTACATCTTGAAAATAACTATAACAATCTTGTTTACGCCTGCCCCTATTGTAATGGTGGAAAAAGTAATGACTGGCCCTCTGGGGTTGAGGAATATAGTGTATTAGATGGCAAAGGGTATATTGATCCTTGTGATACAGATTTTGATAATCATTTAGAAAGGCATGATGACGGCAAAATTCGTCCCAAAACAGATGTTGGTAATTATATGTTCAAGCAATTAAAGTTGGGACTTCGACGCCATGAATTAGCTTGGAAATATGAACAATTAGAAAACATATTACATATGTTAATCCATGAATTAAAAAATTTTTCTGGTGATCCTTCTATTGAACAACAACTCAAGGATCATAAATCGAAATTAATTGATGAATATCTCAGATATAAATGTGAATTTGAAGAGACGCTCCAGTGAGTAAATCTACTGGTTCTTATTACACGCCTCGAAAATTATCAGCTTTTATTTGGGAGCATGCTTTAAAGAGCTTTGAACAGCATCAGCCTCTTCATATACTAGAACCGAGTTGTGGGGAGGGAATATTTTTGCAAGCGGCTTCTGAATATCAAAGGACTGATGATTTATTTTTAGATGCTATTGAAATTAATCCAGACACCCTCAAAAAGACTCAGGAAGCCTTATCTCAAAAAAATGGGTATTTCAAAGCAAACTTTATTGAGGATGATTTTTTAAAGGTTAAATTATCTCAAAAGTATGATTTAATCATAGGAACCCTCCTTATATTGGCCGGAATTTACTATCTGAGCAACAAAGAGAATTGTGCCAGCAAATTCATAAAGAAGGAGGACTTGACGGTAAAAGTATCCCAAATATATGGACAGCCTTTCTTGTCAAAGCCACTTCTTTATTAAATCCAACAGGAGTATTGGCCTTCGTTTTACCTGGTGAACTTTTACAGGTTAGTTATGCGGAAAAAATCCAATCATTTCTAAAGAATCGTTTCAAATTCATTGAAATCTTAACATTTCAGGAACTTGTATTTCCTACTCCGAGTCAAGATGTGGTTGTTATTTTTGCATATAAAGAGGCGCAAGTTTCAGGGATAGGTTACACACAAGTACGTAATATTGATAGTTTAGATAAGCCGGTTTCATTTTCTCAGCGAATTCCAAACAAGGCAAAACTTGGAATAAAGTGGTCTAACTTTGTTCTCTCTGATAGAGACCTTAACTTTCTTTTCGATATAGCCAAAAATGTTAGTAAAATTTCGAATTGTTGTACTTCTACCCCTGGTATTGTCACCGCCGCCAATAAATTTTTTATTGTAAACAAAAAAAACTGTAGATGAGTATGGTTTAGAGCCTTACTGTAAATCAATTCTTCAAAAATCTGAGTTTGTCAACCAAACTATTTCTTTTACAAATGAAGCATTTGAGGCATTAAAAGCTGCGAATAAACCTTGTTTTTTTATTAACTTAGAAAATATTGACGAAGAATCTTTACCTTTGTCGGTTCAGAATTATCTACAAAAAGGACTACAACAAGATATCCATCAACGATTTAAAACGAAACATAGAACTCCTTGGTACAATGTTCCTGTGGTATGGATTCCAGAAGGTGTTATTTTTAAACGGAGTCATTTGTATCCTAAACTGTTAAAGAATGAAGCGAGGGTTTTGTTCACGGATACAGCTTATCGTATCTGTCCTAAAGAAGGTTTCAATATAGATAGTATTATTTATTCGTTTTACAATTCTCTTACACTAATTTTTTGTGAATTGAATGGAAGATTTTATGGGGGAGGGGTTTTAGAACTTACACCAAAAGAATTTAAAGGTTTACCAATACCTTATAAATCCATTTCCGAAGAACAATTTCTCGATTTTAAGAAACTTTTTACTAAAAGCGAGTCTATAGAACAAATTTTACAGCAAAATGATACTCAACTTTTAATCGGTCTTGAGCTTACTTCTTCAGATTTAGAAAGACTGAGAGAAATACGTCAAAAACTTCTTATACATCGGTTAAAGAATAAAATGAACCTGCCCAGTCTGATAAAGCATTGGGGTATTGCAATCCAGTCCTCATTTTTGGATACTTCAGTGTCAACACCCGTTATAAATGTTGCGTCTGTATCGCAACGTAGCCCATTCCGATATCCTGGGGGTAAAACTTGGCTTGTTCCTAGAATTAGGCAGTGGTTATCGAACGCACTTACTAAGCCGCAGAAGTTTATAGAACCATTTGCTGGTGGTGCAATAGTTGGCCTAACCGTAGCCTTTGACCAATTAGCCGATTTGGTAATTCTAGTGGAGCGAGATGAACAAGTAGCTGCTGTATGGGAGACGATCATTAACACCCAGGATGGAGCCGAATGGCTGGCTAATCAAATTGCGACATTCGAATTAACGCCAGAAGCAGCTGAGGCTGTTGTATCATCACGAACTCGTATTATCAGGAATAAAGCTTTCAAGACCATTATTCAAAACCGAATTAATCATGGCGGTATTCTCGCTCCAGGGGCGGGGGTATTAAAACATGGTGAGAATGGTAAAGGTATCACCTCTCGTTGGTATCCAGAAACACTTCAAAAGCGTATCCTCGATATTGCTAAAATAAAACAGCGTCTTAAATTTATCAGAGGAGATGGGTTTGAGATTATCCGTAAAAACTTACGGAATAACAAAGCAGTCTTTTTTATTGACCCGCCCTATACGGTATCAGCCAAAAAAGCGGGTGCTCGTTTGTATAAGTATCATCAGGTTGATCATGAAGAACTGTTCTGGCTGGCCAGTAGGATTGAAGGTGATTTTCTTATGACGTATGATGATGCTGAAGAGGTACGCGCTCTGGCTGTAAAACACAGATTTGAAACACGGCTAGTAGCAATGAGCAATACCCGGAATACCACAATGACCGAATTGCTTATTGGTCGTAATCTGGATTGGGTTATATAACTCCCGGATTTTAGGACCGCAAGGCGGACCTGAATACGCCTCAATTTTTAAGCCACTCCTTCCGAGATGAAGTACAAGCCGCAGTGGTTCGCGTGTATAATACCGAATGAGGATAAACCCATGACCGTACAATGGTAATCGAACTTCGAGAAAAAGGCGGCGCTCAGCCGGTGCTTCAGGCTATTGAGGCTTACAAGGTGCGTCTGAAAGCCGGCATCGAACGAAGTAAGCGCCAGTTAGCCAAATTTGAACAGCATTATGGGGTAGATACAGGCCATTTTT
>JAAUSR010000151.1 GCA_012032555.1 Thioploca sp.
CCAACTGGATTAAGTAATGTCCAAGCGATTTCAGCGGGAGAAGATCATACTTGTGCACTGACAAATGACAGCCAAGTAGTTTGTTGGGGATATAATTCTGATGGTCAAGCACCCCACCAACTGGATTGAGCCATATCCAAGCAATTTCAGCGGGAACACACAATACTTGTGCTCTGACCAATGATGATCATGTGGTTTGTTGGGGATATAATTATTATGGTCAAGTAACTCCACCAACTGGATTGAGCCATGTTCAAGCGGTTTCAGCGGGAGAAGGTCATACCTGTGCTCTGAAAAATAATGGCCAGGTAGTTTGTTGGGGAAATAATGATTATAGTCAAGTAACTTTTCCTTCAATATCACTTCCGATAGAACTATCTAATATGACTGTTTCTAGCTTCGGGGATAATGTCCTGGTGGAATGGAAAACCGGTGTGGAGCTGAAAAATGTAGGATTTCGACTTCGACGTGCTATAGAAGATCAAAATGGGGGTTATGATTCGATTGTCCTTGGAGAATCTGATTCCAAACAAATTGATCTGGATTCTAATGAAAGCTGCTCGAATGAAATTCAGGGTCAGTTACAAATGGTTGCTCCGAACCCAAATAGCAGTACGATTCCGGCTATTGGCAATTCCAGGGAAAGTACTTGTTATTCCTTCATCGATACCAGCCATCTTAATGAGGGAACTTACTATTATCTGTTAGAAAATATTAGTGATAATGGCAAAGGTACCTTCCATTGTGACCAGATTGATGCAGTGACTATTGGTCAAGGTCCAACTATCGATTTAAAATCAGCTATCAATTATTGTAAAAAAGTGACTGGTAGTAACAACTAAAAATGACTTGCTGGTTGGGCATAACATTAGGAATGCTCAACCAACAACATTGATATCTCTTGTTAGCTCAATTCTTTAACCGGAGTTCGATATAAAATCAAATCCAATGTCTGGTATCTTCGTCACCGGCTGAAGTGATGACATTGCTAATTCTATTTCAAGACTCAAACTATCGCGACTTCAAGCACGACTACATCGATATTGATGGTTAAATGCGAATTAAGAGCTAAAATTTGAAGCCAATCCATCAGCCAATTCCTTTAAAATAAAAAAATGACAATGGAATGGCAAGAGCAATTAATAACACTTTATCTGTATGTATGCAAGCATTATCGTGAAGGGCTATGGGCTTATTGTCAACGAATGTCAAATTATGCTGACTTAAAGTTTACTGACGAAGAAGTTATCACAATCTATCTGTTTGGAATTATCGATGGCAGAACAGAAATAACCAAAATTTACGAATCCACTGACCGCCATTTGTGAGACTGGTTTCCGAAATTGCCGAGTTACGAGGGATACGTCCAAAGATTGAATAAAATAGCTGATGTCTTCGCGCCACTACTCGAACTAATTATTACTGAATCGGAAATTGACGGACCACAGACAGCTTGGCTGACAGACTCTTTTCCGGTGGCGTTGGCGAAACAAGGGCACCGTTTCCAAGCCAAAGTCGCACCGCGAATTGCCAATGCAGGGTACTATTCGACAAAGAAATTACACTATTACGGGGTCCATGTACATGTTGTCGGGCGTTTTCAATCGGGTACATTACCTAGACCCGAATATATCGGGATAACGGGGGCAAGTGATAACGCTGGAATTATTTACGAGTTAGCTCTTAATTCACATTTAAATAGAGAGTTAAATATTATGACTCAATTAACTATCGATACTAACCAACTGGAGCAAATTATCCTCCAGAAACTCCCTACGTTAATACAAGAAAGCCCACAAATTCAAGAATTAATCTTGAAATTAGCTCAACAGAATTTCGCTGATCGTCAAGGCACAGAAGACCGATTCTATCAACTGTTAAATGAATTACGACAGGATCGCGAAGAGCAAGCTAAAAAATGGGACGAACAAAACCGCAAATGGGAAGATTTTAAACAAGAATTGCAACGGGATCGCGAAGAACAAGCTAAGAAGTGGGAAGAACAAGGCCATAAATGGGATGAACAAAACCAGAAATGGGATGAACAGAACCGTAAGTGGGAAGATGCTAAACTTGAATTCACTCGAATGCACGAAGCGATTATGGCTATCGCACAAAAACAAGAACGGAGTATTGGTGCATTAGGGGCACGTTGGGGAATTCAAGCAGAAAGTTCTTTTCGTAATGCTTTAGCGGGTATTTTAGAAAAAAGCTTTGGTGTAGAAGTTGTTAATGTCAATGAATATGATGACCAGGGTGAAGTTTTTGGCAGACCCGACCAAATTGAATTAGATATGATTATTAAAAATGGCTTGCTGATTATTTGTGAGATAAAATCTTCCATCGACAAAGCCGGTATGTATATATTTGAACGAAAAGTGCGTTTTTATGAAAAACGACATCAACGTCAAGCGAATCGTTTATTAGTTATTTCGCCCATGGTTGATGCCAAAGCTCAAACGGTTGCTGATCGACTTGGGATTGAAGTTTATAGCGATTCAGTTGATGTCAAAAAATTATAACCAAACTGGTGCAACCGAGAACATAGATATTGGCAAGTTATCTTGAAGTTAGCTTTGAGTTCTTGTTAAAAAGATCAATTGACTATCAAGTCCGTTTGCCGAGCTTGTAACCAATACGTCGTCATTTCGCCTTTGCCTTTTACCTGGATGGTTTCACGTTCAACTAACACGTAGTGCTCCTTTAAAATTTGGTAAACATTACTAGATACTTGAATTTTGCCGGGCATCCCGTGTGACTCCATGCGACTGGCGATATTAACGGTATCGCCCCATAAGTCATAAGCAAATTTCCTAATTCCAATCACACCAGCAACGACCGGTCCAGTATGAATCCCAATACGAATGCGTAATTTTTTTGGTATTTTTGGTTAAATTGTGCAATGGTTTTCTGCATATCTAAAGCCATTTCGGCCATTTGAATAACGTGATTGGGGTTGGGTTCTGGAAGCCCAGCGACTACCATATACGCATCACCAATGGTTTTAATTTTTTCTAACTCATGTTGTTCAACGAGTTTATCAAACTTACAAAATATTTCGTTAAGTAATTCAACTAATTGCAGAGGAGACATTCCTGTAGACATGGCAGTAAACCCGGCAATATCAGCAAATAATACCGTCACTTCAGTAAAACTTTCTGCAACGGTAGCGCCCGGTTGTTTTAATCGTTCTGCTATTGATTGAGGTAATATATTTAGTAGTAACCGCTCAGATTTTTCTTGTTCTATTTCTAGATTTTGTTTGGTATCAAATTCTTTACGTTGTAATTTTTCGTAAAAAAATACGGAAACATCACAAATCACACAAAACCAAAATAAGTATAAATACAGAAAAAAGGGATCAGCATCAGCAATATTAGATTCAACGGCAGCACTAAAATACCATTGAATTAAGAAAAAGCAAACAAATACACCTAGTTGTGATAAAAGATGTAAAGGCCATCGTACCGGAATTAAAGTGGTTTGACCTAAAAATAACAAAGTCCAGGTAACAAAATCTAACTTAGCCACCCCCTCTAAGAGAAAATACCAATATTGCGGGATTAAGGTTAACGCCCAGGAAAATAGCAAAAAGATTAATCCGGGGTAAGAACGACCTTGAGAGGAAAACAGTAATAATAAACAAAATAATAAAACCGCTTCTTCAGTCAAATTGGTATATAACCAGGTTGGTTCTAGTTCAGGGTAACGTGACAGATTGAGCATAATAAAAGACATGACGGCCACTACACCAATAATTCCACCAATCCGAAGGCGACTTAACATAAACTCGCGTCGCCAAGTGGTATATTGAGAAATACCCAGGTCTATTGCCATGGAGAAATATCGAGCTTAAGAAGGCATGATAGCGGTCATACGTTCTAAATTAGGTTGTGTTACCACACCTTTTTCAGTAACGATTACATCAACTAAATGAGATGGGGTTACATCAAAAGCCGGGTTCCAGGCTTGGGCACCGACTGGTGCGATAGTTTGTTCACCTAAAGTTAAAACTTCTGCTTGAGAACGTTCTTCAATGACAATGGCACTTCCTTCCATAAGATTCATATCGACAGTAGAAGTGGGCGCAACAACCATCAATTTGACACCATGTTGGCGTGCTAAAACGGCTAAACTATAAGTGCCTATTTTATTGGCAACATCACCTCTCGCCGTGATGCGGTCAGCACCCACAATCACCCAATCAAGACGTTGTTGTTGCATCAAAGCAGCAGCAGCACTATCTGCTAATAAGGTGACTGGAATCTTATCTTGTAACAATTCCCATGCTGTTAAACGGGCACCTTGTAACCAAGGTCGAGTTTCATCAGCATAAACCTGACTAATTTTGCCAGCGCGATAAGCATGACGAATAACCCCTAAAGCGGTACCATAACCACCGGTTGCCAAAGCGCCAGCATTGCAATGGGTTAAGACTCGACAACCGGTTGGTAATAAATCGGCTCCTAATTCGCCCATTCGGTGATTGGCTGCCAGATCTTCCTGATGAATCCGATGTGCCTCTGCTAATAAAATGGGTACCGGGTCAGCTGCTATAGTGCTGAAATGAGTTTGCATGCGCTGTAATGCCCAAACAAGATTGACCGCAGTTGGTCGTGCCTGAGCCAGTTGTTGTAAGTCAGTGGTCATTATTGTTTGCCAATGATGGGGGGCTTGTGCATAAGCCGATTGAGCGGCTAAAACGACTCCATAAGCAGCAGCAATCCCAATCGCCGGTGCACCACGGACAACCATATCTTTAATAGCTTGAGCAACTTCAGTCGCTGTGGCTAATACCATTATCTGCTGTTGATGGGGTAACTGACGTTGGTCAAGTAAATGAAGCCGACCCGCTTGCCAAGAGAGTGGACATAAACTGTCATCTTGATAAATCATAGTATTACCTTTAAGTCCAAAAGTAACACTATTTTATAGCAAAACAAGAGTAATTGAATGAGCGGAACGCTTATAATTAACGACTTATTTTTTTATTACGGGTTAAAATAATTAACTTACTGAAATATATAGGTAAGTTTTTTAGACTTCCGCCGGGTAATTCTTGTTGTTTATGGAGTGGTTTACCGGTATTTAAAAGTTATAGCAAAACGAGTATAAAATGACTCTACTAAAATTAGGAAAGGTAGTTAGAAAAAACCCAGCTTAACGGGTCACTATTTCTTATTTTGAATCGTTTTATACTCGTTTTGTTATAAGCGCTTAAGTTAAGGGCCGTTAGTAGTTAACTAACTGTTTAATATACGAAAGAAACTTCGTGACAACTCCCCTACCATTCTGATAAAATTTTTCCGTTACGAGGTAGAATCGCAACTAAAAAACTTAATTATTAGAAACTGCTCTTAGCCGAGAGGTGCATCATGGATACCCCGGTTTTCACCCAAGACAACTTACTATTCACTGTCCACACCCCTTTGGGCAAAGATAAACTCTTGTTCAAACACCT
>JAAUSR010000071.1 GCA_012032555.1 Thioploca sp.
GAGGCTCCTTTAAGGTAGAAAAGTGTTCTATAATACTAGCCGTCATAACCCGTCCTCTGATGGCAAAATTTCAATCATAGTACTCCTAAATTATCACGTTGACACGAATTTTAATGCGGTGGCCCTGGGTTCTGGAGTTTACGGATTAGTTTTATTTTTTGGACGTCATCAATATATCTATAGTCGAGTTAATTTATTGGCAAAATTTCTTAATGAATATATGTTATTAACTGATAAGGAATGGGAACAGTTTAAAGCAGATAAAAAAAAGGTGAAACAAGTACAATGGAATATTATACCGTTTCTTTCCTGGGGATTGATTCCGGCTTGCTTTTAAATTTTTCGTAACTACCTACCCCTATAATGGCAACACAACGGGACGATGTGCAAACAAATCGCGTAGAGTAGCGAATACCTTCAGCCTCTGCTGACGAAAGGTGGAAACGGTCGCTTGCCGGCGGGCATATGCACGCGCGCCCCCCGGCGTGCGAAAACCCCCGCTGACCTGTTGTTTAACCTTGGCGGGGCGTAAGTCCCGTTCAGCCTGGTTATTGGTGAACGGGACGCCCCAGTCCAAGGCGAAAGCGAGCACGCCGTCTTCGTGCTTTCGCAATCGGTCAAGCCGGTTGCGCCCGGGAGACTGTTTGGGTTTTCCCCGTTTGCCAGGTTGTGGGGGAGATTCTTCGGACTGTGCCGGCTCCAGGAGAATGTGGTAGTGCTGGCGCACTTCCTCCGGCGCCAGAATAGGCCGCAGCATTCTATACCAATCCAGCCGGAACTCGTGCATCTCGCCGGCCCAGAATGAACCGTTCTCCGGCAGTCCGGCCAGTTCGCGCCACACAGCACCTGCCGGGCGTCCTCGAAATGAAAGTAGGGTGACCAACCGTCATGCACCGCTGTGCCCGTGAAGTCTTTCAATACCGAAGCTTCGCTGTTAAGCGCCTCACCGCCCCGTTGCTTATGGATAAACCAGGGGGGGTGGGTTTTCCGTAGAGGCGGTATGCAGCCATTGCAATTGGCCTTCCACGCGTACCCCGGTTTCATCGAAATGAACCGTGGACGCTTCGTGCAAGCTGGCCATGCTCTGGCTTTCAATCGCTTCAGCCCGGTGGTATCCGCGCGCCAGAATGCCCTCTATCGTTGCGCTGTTGATTTCGTAGCCATACCGGTCCTCCCACCAGCTGCTTATCTGCTCCAGCGGCATTGTGTGCTCAACCGACAGTTTGGTTATCAACGTTCGCACCCCGGGGCCATATTGCACGTTCGCCGTGACTTCGACCGGGTATTGGCCACCTTGCACTCGTCCACAGCATTCCACTTGGCCAAGGCGGTGCTCGGTCACTTCCCATTTCGGCTCCGCCAGGTCGAACACTTGCCGGCTTTGGACCACTTGCGCTTCCGGCGGCAGGAAGTGACGACCGCAACCCCAGCATTGCTCCAGAATGTGGACTTGCACAGGGTCTGGCTTTTCCAACCGCTTCCGGGTTTCTCCCTTATGCACTTCCTGGCCTCCTTTGCTTCCTTTCTTGCCTTTGGGAATCCCCGCTTTGACAGTCTTTTGCTGGTAGCCGTCACGGCTGGGCGGCTTATCGCTGTTGCTACTGTCCATTCCCAAACGACGATGCAACTCCGCATTTGCTGCTTCGAGTTGGGCTATTCTCTCTAACAGTCTCACCATCCGCTCTTCTACAGATTCGATGTCGTTGGCTGGCTCTGTCATATTATTCTACATCAGCTAATTGGGGGTGGTAGGTAGTTACCAATTGGGAACCAAATTGCCTCAAAATATTTTCAACCGCACGGACCAAATTATTAAAAGAAAGATAAACTAAAACCGGTAACCAAGAATATTTGATAAAACGCCATAAGATTTCAATCCGATTTAACTCGGGACTATATATAAGTGGGTAATGAGCGGATGATAACACCTTTCTTTTCCCACTGATCAAGATTAACAATGAAGTCAACACTGGTTGAATCGAAGCATTATCTATGATGACATATCTGGGTTTAGACGTTTGGAGCGAGGCAAATTGCTCCAAACAAGCCACTACCACATCGGTGTTAATGGTTCCTTCAAAACAATAAGACTCCAATTGATTATCCAGTGTCACAAAGCCCAAGACATTTAAACGAGTACGGTTCTGTGAGGGAATTTCAAGAGTCGAGCCAAGGGGTTGCCACGCATAAGGTACACGAAGTTGTTGATCAAAACCAGATTCATCAAAGAACCATAGTTCAATTTCGCCACGGTTATGTGGTTCGATTAATTCTTTAATTTCGAGCGGTGCAGCTCAAAAGTCCTTTTTATCTCGTTTATTTTTCAGAGATTTTCTGGCCAGTTTCTAAGTGAATTTAGCAGCGGTTAAAATTCGTTTTATAGTTGCTTGACTCACTTTCTTTCCCGTTTGCTCAACTAATGCGGCTCTCTGGCTCAGGACCGAACGAGGGTTTTCTTGGCATAATTCCATTACTAGTTGTTTTTCTAATGGAGTTAAACTACTTGGTCGGCCAGGGCGTGGTTGGTCTGTTAAGCCACTCAACCCACATTGTTCCCATTTATTAAGCCAATTAGAAACGGTATCACGATTGACTTCCAAAATAGTCGCTATTTCATCAAGGCTAAACGCTTTGGAACTCAATAAAATGGCATGAGCACGTTGACGAATTCGGGGTTGCTCAGAATGTTTCAGAATGTTTTTTAAATTATTAATTTGTTCCTCATTTAATAGAGCCACAAATTTACTTGGTGTTTTCATAGTTGAACTCATCTCATTCTAGTCATTTTTAACTAATTTTGTTGTACCAGAAAATTTATGACTCACTACTTAGGTGAGTAAGCAGTAGGGTAGGCAATGCCCCACTGCCATTAAGTTAAGAACAATTTCTCCCCGCCTTACCAAGGAGGGGCTGGGGGTGGTTGAAAAAGTTAGTCTTATTCAACTCGTTAATTACCACCCCCTCACCCCCTCCTTGGTAAGGCGGGGGAAAACTACGTTTAACTTAATGGCAGTGAGGCATTGCCCACCCTACTAACTTTGGTTAGTGCTAAACCTCAATTAAATAGTATCCAGTTAACCCCAATGGCTACTCTCAAGGTAGATGATGGCTGATGCTTTCCTTAGCCACCCGGAGACAAGATGATATTTGCAATCCTATTGAGGATAATTTAATATAAAATTGTTTTGCATAGTTTATTCTTATGAGTTGACTAGGAGAACTAAACACAATAGGCCGTTGGAACGGTCAAATCTCTGTAAATTACCTAGCAAAGTTGGGAGTTTATCCTCATTAATGTGGATACCGTTTGAAACGATTTCAAACACTATAAAACTACTGATGGGATTGAAACTCTCCTTCAAGTTGCCTATTAAGGTAGTGAATATTATTTGAGCGATGAACAGTTAGCCCAACGGGATATCAATTTTCAACATCTTTAAACTTAAACTGTTTCGCACCATCACCACCGACAACTCACTTTTTTGGCTCTATTTATTTAGTTTTTTTCAATAGTCTGACTCAATTAATGACATGCCCCAAATCAGATTGTTATGGTAGCTGATCAGAAATTAAAACTTTACCGTATTTATTGGAGCCAATTTATCCAAGGTCTTACTCAACCTTCATTACCAGCACTGATTGGGACCGTGGGGGTTGCTACCAGTGTATTTTGTTGTTGCCTGCTTGTTATTACACCAACGTTTATAGGCACAACTGGATATGGCTATTTTATCAATGGATCGACTGATGAATATGGTTATCTTACTAGTGAAGTATTGCGAATCAAACTAATTCATTCTCAATCAATCAGTATTGCTTTGGTCGGTGAATCTTCGCTGCGGGAGGCCATTTCTGATGTGACTTATCTTAACCAGTTGGTCGAGAAGCAAATCGGGCAACCCGTGAACAGCTATGATTTGATGGCTGGATCGCTTTCTCACTGGGAAGCGGTTTGTCTACTTGATAACTTAAACGAAAACTTTCGCGGTGTAGTAGTACTCTACATTTCGCCTAATGCATTAGCACGCGAAAATGACTATTTAGCTGAATTGGTTCGTTATCCTCGCTTGGCATTGGATTGTCCCTCATTTGATGCCGAAGTGCGAATAGCCGAATTAACTATTCCTAACCGATTTAATAATTACTTCTTAAACCATTATTTATTTTTTATTGCTCGTCAATCTGCACTCTTAAACTTCATTACCGGTCAGGTTCAACTTGAACGTCATAAGATAGCTTTGTGGGAATCCGTCATGAATTCACAGCGATGGCAATCAGCCATCCAACGCGTTAAACAATGGTTAGAAGGAGAAAACTATCATCATAATCGCCAAGCTAATTTTGGCGTTTACGCCCGTTTAATTCAGCGATTACAACAATCTAAACAAATTCAAGTCGCTTTAGTTGAATCTATCCGTAATCCCAAGATAGAATCGATTATTTACGCAACCCCAGCTGCTAAACAACTTTATAGTGAATATCAAATGGATATGAAAGAATTTGTACATAAAAATAATATTGTTTATTGGGATATTGGCAAGCAAATTAACTTGCAACCAGATGATTTTGTGGATCATACCCACCTAAAGAATCATCAAGCACGTCAACGTTATACACTTGTATTCGCCGAACTTTTGGCAAAGCG
Source organism: Thioploca sp. (assembly GCA_012032555.1). Lineage (GTDB taxonomy): Bacteria > Pseudomonadota > Gammaproteobacteria > Beggiatoales > Beggiatoaceae > Thioploca. The sequence goes on from JAAUSR010000071.1 coordinate 4,646, forward strand.
TCTCCTTCAAATTCAATAATGATCTAAAAAATATTATGAAATGGTTACGTTGGTTAGGTATCAGTATACAAGCGCTTATCTTAGGAATTCTCCTCGCTTTGGCTATCGGAAAATTGATCGCCATAGAAACTGGGGCACGTATTTTTCGTTATCAAGTTTTTTAATTACAATTAAATAAAATTAATACGTTAACTAAATATGATTCAATCGAGTACTTTTTGGTTGGTACTCCTGTTGTCAGTCGTCGTATTTTGGCTGCTTCCTAAATCTTATCGATTTAATTTTCTTACCATCGTTTCAATCGGTTACTTGGCAACAATTGAACTAAAAAGTACTTTGGTTCTTTTAGTTTGGACAGTTGCATTTTATTGGCTTGCCCCTCAAACCATTGGTAATGATTCGTGGCGACGTTGGTTATTGTCAACGTTAATTATAAGCATCCTAAGTTATTTGCTCTATTTTAAATATCTTCCCCCTTTACTTGAAGCGCTTTCATTTGGAGACGAGATAGCACGTCAACTTATCTTACCTTTAGGAATCAGCTATTTTACTTTTAAATTCATTCATTATGTCGTGGAAGTGGCTCGGGGGAATATTCAAGATCGTTCATTGTCACAATTTTTTTGTTATATTTTTCTATTTCCCATTTTCTCTGCCGGTCCGATTGAACGCTTTGATCACTTTCTCACTCATCAAGAGGAACGATGGCAATTAGATTCAATGGTAATCGGGTTGACTCGAATTATTCAGGGAATAATAAAAAAATTCTTTATATGCCAAGTTGTTATATTATCATTCCTCGGTCCACATCAAGAAGCTGGGTTTCCTCATGCCAACTTTTTACTAGAGCGATTAAATTTACTACCAACCTATAAAGTATGGGGATTTTTGATATTATCTTATTTGTACATTTATATCGATTTTAGTGCTTATTCTGATATTGCTATTGGTGCGAGTCGATTATTTGGCATTCGGGTTATGGAGAATTTTAATTGGCCTATTTTGGCTATTAATATTGCTGATTTTTGGCAACGCTGGCATATGACTTTAAGAAGATGGTGCCAAGCCTATGTTTATATGCCAATGATTGGTTTAACTCGTAATCCCTATCTAGCCATTTATTGTACTTGGTTAATTATTGGATTATGGCATACCGGTTCTCTCAATTGGATTGCTTGGGGATTATATCATAGCACTGGAGTTAGTCTCTTTGTTAAATGGGAACGATTTAAACGGCGTAAACAGTGGTTTTTTCTTAATCAAATATTGCTATTACGTTATGTTAGTATGGTTATTACTTTTTTGTTTGTTGCTGGTGGTGGTGTTTTTATCGCCAATTATGATCATCATATTTATAATACCCTACGAATACTAGCTAAGTTGGTTTTCATTAACTTATCCCCATGAATAAATATTATTTTGCTGAGGTTATATGTTCACATTCACTGTCTATGATCTCTTAGCTAAAAATTTAGCTCAAAATGCCCACCACCCGGCCTTGATTTGTGGTGAAGTTGAAATAAGTTATCTGGTTTTAGAACAACAGGTTGAAAAGGTTGCCCACTTTCTACATCAGCAAGGTGTTCAACGTGGCGACCGAATTGGTATTTACCTTCCTAAAAGCATTGAAGAAATTATAGTTACTTTTGCTATAGCCCGTTTGGGAGCGGTTTTTGTCAATATTCATTACCAATGGACCTTACGTCAACTAACTTATATTGTCCAAGATTGTGGGATAACAATCCTATTCACTGATAAATATAAAGCCGATCAAATAGTAAATAGCGTTCTTTGGGAACAATTAGATTGTCTGGTAGTTAAAGATATTGAAGATAAAGGATTGGCTCATTCTAAACTGATTTCGTGGTCAAACCTACTACTGTCCCCAAATTCACTGGTTCTACCCAGTGGTCCAATTGATGTTGATTTAGCGGCTTTATTCTATACCTCGGGTTCAACCGGAAGTCCTAAAGGGGTTATGTTAACACACTATAATATTGTCCAAAGTGCTCGTAGTGTAGCCAGTTATCTTAATAATACTCCGGCTGATCGGGTATTAGGGTTACTTTCAATGAGTTTTGATTATGGCATGAACCAAGTTACCACGATGTTTTTAGTGGGTGGAACGGTAGTACTGCAACCGGTGGTGATGTTAGCTGAAATTGTGAAGACGGTTAGGACTCATCATATTACTGGCTTGGCAGCGGTACCACCTACTTGGATTCAATTAGTTCGCTATTTACAAGAAACTAATATAACATTACCTTCGCTACGTTATATAACCAATTCTGGCGGTAAAATTCCGCAAACTATCCTCCAAACGATGCCACAAGCGTTTCCAGACGTAGATATCTATTTGATGTATGGTCTAACCGAGGCATTTCGTTCCACTTATTTACCATCGACCCGCTTTCATGAAAAAATGGGAGCCATTGGTAAAGCTATTCCTAATACCGAAGTTTATGTGGTTGACCCACAAAAAGGATTGTGCTCTCCAGGCGAACCGGGGGAATTACTGCATCGTGGTAGTCTGATCAGTTTAGGTTATTGGGGACAACCCGAATTGACTCAAGAAAAAATTAAAGTGTCTGAACATCTCAAACAACTGATTGGTAATGAAAAAGTATTATTCAGTGGTGATCTAGTTAAACAAGATGAAGACGGCATTCTTTGGTTTATTAGTCGAATGGATGCTTTAATTAAATCCAATAGTATTCGTATTAGCCCTACCGAAGTGGAAGATATTGTCTATGAAAGTGAAATGGTTAACGACGCTATCGCTTTTGGGGTTGAAGACGAACTGTTAGGACAAATCGTCCATATTGCAGTTTCTTTGGTAGAAAACCCGATTATTAATATTCAGGCATTAGCGAATTACTGTCGGCAGAATATGCCTGGTTATATGATACCAAGAGAAATTCATTGTTGGAAAGGTTTAATGCCTCGTACTGCGAGTGACAAAATTGATCGTCCACGGGTGATCAATACCTGTTTAGGTCAGTCATAATGACATTGCGGCTAGAGAGATTTTGGGGTAGTCAACTTGAATCGCAAATTGCGCCTCATATTCCAGCCATAGCGCAATTACGATTAGAAGTTTTTCGTGATTTTCCTCATCTTTACCAAAGTACTTTAGCTTATGAGGAAAAGTCTTTACAGATTTTAACTCAAGCTCCTCACTGTTTTATCTTACTTGTCTTTGATGTTGAGCAGTTGGTTGGTGCAAGTATTGCACTACCTTTGGAATATGCGTTTAAAACTGCTGAGGTTAAACAACGTTTATCACGACAGGGTTATAGTCCAGAAGCGTTTATGTATTTTTATCAATCGGCACTTAAACGATCTTACCGTTACCAGGGGGTCGGTACCCGCTTTTTTACTGAACGGGAAAATTATGTTAATTCATTGGAAACATTTAATTATTGTTGTTTCTATGCCATTCAGCGACCGTTAGATCACCCCCAATGTCCGATTCATTATGTGCCATTAGATCATTTTTGGAGTCGGTGTGGATATACCCAATTGCCTTCAATGGAGATAAGTGTTTTTTGGCAAGATCGTGGTGAAAAGGAAAAATCTTCTAAAATCATGCAGTTTTGGATGAAAAACTTAATTTAATCAATATTAAATACTAGAATGATTGTTTTCATGATTTGTTTGTAGGTAATTCATTAATTAAGCTTAAAATTGATATACTTTCAATGAACCCAATCAATTTAATAATCAGAAAAATATTATGTTAATTATGACCTTAGACCGTAACAGTTTACTTAATTATTTTCAAGATCATATGGGAATTGATACCCATAAAATCAATGATGAAACTCAGTTGTTTTCATCAGGATTGCTTGATTCTTTCAGTATGGTTGATCTCATTTTCTTTATTGAAGAAAATGCTAAGTTTAGAGTTAAACCAACCGAAGTGAATCTTGATAATTTAGATTCTATTCAACGTATCTTGAATTTTACGCAAGCTCATAGTGAATAAAACAGTAACCCAATGAATGAATTATTGATTCGTGTTGCTGGTAACTATGGCACGCCTTGTTTTGTTTATCAAATGGATGTCATTAATCAACGGATTGCCGATCTGAGAATCGCTTTTGGCAATCGTTTTAAAATTAGCTATGCGGTTAAGAGTAATCCTAATCCAGTTATTTTACAGCGGTTACAAAATCGTGTTGATATGCTTGATATTTCTTCAAGTGGTGAATTGATTCGAGCTAGACAAGCTGGCTGGTCCGCTCAACAGATAAGTTTTACTGGACCGGGTAAGCAAGATAGAGAATTACAATTGGCTGTGAACCAGCAAATTGGTCAGATTGTGGTTGAATCAGTCGCTGAAGCGCAACGTCTTAATACTATCGCACAACAAGCTGGTATCAAACAACCGATCCTGGTTAGAATTTCACCCTTAAAAATCCCGCCAGGTTTCGGAATTAATATGGCTGGAAAACCTAATCAATTTGGCATTGATGAAGAAGATCTCGATCCAGCCTTGGAGATAATTAAAAAATTACCCTTCATTCGAGTCTGTGGGTTTCATATCTACTCAGGAACCCAATGCCTTCAAACTGAGGCCATCATTGCTAACTTTAACAATTTCATTGATATTTTTCAGCGTGTTTCTCAAAATCATCAAATTCAACCAGAAAAGTTGATTTTTGGTGCTGGATTTGGAATTCCCTATCACGACGGGGATCAACCTTTAAACTTAATTGCTATTGCTAATCAGATTAACCCCGCTTTAGATGAATTGCAAAATGCAACGTATTTTGCACAAACGCATTTCATTTTGGAAATGGGTCGTTATTTAGTTGGCGAAGCCGGTCTTTATTTGACTCGCATTATTAACCAAAAAAAATCTCGCGGTACCGATATCTGTATTTGTGATGGTGGCATGAATCATCACCTCGCTGCATGTGGACACTTTGGTACGATTATTCCGCGCAACTATCGAATGTTTAAAGTAATGACGGATCGAATTCAGTCGACCCATCTTTTACAAGATTATGACTTATTTGGGCCACTTTGCTCTGCTATTGATAGATTAGGGCACCATGTTAAATTACCACCACTCGCTATTGGTGATATTATCGCTATTCAATCCAGCGGCGCCTATGGTTTAACTGCAAGCCCACTTTATTTTATTAGTCACCCCCTACCCCAAGAGATTTTGATAGAAACTCAAGCCGGACAAGTGAAGATTGAGGCTATCAGTCAATCAACCCATTAATTATTAAATCCGTTTTTTTGGCCATCTTCAACAACAGCGACTTCATCATTATCCATTAAGATTTCATGAGCTGGACCATCTAAGTCATCGAATTGACCGGATTTAATAGCCCAGAAAAATATACCAATGATTAACCCAATCATGACCAATGAGATGGGTATTAATAAATACAATATATTCATAGCATTATTTGAACAAATAGAAATCCTGAGTGTTAATTAGAATTCAGTAAATAGACACTTTTATTAAAAATGGTTTGGGCAGTTGGTGAAGGCATAAACTTAATAAGTGGCGTAATCGTTTTAGTTTCACCATATCCAATTAAATACAACTTAACTAGCCGGCTAAATTGGATTTAATTCCGCTTGGTAAAATCAAACACTTGTCGTGCCTCGTTGGTTAAGTTTAAAAACGGTCCGAACCATTGTATATTTATTTAAGATTTAATTTAATACAATGATTCAAACATTTTTTTATAAGTAGTTGATTTTTTAAGGTAGTACTTCAATATCAACTCATTGATAAACCTAGGTATTTTTAAAATACTGTCCGAAGCTATTGTTAATAGCTAATTGGTATAATTTACGGTAAAACGGATGGGTAATAGGCCTTGCACCGTTAATAGCGTCTGTTCGAGCAGTTGACTACCGGTGGTGGTATCAATCGAGTCACCCACACAAGCCGTAGCTTCGATTTTTTGGGCGAGTTCCTCATGAATAGAGTTTATATGCTATCTGTTCCGTACAACTATTTTTCTCGATACAAGGAATATAGACAAATCTTTTTCCCCAAACATCTTTTGTTATATCGTTTAGGAGTTACGCAGTTGTACCCAGTACATATTTAGGGTTTTCCAAATAAGCTCTGACTGCTTCCCGAATAATTTGCATTTTAGCTTCAAACCCACTGTATCCGGTAGTATAACTATAACGTTCTAACCGAAGAAAGGCACGAATAGCTAGTGCAATATGATGGCGTTGTACTCGAGCCGAGCGTGCCTGACATCGTTCCATGCCACAGAACGGTTTGATACGTCGGTGATAATGTTCAATGACCCCAGTTTTTTCCGCTACCCCGAGCCGATCCAACTCCCACATCTCGACGTGATGGGTCACCCAAGATTCAACGTCTCCGTTGGTGGAGACGGTCCGGAACACTTTAATAAAACCATAACCTTTGAGGTGTACGACTTGACCTTGGGGAGCTATTTCAACCGCGCTAATGGGAAGGTTGCCCCGGTTATCGGGGTTGACTAAACGGTTGGATTGGAAACGAGTCAACCACTCCCAACCAGATTGCCGAATCGGCTTGAGGTTGTCCAAACCACTGTACCAGCTATCGAAACCAGAGATTGGCGATGGCCGGCACTAGCACAGCTATCTCGAACCGTTTCGTTCCGTCAGCGGAACCCGGCGGGTGGCGCAGGATGGCACGGATTTCTTTTCTGCGGCAAAAATCTCCTGCCCCGGTTGTAGCGACCCTCTCAAGGGGCTGGGCGCAGAAATTCCTGACTCAGGTCTGGGGGATTAAATTGAGAATTGCTGCCTCTTAGAATTGAGAATTGCTGGTAATTTATTTGCTAGTTAGTCGATTCCGGTTGTAATGTGTTATTATAATTATTTATCTCAAGAGGAAATAATAATGCAACTCAAGTTTTTATTAGTAACGATGGTTGTCTTTATCGCTTTGCTTAATATGGCTTTAGCCAAGGGAATACAACAGGAAATCAAATTTAAGCCCGGTAAATCATCAACGACCATCGAAGGTACTGTATTACGTAGTGATCGTGATGAATACACTTTAGGTGCTAGAGCGGGTCAAGTGATGAGTGTGTCAATTACTTCTGAGGAAGATAATGCGGTTTTTCAAATTTATAGAAAAATTGGTGATAGTTGGAAACCATTAGAGGGCGCGGATGAAGAAGATGATGCTACCGAGTGGGAAGATAAATTACTGGGTAAAGGTAATGAACGCTTCAAGATCGTCGTAGGGGGAAAACGGGGCAATGCAACTTACACTTTAGAAGTAGCTATTGAATAACTCTAGTATAAAAACTCGCGTTCTTTTATCAGTAGTATTCCTTTTACAAACTGAAAATAGGTTTAATTCAACACGCGGAGCTATTTATTAAATGTCTACTATTGCGAAATGAAATAGTTCATGAATATATGCCATTATTTTTGTTAGATCGTATAAAAATGTTCAGAACATATTGTGAAAAATTAAGTTCAGCAAAGGAGTTGGGGTGAGCAGAAATTTCTTCTAATCGTGACGATATGATTTTCTCCGCGAGTTGAATGCAAAAATTAACAGTTGTAAAAAATACCAACCAGTGTTATTAAAATGAATTAATATCATTATCGCACAACGGTTGTATCGCTACTCCCTTTGGTTGGAAGAGAAGAAGTTTTCCTTAACTTAATGGCATTGAACCGACATAACCAGGTCGTTTTAAAATCAATTTTCATTCTAGATGTTGCAGAAAAATAAGACTCGGTGCAAAGAAAAACTCACCGCCAGTCATCTTCACAAACTGCGAAAAATTGTATTTTACTTTTTTTTCGGGTTCTACAGCGCTTGACCAACATTGACTTTGTATAGGTTGATGTTTTTTAAGTTGACCAATAACCGGATCTAATCCAACCGCATGAGTTGAAAAGTGATTATCATTAGCCCAGGTTGCTTGAATATGGGCAAATTGATTAAAAATACTGTTTTGAAAACATAAAAACAGTAGCCCCACTTTGTCTTCCTCGGTAAAAAACTGACCATGTAATTGATTTACTTTTGCTTTCGTGGTTAAAAAATCAATTTTCTTCTGAAACAATAGATAAGGTGTTTCATTCTCGTATGGTTGTTGTAACTCACGGGTTTCCCAATAACTTAATCCTCGTCGCACAATTCGATGTTGGCGCTGCTCTGCTAATGATTCATTGCGGTTATTCCGGCTACCCCGTGGATTCGCCTTACGACTATGGGCTTGAAGTGGACAGCTATTGCCATTGGGATCATCAATATAGTTGAAGTCATTTTGGTTAGCATTGGTTGGTAGCGAATTTAGCGGCGTGCCGTCCCAATATCGTCCCATAACTAATGCGGCGGCTTGTTCTTCATCGGCTAAGCCCAATTGCTGAGCGAGTTCTTGTACTGCGTGGTTAAAACCGGATACATCTTGTTCCAATTTGCGGTACACACAATAACTGCCAAAGTAATATTGACCATTACCACACAAATCTTCCTCTTTGACTAGGACTAATCCCAATGGTGCACTGGGATCCCAATAGTCAGTAGAGCCGTTCTTCTCAAGATCCGCTTTTAAAAATAACGGTTGGCTAATTCCATCCCGAAAGCCAAAATGTTCAATGACATAACCGGCCGAAGATTTTTTGTTGTAACCAACATCAATATTAATAATTTCGGCAAATTCAGTTAACTGATTGATTGTTTCTTGAACTGCTCTGGCTAATTCACTCGAATCATTCTGTGCCAATAACACCATCGCATCGATATCCCCTTGCCAACGGGGTTCCCAAGTTTGTGGTTGTGGATCATCCAGTAATGGGTTATTTTTTAAGCCCTCGCGAAAGAACATTTCCCAAAAGGTATTGGTTCCCCACGCAATTTCATTTCCGGTTTTTAAAGCGAGATAAATATATCCCTTGCTAGATAAGAACAAGTTGGTAAACAAGTTATGGGTGACCGCATTAGAAGCGAGTTCCCATTGTTGCTGAGCAGAAGTTAATTTTTCAGCGGCGAAGTAACGAATCCAAGCTTTGGTTTCGATTAGCTTTTGTGCTTTGAACTTTAAAAAAATATAGGTGGTATAGTGACAATCGTACCCGCTGAGAATATTTCCTTGTAACTTGCTTAATATCTCTTGGTGTTCTTGATTATTATCTGGATCAAGCCCGGCTATTTTGCTTAACTCAATAAATTTATTGTTAGAAGTTGACAAAATACTTTCCTTGCCTTGTATTGGTAATCTATATTTAGTTATAATAACAAGGTTTTAATGTTTTTTCTAGTGAAATATTTACTAATTGTATACAAATACAGGGAGTTAAGCGATGAGTGTAAAAAGTCTTTATTCACCCGATATTCAAAGATCATGGGCAACGGTTTTTGCTTGTGCTTGGGCTTGGCATTTGAAAGAACCGACTAATTTTGAGGATGTCAGTGAAGATAGCCACCATTTTTACCATGCGCTGGTTCGTGATCCCAAAAAAGCTTTAACTGCTGCGAGTTTAGGAAAGTATGAGTGTGATGAGTTTAAATGTCCCTCTCTACGAGAAGCTGCATCAACAATCATTAGTAGTGGTCTTGTTCTTCCATTTCCCGAGCCCCCGACAATAGAGAACATCGATTTACAACAACTCCGTCAATTTTTTGACCAAGATGGCATCACGGGTGTTTTAAGATTTACTTAACTAAATAATGTTGTTGCATTATTGCAATTATCTCATTTATGGATTTACAACTTCGGTTTAAGCCGTGCTTTCAGTATGAAATTTTGCCGGCCGAAGGGGTGGTATTGCTGGCGGAGAAAAATTATTTTTTCTTGAAAGGAACGGCTTATGCCCGGTTGGCCCCTTATCTGAATGGTCAACATCATTTAGAATCAATCATTACCAATCTACAAGATCAATTTTCACCCTTAGAAATTTTTCATTTACTCAATAACTTACAAGAAGCCGGTTATGTGACGTCAGTTGATAACACCTTGCCGCCACCCCAATCAGCTTTTTGGCATATGTTGAATATAGAACCTCGTACAGCGTCAAAACATCTACAAGAAAAATGGGTAACGATTGCTGCGGTGGGGAATGTTGAAGTGACTGATTTCACGACGATCTTGCAAACACAAGGAGTACAACTGAGTGAATCCAGTCAACATTGGGTCGTCCTCACCGATGATTATTGCAGAATGATTTAGAACGCTTTAACCAAGAGGCTTTACAACAACAGCGTTCTTGGTTGTTAGTTAAACCGGTTGGTACCGAGATTTGGATTGGTCCACTGTTTATCCCTGGTCAAACAGCTTGTTGGCAATGTTTGAAACAGCGGTTACAGGGATATCGGTCGATTGAAAACTACTTGCGCCAACAACAACACCAAAATCAGTCTTGGGTGACTTCTTTATCATTATTACCTTCTACTTTTCAAACCGCGCTTAATATCGCTGCTACTGAAACGGTAAAATGGCTAGTGAGTGGCAGAAACCCGTCACTTGAAAATAACCTAGTGACTTTTAATACCCTTAACTTGGAAAAACAAGACCACTCTCTCGTTCGCCGCCCACAATGTCCTCACTGTGGTGATCCCCAACGAGTTGCTCATTCTCAATGGAAACCCTTAAGATTGACGGGTCAAAAAAAATTTTTTGTCAGCGATGGTGGTTATCGTAGTATTCCACCCGAACAAACCTGGGCGCAATTTTCTCATCATGTCAGTCCCATTACCGGCATTATTCGGACACTGAGGGAAACAGCAACTGAGGAAAATAACTCAACGTTAACTTCTGCCTACCGGAGTGTCCATCAATTTGAAAATGAACTGTTTTCCCCGGGTGAAAGCCAGCGTCACAGCGCTTATGGCAAGGGTAAACGACCGATTCAAGCCAAAGTCAGTGCCCTGTGTGAATCCATTGAACGTTATGCCGGGGTATTTCAGGGCGATGAAGCCCGAATCCGGGCTCGGTTAGCTGATTTGCCGGCGCCGGCTATTCATCCAAATACTTGCATGGGCTTTAGTCAAAAACAGTTTGCCAATCGACTAGTCGAGCACCGTTATGAATTTAACTGGATTCCAGAACCCTTTGATGAAACAAGTGAAATCGAATGGAGTCCCGTCTGGTCATTGACGCATAACGAGCTACGCTACGTCGCTACCGCCTACTGTTACTATAATTATTCGCAAAAACACCATATCCAGTTTACTTTTGCCGATTCCAATGGCTGTGCTGCTGGCAATAATAAAGAAGAAGCGATTTTGCAAGGCTTTATGGAATTAGTTGAGCGTGACAGTATTGCCTTATGGTGGTATAACCGTTTAAAAAAACCGCGAGTTGATCTCGCTCACTTTGCTGACCCCTATTTGCAGCAGTTATCACAAGATTATCAAACTCGGCACCGTGACCTGTGGGTGCTTGATATTACTAGTGATCTCAACATTCCCACCTTTGCCGCTATTTCTCGTCGTGTTGATCAGTCAGCAGAAAATATCTTACTCGGATTTGGTGCACATTTTGATGCACAATTAGCTATTCTACGGGCTCTAACCGAAGTCAATCAATCATTGCCAGCCGATTTTGCTGGATTGACGCTTCCACAAGATAGTTCCTTTTATCAAACTCGAGACCGGGCAGAAGTGACTTGGTGGCAATCGGCAACCGTCCAAAATCATCCCTACCTATTGCCAGACGAAATGGTCAAACCGAAGATTCAAGCCGATTATTCTTTATACGAAAGTGACGATTTGTATAGCGATGTGATGGCTTGTGTTCAATTGGCGCAAGCGAAAGGTATGGAAACTTTAGTATTAGACCAAACTCGACCTGATTTGGGACTTCATGTCGTTAAAGTCATTGTTCCTGGATTGCGTCATTTTTGGCCACGATTTGCTCCAGGACGATTATATGAGGTTCCGGTACAAATGGGTTGGTTAAGTACTCCCCTAACTGAAGAACAATTAAATCCTCAACTGGCTTTTTTCTAACACAACCTTTTTTATACGCCTGGAACCTTAAAACCGTATAGCTAAAACAATACTTTTGCCTATTTGCGGTAGAATCATGGTCCTTAAGTTAAGGATATTTTTACTACCCCCCTTCCCCTCAATGCCATTATAGTGAAGGGCAAACACGCTGGTCTGCCCTTACAAACCTCACGTATTTTGGGGCTGTAGGGGCGAACGATGTGTTTGCCCCACCTTAACTTAATGGCATTGCCCCTTCCCCTCCTTGCCAAGGAGGGGAGTGAGGGGTGGTTTTAATGGCAATGGGAGCTAAAAAGGGTTTAATCGGTTAAGATCCAAGCTGATCTTCCTTATTCTCATCGAAGTCAAGTAGGAGAATAATGACTTAACTTAATAACCGTGTTGCGGTAGGATGCGCTAGGTGATAGTAACTCACTAAGTCTTATCTTAAAATTATAAAAATACCCCAAACCATTGTACAAAAATAAGCAGAGATCAAATTATGTTTGAAGAATACCGGATCATTGATGCAGATTGCCATGTATTAGAACCGATTGATATGTGGGAAACTTATTTAGAACCCGCCTTTAAAAGTTACGCGTTATCAAACAACCTAGAAGTTTTGGGAGAGAAAATTTATGACAAGATTTCCCAAGAACTTAGTTTTCGTGGTCAGATGGCTAGTCTACGTGACTATATGGTTTATGGTGTTAATAACTATGATCCACAATCTACTGTCAAAGCCATAAAAAAAATGGGGGCTGATATGGCTTTCCTCTATCCCACGGTAGGACTTTGGCTATTAGCAATAGATACCATGGAACCCAAATTGGCGGGGGCATTTACCCGTGCTTACAATAATTGGTTACGAGATTTTTGCCATTATGATCCCCAATTACTGCGGGGAGTGGGTGCCATTAATTTGCATGATCCTGATGAAATGGTACCCGAACTGCGTAGAATTGCTCAGTTTGGTTGGAAAGCCGTATTTTTACGTCCTAATCCCATTAAAGGACGAATGTTGAGTGATCCCACTTATGAGCCGTTTTGGAGCGAATGTGAGCGACTAAAAATTACCGTCAGTTTGCACGAAGGAAGTCATGCTAGGGTACCTTCTGCAGGTGCAGACCGGTTTAACAGCCGATTTGCCATGCACGCCTGTTCGCATCCCCTCGAACACATGATGGCTTTGTTAGCCTTAATTGAAGGGGGGGTTTTAGAACGTCATCCGCATTTACAAGTGGGTTTGTTGGAATCCGGTTGTGGTTGGCTACCTTACTGGTTGTGGCGACTCGATGAAGTGGAATATAAACATTTCGCTTGGGAAGTCAAAGACCATGTCAAAATGAAACCGTCTGACTATTTTCGCCGGCAGTGTTTTATTGCCGTTGAGCCTTCAGAACCTTATCTAGTCGAGCTGATTAATTATATTGGTACCGATAATATCATCTTAGGCTCTGATTATCCCCACATTGATCATGATCCCAATATTATCGCCAATCTAATTGCCTTAGAAGATAAGCTAGACAAACAAACTATCCAAAAGATTTTATGGCATAATCCTTGCCGATTTTACCGGCAGGAGTAGTTAGGCGCTGTGGTATCCATGCAGAGTAGAGCTAATCAACTCTATCTGCATCTTCGCTATTCCCCTCGACATTTCTCCACCAGCAATTGATTCAGATTAACCTAGATAAGATTAAGTACTATGTTCAAAATCAGTGGCTATCAAGTTGTAACCAAACTCTACGAAAGTGCGAATTCCCTGGTTTATCGAGGCGTTCGAGAGTTAGATAACCTGGCTGTTATCTTGAAGATACTCAAAGAAGATTATCCCACCTCGGCGGAACTTACCCGTTACAAACAAGAATATGAAATTACCCGGTCGTTGAATTCCAATTACCTGATCAAAGCGTATAGTATGGAAAAATACCAAAATACGTTGATGATGTTTTTGGAGGATTGTCAGGCTACTCCTTTAAATCAGTTACTAATTGAACAACATTTGCACCTGGAAGCCTGGCTCGATATGGCCATTAAAATAACCGAAGGTCTCGGTGAAATTCACGCGGCTAATCTTATCCACAAAGATATTAACCCAGCTAATATTGTATTTAATCCTTACACCAATCAACTCAAAATTATTGATTTTGGTATATCCAGCCAATTCTCCCGAGAGAATCCCACCCTCAAAAATCCGGAAGTATTAGAAGGAACGTTAAGTTATATGTCCCCAGAGCAAACTGGGCGGATGAATCGTAGCTTGGATTACCGCACTGATTTTTATTCTCTCGGGGTGACCCTGTATGAATTATTCACCGGACAATTACCTTTTAAAACCAGCGACGCTTTAGAACTAGTCCATTGTCATTTGGCTAAAAAACCACAACCCCCTCAAGAAGTCAATTCAGCTATTCCGTCGACGATTGCAAATATTATTATGAAATTGTTGGAAAAAATGCTGAAGACCGTTACCAAAGTGCTTGGGGCATTAAAGCTGATCTCGAAGTTTGCCAGCAGCAATGGCAGACGCTGGGGCATATCGAAACTTTTGCCTTAGCACGTCATGACATTTCCGACAAATTTCAAATTCCACAGAAATTATACGGCCGTAGTCAAGAAATTGAGACCTTAATGAGCGCGTTTGCGCAAGTGAGTCAAGGACACATTGAAGTGATGCTGGTAGCCGGTTATTCGGGTATCGGTAAATCTTCACTGGTACAAGAGATTTATAAACCGGTAACTCAGCATCGTGGCTATTTTATCGCCGGTAAATTTGATCAATTTCAACAAAATGTGCCTTATAAAGCGGTAGTCAATGCGTTTAGTGAACTGGTACGGCAACTATTGACCGAAAGTCACCCACAATTGCAAAGTTGGCGAAAGCAACTCTTGAAAGCACTCGGTGCTAATGGTCAAGTGATTATCGATGTTATTCCCGAGATTGAACTCATTATTGGACCGCAACCCCCCGTCCAAGCGCTGGCTGCCATTGAAGCCCAAAATCGGTTTAACCTGGTTTTTCAGTCATTTGTTCACGCCCTGTGCCAAGCCGAACACCCGCTGGTAATTTTTTTAGACGACTTACAGTGGGTTGATCCAGCCAGCCTTAGATTGATTGAATTAATGCTCACCGATGAAACCCTCCATCATTTATTTTTAATTATGGCTTATCGGGACAATGAAGTATTTCCGACCCACCCATTTATGATGGCGCTCGAGCGGCTGCGTAAAACCAAACTCAATCTTAATCAGATTACTTTGACGCCACTGAATTTGGATCAGGTGGCCCATTTGCTCGCTGATACCTTGCACAGTGGACTACAAGTGGTGAATTCGCTTGCTGAGTTGCTCATGCGCAAAACCGGCGGTAATCCTTTCTTTGTCAACCAATTTCTGCAAACGCTGTATCAAGAAGATCTACTCACCTTTTATATTCCCAAAGCCGGCGATTATGGTCAGTGGCAGTGGAATGTTGACCAAATTGAAGCGCTCGATATTACCGATAACGTAGTCGAACTCATGTTGTCCAAACTGAAGAAATTACCCATTCGCACTCAACAAGTATTGCGTCTCGCCGCCTGTATTGGCAATCGGTTTAACCTGCAAACGTTGAGTATTATCGATGAAAAACCAGTCAAAGAAACTTTCCAAGATTTAATGAGCGCTATTCAATTCGGTCTGATCTTACCAACTTCAGAGTTAGAAATGACCGAGGTGGATATTTTGAGTTCTAATCTTCTCGTTCTTAATTTTAAATTCTTGCACGACCGCGTCCAACAAGCTGCCTATGCGTTGATCGATGAGGATCAGAAAAAAGCAGTTCACTTAAAAATTGGTCAACTGCTATTGGCCAAAATTTCACCTCAAGAACGGGCAGAAAGAATTTTTGAAGTGGTTGATCATCTTAATGTTGGCAAAGAATTGCTCACCATCACCGCCGAGAAAATTCAGTTGGCGGCGCTGAACTTGGAAGCGGGTCAAAAAGCCAAGGAAGCGACTGCTTATGCGGCGGCTAGTGCCTATCTCACTCAGGGAATAGAGAACTTAACCGCTCACTGTTGGGAAGAACATTATTCCCTCACTTTGGCTTTGCACCAAGAATTAGCGACAGTTGCGTATTTAAATGGACAGTTTGACCGTTCTGAAGCGTTGATTAATTTAACCCTCAATCACGTTAACTCAGTGTTAGAGAAAGCGGAAATTTATTACTTATTAATTGTACAATATACTCTTAGAGCGCGATGTTTGGATGCGATCCAAATTGGTCGGCAGGCATTGGCTTTAGTGGGTATTCATTTGCCGCAAGCGCATTTACCGGCGGCGGTGGAAGCGGAATTGGCTGAAACGGACACCATTTTAGCCGGACAGGATTTAGAATCCTTATTTAATCAACCCCCGGTCACTGATCCCGAAAAGAAAGTCGCGCTTAAATTATTAGCTAACTTAGCTGCACCCACTTTTGTTGCTGATCAGGCGCTGTTTCCTATTATTAATCTCAAAGCTTCCAATCTTTCCTTGCGATATGGTGCCTCCCCGGAATCGCCCATTGGCTATGCTAATCATGGCTTGGTTCTGGTTTCTCGTGGTCAATATCGAGCCGGCTACCAATTTGCTATGTTAGCTCAAAATTTAGTCGAAACAACGGGCAACTTGAGTCAACAATGTAAAATTGCCTTGATTGTCAGTACCGAAATTGGCATTTGGGTCAACCACCTACGCTGGGCAAATGGCATATTAGATGCGGGATATCAAGCGGGTCTCGCTTCTGGAGAAATCCAATGGGCGGGTTATATTTTAATGTACAAACTGCTCAATGGCTTTTTTCAAGGTAAAAACCTCCCCGAATTGTTAGCCCATGTGCCTAATTATTTGCACTTCAACCAAAAAACGGCCAATAACTGGTCAATCGACATTATGCTCGGTGCCCAAGCCGCTATGCTCAATTTGACTGGGGAAACTGCAAACCCAACGGATTTTACTACCCCGGCTATTGATAGCCAGGAACAGTATATTAAAACCTGCGAATCGCACCAAAGTTTCCTCGCCATTTGCACTTATCAGATTTTAATGGCACAAGTACTTTACCTTTATGAATACTACCCAGCAGCGCTAGAACATACCTTTGAGGCAGAAAAACTATTAGTTTACGCAGTGGGTCATAACCAGTTAGTCGAGCAAAACTTTTATCAATCACTGTGTTTAGCGGCTTGTTATCCAACGGCTCCAACAGTAAAACAAACCCAATATTGGAATAAATTAGTATCCAATCAAGCCCAAATGCAAATCTGGGCGGAACATTGTCCAGCAAATTCACTGCATAAATATCAACTGGTGGCTGCTGAAATGGCTCGCCTGCAAGGTGATGAAATGGAAGCCTTAGATCTTTACGATCAAGCGGTTCAATCAGCGGTTCAACAAGACTTTATTCACAATGCAGCCTTAGCTAACGAACTAGCAAGCCGTTTCTGGTTAAGCCAGGGTAAAAAAGAAATTGCCCGAATTTACCTGAAAAAAGCTCACTATGGCTATCAGTTATGGGGTGCGAGTCGTAAAATCGAGCATTTACAGGAAAAATACCCCTATTCACTAGAAAAAACAGCGAAAGACCGCTTTCAAAGTCTTGATATTACCACCGTCCAAACGACCACTAGCCATCTTGGTGAAACTTTAGATTTGGCTACCGTGATGAAGGCTTCCCAAGCCATTTCTAGTGAAATCGTCCTAGATAAGCTGCTCACCACCATGATGAATGTCGTGATCGAAAATGCTGGTGCTCAACACGGGTTTTTACTGGTGGAGAAATCCGGACAGTGGTTGATTGAAGCCGGTAGTGCTATTGATAAAACTTCAATCCCGATTGCAGCGGCGACGATAACTGACCAATTACCAATGAGTATTATTAACTATGTGGTACACACTCACCAAACCGTCGTGCTAAATGATGCTCAGCGTGATAATCAGTTCGGTAAAGACCACTATATCGTTAACCAACAACCCCAATCGATTCTGGCACATCCACTGCTTAACCAAGGCAAACTCACCGGGATTCTCTATTTAGAAAATAATTTGACCACCAGTGCGTTTACTCCGAAACGGTTACAAGTATTAAATATGTTGTCGGTTCAGGTGGCGATTTCCATTGAAAATGCTTATCTTTATAATAATTTGGAACAAAAAGTCGTTGAACGAACTCGAGAACTTTCTGAAACGCTAGCACATCTTAAAGCCACTCAAGCACAACTGATTGAATCAGAAAAAATGGCTTCGTTAGGTAATCTCGTTGCCGGAGTTGCTCATGAAATTAATACCCCGCTCGGTATTGGTATCACCGCCGCTTCTACTTTAGAGCATAAAACCAAAGTTACCGCGATGGCCTTTGAAAACAAAGAATTAAAAGGATCAGCTTTAAAAACTTATTTAGAAGTTGCCACTCGAAGCAGCCAAATGATTTTAAATAACCTAGAACGCGCTGGGAAATTAGTACAAAGTTTCAAACAAGTGGCCGTTGATCAGACTCACCTCGATAAACGCAAGTTCACAGTTAAAAAATATATCAAGGATACTTTAATTAATTTAACACCCCATTTAAAACAAACCCCGCATCAAATAACGATTAATGGGGAGGATGACTTAGAAATGAATAGTTATCCTGGTGCTTTTTCGCAAATTATTACTAATTTGGTAATGAACTCACTCCATCATGCTTATCCGGATAATCAAATTGGTCAACTTACTTTTGATTGCTACTCTGAATCAGAACGGCTGATTCTAAAATATCAAGATGACGGTTGTGGTATTCCGCCGGAAAATCTGGGCAAAATTTTCGAACCTTTTTTTACCACTCGTCGTATTCATGGAGGAACTGGGCTAGGATTACATATTGTTTACAATCTTGTGACACAAAAGTTGAAGGGGACTATCCGTTGCGAGAGCACACTTAATGAAGGAACTACTTTTATTTTGGAGTTACCTACCCAATTAACCGAGTAGTAGTAAAACATGACTAAACAAGACGATACCCCTAAGAGTCAAAATAATTCAAATGAAATCAATGAGATTTTGGATAGTGGTCAGGAAGTGAGTGACCTATTCGCGAATGACGATGAATTGATTTTAGCGGATGAATCGGCTGCTGAAGAGGATAAATTATTTTTGGCTGCTGAGAATGAAGAAGAGAATACTAATTATGACTCCTATCTTGAGGAACAAAACTGGGTTCCTAATTCTCATGCGGATGTTTGGAAGGTGATGATTGTTGACGATGAACGTGAGATTCACGAAGTAACTCAATTGGCTTTAGATGGCTTTGTATTTCAGGGAAAAGCACTTACTTTTCTATCAGCCTATTCTGGAGCAGAAGCCAAAGCTTTGCTCGATAATCACCCAGATATTGCCGTTATTTTTCTCGATGTGGTTATGGAAGAACATGATTCTGGCTTACAGGTGGTCAAATACATTCGTCAAGCCCAGAAGAATCATTTGGTGCGAATTATTCTCCGCACGGGTCAACCCGGACAAGCCCCGGAACAGTCCGTTATCGTTAACTACGATATTAATGATTACAAACTCAAAGTAGAACTGACTCAACAGCGGTTATTTGTGAGCATGGTTGCTAGTCTCCGCTCCTATTATGATTTACTTAGAATTGAATTAAATCAAATTGTATTAAAACAGTTAAATGAACAATTACACCAAAGACTTCTTGAACGTCAGCAAGCTGAACAGGAACTCAAGGAACTCAATACTAAACTGATCGAATTCAATCAAGCTTATGAACGCTTTGTCCCGAGCGAACTGCTCGGGTTACTCAATAAAAAAAGTGTCACTGACATTCAATTGGGTGATCAAGTTGAAAAAGAAATGACGGTGTTATTTGCGGATATTCGTGGGTTTACTACTTTATCAGAAGGAATGACACCTCAAGAGAACTTTAATTTTATCAATAGTTATCTCAGCCAAATGGCCCCGATTATTAAGCAATATCATGGTATTATTGATAAATATATTGGTGATGCTATCATGGCACTATTTCCTAACAATGTGGACGAAGCGATGCAAGCGTCGATTGTTATGTTAAAAACCCTAGTTTGCTACAATCAAGGTCGTAATAGAGCGGGTTATCAACCCATTAAAATTGGCATTGGAATTAATACTGGTGCATTGATGTTAGGAACATTGGGCTATCAAAATCGAATGGATGGGACGGTGATTTCGGATGCCGTTAATTTAGCTTCTCGCCTCGAAGGGATGACCAAGATGTATGGTTCAAATTTATTAATTTCAGAAAATACCTATTCTTGTTTAAATGATACCTCACAATACGTCATTCGAATGTTAGATACGGTTATGGTCAGAGGTAAATCCAAACCCATAACGGTTTATGAAGTTTTTGACGGTGAAGATCCGACTATCATTGAGTTAAAAATGCAAACTTTAACCGATTTTGAACAGGGACTAGCACACTATTTTCAAAAAGAATTCATTCAAGCACGCCGTTGTTTCAAGTCTATCTTACAAGTTGATCCCCAAGATAAAGCGGCACAAATTTATCTAACCCGTTGCGAAAACTATTTACAATAAGCTCAATGATGGAGTCTTAACTAACCCCCGTTGGTTAGCAAGTGTAGGCTAAATCCATTGACTTAAGCAAGTTGAGTTTTCTTTTTCAGTAAGTAAGAGAGGGGATGTTTTCTTTTTTATCGGTAGCTGATTCGCTAACTCAAGCTGTTTTATGAAGTTATCAGGCAAATAATTGTCCACTTTGGTTGAATAGCCCGTATAGAATCACTGCTATTCAGTTAAGCTTGAGAATGTTAGGGGTTTTAAGGTTACACCGATTGTATTTTATCCATTCCAGATGGGATTACCTCTTCTGAAATCACACTGAATGCGATAATATACTATTTTAAGAAATAAATACGCTACCGGAAATTAATATCAACCGGATTAATTAAATGAGTCTAAGGAGGAACCATGAGTGTCAAAAAAATATTAATGCTTGTAGGTGATTATGTTGAAGACTACGAAGTGATGGTGCCGTTTCAAGCATTATTAATGGTAGGACATCAAGTAGACGCAGTTTGTCCCGATAAAAAAGCCGGTGATACGGTACATACCGCTATCCACGATTTTGAGGGGGCCCAAACTTACAGTGAAAAACCAGGTCATTATTTTACGTTAAATGCTACTTTTACAGAAATTAAAGCAGAAAATTATGACGCTTTGGTTATTCCCGGTGGGCGGGCACCAGAGTATATTCGTCTTAACCCACAAGTATTAAATATTGTTCGCCAT
This sequence comes from Thioploca sp., assembly GCA_012032555.1. GTDB lineage: Bacteria > Pseudomonadota > Gammaproteobacteria > Beggiatoales > Beggiatoaceae > Thioploca. The sequence continues at coordinate 25,872 of JAAUSR010000071.1, forward strand.
TTTGCTGAACAACAAAAGCCCATTGCTGCTATTTGTCATGGTGCTCAAGTGTTAGCTGCTGCTGGTGTTTTAACCGACAAAACGTGTTCACCTTATCCAGCGGTAGCACCAGAAGTCAAAGTTGCTGGAGGTCATTGGCAAGAAATTCCTCTAGATGCGGCTCATGTTGATGGCAACTTGGTAAGTGCACCCGCTTGGCCAGCACACCCACAATGGTTAGCGAAATTTTTACAATTGTTAGGCAGTAAAATCGAACCCTAAAAATTAGGCTAATTTTACTCAAAATTTTGATCTAATTTAATCTAAAAGGAATAACCCCATGTGTGGTATCATTGGTGCTATTGCTAAGCGTAATGTGGTGCCTATTCTGATGGAAGGCTTGAAGCGACTTGAATATCGAGGTTATGATTCAGCCGGTCTTGCTATTCTTGATGACGCTTCGCACGAACTCAAAAGTCAGCGTGTTACCGGTAAAGTCCAACAACTGGAAACTAAACTGAGAAACGTTACTTTTTCTTCTACCATTGGGATAGCCCATACTCGTTGGGCAACTCATGGCAAGCCCAGTGATGAAAATGCACACCCGCATATTTCTAGAAATACGGTTGCTGTAGTCCACAACGGTATTATTGAAAATTATCTTGCCTTGCGTCGCCAATTAGAGCAACAGGGTTATCAGTTCGTTTCTGATACCGATACCGAAGTTATTGCCCATCAAATTCACTTTTTTCTACAACTCAATAACGACTTGAATTCGGCTGTTCTAGCCACCTTACCTTTACTCAAAGGAGCTTATGCCATAGCGGTGATGAGTTCGTCGGCACCGGATGGTCTCATTGCCACACGACTTGGTAGTCCGTTAGTCATTGGAATGGGGATTGGTGAACATTTCATTGCTTCTGATGCGATTACGCTGGTGCCAGTTACTCAACGAATTATTTATTTAGAAGATGGCGATATCGCTACTTTACAACGGGATAACTTTCAGATAACGGATTTGATGGGTAATCAAGTAAGCCGTAGTGAACAGGTTAGCCACTTAGCGACAGATACGATGGAACGGGGTGAACATCGCCATTACATGCACAAAGAGATTTTTGAACAACCCCACGCCATAGCAAAAACGTTAGAGGGTCGTATTTACCAAGAAAGCCTCTTAGCAGCGATATTAGGCACTCAATCAGCCAATTTATTAGATCCTATTACCGCCGTTCAAATTATCGCTTGTGGTACGAGTTATCATGCCGGTTTGGTTGCACGTTATTGGATCGAAACTGTTGTTAAAATACCTTGTTTTGTGGAAATTGCTAGTGAATTTCGCTATCGTCAACCGTTAGCTAATCCCAGAACTTTAATCGTTACTTTATCACAATCTGGTGAAACTGCGGATACCTTAGCCGCTTTACACGAGGCGAAACATTTAGGTTTTGGACCGAGTTTAGCGATTTGCAATGTGCCGGAAAGTGCTTTAGTGCGTGCTTCAGACCTCGTGTTAATGACTCATGCCGGTCCAGAAATCGGGGTGGCTTCTACTAAAGCGTTTACTACACAATTAGTTTGCTTATTAATATTAACCGTTCTACTGGGACGAAATCGTGGTATGTTGGTGGAGGTAGAAAAAAAGATTGTAGCGGCATTACTATCCTTACCAAGACAAATTGAAAACATCCTAAAACTAGATGCTCAAATAACCCAAATTGCTGAGCAGTTTGCGGATAAACAACATGCCTTATTTTTAGGCAGAGGTATTCATTATCCCATCGCTTTGGAAGGTGCACTCAAACTAAAAGAAATTTCTTATATTCATGCTGAGGCTTATCCAGCCGGTGAACTTAAACATGGCCCTCTCGCTTTGGTTGATGCCGCTATGCCGGTGATTGCAGTAGCACCGAATGATGCTTTACAAGAAAAATTAAAATCCAACTTGCAAGAAGTCCATGCTCGAGGTGGACGATTACTTATTTTTGCTAATCATCATGCCATCATGCAACCATCTGATTATATTAAAGTCATTGAATTAGGTCATATAGAAGAAATTATCTCACCCATTGTTTATGCGATTCCTTTACAATTATTGGCTTATCATGTGGCTTTAATTAAAGGTACTGATGTTGATCAACCCCGAAATTTAGCTAAATCAGTTACAGTTGAATAGTGAAATACCGTTGGCAGATTTATTGGCGATGAGCAACATTTCATTTCAGTCATCCCATTTCAATTTGGTTAGCGAGGATATTGATAATACCTTTGCTGATCTAAACTTTTTGGAACAAGGCTTGTGCAGCACTTTTAATTAAACATAATAACCGGTGTAAGTTTTTATCTTGACATAAAAAAAGTGTTATACTTAAGAAGTATTTATCATAATAAATAGCTTATTTTTCAACAACTCAATAAATTATAAGGAGAAGCTTGATGAATAGTTCTCTAAAATCACTGTGGTTAGTTGCCTGGTTGCTCATATCTACGTCTTTAAAGGCAGTTAGCATTAGTAACGATTTTGATGTTAATGATATTGGTTACTGGGAAGTCGATGTGTTAACCGGTGGAGAGTCAAGAACAGCTCATATAACTGGAATTGGTACTCCTAGTGATACTCTTCATGTTCGGACAGAAATTTGTGTAT